>MGTZ01000009.1:0-84676 GCA_001799715.1 Elusimicrobia bacterium GWB2_63_16 | reverse complement strand
ATCGCCAATAGCCTCAAGCTTTGAAAGCTTGATGCTCTTAACCCCGGAGCTTTCGTCCCGCACCAGCAACTGCATATCCACGCCCGCTATCCCCAGCATGGCGGGGTTCGTGCCGGCGGGGCTGACCCTGTTTACACCTTGGAAGTCCGCATAAAAAGTGCTTATCATGCTGCCCACGCTGACCCGGGGGCCGCCCGCGTCCACGAAGAACTCCACCACCGCGGCGTCGGAGAAGTTGCCGTCCGCGTCGCTGGCGCGCACATAAAGCTTGTGGGGGCGGCTATCGAGCTCGGTATCCCCTGACATCTTGCCGTCCCAGGGGATGCTAAAGGTGCGCGCGAACGGGAGCGCATTAACCACGCTGTCAGGCACGTCGTAAAGAGCGCCTTTATCCACGCCGGTCTTGTATTCAGCTGAAATTATCGGCGCGCCATTTTCGCCGTCAACGGTTATGTAGATGGTGGCAGCGGAAGTGCGGTTCTCCAGGATGGTGAAGTTGATATCGACGGGCTGCCCGACTACAAGGTTGGGCTCTGAAATAGATAGGTCTTTGACGATAGGCGGCAGCGACTTGGATACCCCCATCAGCATGCCTGCACTGTATGCGGCGGCCACGTCTAACTGGTCCTGAACTATCCCCGGGGCGTCTGTTACAGGTAGACGGCCTGTAAAATCGTATTCATAGAAATCACTGCCGCTGGTCCCGCCATAATAGCCCCACCCGCCTGCCTGCGTGGTATTGGTCAGATTCCCGCCGAATTCGCCAAAGGCCTGGCCGGTATATTGGTATTGCGGCCAATCGTTTTTATACCAATACTGGCGAGCCTTCCAATAGCTCCGGTTAAAAATGAACTGGATGTCATTCCACTCCCCAGGCCAAGTCCAGTTAGGTAGCTTCTTTTGTGTGTTTTTAACTATTGAGCCCGCCATATTCTGCTCATCATAATAATACGTGAGAGGCTCTTTTACCGTGTACCAAGCAGTAACAGTCGCCCTTGGCCCCAAGCCGTTACCGTCGGCATAGTGTTCCAGGTCATCAGGATTCGTCGGAATTCCCACAATTGGCAGATTATTCCCGTGGTAAACATTCGCAGCATGTGCGGGCACCGCATGATCCTCAACCAAGTGGGCCATGGATCCAATGCGGTAGTAGGCGTTAAGTTCCCCCAAAAACTCAGCTCGATTATAAGATGCTTTTGATTCTCGCCACCATCTTTCAAAGTCACCACCATTATACTTCCCTGCATCGGGGTGATTCTGGTCTTTCCCATGTGCGATAGCGTCGTCCTCAAAGCCTGACGTAGCGCCTATAATTGTCCCGGCGAACTTGGTTATGTCCGGGTAATCGTTTGTACCGCGGATAAGTTCTATAGCGCTGGTGGTTATCCGGTAATGGGTGGAGGGCAAAGCGCCACCAGCACCCACGGACCACCAAGCGTAGCTTGTGCCAGAAAGCGCAAGGACAAGAAGGATTCCGCTTAATCTTTTCATTTGCCCTTACCGTTTCCGAGTTTAGTTCTTTTATATTCATCTAACGCTTGTTTCAGGGCGTTATGGGATATTTTATCAGGGTCGGTATCTTTGAGCTTTGAATAGAAATTAATTGAATATGGAGCTACAAACTGGTCTTCAAAGAACTTAACATCGTCGGGATGGAATTTTGCCAACATTACGCCGGTAATTCTGTAGTAACTTCCACGGCACACCGCACGAACACTTCCGTCCTTGTCGTTTTCCACGCATGATTCAAGAAATGGAAGGGATTCCTTAATCTGCCGGCGACCGAATAATTCCGCCACATTTTTTCTCGGCATCCACTCAGACTGATCTTGCAGCATATCTAGCAATAATGGAATAAACCGAACATCCCAAATGATGTTCATAACATATGGAGCGTCCCAGACAGCAAGTGACTTCTCTTTTTTGACCCATTTGAAAACAAAATCCTTGTCACTTTCTTCAGGATTATTTGCTACAGCATGGACCACAGCAATTGATGCTTCTCCACGCAATCTTTGGTCTGGATGATTTAAAATGACATCTTTTATCAGTCTCTTCTCTTCAGGATCCTTACCACTCAATAAGGATATTTTCGCTTTACCCAATATTTTGTTTTTTTCCACCTCAGGCACATTCGGGTCCTGCATTTTCTGCGCGGCTTCTTTCAGCACACTTTTTCCGTAAGCGCTGTAACTGATGCTTCTCACACCTTGCTTATCCCAGAGCTCCCTAAACACCGCCGGGTCATCTGGGGCTATCCTACCTATCGCCTGTGACGCGCTGTAACTTAACACCCCGTCATATTCTTTGGTTATATATTGCTTAAGGTACGGCACCGCCTCTTTGTTCTTTAGATTCCCCAATGTGGAAACGAGCGCATAACTGTTAAGCAAAGCGGCATGCTTTTCCTGCCGCTGGGTTTGTGGCAGGCTCTTCCAATCTTTGTCTTTGTCGGCCTTAAATTTTAATATTTGCCTGTCACACTCCCGCATTATGGCCTTCGCCAGCCGAGGGTCTTTTATATTAGATAAAGCTTTCCGTCCCTGGTCGGGGTGATTATTAATCAACCGGCCCAGTATTGCCACGTCCTCCTCGGTCTGTGGCACGGCTTCGGCTATGCTTTCTATCAGCGCCATAGCCGTCGCCGTGCTCTTGGTCTGTTTCAGCTCTTTATCTATATCCTTAAGGCTCTTACGGCCCTGGGCGTATGCTCCGGAGGCGCAAAGGACGCAAGCGAAAGCAATAGCAATAGTTTTCATAGAGATTCCTTTCCCACAACTCGAACAAAGCCCTGCCTCACCCGCACGGCATAAAAGCTGTCCGTCAGTCGCAGTTACGTAGATGTGTGACTCAAGTTACAAACCCCGCCACTAGTTTATACCAGACGAACCCAAAATCTTCAAGACCCCATTTTGCAGCCCTATATCCAATATTACCTATACCTTCTTAAGCGCCGCCGGGCAGCAGGCCCAGCGCGGCCAGGTCCATTACCGGGGAGGATTTCTCCCGGACGGCGCCGGACATGACCGCGTCTTTGGCGACGGCGTGAAATAGCTTACGTTGCGTCAAGGTCTGCCCGGAGGCGTCGGCGGCGCGGATGTAATATGGCTTCTCGTAGACGCCCAGCGTAACGGCCGAGAGAATCCCCCTTACGGCGAAGTCCTGGCTGCTTTGCTCGGCGGCGAGCGGCCTTGTTTCAAGCACCGCCTCGTTCCCGTCGAGCAGCTCCACCTTGCGGAGCACGTACGCGCTCTTTGCGGCCACGCGCAGGGTCACGTCGTAATTGTCCACCCCGGGTTGGTAGACCACGGGGCTGGCCAGGGCATCGCTGGGCGCCTCTATGCTGCCCAGCCGGAACGGCGCCACGGTGCGGTTGCCGTGCCAGTCCTCGGCTTCCAACCTACACAAAGGGACTTCTGCGACACCACACTGGTTTATCCCGGACGAAAGCTGAGGTCCTGTGCGGACAGCCTGAGTTATGGCAATGCTAGAGGACCGGCCGCGGCGCGGGCTACTCCCACGCGGGTTTCTCCCCGGTGGGGTAGACCTTCTGCACTTTGTCGAATTTTACGCCGTACTGGCGCCGCTTGCCCTCGCCGCGCACCCAGACTATTTCGCCGGTAACGTCCAGTACGCCCTTGTGCAGCAAGCGCAGGCGGGCCTTGACCCTTTCCCCTTTCGGGAAGGTCTCTTCCGAAGAGAAAGAGACTCCGGACTCCGAGAAATCGGCCAGGCGGCCCGTGCCTTCCAGCCGGCCGTCCGCGCCGAAGATCTCTATCACCGAGTCGTGCCGGTCGCGCCGCGCGCGCCTTTTGTCGTTAGCCATATATTTTCCCCGCCCTCAGGTTTTATAAGATAGTCACGGAGGCCGCATGAAGCGCAGCGTTCGCGCAGAACTGGAAACCCTGGAGAAGATGCTCCAACTCTACTGCCGCGCCGCGCACGGCGGGCGGCCGCTTTGCGCAGGCTGCCGCGAACTGCTGGAGTACTCCGCCGAACGGCTGCGGCTCTGCCCGCAGCATCCCAAGCCCGCCTGCAAGGATTGCCCCGTCCACTGCTACTCGCCGGCCATGCGCGAGCGCGTCCGCGAGGTTATGCGCTATGCCGGGCCGCGCCTGGCGCTCCGGCGCCCGCTGCTGGCCTTGCGCCATTTGCTTGGCTTCTAGCCTTTCCCCTTCTTCTTCGCCGGCGCCGGGAGAACGGGCGCGGGCGCGGCGGCGGGCCGCAAGACCTGTTCCGCCGCCGGCAGCGTGAAGGAGAAAGCCGAATACTTGCCCACCTCGCTGGTTATCTCCAGCTCGCTGCCGTGCAGTTGCAGCATCTCGTTGGAGATGCGAAGGCCCAGGCCGAAGCCGGAGGCCGCGGCCTTGGCGTCCTCGGTGCGGTAAAACTCCTGCTTCAGCTTCTTTATATCTTCCGGCTTTATACCGTGTCCGCTGTTCTCCACGTAGAACGAGACACTGCCGGGGCTGGCCTGGTCCGCTGCCAACCGCACCAGCACGCTGCCGCCGGGCGGCACGTACTTAACCGCGTTGCCAATCAGATTGGAGATGACCAGAGACATGGCTTCCGGGTCGGCGAAGACCGGAACCGGCTTGCCCGGGATGTCCAGGCGGAAAGTGACGTTCTTCTGCCGCATCAGGCCTTCCATGGAGTTGACCGCGCGCGACACCAGGTCGCGCAGCGCCAGTTCCTTCTTTTCCACCTTGAAACGCCCCGACTCCATCCTGGCCTCGTTGAGAATATTCTTGACGTAGCGGCCCAGCGACTTGGTCTCGAACTTCAGCGTGTCGTAGAGGCCGGCCCGGCGGGAGTTTTTTTTGTCCGGCTCGGTCTCGTTGAGCATGAACACCGCGGCGTCTATGACGGTGATGGCGTTGTTGAACTCGTGGCTGACGGTGCGCATCATGGCGGACTTCATGGCGGCCGAGCGCTGCTCGGCGCGCAGCAGGTAGCGCAGCTGCAGCAACACCGGTATGGCCGCCAGGGCCGCGAGGAAAATGAAGAGCAGTTTCTGCCTGATGGGGCCCAGCAGCTCGTCCAGCTTCTCCTCGGACACCGTCACTGCGACGGTACCCAGGCGCCGCTGGCCCACCGTTATGGGGCTGGAGAAATAGTAACCTTCGCGGCCCTCGGCGTCCTTGTAGGCCTGCGTGAGCGCGCCCTTGGCGCTCCTGGCCGCCCCGCTCTCCGGGCCCTTGTCGCGGTCGCCTATCCTTTCCGGGTCCGAGTGGGAGCGGATGGTGCCGTCCTGTCGGTGCACTGCGGCGGAACCGACCGCCTTGTCCAGCATGACCGTGTTAACCAGGAAGTGGAGCGCGAAGGGATCGGTGCGCGGGAACAGGGCCGCACCGGCCCTGGCGGCGAACAGGTCCGCGCGCTGGCGCATGGCGTCGAAGGTCGAATTCTTTTCGGATTCCAGGATAAGGCCCGAGACGCCGGCGATCACGAGCAGGATAAGCAGGGACAGCGCCAGGACGACGTTTACCACGGTCTCCCTGTACTGTTTGAGTTTCATATTCCCGGCGGCCTTAGTTGCGCCCGGTGGCAAGGCGTATTTTTTCCCGCAATTCAAGGGCGGGCTTGTGGTAAGGATTGAGGACGAGTATCTCTTTGAGGTGGGCGTTGGCGGCGGTCATGTCGTTGCGGCTGTAGGCGCCCACGGCCTTGTAATACAGCTGCTCCACTTTCTTAGCCTGCTCGGGGGTAAGGCGCGCCGGCGCCGCCGTCTTTATCGGAGGCGGAGGAGGAGTTTTGGCCGGCGGCAGGCAGGCGGCGCAAGCCAGCGCAAATATCAACGGAATTAATTTTTTCATACCCCGAATTAGAGTTTACTATATAGCCCGCCCTGCCGTAAAACCCGCTTTACGCTGCAGACCTATTAATATTATTATTGATTCATGCAAAAGATTTATTACCCTGAGGACAAGCTGCCGCTGGCCCGCCTGGTACCGATGGGCATGCAGCATGTGGTGGCCATGTTCGGGGCCACGGTGCTGGCCCCCATACTGATGGGCTTCAACCCGCAGACCGCCATTTTCTTCTCCGGCATAGGCACGCTGATCTTCATAGCCGTCACGCGCGCCAAGGTGCCCAGCTACCTCGGCTCCTCCTTCGCCTTCATCGGCCCCGTATTGGCCGTCACCGGCGGCCTGGCCGAGAACATACCGCTGGCGCTCTCGGGCATAGCCGGCGCGGCCGTGCTGTACGCCCTGGCGGGCGCCGCCACCGTGCGCTATGGATCGGGCTGGATAGACCGCCTGATGCCGCCCATAGTGACCGGGGCAGTGGTGGCCATCATCGGCCTCAACCTCTCCTCTTCGGCGGTATCCAACTTCCTCAACGCCGACTTCCGCCTGGCCACCCGCGACGACGCGGTCCGCCTGCTGGTGGCGGCGGTCACCTTCGTCACGGCCGCGTCGGTCTCCATCTACCTCAGGGGGTTCATCCGCCTGCTGCCCATACTCACCGGCGTCGTGGCCGGCTACACCCTCGCATTCGCGCTGGGCCTCATAGACCTGGCCAGCCTGGAGGCCGTGCGCAGCGCCGCCTGGATAGGCCTGCCGCCTTTCACCGCGCCCGCTTTCAACTGGCAGGCCATCTTGGTGATAGCGCCGGTGTTCGTGGTGCTGGTGGCCGAGAACAAGGGCCATATCGAGGCCATCGGCGGATACATGAAGCGCGACCTCAACCCCCACCTGGGCCGCGCCTACCTGGGCGACGCCGCGGCCACCTTCGTCGCCGCGCTGGGCGGCGGCACGCCGCAGACCACCTACGCCGAGAACATGGGCGTGATGGCCATCACCCGCGTCTTCAGCGTGTATAACTTCATCGCGGCGGCTTGCATAGCCCTGCTGCTCGGCCTCTGCCCCAAGTTCGGTGCGGTCATACAGAGCATCCCGGCCCCGGTGCTGGGCGGCGTGACGGTGATACTCTACGGCCTGATAGCCGTGATGGGAATCAAGATCTGGATGGACGCCCGGGTGGACTTCTGCTCGCATAAGAACCTCATCATCGCGGGCTCCTCCATCATCGTCGCCACCGGCCTCGGCGTGAAAGGCTTCACCGTCAACGGCCTCAACATAGCCGGCATCGCCTTCGGCACCGTACTGGCCGTGGCGCTGAACCTCATCCTCTCTTTCGGCGGCGGCGAGGAGCAGGACAAGGCCGAATGCGCCTGCGAAACTGGAAAATAAAGGACAACATGATCTCCGGACTCTTAAGCATCTACAAACCCGCGGCGCACATAGAGCGCCTGCCCAAGGAAGCCCACGCCGCCCGCTACAAGGCGCTGCGCTGGCAGATGATGCTCTCCATCTTCTTCGGTTACGCCGGGTTCTACCTGGTGCGCAAGAACTTCTCGCTGGCCAAACCCTACCTGATCAACGAATACGGCTTCACCAAGGGCGACGTGGGCCTGATAGCCACGGGCCTGGCCATAGCCTACGGCCTGAGCAAGTTCGTGATGGGCAACGTTTCGGACCGCTCCAACCCGCGCTACTTCATGGCCACCGGCCTGATCCTCTCCGGCGCGGTGAACCTGCTGTTCCCGACGCTGGCCGGTTCGCTGTGGGCCATGTTCGCGCTGTGGTTCGTCAACGGCTGGGCGCAGGGCATGGGCTGGGCCCCTTGCGCGCGCACGCTGACGCACTGGTTCTCCGACGACGAGCGCGGCACCAAGTTCGCTTTCTGGAACCTGGCGCACAACGTGGGCGGCGGCATAGTGGGCCCCATCATCAACGGCGCGCTAGCGCTGGCGGCCATAGCCGGCCTGGCGGCCGTCACCGGCGACGGAAAATTGCCGTTCTACCTGATCTTCTACGTGCCGGCCCTGATGGCCATCGGCATGGGCCTGCTCATCGCCACCTTCCTGCGCGACACCCCGCAGAGCTGCGGCCTGCCGTCCATCGAGGAGCATACCGGCGACAACCCCGACACCGGCGTGGCCGACCCGGAGCGCGAGATGACGGCCAAGGAGATCCTGTTCGAGCACGTGCTCAATAACAAGCCGCTCTGGATCATCGCCATCGCCAACATCTTCGTCTATGTGATACGCTACGGCGTGCTGGACTGGGCCCCCACCTACCTGACCGCGGTGAAAGGCTGCCCGCAGGACACGGCGCGGTGGCAGTTCTTCGTCTATGAGTGGGCCGGCATCCCCGGCACGCTGCTGGCCGGCTGGGCGTCGGACAAATTCTTCCACGGCCGGCGCGGGCCCGTCTCGGTGATCTACATGCTGTTCGTCACCGTCGCCGTCTACGTGTACTGGCAGAATCCGGCGGGGCGCTTCTGGGTGGACTCGCTGTCGCTGTTCGTCATCGGCTTCCTGATCTACGGGCCCGTCATGCTCATCGGCGTCAGCGCCGTGGACATGGTGCCCAAGAAGGCGGCCGGCACAGCAGCGGGCTTTACCGGTTTCTTCGGCTACATGTTCGGCGCGGTCATCGCCGAGGTGGGCATAGGCCGCGTGGTGGACCGCTGGGGCTGGGACGGCGGCTTCAAGCTGCTGTTGGTCTCCTGCGTGCTGGCCATAGTGCTGCTGGCCCTGACCTGGAAGAAGCACCACGAGAAGGATTAGCGCGGCCGGGCCGCGCTAGGGGGTTTCATGAACTATCTACTGTTGGCGGCCGGCCTGGCGCTGGCCGCTCCGGCCGGGGCGGCCGAGAGCACGGTCACTTTCCGCACGGCCGACGGCTGCGCCATAGAGGCTGTATTCTCCGCCCCCGCGAAAGGTTCCTACATACTGGTCAACACGCACGGCCTCGGCTCCAACAGGAGCGAATGGGGGCCGCTGCAGACCGCGGCCGCGGAGCGGACGCACGGCTACCTGTCGCTGGACCTGCGCGGCCACGGCGGCAGCCGCAGCTGCAACGGCAAGCCGGTTAACTACCGCAAATTCACCAGGGCGGACTGGGCCGCCTCCTGGCGCGACATAGAAGCCGCCGCCCTGTGGCTACGGGAGAAAGGCTACGCCCCCGGGCGCCTGGTCTTCTGCGGCGCCAGCATAGGCGCCAACCTGTCCATGAAGGCCGCCGCCGAAGGGGCCGTAAAGCCGGCCGGGCTGATACTGCTCTCTCCGGGGCTGGATTACGCCGGCGTGCGCAGCCTGCCTTATATACGGACGGAAATGCTGATAGCCGCGGCCCCTACCGACCAGTACGCGTGGCAGAGCTCCCTGCGCCTGCATGAAGCGGCTAAAGAAAAAAAGTTTCTTTCCGATTTCCTGGACGGAGCCAAAGGCCACGGCTCCGGCATGTTCTCCACACCCGGTTTCATTAAAGCCCTGCTCGACTGGCTCCCCGGCCTGTAGCCGGGGCGGTTTTATTTTTTATCGGCGGCCAGCAGCTGTATGGCCGCGTTGGCTATGGTCAGGCCGAAGATGCCGGTGAGCGTGGGCAGGCTGCCCAGCGCCGCGCGGCGGCGGCCCTTTTCAAAATATTCGGTTTCAGGGTCCACCTGCCGTTTCTTCTTCAGTTCACCCACCGGCTCGGTGGAGTAGACGCAGGTAAAGTCCAGGTGTGTGCCGCTTTTGCGCAGCAAATTTCGCACCTTAGCCGCCAGCGGGCAGCCTACCACCTCCTTTATCGGGCCTACTCTCACGGCGGAGGCGTCGGTGCGCAGCGCAGCGCCCATAGAAGCGATCAGCGGCAGGCCCCGCTTCACCGCGGCGGCTATCAGGCCGGCCTTCGGCCCCAGCGAGTCTATGGCGTCTATCACCAGGTCGGGGCTGCCTTCCAGTATGGCCTCGAAAGTGCTCTCGTCGGCGAAGGCGTTCATCTTTTCGGCGCGGCAATGCGGGTTGATGTCCAACACCCGCTCGGCAGCGGCGTCGGCCTTGTGGCGGCCCAGCGTAGAGCCCAGCGCGTAGAGCTGGCGGTTGATGTTGCTGGCCCGGATCACGTCGAAATCCACCAGCCGCAGCCGGCCCACGCCGGAGCGGGCCAGGCCCTCCACGGCGTAGCTGCCAACGGCGCCCATGCCCACCACCACTACAAAAGATTTCTTGAGCCGCTCCAGTTTCTCTTCGCCCAGCATCAGCCGGATGCGGGCCAGCCTGTCCTCGTTCATATCAGTCCTTTCGCGAACCTGCCGCCGTTGGCGGCGCTAAGTTCCGCGAGTTCTTCGGCCGGGCGGCCCAGCGCCGCGGCCGCGGCTTCCACTACTGCGGTTATGCCGGCGGGACCGCCCGTGTCCGGCGCCTCGGTCTCGAACAGCAGCCTGTCGGCGGGCACGGAGGCCAGCGCGGCCCGCAGGCGTTCCCGCCCCGGGGCCGCTATCCCCGCGCCGAAAGAGAAGTAACCGCCGAGAGCCGCGAAGTCCTTTACCAGTTCCGGCGAGCCGCCGTAGCCGTGCAGCATGAAGACCGGCAGCCCGGCCTTCTTCACACTTTCCAGCAGCGGGCCCCACTCGCGCACGCAGTGCAGCACCGCCGGCCGGCCGAAAGACCGGGCCAGCTCCAGCTGCGCCGCGAAATCCTCCCGCTGGCCGGGCCGGTCCTTCACCCCGTCGAGGCCGATCTCGCCGACGCAGGCGGCGGGCGAGCGACGCAGGAATTCCTCCAGCCTGCCCTGCCAGCCGTCCTCGCCGGAGAACCAGGGATGCAGGCCGAAGCAGGGCGTGACGCCGGAGTACCGGCAGGAGATCTCCAGCACGCGGCCCCAGTCCTCGGGGCTGGTGCCGCAGCACAGCATGCCGGTCACCCCGGCCGCCGCGGCGGCGGCCATGGCCGCGTCCAGCGCGGCGTCCGCGGGGTAAAGCTGCAGGTGGTTATGCGCGTCAAAGTATTCCATACGCCTTGTCAATAATAGCAAAACCGGCGCCGCCGACGGGCGGGCGGCTCTTTATCAAACCCTGTTTTTTGTTGTAACCTATAACTACTGAACCCGGCGGTTTTCCAAGGAGAACACATGAAGAAGATCCTTTTCCTGACCCTGATAGCGGCCTCTGTGCCGGCGCTGGCCGCCGACCTCCGGCTGCCCGCCGTGCACGGCCACCGCGGCAGCCGCGGCACCGTGCCCGAGAATACCCTCCCGGCCTTCGAGGCCGCCCTGCTGGCCGGGGCCGACGTGCTGGAATTCGACCTGGGCGTCACCAAAGACGGCGTGGTGATAGTCTCGCACGAGCCCAAGGTCACGCCGGAGCGCTGCCTGGGCGCCGACGGGAACAAACTGGACAAGCCCGTGGCGATAAGGGAACTCACGCTGGCCGAGCTCAAAAAATACGATTGCGGCACGCTGCTCAACCCCAAGTTCCCGCAGCAGATAGAGGTGCCCGGCACGCCGATGCCCACGCTCGAAGAAGTTTTCGAGTTGGTGAAGAAGTCCGGCTACGCGGCCGCCCCCAAGGTGGAATTCAATATAGAGACCAAGATCTTCCCCTACGAGCCGGCGCTCTCCCCCTCGCCGGAGGAGTTCGCCCGCCTGGTGACGGACGTGGTGAAAAAGCACGGCATGGAGGCGCGCGTGATGGTGCAGTCCTTCGACGTGCGCACCCTGCGGGCGGTAAAGAAGTTCGCCCCCGCCATCCGCACCTCGCAGCTGACCTACGAGTCGCTGGTGGACATAGTGCCGGCGCTCAAGAATTCCAAGGTGGACATCTGGAGCCCCAACTACAAGTGGATCACCGTAGAAGCCGTGAAGGAGGCGCAGGCCGCCGGCATCAAGGTGGCGCCCTGGACCATCAACACCAGAAAGGAATGGGACCTGGCGATAGCCGCCGGCGTGGACGCCATCATCACCGATTACCCGGCCGCCCTGGTGGAGCACCTTGCGGCGCTGAGGGCAGCGAAGAAATAGCGCGGACCGCCGCCAAATAAAAAACCGCGCCGTGGCGCGGTTTTTTATTGCCCGAACACAGGCCCCTAGGGCTGACCCTTGAAAGATCTAGCCACCCGCTCGAAGACGGCGCTGTTGGCAGTAAAGGCCGCTTTCTCGGCGCTGAAGTGCAGCACGTAGAAGCCGGCCTTGGCAGGCAGCACGTACAGTTTCTCTTTCAGCTGCACGCTCTCGTCGGACTTGCTGTTGGGGTGCAGAAAAACCAGGCGCTCGCGGGCGAGCTCGAAGCCGGCGCGGCCGGCCAGCGTTGTTTTCTTTACCGGCTGATAATTCTCGCGCGGGCTTTTGGTTTCGCCGGCCACGTTGCGGGAATTCCGTTTCACAAAGTCCTCGTGGCCGTTGAAATCCTCGTTATCCTTGGCGTAATAGGACACGGTTATACTGGTAGGGGCCTTGGCGGCCTGCGGGGCGAGCAACTGTACCTCGTAGATCCTGTATTCCTCGTCCTGCTCCTTATTGCGCTCCAGCGTCCAGGCTGAGGGCACGCTGCAGGAGAAATAATTATTGTCCATGGCGTAAAGCTTGAACCGGTCTCCCTTGGCCTGCGCGCCGGCGCAGGCCGCGGCGGCCAGGACTGAAAGCATGGTTAAGGTCAGCACCAGGTTCTTCATATAATAGGCGGCGGCGCGTTCTTGGCCGCGCTGCCGGCAGCCTCGCTCCCGCCGGCCGAAAGGGACTTCAGGGCTCCGCGGGTCTGCCTGTCAGAGGCGCTGTAGCGGCTGCGGTAAACTCCCATCCTGGACAGGTCTCCCTGTATTTTAGCAAGAACGGGGGTCTGTATTTCGGCCACGGAGGAGGCCAGTTCGTCGGGGGACATCTCCATGGTCTCGGCCAGGTTCAGGCCGTTGGAATCTATGGCGGCCCGGTCGGCGGCGCTCATCGAGCCGCGGCGCTCCAGTTCATCGCTGACGGCGCCCAGCACCTGACCGGCGGCCGCGTCCAGCGAGGGCAGGCCGGCATAGTAGCGCTGGCGCACCGAGGTGGCGAATTTCTTCGAGCCGTTCATCTCGAACTCGGTGCCCACATCCAGGCGCTTGGAGGCGTAGGTAGAGAAATCGCGGCTGGAGGTCATGATCCTGTTGAACTCGGGGTCCCCGCGCATTTTCTCCGTGGTGAACAGGCCTTCCAGCGACATGGCCTCTATCTCGTTCTCCTGCGTGCGGGGCATATAGACGCCGCGGCTGGCGGCCCAGTCGGCCTGCGACTTGTGCGCGGCCTCGTAAACCACGGCCGGGCTCATGTACTTGGCTATCTCGGAGAGCTGCGCCTGATTGCCCATCACAGAAGAGGCGGTATAACCCTTCAGGCGCATGTACTGCTGTATGGTCTCGGAATCCAGCACCACCGAGCCGGTGGCCGCGTCGTAGCGGGAGTAGCCGCCGTCCACGGGCGCCACGGTGATCCGCAGGCCGCCCGGGAAGGCCGCCAGGGCCCTGTCGCCGGCCTGCGTGCCGGCCAGCTCCCTGGCCACCGCGGTATTGAGCATGGTGCCCAGCACCTGCCGCTGCCCGGAAGGCAGCACTTCCTGGGGCAGCGAGGAGCGGGCGGCGTCCACCCTGGAACGCAGGGCGGGGTCCACGGCCACATTGCTGTTGTCGAACATGTTGCCCAGCAGGTAGAGCTGGTCGTTGAAGGATTTGCCGGCCAGCTGCGACTTCTGGTCGGGGGTCAGCGCGCCGGAGTTGATGAAGCTCCTCACGTCCACATTCAGCGTGCTGTTCTGCCGCGCCGAGGCCAGGCGCTCGTCGTTATAGACCAGGAACCGGGGGTCCTGCGCTATGATATTTTCGATGACCGCGTTGCGCTCGCGCAGCACCATGGCCTCCCAGGCGGCCTTGGTCACGGTAACGCCGCGGCCGGCGCCCATGTTGGCCTGGCCCCAGCTCATAGAGCGGGTGTCCGTCATGGTGCCGAAGACTACTTCCCACTGCCTTATGGCCTTTTTCACCACGGCCGTCTTTTCCTCATTGTAGGAGGGCGCGTAATTTTTCAGCCAGGTCAGCAATTTCTCGGGCTCGGGGCCGACGCCCAGGCGTACCAGCGGCTTGCCGGCATCCAGGCGTATGGTCAGGGCCTGGTTAAGCTGGTTGACCCGGGCGGCGTCCCAGCGCATGGCCATCAGGTCTTTCAGGTCCTTCAGGGCCTCGGCCTTGCCCAGCAGCGCGGCGGCCTTGCGGGGATCGGCCTCCGCCAGCTCGCGGGCCTCGCCGTCCCTGAGGTAGGCCACGGCCGCTGCGGGGTCGGCGCTGGCTATGGAAACTTCATAGGCGGCCAGGCGCTCGGTTGCGTCCTTCTCCTCCGGCTCCTGCGCCGAGATGGGCAGACCGCAAAGCAGCAGCCCCGCCGTAAGGGCGGCCAGGCGCAGCGTTTTGGCGGCTAAGAGTTTCATATTACCTGAGCCTCTCGCTCATCATGTCCAGCAGAAAATCGTCCCACAGCGAATCGGCGGCGAAAGCCATGCGTTCATAGTTGGCCGAGGCGTAGCGCAGGTCGGGGATGTAGACGGCCAGGCCGTTGGCGGCGGTATACTTGTTGCCCCGGGCGGGCTTGGCCACGTTGGCCACCAGCATGCGCCGCACCTGCTCCCTGACGGCCGCGCCGGCGTCCTTCACCGCGCGGTTGTCGGCCAGGCGGGCCTCCACCTTATCTAAATAATCTATAAGGTCTTTAGAATCCTTATATTCGAAGCGGGAAACCGAGTCCACCACGGAGGCGTCGGTGGCGGCAGCGAAGGCCTGCGGGTCGGAGCGCACGGCGCCCACCCAGTTGTTCACCGCGTCCTTGAAACCGTCCAGGACCGAGGTACGTATGGCCGACAGGGTGGCGTCGCTGGGGTAGCTGGCACCGTAGGCGGTCACGATGGTCCGGCCCAGCTGCTCGGCGCTCATGCCGGGGTTGGTGGCCAGTTGCGTGAGTATGGGAGTATAGGGATAGCCGTTGCCGGGGATGACTTCCTCGGAGCCCACTATCACCTCGGCCGAATCGCGGAACTCGTAGGCCACGCTGGCCATCTGCATCAGGCAGGCGTCGGTGGCGAAGACGTCTATCTTCTTGCCCAGGGCCTGCTTGATCTGGCCCAGCGCACGGCCCAGGGCATCCACTTCCATATGGTTCTTGCTGACGTCGTCGTAGGAGATGCCCAGGCGGCCGCCGCCGTGGTTCCACACCACCAGGGCCGTCTTGCGGGCGCGGTGGCCGTTGCGCAGCGCGCGCTTGACGAAGCGCACCAGATTGGCCTCGCTGCCCATGTCGGCGTCGTTGGAGGTGAAGACCACGGGAGAATTTATGCGGTTGGCGTCCGCGTCGCGCGTGACGAAGATGGTGCTGGAGCCGCGCTGGAACTGCAGGTTGCGGTCGCCAGAGCCGTCTTCGCCCAGTATGCCATATTCCACAACCACGGACATGCGCTCGGTGGAGCCCACGGCTTCCATCTCGTTTATGTCGCTGTTGGCGAAACCGAGTATGCCCAGGTCGTTGACGCCGTTTATGAAGACCAGCACCAGCCACTCGCGCTCGCCGGCGGCGGCGCCGGCGTTGGGCATTTCCACGGCGGCGGGGGCGGAAACCTCTGGGACGGTAACGGCGGAGGGCTGCTGCAGGCTCCTGGAGAATGAATCAAGGGAGGCGTCCTGGGCCTGCAGCCCGGAAGCCAGTGCGGCTATCGCCGCGAAAGTTACCAACAGCGCCTTGTTCATATATCCTCAACTATATTCTGCGTCGCCGGTTGACATTTATCAAAGGTCTTAAGCCCCAGGCCGCAGTAGGCCCTTAGTCCTATACAACCAAACCTCTCATTGGGAGCATCGACGTCGCCCTAATATTATACGCATATATCTTGACTTGTCAAGGGCGCCGGCATTGACTTAACGGGGGATTGCCAGGGTGAAACTTTCTGACCTTGGCCGCATCTCATATGGGCAGGCAAAGGAGACAGCATGAAGCTTATACTTTCAATCCTTATAACTCTGACCGCGCCGGCTCTGGCTCTGGCGCAGGCGGACCTCTCCCTGGAGGAGGCTGTAAACCGGGCGCTCAAGACCGACAACATAGTTCAGGCCGAAGCCGACCGCGTAAGCGGGGCCCGGGCCGGCCTGCGCCAGGCCAAAATGAGCCGCCTGGGCGGCCTGAAGCTCAAGGGCATGTACACGGACGGCAATGACCCCGTTTACGCTTTCGCCACCGCCATGAAGCAGGGCAGCTTCAGCATGGCCTCCATGGCCACGATCAACGATCCGGAGCCGGCCCGCAACTACATGGCCGGCATAGAGGCCGGGATACCGCTTTTCACCGGCTTCGCCCTGTCCAACGCGGCCAAAATGGGGAATTTGGGTGTAGAAGCGGCCAGCAGCGGCTATGAGCGGGCCCGGGCCGGCATAACCTTCAAGACCACCTACCAGTGGCTGACCGTGGCCCTGCGCGAGCGCCTGGCGGCCCTGGCGGCCGGCAGCGTGCGGGCGGCCGAGGAAGAATTGAAAACCGCCCAGATGCTCAAGGACAAGGGCATGGTGCTGGGCTCGGACTATTTCGGCGCCGAAGCCATACTTTCCACCTTGAAAGGCTACCAGATAACCTGGGACAGCGCGCTGCGGCTGGAGCGCGAGCGGCTCGGCATAGCCGTGGGCCTGCCCGGCGGCGCCGGCGCGGCCGGCGCTCTGAGCGATCCCGGCTACGGCCCCCTGGACCGCGGGGCCCTCGCCTCGGCCTCGGCCGGCCGCAGGGACGTGAAGGCCCTGGAAAAGATGGCGGAGATCTCCAAAGTATCGGCCTCCATGCAGAAGAATTCGGTGCTGCCGGTGGTGGAAGCCTTCGGCGCCTGGGAGACCAACTCGGAAAGCCTGTCCGAATTCAGGGACAACCGACTGCTGGGCATACGCCTGACCATGCCCATAGGCGACCCCGCCTGGTTCGCCAGGCGCGACGCGGCCAAAGCCGAGGCCGCCATGGCCGAAAGCCGTGTACAGGAGGCGCGCCGCCAGGCCTCCATAGAGCTGGCCGAAGCCCTGAGCAACTACGCCGCGGCCAGGGAGGGCCTGCCGGTGGCCCAGGAGACCGTGGACAAGGCCAGGAAATCGCTGGAGCTGTTCCGCCCCCTCTACCGCCAGGGCCGCCAGAGCGTGCTGGAAGTGCTGCGCGCCCAGGCCTCGCTGCTGCAGGCCGAGGCCGGATACTACGAGACCCTTTACAAACTGAACCTCTACCGAGCCCAGGCCCTGCTGGCCTCCGAAACCCTGGACGCCGCCGCCGTAAAAGATATCTCGGATAAGTTAGGAGTAGCTAAATAAAAAATCCCAAGGCCCGCCGAGGGTATGCCTTCGGAGGGGCCTCGCGGAGGTGAGGCTTGCTTAAGCGCCGAACCGGAGCGAAAGAGCGAGGCCACGGTGTGGCCGAGCGTACCCGGAGAAGGCGTACCCTTGGCGGGCCCCTACGAAGGCATACCCTGTCCGGACCGACAAGAGCTGCACAGAATACATTCAAAGCGGCAAGTTCTAGGAGCATACAATGCAGAACAACGAACATAAATACGGAATGGCGGGCAAAATGGCGGAGGGCTTTATCAGCTCGCGCCTGACGCCCATATTGATAATCACCTTCATACTCCTGGGCGTATTCTCCACGTTCAAGCTGCCGCGCGAGGAAGAGCCGCAGATCAACGTGCCCATGTTCGACATCATGGTGCCGTTCTACGGCGCCGCGCCCAACGAGATAGAGAAGCACCTGGTGGAGGTGGGCGAGCGCAAGCTCTGGGAGATCCCGGGCGTGGAATACATCTACTCCATAGCCCAGCCCAACTTCGCCATGTTCACCGTGCGCTTCAAGGTGGGCACCGCCCCCGAGACCGCGGCCAACCTGGTCTATACCAAGACGCTGGACAATAAGGATATCTTCCCCCGCGGCACCGGCGAGCCGCTGATAAAATACCGCGCCATCGACGACGTGCCCGTGCTGGCCCTTACGCTGTGGGGCGAGGGCAGGGACGGCTACGCCCTGCGCCGGGCGGCCGCGCGCATCCAGACCGAGATCAATTCCGTCTCCAACGTCTCCGAGACCCGCATCATAGGCGGCCATAAGCGCCAGTTCATAGTACATTTCGACCCGGCCTCCATTGCCCGCCACCGCCTGACGCCGCCCATGCTCGCCGGCATCATCAAGATGTCCAACGCCACGCTGCCGGCCGGCCACTACAACAAGGGCGACACCCGCCTGCTGGCCGAGACCGACGCCTTCATCCGCAGCGCCGACGACCTGCGCAACATAGTGGTGGGCGTTTACGACGGGCGGCCCGTGAAGCTTTCGGAAGTGGCCAAGATCACGGACGGCCCCGACGAGGACGAACGCTCCGTCACCATGCTGCAGGGCCCGGCCTCGGCCGTGAAGGCCGCCGCGGCCTCGCCCGCCGTCACCCTCTCCGTGGCCAAGCGCCGCGGCGCCAACGCCACCGAGGTCTCGCGCGAAATACTCGCCAAGGTGGAGGCCATGAAGGGCCGCGAGATCCCCGACGGCATCAACGTCACCGTCACGCGCAACTACGGCGAGACGGCCAAGGCCAAGAGCGACGAACTGATCTACCACATGCTGCTGGCCACGCTCTCCGTAACGCTGTTGATTGCCCTGACGCTGGGCCTGCGCGAGGCGGCGGTGGTGCTGGTGGCCATCCCGGTCACGCTGGCCCTCACGCTGCTGGTCTACTATCTCTACGGCTATACCCTCAACCGCATCACGCTGTTCGCGCTGATCTTCTCCATCGGCATCCTCGTCGACGACGCCATCGTGGTGGTGGAGAACATCAACCGGCACTGCGTGATGAACAGGAAGAACTCCCTGTACCGCAACATCCTCAACGCCGTGGACGAGGTGGGCAACCCGACCATACTCGCCACTTGGACCGTGATCGCGTCCATCCTGCCCATGGCTTTCGTCAGCGGCATGATGGGCCCCTACATGCGCCCCATCCCCATCGGCGCCTCGGTGGCCATGCTGTTCTCGCTGGGCGTGGCTTTCGCCTTCGCGCCGTGGCTGTACGCCCGCGTGGTGGAGAAGTGGCCGCTCAAGCACTGCCATAACGAACGCGAGGGCTTTCTCGACAGGATGTACCGCGGCCTGATGAAGAAGCTCATCTACAACCCGGCCAACGGCAAGAAATTCCTGTGGTTCACCGCCGGCCTGCTGGCCGTGGTGCTGGCCATGGTGGCCTTCAGGCTGGTCATCTTCAAGACGCTGCCCTTCGACAACAAGAACGAGTTCCAGGTGGTCATTAACATGCCCGAGAGCTCCTCGCTGCAGCGCACCGAGCGCGCCGCGGGCGAAATGGCCGCCTACCTGGCCGGGGTGCCGGAGGTGCGCGACCTGCAGGTGTACGCCGGCGCCAGCGCCCCGTACAACTTCAACGGCCTGGTGCGGCATTACTTCCTGCGCCGCGAACCCTACCAGGCCGACATACAGGTGAACCTCTCCGACAAGCACGACCGCAAGCGCCAGAGCCACGACATCGCCGTGGCCGTGCGCCCGCCGCTCAAGGCCATTGCCGACAAATACGGCGCCAGGCTGCAGGTGGCCGAGGTGCCGCCGGGCCCGCCCGTCATGGCCACCCTGCTGGTGGAGGTCTTCGACCCCAACCCCAAGAACCAGCGCGCGCTGGCCGAGCAGATCAAGAACATCCTCAAGAATACGGAGGGCATAGTCGACGTCGACTCCTACATCCCCGAGGACCAGCCGATAACCCGGCTGCTGGTGGACAGGCAGAAGGCCACGCTTAACGGCGTGGCGGCCGCGGACATAGTTCAGACCGCCGGCCTCTCCCTCAACGGCGCCGACATAGACTCGGCCCACGTGGACGACGAGAACGAGGCCGTGGACATCCGCCTGCGCCTCTCGCCGGAGAAGCGCCGGGAACTGAACACCCTTAAGGAGATCAAGTTCTTCTCGCCCAACGGCACGGCCATCCCCATGGCCAGCTTCGTGCGGGCCGAGAGCGGCCTGGAGAACCGGCCCATCTACCGCAAGAACCTGCAGCGCGTGGCCTATGTCACCGCCGACATCGCCGGCGGCACGGAGAGCCCGGTGTACGCGGTGCTGGACCTGAAGAAGAAGATAGACGAGTTGTCCGCCACCCGGGGGGCCGAAGTGAAGCAGTACTTCACCCGCCAGCCGCTCAGCAATGCCGAGACGGCCATCAAGTGGGACGGTGAGTGGCATATCACCTACGAGGTGTTCCGGGACCTGGGCCTGGCCTTCGCCATGGTGCTGGTGCTCATCTACATCCTCGTAGTGGCCTGGTTCGAGGACTTCCTCACGCCGTTCATCATCATGGCCGCCATCCCGATGGCGCTCATCGGCATCATCCCGGCCCATTGGGGTATGGGCGCCTTCTTCACCGCCACGTCGATGATAGGTTTCATAGCTTCGGCGGGCATCGTGGTGCGCAACTCCATCATTTTGGTGGACTTCATCAATCTGAAGGTGCGCGAGGGCATGGAGCTCAAGGAGGCCGTGATAGAGGCCGGCGTGGTGCGCTTCCGCCCCATGCTGTTGACGGCGCTGGCCGTTATCGTCGGGGCGGGCGTCATACTGTTCGACCCCATCTTCCAGGGCCTGGCCATCTCGCTGATAGCCGGCCAGATAGCCGCCACGCTCTTGAGCCGCGTGGCCGTACCCGTACTCTACTTCCTGGCCTTCAAGGACCAGGAATACAAATTGAAGCCCCGGCAGGCCGAGCCGGAAGTGCGCGAAGACCTGCTCGGCGCCACCGGCGAATAAACCAGGAACAAACTAGGGACAGCGCCCTATTAATTTAGTGCGTTTTAACAAGAACTTCTCGAGGCAAAACAGGGCGCTGTCCCTAGTTTTTAAATAGGGCGCTGTCCCTAGTTTTCAGGAGGATGAGATGAAATTAAATGACGCGTTGAGGCTGCTGGCGGGAACGATGGTGCTGCTGAGCGTGGGCCTGGCGGTTTACGCCGACCCGCGCTGGTACTGGCTGACGGTCTTCGTCGGGCTGAACCTGCTGCAGTCGGCTTTCACCCGGTGGTGCCCGGCCATCTGGTTCTTCCGGAAGCTCGGGCTCAAGGAATGTTAGTGGTTAATTGGGCGTGAACAGGCAGCCCTTCAGCTTTCGGGGGCGGCACGAGCCTTTGTCCAGCGCGAACAGGGCCGCTATCAGTTTATCCGGGCCAAGTTCACCGAGGTCGAACAGCTCCCCGGCCTCGGTGGAATCCACGTTAACGCCGTAGGAGCACAACGTCTTTTTCCCGGCCAGGTCGTAGAGGCTTATACTGTAGGCCGGCTCCTCACCGGACAGGTCTATGATCTCGGCGGCCAGCGGGCCCGCCTTGCCGAAGGAGATGACGCGCGAAGCTGGCCCGCAGTAGGCGCGCTCCTCGCCGCGGTAGATCCAGTTCTGCGCATAGGTCACGCCGTACTGCTCCTGCAGGCCGGCGCCCGAATAATCCCGGGAATAAGAATACACCTGGTACCCGCCTTGAACCTGCGCCTTCTTCGCTCGCGCCCGCACCCGCTCCAGCGGCCAGTCGCAAGAGGGCACGATGCCGGCGCCCTTCATGACTTCATCCAGCAGTTTCTGTAGTTCCGCCCGCTGCCCGTCGCCGTCCGGCGGGCTATAATAGTCGTTGTCCCTGAAATCCTGCTCCCCGAGAGCGTCCTTGTCCTGAAAAAAGGAGCCATCCGTAGACGAGCGCCCACTGGCCAGGCCCACCAGGAAATCCCAGGGCAGCGTATCGTCCTTCTTCGCCAGCGCTCCAGCCGCCAGCAGCACGCCGCGCACGAACTCCGGCGCGTGGCATTTAGCCGGACGGGGCTCTTTGGCGGCGCAGGCCAGCTCGGCGCTGAAGCCGTCCAGCACCTGCCTGGTCTCCGCACCCGGTTTTACTGAAGAAAGGGTACGCAGCGCCGCCGCCCTGACTTCGTTTTTTTCGGAGTAGAGGCCGCGTATGGCAGTTTCAACGGCGCCGGGCGCGGCAACGGCGGGGCTGGCGAACAGCGCCAGCAGGACGCAAAGAGCGGGGGATATCATGGGACAATTCTAATATTTGTCGGAGCGGACCGCAATCAAGAAGAGGCCTAACCGCGGGAGCGGCTTTCCAGGTCTTCCCAGCGGGCGTATAGGGCTTCAACCTTGGCGCGCTCGGCGTCCAGTTTTTCCTGCCGGCGGTGCAGCTCCCCGGCGTCGGTGGCTATGGCCGGATCTTCCAGGGCGGCGGCGGCCGCCTCGGCCTTTTTCTCGGCCGCCCTGATGGAACTTTCTATATTACGCAGTTCCGCGGCCTCTTTATGGCTGAGCGCCGGCGCGGCCTTGGCCTCGGCCGGGGCCGTCTTGGCCGCCGCCTGGGCGTCGCGCCCGGCCTGCCACTCCTCCCACTGCTCCAGCCCGCCGAAGAAGCCCTGGCCGCCGCGGCCGTCCAGGCCCACGATGGTGCCGCAGAGCCGGTCCAGCAGGTAGCGGTCATGCGTCACCAGCACGATGGCGCCGGGGAAGTCGCGCAGGCTGTTCTCCAGCACCTCCAGCGAGCGGATGTCCAGGTCGTTGGTGGGCTCGTCGAGCAGCAGCAGGTCGGCCGTGGTGCGCATCAGCCCCGCTATCAGCACGCGCGACTGCTCGCCGCCGGAGAGGCGGCGCAGCGGGAAATCCAGCTGCTCGGGCCGGAACAGGAAGCGGTTGGCCCAGCTGTTGATATGAATGAAGTTGCCCTTATACTCCACGTGCTCGCCGGCGTGGCAAAGCGCGCGGCGCAGCGTCAGGTCGAGGTTCAACTGGTCGCGGTGCTGGTCGAAGACGGCCACCCGCAGGCCGTCGGCCAGCTTTACCGTGCCCGAGTCGGGCTGCGCCTGGCCGGCCAGGATCTTGAGCAGCGTGGTCTTGCCGCTGCCGTTGGCGCCTATCAGGCCCAGCTTGTCGCCGGGGCGCAGCGCCAGATCCAGCGGTCCGAACAGCTTCCTGCCGCCCAGCGTCTTGCTGATGTTGACGGCGTTCACCAGGCGGTTGGCCTGGCGGTCGCCCGCCGTGAAATCTATGGTAGTGGCGCGGCCCTGCGCGTTGCGGTACTCCAGTTCCGACAGCTCGCCTATCAGTTTGCCGGCGCGGTCTATGCGGGCTTTCTGCTTGGTGGTGCGGGCGCGCGGGCCTTTGCGCAGCCACTCTATCTCGCCGCGCACGATGTTGCGCACCGAGTCCTCCCGCGAGGCCTGCGCGTCCAGGTAAAGCTCCCGGTTCTCCAGGAACTTGCTGTAATTGCCGGCGCTGCTGAAATGGCAGTCGGGATAGCGGCGGTCCAGCTCTATCACGCGATTGCAGACGCGCTCGAGGAAATTGCGGTCATGGGTCACTACGAGGAAAGAGAAGGTGAGGCCGGTCAGGAATTTCTCCAGCCACAGCACGCCTTCCAGGTCCAGGTGGTTGGTGGGCTCGTCGAAGAGCAGCAGGTCGGGCTCGCGCACGGTCTGCGCCAGGATGGACAGGCGCTTGCGCCAGCCGCCAGAGAGCGTGGCCACTTCTTTATCGGGCTCGTCGAAGCCGGCCCGCTCCATGCCGGAGTCGATGCGAGCCTGCGCCTCGTAGGCCTCCAACCCCAGGTCCTCCAGCGCCTGCTCCAGGCGCCGCCGCACCGTCAGGCCGGGCGGGGCGTCCTCCACGCGGTCCTGCTGGGCGAGGTAGCCCACGCGCAGGCCGCGGCGCGGCGCCAGGCCGCCCGCGTCGGGCGTCTCCTGGCCGGCCAGTATTTTTAAAAGTGTGGATTTGCCGGTGCCGTTGGGCCCTATCAGGCCCGTGCGCTCACCCTCGAACAGGCCGAAAGACAGGCCCTCGAACAGCGGGCGCACCCCGAAGCTCTTGGAAAGTTGCTGGCAGCTGACTAGTATGGCCATGGCGGTAGTCCCCGCAGCCGTCTTTACGGCGGAGAGCAGACCACTATGATAACATTTAGTGCGGCAGGCCGGGATCGGGAGCCTGTACCATCTCCCCGTCAGCGGCCGCCGGTTCGCGCGGTCGCAGCAGCTTGCCCGCGCAGAAAGACAACAACGCCAGCGCACCGAAGGCGCAGACTATGGCGGGGCCGGTGGGCAGATCATAAGCGGCCGAGGCGGCTATGCCGGCCAGGCTGGTTATAACGCCCATCGCCCAGCCCAGCCAGATGCGCCCTTTCAGTGAAGAGGCGAAATGACCCGCCGACACCGCGGGGATTATCAGGAAGGTGAACACCAGCAGCACGCCGGCCAGTTCCACCGAACTCGTCACCACAAAACCGAACAGGGCGTAGAAGAGGAAGTCCCACAGTTTCACGTCCAGGCCTCCGGCCGCCGCCGAGGCGGGGCAGAACGAAATGGCCGTGAACCGCGCGCGGAACAGGTAATGGGCCAAACCCACCGCGGCGTAAAGAACGGCGGTCTTGGCCACCTGCGGCCACGTGACGAACAGGATATTGCCCACCAGCATCCCTTTTAGATGCTCGGCCTCTCCCGGCAGGCGGTCCAGCACCATTACGGCCAGCGCCGCCGATACCACGTACACTATGCCGATGGCCGCCTCCTGCATGGCGCCCGTGGTCTTTTTGCCGCGCGTCAGGGCAAACACGCCGGCGCCCAGGAACGTGGCCAAGAGCGACGCCAGGTAAGAGCCGGTAGTATGCATTTGCAGGCCGAACAGCACCCCGGTGATGGCGCCCAGCGCGGCGATCTGCGCCAGGGCCAGGTCCACAAAGATCACACCGCGGGCGAGTATGTGTATGCCCAGGTAAGCGTGTATCCCCACCAGTATCACGGCCGCGGCTATGGCCGGCAGCATTATTTCGAGCATAAATTCCTTTGAAAGCGCCCCGGGGCGGCCCCGCCGCCCCGGGAGCTTAGCTTATTTATTCCCGGCGGATTTTTCCAGGTCCTCGATAACCCGGTCGAACACGTCGAAGTAGGTCTTAACGTCCCTCGCCCCTCCGGCGCTGACCGCCGCGGGGACCACGACCGCGCCCGTTTTTCCGGCCAGGAAGTCGGGGCCCCTGCGCGGGTAGTAGCTCTCCGTCAGTATTACTTTTATGTTCTCAGCCTTCATCTTCTTCACCAGGCCGTCCAGGTGCGCAGCGGTAGGCGGTATGCCCGGCTTTGGCTCCACGTGGCCGGCCACGTCCAGACCGAAGCGCCTGGCGAAGTAGGGCCAGGAACTGTGGTAGGTTATCACCTTCAGCCCCTTATATCTCGCCATGCGGGCCTGCCAGCCGGCCATTTTTTCGTCCAGCTCCCTCACGAAGGCGGCGTAGTTGGCCTCGAAGACGCCGGCCTTGTCAGGAGCGGCCCGCTTGAAGCCGGCCAGGATATTGGCAGCCATTATTTTCGAGTTCGCCGGGTCCAGCCAGTAATGCGGGTTGCCGTAGATGTGTATGTCGCCCATGGAGGCGTCAACCTTTCCCTCCGGCTTCTCCAGCAGCGGCACCCCCGCCGAGGCGTCCACATAGCCTTCCTTGCCGTAGAACAGCCGCTTATTGCGGGCCGCGTTTATAAGGCTGTCCACCCACATATCCAGGTCCAGCCCCACGCGCACCACCAGGTCCGCTTTCTTGAGCTTGTAGACCAGGCTGGGGCGCGGCTCCACCATGTGCAGATCCTGGTCTCCGGAGGCCAGGCTCTCCGCCTTCACCTCCGCGCCACCCACCCGTTCGCAGATATACTTAAGGTCGCTGGAGGCGGTCACCACTTTTATTTCCGCGCGCGCGGCGCCGGCCCAGCAGGCCAGCGCGGCGGCGGTTAGTATTATTATTTTCATGATAGCCTTACTCCAGTTCGTGGCTGTGCGGGCCTATGCCGAAAGACACCTGCACCCAGCCCTCGTTGACATTCTCGCCGTCGAGGTTGCGGTGCTTGTACTGCAGGCGCCAGTACGAGGTTTCGGTGAGGTGGCGGGTAACCATGGCCGACAGCGCGCGCTCATAGCTTATCGTGGGCCAGGCGCCTTCGGCGTAGTCGAAGCGCGCGCCGAAGTCCCAGTACTTGTCCGCGCGGTAGTTCAGGAAAGAGTAGAAGCCGTCGCGGTGAAGGGTACCGGCCGGCACCACGCGCTTAAGGTGCATCCACTCGTTCTGGAAGGTGAACCGCTTATAGGCGGAAGGCCAGAGGCGCAGGGTGAGGTCCGCGCCGGTAACTTCCACGTTATCTTTGTGCTCCTCGTAATGCGCGCCGCGCCCCTTCAGGCCGCTCACGCCCAGCTCCAGTTCGGTCTTGTCGGCCACTTCGAAAGAGGAATTCAGGCGGGCCGTGTATGTTTTCCCGGCCGGAGAGAAGTCCTCATCCGCGTGCACCAGCGAAGGCACAGAGACCGTGGACCCGGTTATGGTCAGCACGTCCTCCGGGTAATCCGCCGTGACCCCGTGCTCATGGGCCGCCATGGTCCAGGCGCCGGCCTGCAACTGCGTGTAGAACGGCATGAACGGCAGCAGGTACTTCAGCGTGCCGCCCTGGCCGGCCAGTTCGTGGTCGCCGAAAAAGTTCGTGAGCACGGCCGGCTTATCCACCATCGGCAGGTGATGGGTGTGCAGCTTGTTGATGCGCCCGAAGTCCAGGTGGATCTTGCCCAGTTCGCCGGACAGGCCCGGCGCCAGGTTCAGGAAGCTCGCTTTGGCCTCGCAGATCTCGCTTTCATATTCCCCATCGTGTTTGTGTATGGCCAGAATGATGTCGGCGCGCATTTCAGGGTAGATATAGCCCTGGAAGGCCGTTTCGACCTCGTTCACTCCCAGCTCGTTGCGGGCGCTGTCGTTCTTATCGTCGCTGAGATAACCGGTTATATTGGCCAAGGCGCTGATGTCCGGCAGGTTCGCCGCCGTACCGCGCATCCCCTGCGGCGGCGTGCCGGCCTCCTGCGCCGCGGCCAGGCCGCAAGCGCCAAAAACCAAAGCTATAGCTATTATTTTTCTCATAAATCTCCCTTCTAATTATGTCCGCACACCCCCAAAGGTACCAGGCACCTTTGGGAGGACAGGTTATTAATTGCAGGCAGCAACTACCTTTTTAGCGGGGAGGGGCGCGGCCGAGGAAGGCCGCTATGAATGGAGTTTCAGCCGGCAGCCCGGGGAGGGCGGCCTCGTTCAGCACAAAATTGTCGGGGCGGACCAGCAGCCTGCCGCCGCAGTCGGCGTTGAGTTCCGGCGAGCCAGCTACGGAGCAGACCTGGCAGCTCTCCCCCGCCTCGTGGGCGGGGCCCAGCATATGCAGGTCCCAGGCCCCCGCGGCGACTACCGCGAAGGCGAGGCACAGCACATTTTTAACGGCCCGGAACTTCATGAACATATTTTACAACTTTCCATCACCTGGCGACGACCTAACAATACGCCCGACAGCAGGTGTTCTATTTCCGACCTTACCCTGCTGAAACTTTTCCCAGTCCTGCCGCTGCCGCGGAAAATGAGGCGGCGCACGCGCAGGCCTTCCCTATCATCGGCTTTTACGGTAAGCACTACCGAACCCGGAGCCAGGCTCCCCCCTTGATGTATTCCGTCGCCGTCGCCGTCGACTATCCCCACCACCGGGACGCCGTAGCGCCGCAGTATATCCCCGGCCACTGCGGTAGTGTCATCCCCCACCGTGACCGCTCCCGCCGCCTTTTCAGCCAGCGCGTAGACGTGCATACCCGCATGATCGATAAAGACCACGCCTTTGCCGGCGGCTTTCAGTATCCGCGCGCGGCCGCCGCGCCGCAGGGTGCGGGTAGAGGCCAGTTTGGCCGCGGCCAGGTCCACGCCGCCGAGGCGCCTCACTTTCTCCAGGCCGTGGGGTTTTACGGTGACGCCGCGCAGCTCCGTTATCGCCCTGTCCCTCGCCACCAGGACGACTTCCGTCCCATTCGCCCGGCCTACAACTATGCCGTCGACTAAAATGAAATCCCCTTTCGCGCAGGTGGTCAGGCGTCTGCAGAGCGCGCCGCCCTCGTTCCAAAGTTCGATACGCGTCTCCGGGGCCCGGGTCCTCAAAAAACCGAGTTTGCCCAACGCGGCCGCGAGGCGCGGTGGGCAGGCCCCGGCGTGCGCGGCGTAGACGGGACCGGCGCATTCGGCCTGAACCACCGGCAGCTTAAGCCCCGCCCGGCCGGTCACCAGCCCGCCGAAGGTCAGGCCGGATTTCTCCGATTTGCTGGCGGTGGCGATCAGCAGCGCCGAACATTTTTTACCGAGGAGTTTCAGGCAGGCCGAAGGCTGAAGCCCCGGCGCCGCCACCCCTTCCAGGCCGCTGTCGTGCAGGGCAGTGCGCGACATGGTGCCGGCCAGCATGAAGCGGCCGCGCGGGAAGGCGCGCTTGAAGCGCGCCGCCCAGCCGCTGTCGAACACCTCCGGGCCGTGAAAGAGCACGCCGGTCATTTCTTTACGGCCTCCAGGTAGAGCTCCGCCCGACGGCGGCTCCAGGCCTCGTCGCCGGCGTTCTTGTCTTTCCAGTACTCCGCGTTGCGCAGCCACAATTCCGCCGGTTTGGTGTAGGCGGAGAGTTCCTCCCCGGCCGCCAGGCGCAGCTCCGCCGCGTGCTCGCCGGCGTCCGCGGCCAGGAAAAAAGCACCGGCGCCCTCGCAGAAGGAAGCAAAACTTTCATAAGCCGCCGCGGCCCCGGAGAAGTCACCGGCGCGTTCGCGCAGGGCCGCTAGCCTTGAAACAAGAATGAGGGCGACCTCTTTGAGGCCGCCTTTCAAACAGACCGCCAGGCCCCGCTCATAGGCCGCGGCCGCCGGCGCCCCGCCGCCGGCTTCGGCCAAGATACCGGAGTTCAGGAAGCCCATAGCGGCCAGCGCGTAGCTGCCCTTGGCGGCCTTGACCGCCGCGAACTTCAGCCAGGCGCCGGGAGAATTCTGTTTTCTGGCGACGGACTCCAGCCGCCGGCCTTCCAGATAACTGTCCTTAGTTTGCGGATTTTCAGTCATAGGGCCTCCTCAGGAGATAAAGAATACCAGCGCCAGCAGCACCGCGCCGTAGGCGGCCAGGCGCGAGGCCAGGGACGCCGCTATTATCGCCGTGCCGTCGGCGGCGCCGAAGATGCCGAAATAATACGGCACGGTATAGCGCAGGCTGGTGGCGGTAGCCGCGAAAGCGCCGGCGAAGAGCGCCAGCACCAGTTCCCAGCCGGTGGCCGCGCCGGCGGCATAGAGCCCGCCGGCCACGGTATAAGCGCCGGCCGGGCTCAACAGCCTGGCCGCCACCACCGGCAGCACGGCCGGGTTCAGCGGCAGGTATTCGGTCAGGAAAGCCAGCGGCCCGGCCGCCTTGTCGAAAAAGCCGGCGGCCAGCAGGAAATAGACGAGGTAAGCCGCCGGGACCATGGTCTTGAGCACCTTGAGCATGGTCCGCAGCGAAGGTTTGAGCGAGGCCGCGGCCGCAGCGCGCAGCGGCACGCCCGTCGGGCGGAGGGCGGCGGCCGCCGCGCGGGGGCGCCGGGGCAGCAACAACCGCCCGGCCAGCAGCATCAGCAGCGCTTTCAGCGCGGCGGCGGCCAGCAGCGCCCCGTAATAGGCCGCCCCGAAGAAACCCAGCAACGGCAAGGCCAGCGGCAGCACGCTCTTTCCAGCAGCGATCTCCCCGGGCAGGTTATTGACCACGGCGGCCACGGTCAGTTCGCGCCGGTCCAGCTTTCCAGCCACCCGCAGGTCGGCCAGCAGGGCGTGGCCCGCCGTGGGCGACACTATGCTGGTGACGAAGCCGGGCCCGCAGTTCGGGCTGAGCCGTCCCAGCCGCATCACCGGTCCGGCCAGCCAGGCCAGGCCGGAGAGCCAGCCCAGCCTGCCCGCGAGGTTGGCCGCATAGACGGCGGCCGCGAAGACGGGCAGCATCCGCAGCAGGAAGCTTGTTCCGCCGGAGAAAGCTTTGGTAATTTCAGGCGCCAACATGCTTTACAGCTTCCAGGCCAGCTCCGCGAACCAGCTGCGGCCCGGGGCGAGGTAGTAGTCGTAATAGACCTTGTCGAAGAGGTTCTGCACGGCCAGCGAGATTTCCAGGCCTTCCAGCGGGCTCCAGCCCGCCCTGGCCTCCGCCGTGAAATACGGGTCGCGGGAACTGTAAACCCCGTCCACCGTATCGGTGTTGGCGTCGGAGGTCCAGCGCTTACCCACGTAGCGGCCCAGCGCTCCGAAGCTGAACCGGCCCGCCTTGAGGTCGCCGCCGAAGGAATACATCTTCTCCGGCAGGTCCTGCAGCCGCTTGCCCACACTGGCGGCGCTGGCCGGATTTCTGGTGATCTCCGCGTCGTTGAGCGTCAGGTTGGCGAACAGTCGCCCCGCCGTACCAAAAACCTGTTCCGCCTCGAACTCCCAGCCCTTTCCGAAGGCCTCTCCGGCGTTCTCGTAGATCAGCAGGCTGGCGTTCACCGTGCGCCTGTACACCAGGTCCTTCATGCGGTTCTCGAAATACACCGCGCCCAGCTTGAGGCCCTGCCAGGGGCGCTGTTCCACGCCGGCGTCCCAGGAGTCCACCGTCTCCGGGTCCAGGTCGGGGTTGCCCTGGTAGACCTTGGTGCCGGAGGTCCAGGTGCGGTAAAGCTCGTAGACGGTGGGCGAGCGGAAAGAGCGGCCGGCAGAGGCGCGCAGGGTGGTCTTCTCTATCGGGTTATAGACCAGCGAGGCCTTGGGACTTAAGGCGGAACCGGTGCGGGCGGCGTAAGCAACCGGGTAGCCGGCGGTGCCGGGCTGCTGCGCTGCGCCGTCATAGGTGCGCCACCAGTCGCCGCGGGCGGCCAGGTAGGCGGTGAGACTGTCGTGCAGGCGGATCTCGTCCTGCAGGTAGGCGCCGACGTCCGCGTTCTTGCCGCCGGCGCGGTAGGTCAGCGCCCCTTTCGCCTGCTCGTCGCGCCAGTCGGCCAGATTGTTCTCGCTGGTCTCGGCTTCAGAGAAGCGGTAGGAAAGCCCCCCGGTCAGCGAGTGGCGGGGCAGGACCTCGGGCAGCGTCAGCTGGGCCTCGGAATTAAGCGAGGAAGCCGGGGTATCGGACACTTTTCCGGCGCCGCCGGAGCGCAGCGCCGAAGCCGAAGCCGGCGTGACATACCAGCTCTTCAGGGTATCTATATAGCCCGCCGAGAGCCGCAGCGCATAGCTTTCCCCTTTCCTGTCGTAGGCGGAGGAGAAGCTGTTCTGCAGGCGCCCGCCGCCGCCGCCGAGGAAAGTGCCTTCCTTCACGCTGCCGTAGGTCCAGACTTCGGCGCCGGCGGCGTCGCGCAGGTAAGTGTGGGGGTCGCCGTAGAAATAGGAATAGTCGGTGTGCGTGAAGGAGACGCTGAGCTTGTCGGCGTCGCTGAGGTCGTACCAGCCGCGCAGCGCCAAGTTTGCTTCCCGCCAGCCGTTGTCGCCCTTGTCGCCTACCAGGTAGCGCGGAGCGCCGGTATTGCTGGTGGTGCCTTCCCAGCCGGAGAGGCCCGCCGTGGGAGCGGCGCTCTGCACGTTGAGGTCGGCCGGGAACCCGGAGGTGTATTTGTAGCCGTAGCTGCCCAGGAAACTGACCTTACGGCCGAGGCGGTCGCCGTAGGCGAGGTAGCCTTTGGCCATGCGTTCCATGGCCGGCCCGGGGCCCAGCGCGCCCCCGCCGCCCAGCTTGAGCGTCAGCTCCCGCTTGAGCGGCCGCCGCGGCACGAAATTCACCACCCCGCCCATGGCGTTGCCGCCGTAAAGACCGGAGAAGGGCCCGCGCCCCACTTCGACGCGCTCTATGTCGTCGGCCTGCATGCCGCCGAAAGAGACCACGCCGGTATAAGCGTCGTTCATGGGGACGCCGTCGAAGAGGACCAGCGTGCGCTTCTGCTCCGGCACGCCGCGCAGCGTCACCGCCGAGGAAGTGTCCATCAGCCCCTTGCCCCGGCGGTTGAACACCCCGGGCAGCGCGTTGAGCGCCTGATCGGCCGACTGCACGGTCTTGGCCTCCAGGTCCTGCCTGGCCACCACGCTGACCGAGCCGGGATTTTTTCGCGCGCTTTTCGGCCCCCTGGCCGCCACGCCCACCACCTGCCCGGCCCAGACCTCGGTCTCGGCCGCGGCGCGGACGGGCGGCAGGGCCAGCAGGAGCAGGGGAAGTAGGGCGGCGGTGTTCATGACGGGTTCCTTTTGTGGCACTATTGCTATATTCGTAACACCAAAAGGCAAAAAAATTATTTGCCCGAGCAGGTCACACTGAGCGTGGCGTGCTTGACGCCTTTCACGGACTTGAGGGCGTCGGCCAGGGCCTTCACCTTGGCGCCGGGGCCCTTCACGGCCACGATCTCCAGGCAGTTGTCGTGGTCCAGGTGCACGTGCTGCGAGGAGATTATGATCCCGCCGTGGTCGTGCTGGATGTCCATCAGCTTGTTGACTACCTCGCGCTTGTGGTGGTCGTACACCAGGGTGACGGCGCCCGCCACGGGGCCGCCGTGCGCGAACGAGTCGGAGACGAACTCCTTGCGGATCAGCCCGGCTATGGCCTGCGAGCGGTTATCATACCCCTCGGCGCCTATAAAGGCGTCGAACCGACGGAGGAGTTCCCCCTCCAGCGAGACGCCGAACCTGACGAGCTTGTTGTTCATGTGTTACCTTTATGGAAATAATAACACATTACTAAGACGGAGGTCAAAACGGCCAGCGCGCCATGAGGCCGGCGAAACACGCCGCCCGCGCTCAGGCGCGCAGGCCAAAGCGCAGGATGGCGAAAAGCGAAACGGCCGAGACCGTCAGCCACAAAAAGGCGGCCTTAACCTGTCAAAACTATCTCCCCTGCGTTATCCGGCAGGTAGAGGCGCTCGGTAAAGACCAGGTCGTTGAGTCGGTCGATTTAGTGCTGCAGGGCCCGGGCCTGGCCGGGATCGACCTACAGCCTGATGCCGAGCGCGCTCATAGGCCGGCGCAGGCCTCCTCGAACTTAGCGGCTATGGCCCGCACGGCCTCGCGGGTCTTGCCGGATTCGATATCGAACAGGGTGCGCCCGGCGTCGGCCCGGCTGACGGCCAGCGGGTCCAGCGGTATACGGCCGAGGAACGAGGTCTTGAGCTCTGCGGCCAGTTTCTCGCCGCCGCCGCTGCTGAACACCGGCGTCTCCAGGCCGCAGCCTGGGCAGACGAAACCGCTCATGTTCTCGACCACGCCGAGTATTCTCAACTTCATACTGGCGGCGAAAGAAGCGCTGCGGCGTGCGTCGTCGAGCGCCACCTCCTGCGGGGTGGTCACCAGAACCGCGCCGGTAAGGCCGGGGATGGACTGGGCAGCGGTAAGCGATTCGTCGCCGGTGCCGGGAGGAGAATCAAGGAAAAGATAATCAAGCGTTCCCCATTTAACTCCGCCGAGCAGCTCCTTGATGGCGGAGGTCTTGCGCGGGCCGCGCCAGATGAGCGCCGTGGAGGGATCCACGCCGAGCAGCGCCATGCTGCAGGCCCACAGGTTGGGCGCGGCGGCGTAAGGCAGAATGTCCTCGCCGTCGGACTCCAGCCGCATGCCGTCTATGCCCAGCATCCGCGGCACGTTGGGGCCGTGCAGGTCTATGTCGAGCAGGCCGGTCTTCTTGCCGGCTGCGGCCATGGCGGCGGCCAGGTTCACCGCCACCGTGCTCTTGCCCACCCCGCCCTTGCCGCTCATCACCAGCACCTTGCGGCGCACCAGTTTCATCCTGGCGGAGATCTCTTCGCCCTGCTGTTTCATGGCTTCCTGCGTGTTCATTTTCCTCCTTCCTTGCCGCCGCGAGTTTTGCCGCGCCGCAGCAGCGTGTCCGGCGCGCTGACCGGCTCCACCTCCGGGGCTTTTTCCCCGTACACGTTTATAATCCTTATGGCGCCGGCCCCGAGCCGCGACAGTTCGGCGGACACCGCGGCCGCCACCGCCTCCAGTTCCTCCCTGGGCAGCGGCCGCTCGGCGCAGGGACGCAGCGGCGTGTTCAGCTGCACCTCGTCGGGGCCGATATCCGCGTAAAGGCGCGCCAGGCCTTTGGCCTGATCTTTATTGGCGGCTAGGACCATGGTCTGTATCGCCAGCCGGCCGCGCCGCCCCTTGGAGAACAGGATCAGGCCGCGCAGTACCTCTTCAAAGTATACGCCGGGGCCGGGCCTGTTTATGCTCCCGAACAGGCCGCTGTCCGGGGCGTCCAGTTTAGCCAGCACAAAATCGAAGGAGGCCAGTTCCTCCCTGACCTTCTCCGAATACATCATAGAAGCGTTAGTGATTATGGCGGTCTTTTCCGGCCGGCGGTGGCCGCACTCCAGGAGCAGTTCCGGCAGGTTGGACGCCATGGTGGGCTCGCCGCGTCCCGAAAAAGTCAGGTAATCTGCCGGGGCTTTTATCAGGTCCAGTTCCGCCCCCAGGTCAGCGGGGCTCACGTACACCTGGCGGCGCGCCGCCTGCGCCGCACGCGTTCCCAACTGACAATAAGTACAGTCGAAGGTGCAGATCTTCTCCGGCTGCGAAACCGGGTCTATACCGAGCGATACTCCCAGCCGCCACGATCCCACCGGGCCATAACAATACTTGAAGGAGTTCATTTTTTAGCCAGGAACTCTTCCACGGCTTCCCGCACGGTCTTGGTGCCGGAAACGCCGGTAACGCCTTTTATGCCGGCGGCTTCAACAGCCGTTTTGGCGTTGCCGCCCAGCTCTCCGGTCAGCACAACTTTGGCGCCGTGCTCGGCCGCCTGGCGCACAGCTTCGGGGCCCGCGCCGCCCTGCATGCTGACCGCGCCGTTAAGCACCGGCAAGAAGCTCATGTCGTCGCTCTCCACTATCACGAAGTAAGGCGCGCGGCCGAAGCGCTCGCTCACCTTAGCTTCCATGGAACCGCCCATCGCGGATACGCATATTTTCATATTCCCTCCCTTAATGTTTCAAAACGAAAATGGCTATGGTACCCACGCCGGCCAGGCCCAGCAGGAACTGCAGCGCCGGCTTTCCCTGCTTCGGGTGGCGGTGCGCGGCCGGTATCAAATCTGCGAGCGCTATGTAAATAAAACTTGCCGCGGAGACGGCCAGCACATAGGGCAGCGCCGGCCTGAAAGAGTCGAGCAGGTAATAGGCCCCGAAAGCCCCCGGCAGGGTGGCCAGCGAAGCCGCGATATTGGCCGCCATGGCTTTCTTCACGGACCAGCCCGCCGAGAGCATTATGGCGAAGTCCCCGGTCTCCTGCGGTATCTCGTGCGCCACCACCGCCAGGGTGGAACTGAAAGCCAGCGCGGGCGAGACCAGCATGGCCGAACCTATCAGCACGCCGTCCATAAAGTTGTGCAGCGCGTCGCCCACCGTTATCATGATGCCGGCCGAGGAATGCACTTCGCAGTTCTCAGTGTGGCAATGCCGCCAGAGCAGGGTCTTCTCCAGGCCCAGGAAGAGGAACAGCCCGGCAAGCGCGGCGGCCAGTACCGGCAAGGCCGGCGCGCCCATCCCCAAGGCCTTGGGCAGCATGCCCAGGAAGGCCGCGCCCAGCAGAGTGCCGGTGGCGTAGCTGACCAGGCAAGGCACCATTTGCCTGCGCGTCTTTTCCGGGAAGACCAGGAATAGACCGGCGGCCGCGACGCTGAGCACGCTGCCGGCCAGGCTGAGCAGGAGAAGTCGGACTTCCATCAGGGTTTTATCAGGTAATCGGCCAGCGCCCTGTAAAAAGCGGTGGAGGCCAGTATGGCGCAATGCTTATGGTCTTCGGGCACCTGCCCCAGGGTCTTGAGCACCAGCCCCGGAGAGACGAAGAACGCCTCGGCCAGCGGGCGCTGGTCCGCGTAAAATGAAACCACGGCCCCGCAGGCCTGCGTGACGCCGCAGCCCTCGGCGTGATACCTTATCTTGCTGATCTTGTCCCCTTCGATATTGATATAAAACTCCATCGTGTCGCCGCAGGGACCGGTGACGCTGGCCGAGGCGTCCGGGTCGTTCAGGCGGCCGGCATATTCTTTCAGCGCGTCTTCTATCTTCATTTTCCTGTCTTCCATTAAGCCTCCAGTCCCAGGTTCAGCTTGTTCCAGGCCAACTCCACGGCGGCGGCGGCCTCGCCGCCCCCTTCCTCTCCGAGGGTCTTCCGGTCAACGAGCACTTTCACTACCGCGGCGTCGAAAGGGACGCGCCCGAGCAGTGGAAAACCGTATTGCGCCGCGGCGGCTTCCAGCCTGGCGGTTTCTTCGCCGTTCAGGTCCCACTTGTTCACCAGCAGGAAGCCGCGGATCTTCTGCGCTTTCAGCAGTTCGGCCAGGCGCAGGAAATCATGCCGGCCGGAAACGGTGGGCTCGGCCACCACCACCACGGCATCCACCCCGCCCAGCGAAGCCAGCACGGGGCAGCCTATGCCGGGGGAGCCGTCGAGGATCAGATACTTCACCCCGGCGGCTTCGGCGACCTTCACCGCCTCGGTCTTAATCAGAGCCACCAGCTTGCCGGAATTCTCCTCGGCCGGTTCCAGCCGCGCCCCGGCGAAAGTCCCGAAGCGGCAGGGCGAAACGGCCCAGGTACCGCTCAGCACTTCCCGGAAATCTATAGCCCCGGCCGGGCAGTTCCAGACGCAGACCCCGCAGCCCTCGCAGTAGTTGGCGTTTATCCGGAAGGGCCCGGGAAGTATGGCTTCGAAGCGGCACACCTCCAGGCAGCGGCCGCAGCCGTCGCACCTGGCCGGGTCGATGGCGGCTTTTTTCCCGCCGAAAAATTTTTTGCGCTCCGCTGGCTCCGGGGAGAGCGTGATATGCAGGTCGGCCGCGTCCACGTCGCAGTCCGCCGTAACGCAGGGCGCCGCCAGCCGCGCGAAAGCTCCGGCCACGGTGGTCTTGCCGGTGCCGCCCTTGCCGCTGAGTATCAGTACCTGTTTCATGCGGCCCTCTCCGCCCTTATCGCCTCGAACATGGACCGCAGGGCCGGGCGGTATTCGGGGCGGGCCTCCAGCAGGGTCTGGCCGCGGGAATAGGCGGCGGCTATCTCCCGGTCGAAAGGGATCTTGAGCAGTATAGGCAGGCCTTTGCGCGCGCACCAGGCCTCCATCTCCCCGTCGCCGAGGTCGGCGCGGTTTATCGCCAGGGCATGCGGCACCTTTATCTTTTCCAGGGTTTCCACGGCCAGCTTCAGGTCGCTGAGGCCGAACGGCGTGGGCTCGCTGACCAGCAGGCAGAAGTCGGCCCCGGTAACCGAGGCTATCATGGGGCAGGAAGTCCCCGGCGGGCAGTCTATAATGACGTCAAGGCCGTCGGGCGCCAGCTTTTTCACGGCCTTTATCAGCCGCACCGGGCTGGCCTCGCCTATGTCCAGCACGCCGTCGGCGAAGAAGATCCCGCCGGCCAGGCCCGACCGCAGCTTACCGGCCTTGCGCGGTATTTCCGTGATGGCCCCCTCGGGGCAGGCTATGGCGCAGCCGCCGCAGGAGTGGCACATATGCCCGAACAGGTAGGGCTTGCCGTTGAACAGCTTTATGGCGTTGTACTCGCAGACTTCCTGGCAGCGCCCGCTGCCCCTGCATTTCTGCGGGTCTATGCGCGGCACTTCCACCGTGAAGTCCTTTTCGAATTTTATCTCAGGATTCAGGAAAAGCGCGCAGTCGGGCTCCTCCACGTCGCAATCCAGCAGCGCGGCGCGGGGCCCCAGCACCTGAGCCAGAGCGCAGGCCAGGCTGGTCTTCCCCGTGCCGCCCTTACCGCTAGCGACAGCCAGTTTCATTTAATGCCCGCAATTGCCGTCGTGGCCGTGGTCTTTGCAGGGATCTATGCCGCCCAGCTTGCTCTGCAGCAGCGCCTTCACGGCGTCCCCTGCTTTGCCGCAGTAGCCGAAGATCGGCACATTGGCGGCGGCGAACTTATTCTGCGCGCCCATGCCCATGCCGCCGGCTATTACGTGCGTGATGCCGTACTTGAGGATCTCCCCCACGGCCTGGCAGCCGCCGCCGCCGTGCACCGCCGCGTTGACCACTACCGTGGATTTATTTATTTTGTCCCCCTCCGCTTCCACTATGAGGAAGTGAGAGCACTGGCCGAAATGGGCGCAGACTTCGCTGTTCAGCCCCTGGTCGTCGTTCAATGTGATGCCGATTTTCATTTTTGTCTCCTGTTTAACCGGCGGGGGGGGCTAACCCCTCCCGCTTAAATACTTGCTCCGCTAGTTCTTTCCCTCTTTAAGGCGCCGCTCAAGTTCCGCCACGCGCTCTTTTATGGACCGCGTGTCGTCGTCCGTCGGTTCCGCGGGAGCCTGGAAGATGCCGCGCCGCCCCATCCCCATGCCCGCGCCCCTGCCGCGGCCGGCGCCGCAGCGCCCGCCCCCCTTCCCGCTCATCGGCCCCATTCCCAGGGGACCCGTTCCGTTCCTGTTTGGCATAAGTACCTCCTGAAATTTATTTTCCGCAGGCGTCTGCGCCGCAGAACACCGAAAGGATCTTGTGCTCGTCCGCCGCAACGCTGCCGCCCATCACCCGCCGTACCGTGCCGCCGAAAACAGGGGCGATAAGGCCGGTGTTCATCTTGGAGTAGCGCACCTTGCCGTCGTCTCCCTCCCACAGGGCCACCGAACAGGGCATCAGCGCCGAGAGGTAGCGGTCAGAGGCCAGCACCTCCTGCGCGTATTTAGGATGGCAGAGCTTGACCACGGCCACCCTGCGGCCTATGCCGTAACCTTTTTTCTCTATCGAGTCGCTCAGGCGCGAAGTGCCGGCGTGCTCCCAGCCGTTGCCTTTTATACTTTTCTCCAGGGCCGCCACGCTCTCCTCGAAGCCCAGGCCGGTCTCGCCGGAAACGATCATCAGTCCCGGCGCCGCCTTATACGCCCCGAAGGCCGCCAGCACCGCGCCTAAAACCATGAAAGCCGCCGCCAGAATTATCTTTTTTGCCATGTTGTGTCTCCTTGTGGTCGTTAATGAGAAGTATTCTCAATAGAATCTTAAAAAAAATCAGCGCCCGCAATCCGGACAGAGGCCGAAGAACTGTATGATATGGCTTTTGATCTTAAAGCCGTATTTTTTAGAGAGTCCCTGCTCCGTCTTGTGCAGCAGCTCCATCTCCTCGCCGATAAAATCCTTGTAGTCGACTATCTTTCCGCAGCCGCTGCAGACCAGGTGGTGATGATGCCCTTTCTCTCCGGCGGGGTCGGCGAACTCATAGCGGGCCTTGTCGTCGCCGGTATCGAACTTACTGACCAGGCCCAGGCCGGTCAGCAGCTCCAGCGTGCGGTAGACGGTGGCCAGGCCGATATTGGGGCAGCGGCGGGAGGCTTTCTTGAAAACCTCCTCCGCGGTCAAATGCTCCCCCCGCTCGCTGAGGGCGTCCAGCACGGCGTGGCGCGGCGGCGTCATGCGGCGGCCGTCGCCGCGGATGCGGCGGCAGCAGCAGTCAGGATCATGGTCTTTGCGGTTGCGCATACTTAATGAGAACTATTCTCAATAGTACAATTAACATCGGGGACCTGTCAAGCGGGAGGTTGCCCCCCCCCCTCAGACCGTAATAAGCCTGTCGGAGTCGCGCACTATCTCGTAATGGTCCTTCAGCGTGGACAGCGGGCAGATCTCGGAGCCTCCCGAGTTGCGGATCTTCAGGCAGGTGCCGCAGGCGAAAAAGCGTCCGCCGGCGGCCAGGAGTTTTTCGGCCTCGCCCTTAACGTCAAACCGGGCGTCCTCGATCTTGTCTATCTCCACCCCGCGGCCCGACAGGAAGACCTTTACCTCGTCGCCCTGCTTGCGTGAATAGAGTGCCAGCCGCAGCGCGTTGTAGACGCTTTCCGGCTCGGTCTGCGTTATGACAATACCCAGTTTCATTCTCCCTCCTTAAGGAAGATATTTTTCAGGAACTTGGCCTCGGCCAGCACTTTGGGCTGGCCGTCCTGGCAAAGCTCGGCTTTCATGACATACAGCGGGGCCAGGTCGGAAACCAGGCTGGCGCTTACTTCAGCCGCCCGGCCTATGATCACCGGGGCCTTGTACTTAAGGTTAAATTCGGCCGTCAGGGCGGCGATACCCATGGAGAAGAGGCAGTTGGTCATGGCGCTGTCGAGCATCAGCGCGGCTACGCCGCCGTGCAGGAAGCCGTCATAACCGGACATCTCCCTGCGGCAGAAGACGGCGGCGCGCACGGAGCCGTCCTCCTGGCGCGCGAATTTCAAGCGCAGCCCTACGGGGTTGGCGGGGCCGCAGGCTATGCAGGCCGCGTGGGATTTATGCCCGGTATGCTGCTGTTTTTTTGTTTCCATCAGCTTTTCCTGTCCGCGGGAGGGGCCGGCTCTATCTTGAGGGCCTTACCGTTAACTACGGCGTCGGCCAGCTTCCGCCTGGCGGAAGCGAGTATGTTCCCAAAAGTCTGCCTGGACACCTTCATGGCCGCGGCCCCGGAGGCCTGGTCCCCCCGTTTCAAGTCTGCGTGCTTGAGCGCCTGCAGTTCGTCCAGCCGCAGCGTCACCTCTTCAAGTTCACAAAGCGGCACCGCGCGCGGTTTAAAATAATAGGCGCGGGGTTCGGCGGTGACCTTTCTGCATTTTCTGGGACGGGGCATAGTTATTGGCGTACGCCAATAACCACATCCTAACAACTTGCGGCCTATTAGTCAACGCGGGCGGTCAGCGCGGCGAGGGCCGCTTCGGGCTCGGTGCCCGGGACCGTCCAGACGGCGGCGGGCTTTATGCGCCAGTGGGAGATTATTCTTTCCAGCAGGTAGTCCCGGATCACCAGCACCAAGGGCGGGCCGTCCTCGCCCAGCAGCGCGGCAAGCTGCGGCGCCCAGCCGCCACCATCCAATTCCAGGAAACCTACTTCGTCCAGGAACACGGCGGCGGCACCGGCGGTCTTCTTCGCAGCGAGGGCGGCGCGGCCGGCGGCGAGCCCTTCCTCGAAGAACCCGAATTCCCCCGCGCGCGTCCCGCCTCCGGCCCCGCGGCGGCAAAGAGGCGTCCTGGCCCAGGCGGAAAGGTCCAACAGGTCGAAACCGGACCGCACGCCGCCGGCCCAGAACCCCTCGGCGATCATACCGGCCGGCTTTTTCCCTTTTTCCAGCAGCAGCCGGGCCAGGGCGGCGGCCAGAGAGGATTTGCCGGCGCCGAGGCCGCCGGAGATAATATACACCCGCCGCCGCTTCCTCTCCAGCAGGCAAGGAGCTCGCGAAATAACGGTACGCAGCGAGGCCGCGGGACGCAGCAGCATGTCTTTTCCGGATGGCAGCGCCTCCAGCACCAGCGGCAGCGAGGCGAAAGCGTACTCTAGCGTGTCGAAGAAAGCCTGCCCCGCCGCGCGCTCCAGGCCGCGCCGCACGGCGGGATTCAGCAGTTCCTGCGCTATCGCGGCGAAACCCAGCGTAAGCGCGAAAGCGCGGGCGGCCATGCGCAGGCCGGAACCCCAGTCGCCCAACAGCCAGCCGGCCAGCACTCCGGCCGCCGCAAGCCCGGCCCAGAGCCCGCCCCGGCCCAGCAGCGCCGAAGAGCGGCGGTAGAAGATGGCGCAGAGGAGGCCGTAGACGACCGAGAGCGCGGCTGCTAATTCCAGGCGCACATTTCCGGAAGCCATCAGCGCCGCCACCGCGGCCAGATGGGCGGCAAGGATGAGCACGGAGTTATAACCGGCTGGCGCGCCTGGCCGCGGCCTGAAAATTTCAGAGCCGCGCTCTTTGACCGGCACGGTCTCGCCCCGGCGCGACGCCCGCATGCCTATAGCGGCGGCGAAGGCGCCGGCCAGTAAATAGAGCGCCAGCAGCGCCGCCAGAGGCTCCCAGATCCCGCCGGGGCTGCCCAGCCAGTCTCTCAGTTTCCGCAATCCCCGCGCGTAGGCGCCCACCGATTCCGGCCCGTAAAAAATATATATCTTCCCGATCTTATGCAGCAGCCCCCAACTCATAGCCAGGCCGCCGGCGAGCAGGTAGCCCGCCGCATTGCCGCCGAGCAGCCGCACGCCCAGCTCGGCGCAGACGCCCTCGGCGAAGATGGCCACCATGGGGCTCAGCAGCACCGCGCTCGGAGAGATGGATTTCATGGCGGCGCAGACCAGTCCGGCGCGCCAGAGCAGGCCTCTTTCCGGCCAGAGGCGGTGGCCCGCCACCAGTATGGCTACCCCTATGCCGGTCAGCAGCAGCCCGGCGAAAGGGATATGCGCGTTCTTGAGGAAACTGCCCAGCACTATCTCCGAGGCAGCCCACAGGCTGCCTATCACGGCCGCCTTACGCCAGAGCGGCGCGCGGCCTGCCATCAGAACCCGGCCTCCGCCGAAAGGGTCAAGGTCCGCCCCGGCGCCAGGTCGGCGGAGCTCTCCTGGTAGCGCTTGTCGAAAACATTCTCGGCGGACAGGCTGATCCTGACGCTCCCGGTTAAGGCCCGCGAGGCCGACGCCGAGAGGTTGTGATACCCTCGGACCCAGGCACCGTTGCTGTCGGCCGTGTACTGCCTGGATTTGTAGGTCCACGCAAGGTTCAGGTCGGCCGCTGCGGTCTTTACGCCGATGTTGGCGGACAAGGTGTGGCGCGGGGAATTGACCAGCGTTTTGCCTTCCAGCGCGGGGTTGGCCGAGTACTTTTCTATGCCGCTTTCGGACCAGCCGTAGGCCGCCGCCAGCGACAGCCCGCCGCGGTAGTATTTCACCGGCAGCTCCGCGCCGTATATACGCACCCTTTCTATATTCTGCATTTTACCCAGCGCGGCGCCGAGCAGGGTGGGATAGATAAAATGGCGGCCCAGCGTGTAGTAGGCAGACGGCTCGATATACAGCCCGGCCAGCGGCGCCAGCCGGAAACCCGTCTCGGCGGTATCCACCGTTTCAGGCTTCAATCCCGGATTGGCCACCCACAGCACGGCTCCCTTTTTCAGGGTCAGGCACATGTCCTCCAGCGCCGGCGGCCTGAAACCCCTGCCGTAGGAGAGATACTGCTCTACCTGGTCCGAGTAGCGCCAGGAGGCGGCCGCTTTCGGCGAGAAACTGTCCCAGTAATGGCGCCGCTGGGGGCCGTTGACGGCGCCGTAGGCGGGGTTGGACGGGTTGTAGAAATAGCCGCCGAAGTAAACGGCGTTGTCGTAACGCAGGGCCGCCAGCAGTTTAAGACGGCCGCCGTAATACTGTTTCTCGGCCTGCGCGTAGGGCGCGTACAGGGCGGTCCGTCCGCGGTTCTTGGCCTCGTACGCGGAGGGCGCCGTGTAAGTGTCGGTGGCATCCACCGAGCCGAGCTTATAATCGGCGCCCAGCGTTGCGGTCAGCCCGGCCAAAGGCGCGGAGAACGCGGCCTGTCCGCCGGCGTCTTCGCGCAGGGCGGCCGTATCGGCCCTGGTATAGCCGCTCTTCGCGGACTCGCTCTGCCGCTCGTAATCCTCGAGCTGGTAATGGGCCTGCGCCAGCCAGGAAACCTCCCCGTTACGGCCCCGCCATGCGGCGCGGGCCGAATCCGTTGTGTACCGGCGGCTGTTGCCGTTGGTCCTTATCTTATAGCCCTCGCCGCGCAGACCTTCGGTCCGGGAGTATGCCGCCTCGGCCGTGCCGCTTCCCAGCTCCAGCGAAGCCCTGGCCGCGGCGTTCTTCTCCCTGACGTATTTATTAATGGAATAGGGCCGGTCGGGGGAATAGTCCGGAGTGGAATTGTAGCCGTCGCTGGCCAGGTAGCTCCCGTCGGCCGACAAGGAAAGACCTTTAAGCTTTACTCCGGCCCCGGCGTTGGCGCGCAAGGTGTTGTAAGTGCCGTAAGCGGAACCCAGCCGCCAGCCCGGCGCGCTTTTTTTAGTGATGATGTTGATCACGCCTGCCGCTGCGTTGGAGCCGTAGATAGCGGAGGCCGGCCCCTTGAGCACCTCCACGCGGTCCACGTTCTCCAGCGCGAGGCGGTTCCAGTTGGCGGCTCCGGTGGCGCTGGTGTTCACCGGCACGCCGTCGAGCAGTATCAGCGTGCGGCCCTGCTCGTTGGCGGGCAGGCCTCGCAGCGTCAGCACCGAAGTATACGAGTATATCCCGTTGGCCCTGTTGGTAGCCGCGCCCGGGATCAGGGCGGCCAGCTTGTCGTTCAGCGTGCCGCCGGGGGCGCTTTGCAGCTGTTCGCCGGTGAGGACCTCCACCGCCCCGGGCACGTCGCCTATGGCGCGCGCCGTCCTGGCCGGCGTGACCACTGTAATGTCTATATCGGCCGCCTTAACGGCGGGGCAAAGCAAGAAAGCCAGCAGCGCGGCGGCGGTCTTCATGGCTAAACTTTATACCGGGGCCACTATTGAGAAGGCGCCATGCGTGACGCCCTTCAGCGCCCGGACGGCGTCGGCCAGGCGCTGCAGGTCGGCGGGGCGGCCGGTGAGAGTGACGGTGCAGAGGGTGCGGCCGCCGCGCAACTGGTGGTTCTGGGAGGAGAGCACGTACCTGGCGCTGGCGCGCAGCAGCTTCTCCAGGCCGCGCCCGGGGCGCGGATCGGCGGGGTCGTAGACCACGGAAACCGTGGCCGCGCAGTCGCGGCCGGCGCGCCAGTCCTTTTTGACTATCGCCCGGCGGATGAAATCGGCCATGGCCTGTGAGCGGCTGGGGTAGCCGCGCTCCGCGGAGATCCCGTCGAGGCGGGCCAACAGCCCCTTCTCCAGGCAGACGGTGAAGCGGTCCAGCGGTTTGTTCTTCATATTCATACTATTCTACACAATAGTATGAAAGAAGGATATAAGAAGGCCCCGGGGATCCCGGGGCCTTCTTTTTCAGCCGGGCTGTTTATTTCCCGTCTTTTTTCGGCTCGTCCTTGGGCATCGGCTTGAAGCACATGAACCAGTCGTAGCAGTGCATCCCGCTCTCTTTCTGGGTATCTACGCGCGTCTTGGCTACCCCGCAGGAGTTGGGCGGAGGCACTATCACGTCTTCGCCGGGGCGCCAGTCGGCCGGCGTGGCCACCTTATACTTGTCGGCGGTCTGCATGGCTATCAGCAGGCGCTTGATCTCGTCGAAGTTGCGGCCCGCCGAGAGCGGGTAATATATCAGCGCGCGGATCTTGCCCGCCGGGTCGATGAAGAACACGGCCCGCACGGCCTGGGTACCGGAGGCGTTCGGCTGCACCATGCCGTACTTTTTGGCCACCTCCATCTTTATGTCCTCGATAAGCGGGAACGTGACTTCCACGTTCTTCATACCCTTATACTCTATCTTCTCTTTTATCATCCGCAGCCAGGCCACGTGGCTATAGATGCTGTCGATGGACAGCCCCACCACCTCGGTGTTGAGCGCCTTGAACTCCGGCATCATCCTGGCGAAGGTCATGAACTCGGTGGTGCACACCGGCGTAAAGTCAGCCGGATGGCTGAACAATATCACCCACTTCCCTTTGTAATCGGCCGGGAAGTCTATCGGCCCCTGCGTAGTAACGGCCTTGAAGGCCGGGGCGTCGTCCCCGATGAGCGGCATACCCTCGGCGAACAGCGGCTGAACGGCGAACATTGCCGCGAGCAGCGGCAGTACTATCAGTTTTTTCATTTTAGTCTCCCCCTTTCGGCGTTTGGAGCGCCAAAAGAAATATACCAATTTTTTCCGGATTTTCTACCCGGATAATTTAGATGCGCCGGGGGGCGGAAAGTTTCAGTTCCGGCCGTTTAGAAGGACAGGGTGAGGCCCAGCGACCAATAGTCGCTCCTGGCGGCGCCGCCGCCCGGATTCAAATTTTCCCAGCCCGCCGAGATCTCCGCCCGGCCGGCTTCGACGGACAGGCCCAGGCTGAAACTTTCCGAGGCCGGCTGGTCCAGCAGATACGCGGTCTTTGTGTAGCCTGCCGTCGGAGAGAGCGGCAGGCCGGGGACGCCGAGGCGGGCCGAGACCGCCGTGTCCGGGAAGCCGCTGGTGCCTATGCCGCCGATGTCCAGCGGCAGCTCGCGGGCCTCGGCGGTAACGTCCTTATCGTAGGCGGTCTTGGTGAAACGGCCGCTAGCGCGCACGCCGTAAAGTTTAACGGCGGCGGTGACGCCGTAGTCGGTCTGGTTGAGCTTAAAAGCGTCCGTGAGGGTGACGACAGAGGTGCCGCGGCGGCCTACGGAAACCGTGGCGGTGGAGGCGGCGTACGTATCCTCATGCCTGGTCGTCCCGGCGAACACGCCCAGGGAGACGGCCTGCAGCGCGGCATCTTCTGAAGGGGAGCGCAGCAGGTTATAGCTGAAGTCGGCGTAAAGGGCGGTATTTTTGTAGCCGCCGGTCTCCGGGGTAAGGGAGAGCTCGGCTCCCGCGCTCCAGGCTTCGCGATCCAGCCCCGCGCCGAAAGAATAAGTGGAGAACCTGTCGGCCAGGTCGCTCTTGTAGGTATTGACGGAAGGGCGCAGGTAGTACGCGTCGTCACCCCATTCGGCGAAGGCGCTCACGCCCCCGTAACCGTCCGGGCCGGCGGTATATTTCGCCCCCGTATCGGTATAAGCCGCCGCGTTGACGGCGGCGAATAAAAAAAACAAGGCCGACAGAATCAGTCTTTTCATATTGTTCCCCGTTTTTCCGCCGCCCCGGCCGGGGCGGCGGTTTGCCTCGCTGTTAACGGCCGCGCTTGCCGCCGCCATTGCCGCCGTTGCCGCCGCGGCTCTGGCGCTTCTCGGACCTCATTTCTTTGCGGTCCTCCCGTTGCTCCTTGCGCTGCTCCTTAACCTCTTTCTTCTCCTGCTTGCGCTCCTGCTTTTTCAGCGCCTTCTCGCCGTTCGCGCCGGCTTTCTCCTGGTTCTTCAGGGCCTTCTCTTCGCCGGCGTTCTCCGCCATCTCCCTGACGGTGTCGCCCTTGGCTTTGTCCGCGCCCTGCATCTCGCGGGCCTTCTCGCGGCCCTGGAGGCCATGGTCTCCGGCAGCCTCGTCGGCCCGGTCCAGGCCGGTCTTCTTCTCTTCGCCGGCGCCTTCGCCGTCCTTGAGGCGGAGCTGCTCTTTTATCTGCAGCTTCTCCCCGGTCTGCAGTTTGTCCTGGACCTTCTCCCGGTCCCGGATCTGCAGTTTGTCCTGCGTCTGCAGTTTATCCTGCTCCTTGACCGCGTCCTCGGCTTTTACGGCGGCCGTCGACAAAAAAACGGAAACCAGACCGAGGGCGGCTACTATCATTATTTTGGTTTTCATAACTCCTCCTTGTCAGGGGCGGCGCTCCGCCTCTTATGTACTGACTCCGCTGGCCGGAAAAGGGTTTAGCCCGGTCAACGGCGATTCCGGCCTGCGCCGCCGTGCCCGTTGCGTCGCTCTATTGATTTATCACGCCGGTATTCCTTGCGCAGTTCCTCGCGGCGTTCCTTTGACAGTTTTTTCCATTTGCCGAATTTGTTCATCAGTTTTTTCTGATCCGCCTGCGGCATAGCCTGGAAGCGGGCCCAGCGGGCCCTGAGTTCGGCCTGCTTCTCCTTGGGCATGGCGCGGAAGCGGGCGAACTTTTCCTTTATTTCTTCTTTCTTACCCTCTTCCATGCCCTTCCACTTCTCGTAGTTGGCCAGTACGCGCTTTTTTTCGGCCTCGGGCAGCTTTTCCCAGGCGGCCCGCTTGTCGGCCTGCCGCGCATCCTCTCCCATTGCGGCCGGCGCCGTAACCAGGATCAGTCCCAGCAGCAGCAAATTAACGCTTTTCATAAGACCCCCAGGCGGCGGTGGACGCCGTTACGGTTCCGGTGGAGAACAGGACAACGGCCGCGGCCGTTGAGACGGCCGGCGCCGTGGAAACGGCCACCGTGCCGCTCTCCAGTTCCGTGCTTTCTATCAGTTCCAGGTTGTACAACAGGTCAAAATCGCTGAAGAAATCCAGGTTATCCAGGACTTCGGCCGGCGCGCTTACCGCCGCGGCCATAGCCGCGGCCGTGAGCGCCAGGCCCAGCCAGAAACTTAAAAACCGCTTTTTCATAATTCTTCCTCCGGTACGGCTTCCAGCACGTCCATGTCGTCCAGCAGGTCCAGGTGCTCGATGAAAGCCGCGCTAACGGCCTGCGGCTCGTCCAGGACGGGCTGGCTGGGATTGCGGACCAGTACCAGCACCAGCAGGGCGGCCAGCGCCGCGGCCGGGGCCAGCAGCCAGGCCCGGCGCGGTCCGCGCTCTTCTACGGCGGCCCGCAGAATGCCCGCCTTCTGGCGGCGCCAGAAGGCTTCGCTGCGGCGCGCCGCCAGCAGCGAAACAAGCTTGCTCTCTTTCTCTTCGTTCATAAATATTCCCCCAGCGAGGCCCCCAGCTTCTTCCTGGCCTCGAACCAGTGGGCTTTCACTGTGCCCTCAGCCATGCCCAGCGCGGCGCCTATCTCCGCCAGGCCCAGCCCCTGCGCCCTCAGCACGGCCACTTCACGCTGGCGGGGAGGCAGAGCGTTTATGGCGGACTGCACCCGGCGCTCCAGTTCGGCCGCCAGCGCCGCCTGCTCCGGGCGGCCGGCGGGATCGTCCGGCAGCAGGTCCTCGAGGGCCGCCCCCTCACCATCCTCGCCCTTGTCCGAGAGCCCCACCCAGGAGCGCAGCCGCTTCCAGCGCCAGTAGGAGCGGGTCTTGTTGGCCGCTATCCGCATCAGCCAGGTCTTCAAAGAACTTTCGCCGCGGAAATCCTTAATGTGCCGCCAGGCGGCTATGAAAGTCTCCTGGGTAATGTCCTCGGCCGCCGCCGTATTGCCGGTAAGCCGGAGGGCCACGGAGTAGACCAGCCGCTGCTGCTCTTCTATGAGCAGGGCAAAGGCGCTTTCCGGGTCCGTCCCGGCAAGGCCTTCCGGCCCGGTCTTTTTAACGTTCTCCATTAAGTTTTCCACATCAATACTGACGCCTGTCGGTCTCGTATGGTTTAGTCCCAGAGGTCATTATATTAAGAAAGCGGCTAAACCTTTCCGACAGGCCGCGCGTCTGCACCTACAGCGGGAGGACATATGGGCAAAACCATACTCGTAGTCGAGGACGACAGTCAGGTGCGGCGACTCTACGCCAAGGTGCTGGGCGGAGAGGGCTACCACCTCACCCTAGCCGAAGGCGCGGCGGATGGTTGCGCCCTGCTCGCGAGCGGCTCTTACGACCTCGTGATCACCGATTTTCAACTGGGGGACGGCACCGGCGCGGCGGTAATGGAGGCAGCGCGCGGCATAAAGACCATACTGATCACCGGATCAGTGCAGCGGGACGAGCTGGAAGCCCTGGCCCTGCGCTACGGCCTGGCGGCCTGCTTCGAAAAGCCGTTCCTGCTGCACGAACTCCTGTCCAAGATCCGCGAAGCGATAGGGTAGCGGCCGGCCGCATAAAGCGAAAGGGCCCCGCGATCGCGGGGCCCTTTCTTTGTTCAGGCTCTTGTTAGAACTTGAAGGTGAGGCCGATGTCGTAGGCGTCCTCGGAGAGCTCGGACTTTATGTCATACATCCCGTTGCTGCTAACTTCGCGGATGCTCTTGGCAAAAGCCTTTTTGTAACCCACATTCAGGGCGAACTTGGGCGAGAACTCGTAACCCGCGCCCAGCGTCATGTGGTGCTCCACGATGCCGGGGAAACCGATGACGCGGAAGTACTCGTAGTTGAAGTTGTTCATCGTGGATCCCTGCACCACGGTGTTGCCGGCGGCGTTGAAAGAATCGTGCTTTTTCAGCGGGTTCTTGCCGTAGTTCCAGCCGGCGCGCAACGTCAGCTTGTCGGTGGTCTTGTTCTGTACGCCCAGGCCGAATACGGTCTGGCTCTCCCAGTCGAAGTCCTTGTAACCGTCGGCGTTGGCCCAGTCCACGTACTTCACGTCGGCGGAAAGCACCCACCTGTCAAGGCCCTTATAGGAGGCGCCCACGCCGTACTGGGCGGGGTTCTCCAGCTTCAGGTCGTCAAAGTCGCTGTCCATGTCGAAGTCGTAGACGCGCTCATGCTCGACGTTCTGCGGGGTGACGTAGGTAAGGCCGAAGTTCCACTTGCCGTACTCGTAGCCGGCGCCGAGGCGCAGGCCGAGAGCGTAGTTATGCGACAGACCCTTGCCGAAGTCGGCGGCCTGGTAGTCTATGTCGAGGCCGGCGCCGTAGGAGAAAGCGCCGTATTTGTAGGACAGGGCCGGCACGAACTTCATCACGGACACCTTGGTGTTCATGGAGCCGTTCACGTCCTTATTGCGGTAGTCCACGCCCATGCCGGACACGCCGTAGGCGGCTATACCGAAGGTCATCTTGTCATTGACCGGGGTGGAGAGGCCGATGGCCGGCACGGCGTAAGCCGCGTCCTGGCTCTTGCCGCTCCAGTTGCCCACGCCGAAAGCCGGCGCCGGAGAGACGACCGTGGCTTTAACCTCGGGAGAGAAGTAGGTGCCGGCGAAGTTGAACTGCGAGCCCTGCAGCTGCGAGAGCGCGGCCGGATTGGAGAAGATGGCGCTGATGGCGTCCTGCGGGGCGGCTATGCCCGTACCGCCCATCGCGCGCGAGGTGGGCCCCACGCCGATGAGGTTGTCGCCGTTGGTGGCGTGAACGTTAGAGGCCAGAACGGCCAGAGAGAAAACCGCAGCTAACAGTTTTACTTTTTTCATTTAACCTCCGTTAATTTTCCGAAATTATATGAACAGCGTGGACTTGCTGGTGCCGGCCTCGCCGAGGAACTTGCCCACGCCGGCGCTCTTCATGGCGGGGTAGTCTATCATCTCTTCCATCTTGTACCCCATCAGGTCCATGCTCATCTGGCAGACGTAGATCTGCACGCCGGAGTCGGCGGCGGTCTTTATCAGCTGCTCGAGGCTCATCACGTTGTGCTTCTTCATGATGGACTCTATCATCATCTTGCCCATGCCGCCCATGTTCATCTTGCTGAGTTTGGTCCCGGCTGCGCCGTTGGGGAGCATCAGCTCGAACATCTTGGAGACGGTATCCTTGGAGACGGTCTTCTTGGGGTCCTTGAGGGCCGGTATGGACCAGAAGGTGAAGAACATGACGACCTTTTCGAACATCGCGGCCGCACCGGTAGCTATGATGAAAGAGGCCAGGAGCTTGTCCATGTCGCCGCTCATCACCACCATGCTCAGCTTGTCCTCGGGGGCGTTGGCCTTGAGGACCTCCACGTCGGCCTTGAGGGCCGCCACCTGCGCTTCCAGTTCTTTGATATCAGCCATAATTCTCCTTAAATCGGGGACATAACACCTATTTCGTGAAATAGGTGTTATGTCCCCTTAATGCGTGTAATCCAGGATCTTTACTTTGTCCCCCACCTTCTTCACTATCGCCTCTTTCATCGCGTCAGCGTGGGGGCAGGGAAAACAGAGCGGGTTGCCGTTCTTTACGCAGGACGCCAGGGCGATGACCTCGACGCCGCGGGAAACCATCTCCTCGGCGCGGATGACGGCCCGCTTGCCGGGGCAGCCGCCGCAGGAAACGAAGGCGGCTATCTCCACCGGCCCGGTTTCGGCGAAAGCGCCCTTGCCCAGCTGCGCGAACTTGAAGTCCGTGGTCCCCGGGCAGATATCTTCGGTCTGCTGACAGCGTATTATTCCGGCTTTTTTCATTTTAGTAGGACAGCACCGTCTTGGCGGAGGTTATTTCCTCTATCACCTTTGCCGCGCCGACTATCCTGGCGTTGGGCACCAGGTCTTTCTCGTCGAGGCCGCGGGCTTTAAGGCACGGGGAGCAAACCAGCAGCTGGCCGCCCTGCTCTGCGTAGGAATTAAAAAGTTTTTCCAGCGGGTCGAAAGGCGCGTGCACTATCTCGGCGGCCCGGCCTTTCACGGCCAGGTTCACTCCCTCGCCCTGCACTATGATCACGGGGTTGACGTCCATGGCGTAACTGGCGTTGGCCAGTACGAAGGGGATGAGGGCCTTCTCCGGGGAATCCTTGAAATGCGTGGCCACGTAAACTATCTTTTCGTTGTTGTCCATTACAAACTGAAAGCCGTGCCGGCCTCAGCCTCCTTTTTAACGTGCTGGAAGTAGACAGCCAGCGGCCTGAAGAAGATGTGTATCCATTTGGTGAACGGCACTATGAGGATGATCCACACCGTCTCTATGGCGATGTTCAGACGGTAGACCTTGGCGAGCAGCGGGTCCCCCGGGCCATAGGCCACGTTGAGGTAATGGGTGAAGAGCAGGCTCGCGCCTATCAGGAACATCGTCACCACGAACAGCCAGTCGCTCGGGTGAGAGAACTTGCTGGATTCGGCGCTCCTGAACACGCGGCGCAGGGACATCAGGCCGCCGCCGACGAGGATGCCGAAGCCCGCGTACCAGACCAGCAGGCTCACCGGGTGGAAAGCGCCGTAATGCTTGTCGAGCGGCGACAGCAAATGCAGGTTGGAGATCAGCAGCGTCAGCACATAGCCGCTCATCACCAGCAGATGCGCTCCCCAACGCACCAGGTCCGTCTCTTCGCAGCCGTTGAAGTTCTTCTGCGTGAAGCCGTGCACCAGGGTCTCGTAGACGTGCGCCGGCTTGAGCGACGCCTTTATGCCGCCCAGCGGTTTTACGATAGCGTGGCGGTACATGTTTATGATGTAGCCGCCCAGCGCTATGGTGACATAGACCGGGAAGGCCAGCTCTATCTTTCCTGCCAGCGCGCCGAAGTCCCCGGTGTAGGAGGCGTAGAGCCAGTAGAAGAAGCCCAGCATGCCGAGCGCCAGCCAGGTCTGCAGCCAGCCGGTCTTGTAGAAGATCCTGGACAGGCCGGTGATGTCGTATTTGGCGATGAGGTAGCGGCGCAGGGCCATCATGTACTCGCCGGGCTGGGCCTCGCGCGGACAGGTGGCGGAGCATTCGCCGCAGTAGTAGCAATGCCAGGGCTCCAGGGCGGAGCCTATCTTCTCCTCCATGCCCACGTGGCCCGCACGGATCAGCTTGCGCGGAAAAGAAGCGTCTTCCTTTGACAGCGGGCAGACGGCGGTGCAGTTGCCGCAGTTAAAACAGGCGGAAATGTCGAAAGCGCCGTATTTCTTTATCTCGTCTATGAGCTCGGGGTTTACCTTCATTTCGCTTCCCCTCCCTTCAGCTCGTATTTGGGATAGTCGCCTTTACCGGGCACGTCGGCGATTTTGCCGTACTTGCGCAGCGCCGACACATACCAGATGGCCCGGTCGTGGGGCAGGCCGGCGGCGGCCGCCAGCTCGGGCGCGGTCTTGGGGCCCTCTTTCAGCGCGTCGAGGATGGCCCGCTGCGCCTTGTTCTGCGCGGCCACACGGTCGCGCAGTTCCTGCGGCACCGGGCCGCGCAGCTCGTTAAGTTTCTTCAGTTGTTCGGCGAGTTTCTTAGCGTCGGCCATATTATTCCTTGGCGATGGCTTCTACCATCGCGTCGAACTGGTCCAGCGTCCAGCCGGCCACGTTGATGGCGCGGGTCGGGCAGACCGCCACGCAGGCGCCGCAGCCTTTGCACAGCGCCGGGTTCACGATCGCCACTTTTTTGCCTTTATGCTCGCCCATCATCAGGGCGCCGTCGTAGGAGCACTCGGCGGGGCACAGGCCGCAGCCGGTGCACTTGGCCTCGTCCACCACGGCGACGAAAGGTTCCAGCGGGATGTCCGGCTCGGCCAGCAAAATGGCGGCCTTGGCGGCCGCGGTGCCGGCGGAGGCCATGGCCTCGGTGACGTCCATCGGGTACTGGGCCGTGCCGGCCACGAAGATGCCGGAGTTGGCCAGCTCCACCGGGCGCAGTTTCAAATGCACTTCCTGCAGGAAGCGGTCGGCGCTGGACGGCAGCTTCAGCTGGGATTTGATCAAGGAGATGTCGGCGGGCATCATGCCGGTGACCAGCACTATCAGGTCGGCCTTCACCTCCAGTTCCTCGCCCCAGGTCAGCACGTCCTTCACCTTGACGGTGTGGCCGGTGCGGTCCGAGGTCACCGCGGGCTGGTCGGTGTCGTTATGGCGGAAGAACAGCACGCCGTCCCGGGAGGCCTTGTCGTAGTATTCCTCGTGCTGCATGCCGTAGGTGCGGATGTCGCGGTACACGTCGTAGATGCGCACGCCGGGATATCTCTCTTTCACCTGGTTGGCGGCGTAGAGAGCGGAGGAGCAGCAGACGCGGGAGCAGTAATCGTTGATCTTGCCGTCGGCCTGGGGCTTATGCACCCCTTCCACCTGGCGCGAGCCCACGCAGTGTATCAGCGCGAGGCTCTTTATTTCCCTGCCGGCCAGTTCCAGCCTGCCGGCCGGGGAATTCTTCATCAGGGCCAGGAACTCGGGCAGCGTGACCACATTGGCGTCCTCGCCGTAGCCGAACTCGCCCTGGGCGGGCTTGTAATGCTCGTAGCCGGTGGCCATAACTATGGCGCCGGCCTTCACCTGCCGCGAAGAGCCGTCTGGCTTCTTGAAATTGACCTTAAAGTTCCCGACGAAGCCGCTGACATAGTCTATGTCCGCGCCGGTATGCACGGTTATCTTCTTTTCGGCGAGCACCAGGGTTTCGAGTTTCTTCGCCACCGCGGCCCCCTCCTCTCCGGAAGGGTATATTTTCCCCAGCTCCAGCAGCTTGCCGCCCAGGCGCGGCGCTTTCTCTATAATGACGGCTTCCAGGCCCTTGCCGGCGGCCGAGAGGGCCGCGCGCATGCCGGCCACGCCGCCGCCTATCACGGCCACGCGCTGCTCGGCGGCCACGCGGATGGCGTTGAGCGCGTCCTTGCGCAGCACCTTCTCCACGCCGGCCTGCGCCAGCTTGATGGCTTTGGCGGTGGCGCCCGCCTTGTCTAATTTGTGCACCCAGCTGGCCTGCTCGCGGATATTGATATGCTCGTGCAGGTACGGGTTAACGCCCGCGCGCTGCAGCACGTTGCGGAAGGTGAGTTCGTGCAGGCTGGGCGAGCAGGCCGCCACCACGGTGCGGTTGATGCCGAGATTCTTGATATCCTCGGTGATCAGGTCCTGGCCGTTGGAAGAGCACATGAAGGCGTACTCGCGGGCCACGGCCACGCCGGGATACTTGGCCAGCGCCGCGGCCACCGCTTTCACGTCGATGATGTCGGAGATGTTGCCGCCGCAATGGCAGACATATACCCCGACCTTCGGCTCCTGCCGGAAATTATCCTTGGAGGCTTCGTCCCGTGTTTTCTCATCCATCACAGTTTCCTCATATAGCTGGCGGCTTCCATGGCGGCCGAGCCGGCGTCCACCACCGAGTCGGGAATGTCGCGCGGGCCCTTGACCACGCCGGCGGCGAACACGCCCGCGCCGGCGGTGACGGCCGAAGAGACCATCTCGTCGGAGAGTTTCACGAAACCGAAGTCGTTGTTCTCCGTGCCGAGGCCGAAAGCGGAGGCGTCGTGGCCGGGGATCAGCCCCTGCGACAGCACCACGAGCTCGTGCTTCACCTCGTCGGGGCCGGAGGTCCCCTCCTGGCGCTCTATGCGCAGTATGGGGTTATGCTTCTCGTCCTCGGTGATGCGGGCCACCTTGGCCTTCACGAAGTTGATGCCCATGGCCCGGGCGTTATTGTAGAACTGCTCGTAGCCCTTGCCGAAAGCGCGGATGTCCATGTAATAGATGGTGATATCGGCTATGGGCAGCGAGCCGGACAGCAAAATGGCCTGCTTGATGGCGTACATGCAGCAGACGCGCGAGCAATAGGGGATGCCGATGCTCTTGTCGCGGGAGCCGGCGCACTGCACGTAGGCGATGGAACCCGGCGTCATGCCGTCGGACGGGCGCAGGACGCGGCCGTAAGGGCCGTGCGGCGCCAGCAGGCGCTCGGCCGCCATCGGTGAAATGACATTGGGGAGTTTCCCCAGGCCGTACTGCTTCTTGGCCGTCATCGGCGTGGTCTCGTAGCCGGTGGCGAGTATTACGGCCTTGGCCTTTATTTCCACGGGCGCCGGCTCCTGCAGGAACTCTATGCAGTCCTTGGGGCAGGCGCGCGCGCAGGCGCCGCAGCGTATGCAATGCTCGGGGTGCATCACCGGGTACTGCGGTATGGCGTTGGTGAAAGGTATGGAGATGGTCTTCTTGGCGCCCAGGCCAACCTCGTACTCGTCGGGCACGAAGACGGGGCACACTTCCTCGCAGCGCTTGCAGGAGATGCATTCCTTCTCGTCGATATAGCGCGGCTTGCGTGTGACGGAGGCGGTGAAGGTCTTGCCGTCGCGCCGGATGGCGTCCACGGTGCTGTAGGTGAGGGTGGTGATGCGCGGATGGTGCGAGACCGAGGCCATGCGCGGGGTGGTGATGCAACTCGCGCAGTCCAGGGTGGGGAACACCTTGCTCAGCGAGATCATCTTGCCGCCGATGCTCGGCGCTTTTTCCACTATCGCCACCGAGAAGCCCTGGTCGGCCAGGTCCAGCGCGCTCTGCAGCCCGGCTATGCCGGAGCCCACCACGAGGGTGTCCACTTCTATTTTTTCGAGTTCTCTCATACAGCGGCCACCGCCTTTTCCATTTCGGAGATCTCTTTAAGGAAGGCCGCGCGGCAGACGGTGCAGATGGTGGTCAGCTTGAGCCGGTTGGGGGCTATCCCCTTGGCTCTCATCTGTTCGTAAACGCGGGCCACGCGCTTTGAAAGCCGCTCATAAGCGCCCTCGTAAGGGCAGTCGGAGCCGGAGGACATGATGATGATGCCGCCGATGCCCTTGTCGAAGGCCCTCATATAGAAATCTTCCGGGAACATCACCGGGTCGGGCACGCGTATCACGTAGGTATTGGCGCTGTACGCCATCCGGGCCTGCCCCACCGCGTCCGCCCCCGGGTAAGAACTATGATTAGTCGTAATAATTAATATTTTCCGATGAGTCATAAGCGAGAAATATGCGGGCCTGCCTTTCAGGCCCGACCGGCGGTATGGGTTCGGCGGGCCCTCTCGGAGGCCGAGGCTTGCGTAAGCGCCGAGGCCGAGAGAGGAGGGGGGCGCACGGTGTGCGCAACCCCGTGCACGACGGGCCCGTACTGCCGGCCGGGCCACGCTTGTGGAACTTTACTTCTTGCGGGTGACGAAGAGGCTGTCGTAGCCGTCCCGCTCGAGCACGCCCATGTACTCGTGGCCGGACTTGCCGCACCAGGCGGGGATGTCCTCGCGGCTGCCCTTGTCGCCGGACTGTATCTCCAGCACGCCGCCCACCGGCACGCCGGCTATGCCTTTCTTGGCTTCGAGCAGGGGTCCGGGACAGGCCATAGAGCGGGCATCCACAACTTTCGCGGGTTTTATCTGGCTAAGGTCCATATTTCCTCCGTTAACTCTAAAAGTCGAAATTCGGGCAATAGAGCTTCTTGATCCTGGAGATCAGCTCCGCCAGGTTTGGGTCTTTGATGCTATAGAAGATGCGGTTGCCGTCGCGGCGCTTCTGGATGAGGCCCCGGTCGGCAAGGACGCGCAGGTGCTGCGAGATGTTCCCCTTGGTCGTGCCCAGCTTCTCTATCAGCTCGTGCACGAACATTTCCCTCTTCAACAGCATACAAATTATCATAAGCCGGGAGGGATGCGCGATACAGGAGAGCATGCCCGCTATACCCTCGGCCTTGGCCAGCATCGCTTTGTTCATGTATAGTAGTTTAGCAGATGCTAAACTAGTTGTCAAGCCTGCCTACGCGGTGCCGTAAGGAGCCATGCTCTTCGGACGGCCAAGGTCCGCGGCGCAGACGGGAGCCGAAATAAAACCGCCGGCCTTGCGGGGCCGGCGGCAGCGGGAGGGGAAGCTGGGGGTTATTTAAGCGCTTCGGAGGCGAAAGCCTTGGCCTCCTCTATGAAGGTCATCCAGTCGTCCACCGGCAGGCGCCGGTTTTCCTTGAAGAGCAGCGCGTGGCCCGCGGCGCCCTGCACGCGCAGTCCCGGGCGGGACTCGAACCAGGCGGCCCGGCGCGGCGTGAAGAACAGGTGCACGGCCGCCTCGTCGGGGCCGGTCAGGCGGTACTTCTCCGAGAACAGCGGGAAAGCGGGCAGGTCTATGTCCTTAAAACCGACCAGCTCGCCGATCTTATACATGAAAGTCTCGGGTTTCAGGTCGAACTGCGGCACGTTGCCGCCGGAGGCGATCAGCGCCACGGTAAAATTATGGGTTTGCGAGTGTTTCCCCGAGCCGGTGGTGTAGCGGTAGTCGAAAACCCGGATCTGCCCGCCGGCGGAGGAGACCTCTATCATATTGGCGGCCTTGCGCGAGCGGCCAAGCCGGAACATCTCCAGCTGCGTGCCCTCGAGGGAATAAACGTCGGGCCCCTCCGGAGAGAACCGCAGGCCCATGGAGGCGGCCAGAGCCATCAGGTCGTTGCGGCGTTTGCGCTCCAGCCAGAAGACCAGGAATATCACCAGCGCCACGCCGCCGATGACGATCGGTATGGTATAGGTCTGAAGAAAAACCGGGTCCATTATTCCCCTCCCAGCTTGGAAGAGTCCAGCGCGTCGGCCCTGTTCTTGGCGGCGTCCTCGTAAACCGCGGCGGCGGCCTTGGCCTTCTGCACCTGACCGACGGTGGTCTTCAGGTAATTCCCGGGGGCCGTCAGAGGATTCTGCGACGGGGCCGGGGCGGCCGGTTCGGCGGCAGGCGCCGCGACGGCGGCGGCCTCAGCCTTCGGCTGCGGTATCTGCTCTGGCGCTTTCTTTTTGCAGCCCGCGACAAAAGCGGCTATCAGCAGTACGGCGAGTATCTTACCCATATTCCCCCCTTAGAGTTTAACTATGCGCTCGGCGATCTGCACCGAGTTCAGCGCGGCGCCCTTGTACAGGTTGTCGGAAACTATCCACAGCTGGTACTCGTTGGCGGCGGTCTTGGCCCGGCGCAGGCGCCCGGCGTAAACGATGTCGGTGCGGTCGCCGTGCGTCAGCGGCGTCGGATAATCCTCCGGCTTCTCGAAGAAGCGCAAGCCTTCGGTGCGCCGCAGCTCAGCCCGGAGGACGGCCGGAGAGCACGGCTTCGCTGTCTTAAACCAGACGGCCAGAGAATGGCCGCGCAACACCGGCACGCGCACCGAGGTGCAGCTGATTTTAAGTTTTTTGTCGCCCCAGATCTTCTTCAGTTCCGCCTCTACCTTGTTCTCTTCGCCGGTATTCCCTTCGGCGTCGAAACCGCCCACCTGCGGGAACAGGTTGAAAGCTATGGGATGCGGGAATTTGCGGTCCTTCAGAGCGGGAACGCGGCCGGTCCTGAAATAACCCTTGAGCTCCTCCTCCAGACAGCGCATGGCGGCTTTGCCGGCGCCCGACACGGCCTGGTAGGTGGCCACCCGCAGCTCGGTCACGCGGAATTTGCGGTGTATGCCGGCCAGCGCCACGGCGGCGCCGGTAAGGGTGCAGTTGGGGCCGGCTATCAGCCGGCGCGAGGACCTCAGTTCCCCGCCGTTGACCTCCGGGATCACCAGAGGCACGTCAGGGGCCAGGCGGAACTGCGAAGAATCGTCCACGCACCAGACGCCGGCGGCGGCCAGCCCCGGGGCGAACTTCTCGGAGACTTCCTCGTTGGAAACGAAAAAAGCGATGTCGGCCCTGCGCAGCGCCCCGAAAGTAGGGGCGGAGCAGGCGTACTTTTTTCCGCGAAAAACCACCCTGGCCGGCTTGCGGCCCGAGTTAAAAGCGTAGAATTCAGCGACGGGGAAACGCCGGCTCTCCAACAGGCCCAGCAGCTCCCCGCCCACCATGCCCGAAGCGCCCACCACAGCGATATTGTATTTTTTCATGCCTTACTCTCCGGGCTCCGGCGCCTGCCCGCCTTCCTCCCCTTCGGAGGCCGGGGCCGCAGGGGCGGCCGGTATGGCCGGCACGGTTATCTCCTTGGAGTAACCGATATTCTCGAGGTTGTCCACGGCGGCCGCCCGCAGGTAGAACATGTCCCTCGAAATGGCGTCTCGGCCGAAAGTCCAGAAATACGGTGCCCGGTAGAAGTACCGCGTCACCCGCTGCCAGTCGAACTTATCGTAGGAGACTTCCAGCCAGGCGGCACGCACGTCCTCTCCTATGGCGGTGAAGGAAACTTCTATCTCCCCGGCGCTGAGTTCGGCCGCGAAGCCCTTTATGAAAACTTTGTACTCGTTGAGCGGCACCAGCTTTATGGCCATGGCCGGCTTGATGCCGGAGATGGGCGTTTCCAGCACGCCCGCGCCCGTAGGGGAATTGCCGCGTATGGAGCGGTTCAGCCAGACGTTCTCTTCGCCCGGGGCGCCCATCGCGGCCGCTATGATGGGCGCGCTGGAAGCGGAGGTGAAGAAGCGCGAGGACGACCACAGCGCCAGGTAATTATCCTTCTCGGCTGAAATGCGGGACAGCGGCACCTCGGCCCAGATCCAGCGCGCCGAGTCCACCCCGTCGAGCGAGTCGTTGGGCAGGGGCTCGCGAGGCAGATCGGCCGCCTCGGCCAGGAAATAGGTGTGGTCGGAGTTGAAGGTGGGCGCCTGGTTGAGCGCCATGTAGATCTTGCCCGGAATAGGCTCCGTATCCCAGGAGCCCGGCCAGGATTTTATCTTGGCCCGCCCCAGTTTGGCCCCGACGAAGGCGCGCGCGTAGCCGCCGGTAGCGGACGGCGGCAGTTTCACTATCCAGCAGTTGTTGTACCCGACGTACCAGTCGGCGTGGAAGCCGCCGTCGGCGTAAAGGTAGTACCTGCCCAGATTCTTCTCGGGCGCCACGTAAGCCGGCACGAAGGCCGCGGCGGCGGCCGAAAAGGCCGGCGCCTTGCCCGCGTCGGCCTGCTGGGCGCCGGCGGCGCCGCAGCAGTAAGCCAGCAGGGCCGCAGCCAGTAAATTGCGCATCTTCACTCCCCCTCTGTGTTACTTTTTTATAATCTGTGTCACCCTGTCGAGATCGTCCAGGGAAAAATAATGTATCACGATCCTGCCGTTCTGCGGGCCGGGGCCGGGGCAGACCTCCACCTTGGTGCCCAGCGTCTTTTCAAGAGTGGATTCCAGCTCCACCGCCTCCGGCGTGCGGCGCGAGCCGGCGCGGGGGGTCCGCTGGGCCCGCGGCTTCTGGGCGTGGAAGCCCTGGGCGAAACTCTCCACGTCGCGCACGCTCAGCTTCTCGGCCATGATACGCTGGTAGAACTCCCGGCGCTTGGAGGAATCGGGGATGGAGATCAGCGCGCGGGCATGCCCCTCGCTGATGGCTCCGGACTGTATGCCCTGGCGGATGTCGGTGTCCAGCTCCAGCAGGCGCAGCGTGTTGGAAACGGCCGCGCGGGACTTGCCCACGCGCTTGGCCAGGTCCGCCTGGGAAACGCCGAAAGCGTCCATAAGCTGCCGATAGGCCATGGCGGTGTCCACGGCGTTGAGGTCCTCGCGCTGTATATTCTCTATCAGGGACAGGCCCAGCTTCTGCTCGTCGTCGAGGTCACGCTTGACTATGGCGTCTATCTCGGCCAGGCCGGCCAGCTTGGAGGCGCGCAGGCGCCGCTCGCCGGCTATCAGCTCGTAATGGTCGTCGCCGTGATCCTTCCATACCGAGATAGGCTGCAGCAGGCCCCGTTCCTTAATGGACTCGGCCAGCTCGGCCAGGGCAGCGTCGTCGAAAATGCGCCTGGGCTGGTACCGGTTGGCCCTTATGCGGCCCAGCGGGATCTTCTGCACCATGTCCCCGGAAATATCGTTATTCTGAACCTTGGTTATCAGGGAGTCTATGCCCCTTCCTAAAGCTTTCCTCATAATGTTCTCCTTATATATAGGGGCCCTCAGCCGCCGAGGTCGTATTCCAGCTCTTCCTCGTTGACATAGAGGTCGGACTTCTTATAGCTTGAGACGTCCACCCCGCGCCGGGCGAGGAACTCGATCGTAAGCTCTTTATAGGCCAGGGCGCCGCGAGAGCTGGGATCGTAGACGAAGATGGACTGGCCGTAACTGGGGGCCTCGGCCAGGCGCACATTGCGGGGGATAACGGTCTTATAGAGTTTGTCCCCGTAATACTTGCCTATTTCCTCCCTGACCTGGTTGGCCAGATTGATGCGGGAGTCGTACATGGTTATAACCCCCCCGTCCACCTTGAGGCCGGGGTTTATGGCCTGGCGTATCTTGTCCACGGTATTCATGAAATAGGCCAGGCCTTCCATAGCGTAATACTCGCACTGCACCGGGGTAATAACGGAGTCGGAGGCGTTCAGGGCGTTCACGGTCAGCAGTCCCAGCGACGGCGGGCAGTCTATGATAATGAATTTGTACATCCCCCTTATTTTATCGAGGGAGCGCTTCAACACGGATTCGCGGGAAAATTCGCTCACCAGCTCTATCTCGGCGCCGGCCAGGTTGTGGCTGGTAGGGATAATATCCAGCCACTCCACCGAGGTCTGGTGTATAGCCGACTCCACCGGGGCGCGGCTGCAGAGCACGTCGTAAATATTCTTGTTGTTCTTGGTAATGTCCACCCCAAGGCCCGAAGTGGAGTTGCTCTGGGGGTCGAAGTCTATCAAGAGCGTCTCATAGTCGAAAGCGGCAAGGGCCACAGCCAGGTTGATAGCCGTGGTAGTCTTGCCTACACCGCCCTTCTGGTTAGCTACAGCTACTATTTCAGCCATAATGCTCCCTTAACGTTACACTATTTTCACGTGAAAACAGCCACCCTTATATATTGGGGCTTCTTTATTCTATAGTTTTGCCAGTGCCCTGTCAATTCCCCCCGCTACGTTTCACGTGAAAACACAGGGCGATAACCCTGGCAAGACATCCCCTCTGCAACCCGCCCCCCACTCGTGCCCGAGGAATAGAGGGCGCACTAAATGTTTTCACGTGAAACATAGCAAATATATGGAAAGACCCCCAAAGCATTCACTTTGGGGGCCGAAGCCTGCTTCATGGTGTTTTTAGCGGGGCATTGTTTTCACGTGAAACACCGCAGGAGCTACTCTATGAATATTTCCACCCTGTCCCCGCCATTCCGCACATCCACCAGGCCAGCCGGCCTGGCCGCCTGCACGGCATCGTGTATCTTGCCGGTATCAAGAACATACCCCCTGGACGCCAGGTCCCCGGCTATCTTCCCCTCTATGAACGGGGCCAGGAACTTGGCCCAAGCCAGAGGCACCTTAATATTAGCCCTGGGCTCGGCTTGACCCCGGGCATAAACACGCACGCGAAGACTGACGCCGCCGGCCGCGCCTGGCGCCGCATCAATGACCTCCAGGAACTCCAGCGCCTCCGCGGCGGAGATCAACCTGTTTTCCAGCAATTCAAGCGTCTTCAGTTTATCCGATTCCATACCCCCCCTATTCCTCGAGCCGGCGCAGCTGGCCGACGGCCTCCCCGGCCTTGATCTCGCCGCGCTCCAGGCGCTCCAGAATTTCCAGCCGGCGCCGCCTGGCGGCTGCGCGCATAGAACCCATTCCCAGAGCGTTCAGCAAGGCTTCCAGCCTGGCCTTTACGGTAGGATAGGAAATTCCGAGCTGACGGCCTACTTCCTTCACGCTGCCGCGCGCTGTCAGAAAAACTCGCAGAAAATTTTCCTCGTCCCTTGGCAGGGCTGAAAATTCCGAAAGGTCGAACCCTCCGCGCACAATGGTTTTACAATCCGAGCAGCAAACTTCGGTAATCATCAGGCGCCCGTCGCAAGAAGGGCATTTTATCGGCATTTTCATTTTATTAACCTGTTTATTGACTTTATCAATGTTCGACTAATTATAAATTATAATTCAAAAAACGCCACAAGTCAACGCTGGCGCGTTTTTATAAAAATAAAAGGGTAGAGGCAGGCAGGAGGCCAAAAAACCAGCCTTAGACCTCCCAGACCCCTTTACCGCCATGCGGACGCAACCGCGGACGGGAAAAATTCAGGCCCGAAAGAAAGACTGGGGGATGTGAGGGGGAACACGGCAAAAAAAGAAGAGGCCCGGAAACCGGGCCCCTTCAGCGCGCTGGTGCGGCTTAGAAATCAGTGCCGCCTCCGGAACCGTCCGGGTCCGAGCCGCCGCCGCTGTCGTCAGAACCGCCGCCGCCGCAGCCGCCGTCGTCGCTGCTGTCGTCGGGGCCTCCGTTGCCGCTGTCGTCGGAGTCGCCGCCGTCGGGATCGTCGTTGCCGTCGGGCATGGTGTCGGCGGCGTAGGCGCTGCCGCAGAGCAGGCCGGCGCCGCTAACGGTGCCGTAAGCCAGCGCCAAGAACATCAGCAAAAAAGCGATAAACAATTTTTTCATCATGTCCCTCCCAGGATAAAACTATTTTAACAAAAATCCCCCGCCGGGCGGGGGACTTTGGTCCCGGCGCGCGGGCGCTTTACGCCCTATTGCGCCGGGGGCCTTTTAACACTTGCCCCGTCAACGTTTGGCGTCGAGCGAGACAAAAGGCACTCCGCCTCCGACGTAGCCCGGCAGGACGCCGTTCCACTTCTCGATGGCCTTAAGCTGGGCGTCCACCTTGCGCAGCTCGATGAGGGCGGGGGTAACCTGCTCGCGCTGCATGCGCAGGGCCTCGGCCTCGCCGCGGGATTTTGCGATCTGCTGCTCCGCGTCGCGCTTGGCTTTCTCGACGAGCTTTTCGGACATCTTGGCCTGCTGCTCGGCCACCTGCTTGTCCTCCACGGCCTTCAGGAACTGGTCGGTGAAATCCAGATCGGTGACGGAAATATCGGTGACGATGATCTCCTTCTTGTTAAGCCGCTCCTTCACTTCGGTGTTGATCTCCTCCACGAGCAGGCTGCGCTCGGAGATGATCTTCTCGGCGGAATAACGGGCGGCGATGGCCTTGAAGACCTCCTGCACCGCCGGGTCCACGATGTTCTCGACGTAGCGGGGGCCGAGGTTGCGGTAAATACTGACCGCCGTCTCCTTCTGTATGCGATGGTTCACGACGAGGTGGGAGTTCATCGTCTGCAGGTCCTTGGAGAAGGCCTGCGTCTTGATGTCGGCGCGCTGTATCTGTATGGAGAACTTGGTAACGCTCTCGAGGAAAGGCATCTTGAAATGCATGCCCTCGCTGTAGGAATCGACTATGGACCCCAGGCGCGTCTTGATGGCAACCTCGCCGGGGGGAACGATAAAGAAGGAGGACAGGCCCATAACGGCCGCCGCCACAAGGATCACCGGCACCAACAGTTTACCCATATAATCTTTTTCCATTTTTCCTCCCTGATCCTGCTTGCCAAGCTCGTCGAAAATACCCTTCAAGTCCTCAAAAAAAGAATTAGCCATGGCAAGATTATATCTATATACCCACCTGCGGGCAACCTTAATCCCAGCCCATCGAATCCATCTCCGCGTCGGCGGCGGCCGCGCCTGTGGACTCCCCGTCCTTTACTGCGGGAACCGGGGGAGCGGCAGGGGAAACGGAAGAAAAAGCGGCGGCGGGGGGAGGAACGGGCACGGCGGCAGCCGGGACCGCCCAGTTGCGGCCTATGCGCAGGGCCTGCAACTGGCCCTTTTTAACCCGCTTGAACACCGCGATGCGGCTGATGCCGAGCAAAGCGGCAACTTCGGGCAATGAATAATACTCCCGGGCCATACAGAATATTAACTTATGTTAACCTTTTTTACAATACCGGCCAGACACAAGGAGCGATGGCGCAGATTCCAAACCACACATGGGCACAATGTTAACCTGTGTTAACGCGGCGCAAAGAAAACCCTGAACAACCCACTGGCCCCGCAGTTGCCGGCGGTTCATCCCGGAAACAGAAGCCCGGCCGAAAAATTTATATACTATTAATACCTTATGCGCATACTGATACTCGGCGGCACCAGCTTCTTCGGCAAAGAAGCCGCCATACGCCTGCACAAGGCCGGCAACGAGGTCACCGTTTTCTCCAGGCGCGTCCCGGTGGACGGCCTGCCGCTGGATATACGCCAGGCCCGGGGAGAGCGGACGGCCGAGATAGACCTGTCGCGCATGTCCGTGGAGCCCTGGGACGTCATCATAGACAATATCTGCTACACGGCCGAGGACGCCGAGAAAGCGGTGCGCGTCTTCAACGGCAGGACCGGCCTGTATATCTTCACCTCCTCCGCGTCGGTATACCCGCTGCTGGAAGGCGCAACCTCTCCCTTCCGCGAGAACCAGACGGAACTGCTGCAGCTCAAGGGGCAGCTCAAGGAAAAATACGCCTACGGGCTGGGCAAATACGCCGCGGAGCGGGTTTTCCTGGGGGCCTTTACCGAAAATAAATTTCCGGCCGCCATAGTACGCCCGCCGGTGGTGATCGGCCCCAACGACCCCTCGCTGCGCGCCTACTCGTACTGGCTGCGCCTGGCCGACGGCGGCCCGCTGTTCCTGCCTGGCGCCTCCCACCGCAACCGCTTCATCTTCTCCGGCGACCTGGCCCGGGCCCTGGAAACTCTGGTCTACGCCGACTCGCCCTACGGCCAGGCCTACAATTTCGGCGACTCGCAGGCGCTCACGCTGGAAGATTTCGTGAAGGTGTCGGCCAGGATCATGCACCGCGACGCCGAGATACTCTACCCGGAGTACGCCTGGCTCAAAGAGAACGGCTTCAACTTCGAGGCCTCCCCGTTCACGATGGGGGGGGATTTCGTGCTGGACGTGTCCAAAGCCGAGCGGGACCTTGGCTGGACCTCCACTCCGGCGGCCGGCTGGCTGGAGACCTGCATAAACTGGTACCTGTTCAGCTACACCGGGCCGGCCCCGAAAAATTACGCCTCGCGCAAGCAGGAGCTTGAGCTGGCGGCCAAATGGAAATTACGCACATGACAAAGAACGCAGCCGCGCGCGCCAAGAAAATAAAGCTCTTCCTGATGGACGTGGACGGCGTCCTGACCGACGGCAAGATGTACTACCTGCCCGGCCGGGACGGGAAGATGGTGGAGTTCAAGGCCTTCCACGCCCTCGACGGCATAGGCCTGCGACTGCTCAACCAGTTCGGCATCACCACCGGCGTCATTACCGGGCGCGAATCCCCCGGCACCGAGGAGCGCGCGAAGGACCTGGGTATGAACTACGCCTACCAGGGCTTCCTCTCCAAAGTGGACCCGCTGGAGCGCATCCTGGCCGACACCGGTCTGAAGCCGGAGAACGTGGCCTATATGGGCGACGACTGGACAGACATCCCGGTGCTGAAGCGGGCCGGGCTGGCCTGCGCCCCGGCCAACGCCCTCGACGAGGTAAAGGCCGCCGCCCAGCTGGTGACCCGCAAAGAGGGCGGCATGGGCGCCGTGCGGGAGGCTTGCGACCTGATACTCAAAAGCCAGGGGCACTGGAACACCGTGATGGGCTACGTGGAAACGGCCCACTGGCCCGCCATAAAAAAAGACCCCATGAAAATAGTGAGGCAGTCCGAATGCGGGAGGAAAAAATGAAGACCGTCGCCCTCGCGATTTTAGCCGCCTGCCTGGCCTGCCCCGCGGCGGCCGCCTTCGAGGAAGAAGGCCTGCCGGAAACGCTGGTCTCCACCGATACCGCCCGCAACGGCGACGAGGAGGAGGAACAGCCGCTGGTGCAGGAGAGCGACGAGGACCTGGCCGCTTTCGTGACCGACTATATACGCAAGGACGTGCAGCTGAAGGGGGCCTTCCTGATAGAGGACAAGGCCACCGGGAAAGTACTGCGGCTGGAGCTGCTCTCGGTGGACCGCAAGGCCGCCGGCGGCGATAACGGCTCGCGCGCGGTGAAGGCCGGTTTCAAGGACGCGGCCGGCAAAAAATACTCGGCCCTCTTCTGGGTGCAGCTCGGCCCGTGGGGCGGCATGGATATTCACAAGATAGAACTCGGGACCGGCGCCAAGCCGGCGGGAGGGAAGAAATAATGGGAGAATTCCTGACCGCTTTCGGCGCCGGTGTGGCGTCTTTCTTCTCGCCCTGCATCCTGCCGCTGCTGCCCGCCTACCTGTCCATGCTGTCCGGCTTCTCCGCCAGCGAGATCCTGAAGGGCGACGCGCGGGTAGCCACGCGCAGGGTGGTGCTGAACGCGGCCATCTTCATCGCCGGCTTCACGCTGGCTTTCGCGCTGATGGGGGCCGCCGCCTCGGGCATAGGCGAGCTGCTGGCCGACCACAAGTACGCGCTGATGAAGGTGTTCGGCGTCGTCATGGTGCTGCTCGGCGTGCACATGACGGGGCTGGTGAACCTGAATTTCCTGAATTACGAGCGGCGGCTCTCCACCCGCGGCCTGGCGCAGGGCCCGCTGGGGTCTTTCCTGATGGGCTTCGCTTTCGCGCTGGGCTGGTCGCCGTGCATAGGGCCGATCCTGGCGGTGATCCTGGGCATGGCCGCCGTGTCCGGCACCGCGCTGAAAGGCACGGCGCTGCTGGTCACCTACGCGGCCGGCCTGGGCCTGCCGCTGCTGGCGGCCGCCGCGCTGACGGTGCGCTTCTTCGCCCTGGTCGCGCGCTTCAAGGGCGCGATGCGCTACGTGGAAATAGCCGCCGGCGCCGTGCTGGCCGTCGCCGGCGCGCTGCTGTTCTTCGATAAGCTTATTTTTTGGAACTAGGCCGCCCGGGAGGGCTGGCTGTTACCGGCGCCCTCGGGCGCCGGTTTTATTTCAGGCGAATTTGCGGGAGCCCGGCTTCACTATCGGCACTCCGGCGGCGCACAACGGGCATTTCTCCGGCTGGTAGGCGGTCAGCGACAGCCGCAGCAGGCTCAGCGCCGTGAACGGCAGCGTCTTCTCTCCCATGCGGTTGATCACGGACATAGCGCCAATGGTTTCGGCGCCGGCGGCGGCGGCCACGGCGGCCGTCTCCAGCGTCGATTTGCCCGTCGTGAACACGTCTTCTACGATCACCAGCTTCGCGCCCTTAGGCAGAAAGAAACCGCGGCGCAGCGTCATCGTATTGTTCTCGCGCTCAGTGAAAATAAAATCCACGCCGAAAGCCCGCGCCACCTCGTGGCCGATTATCAGGCCGCCCATGGCCGGCGAGAGCACCAGGTCCGGCCTGGGGCCGTGCCAACCCTCGGCCAGGGCCGCGCCCATCCGGCCGGCCCAGGCGGGGTTCTTGAGCGCCTGCGCGCACTGCACGTAGTTCGGGCTGTGCAGCCCGGAAGAAAGCTGAAAGTGGCCTTCCAGAAAAGCGCCGGAAGAGGCCAGATAATACCTGAGTTCGGCTTCCTCTATCATTTAAGCTCCTTCGCTATGGCGGCGGCCGCGGCGGCCGGGTCGGGAGCGGCTATGATAGGCCTGCCCACAACAATAAAGTCGGCGCCGGCGGCCCTGGCCTCGGCGGGCGTCAGGGCGCGCTTCTGGTCGTCGCCCAGCGCGGCCGGCCGGATACCCGGCGTCACCAGCTTCAGCTTCCCGTCGTGCAGCTTCCTCAGCGCGGCGGCCTCCAGCGGCGAGCAGACCACGCCGTCGGCGCCGTTGGCCAGGCCCAGGGCGGCCAGGTTGCGCACCGTCTTGGCTATGCCGCAGCGATAGCCCGCGCGGAACAGGTTATACTCGTCGAAACTGGTAAGGACGGTTATGCCCCAGAGCTTGGGACGCTTCTCCAGCCCGGCGCAGGCCTGCAGCATCTCGGCGCCGCCGGAGAGGTGCAGGGAAACGGAATAGACGCCCATCGCCGCGGCATGCCGCACCGCGCCCTTAACGGTGTTGGGGATATCGTGGTATTTAAGGTCCAGGAAGACCTTGCCGCCGCGCTTGTGCACCAGGTCCACGGCGGCGGGGCCGGCCGCCGTGAAGAGCACGGAGCCGATCTTGAAATATTTTACGGTCCCCTCGAGCTTGTCGATGAGGGCGCCGGCCGCCTTCAGGGTGTCGGCGTCCAGCGCGGCTATCAGTTCGGTTTTTTGCATAGTCGGCGCGGGAGAGCGCCGGCTAAATTATATCTTGTTTTGGCGGCAGGGTGGAATTCAGGACCGGGAAGGGGACCAGCCGCGGCGGTGCAGGTACTCCAGGATGTCCTTCACGATGAAAGGCCCTTCGTAGATCAGGCCGGAATAGACCTGGACCAGGCTGGCGCCTAGTTTCAGCTTCTCCAGCGCGGTAGGCCCGTCGAACACGCCGCCGGAACCGATCACGGGCACGCGGCCCTTCACCAGCGCGGCCGTCTTGGCCAGCACGGCGTTGGACAGCTCGCGCAGCGGGCGCCCGCTGAGGCCGCCCTCGTAGCCGCTCCAGTAGGCCGGGACCGACGAGCGGCTGACCGTGGTGTTGGTGGCGATCAGGCCGAAGCCCTTTTCCACCGCCAGCGCGGCCGCGCCCTCCAGGCCGGCGTCGTCGAGGTCCGGGGCTATCTTGACGAAGAAAGGCTTGTTCCGCTTCTGACCGGCCGCGAAATCCAGCATGGGCTCCAGCAGCCGGCGCAGCTTGTCGCCGCCGTGCAGCGTGCGCAGCTGCAGCGTGTTGGGCGAGCTGATGTTCACCGCGAAATAGTCGCCGAACTCGTACATCACCTTCAGCGTTTCCAGGTAATTCTTCGGCGCGTCCTCCATGGAGCAGTCGGCGTTCTTGCCCACGCTGATGCCCACCGGCACCGGCAGCGGCAGCAGGCGCTCCAGCGACTTGGCGGCCTCCCAGGCCCCGGCGTTGTTGAAACCCATCCGGTTGATGATAGCCTTGTCGTCGCGCAGCCGGAAGAGGCGGGGCTTGGGGTTGCCGGGCTGCGGCCGCAGCGTAACCGTGCCGAGCTCCAGGAAACCGAAGCCGAGGCCGGCCAGGAAACGGGCGGCCTCGCAGTTCTTGTCGAAGCCGGCGGCCAGGCCCACGGGGTTGCGGAATTTTATGCCGGCCACCGTGACGGGGAGGTCCTTGGCCCGGGCCATCAGGCGCACCGCCGAGTTCAGCGCTTCCAGGCCCTGCGCCGCGCGGGCGGCGCGGATGACGGCGTCGTGCACCGTCTCCGGGTTGAAATTAAAGAGAAGGCTGCGGATAAGTTTGCGGTAGAGGAAGCCCATAGTTGTTTTACAATTCTAGCAAAAGGCCCGCGGCTATTGTGCCTGCCGCGCCGCCACCCGGCCGCCGACGACGGTAAGCGCGGGCCAGCCGCGCAATACCCGGCCGCAAAAAGGTGAGTTCGCCGACCTGGAGACAAAGCGGTCCGGCACGCGCCGCCCGCGGCGCGGGTCCAGCACGGTAATATCCGCGTCATAGCCGGGCAGCAGGCGGCCTTTGCGCCGCAGGCCGAGCAGGCGGGCCGGGCTGAGGCTGGCCAGCTGCGCCAGGCGCTGCGCGGTGAGGCGCCGCTTGAGCACGAGATGCGTGACGCAGAGCGGGGCCAGCGTCTCCAGGCCTATGATCCCGAACGGCGCCCGGCGGAAGCCGCCTGCCTTCAGCCGGGCCTCGTGCGGGGCGTGGTCGCTGGCTATCAGGTCTATGGTGCCGTCGGCCAGGCCCTCCAGCACGGCCTCGCGGTCCGCCGGCGAGCGTAGCGGCGGCTTCATTTTGAAGACGGCGTCGTCGCGGCTTATATCGGAGTCCGACAGCGCGAAATAATGGGGACAAGTCTCGCCGGTTACCGGCCAGCCCAGGCGCTTGGCCGCCCGGAGCGCCGCCACCGAGGCGGCCAGGCTCAAGTGCTGCAGGTGCACGGGCCCGGAGGCCGCCGCGGCCAGGATGTCGCGCAGCACGGCCAGGCTCTCGGCCTCGGGCGGAATGCCGGGCAGCCCCAGGCGGCGCGCGGCGGGCCCGGCGTTGATCACGCCGCGGCCGGTACGGGAAAAATCCTCGGCGTGGTCCAGCAGCGGCAGGCCCAGAGCCGCGGCCCGGCGCAGCAGGCCGTCGAGCAGACCGGCGGGCAGGCAGCCGCCGTCGTCGGTGAAGGCCAGCGCCCCGGCCCGCTTCAGGCCGGCCAGGTCGGCGGGCGCGCGCCCGGCGCGGCCCCGCGTGGCGGCGGCGGAGAAGAACAGATTGACTGGCAGCCCCGCGGCCCGGCGGCGCAGGCGGCGCAGCAGCGCCGGGCTGTCCAGGGCGGGGCTGGTATTGGGCATCAGCAGCGCGGAAGTGATCCCCCCTGCGGCGGCCGCCCCGGCGGCGCTGGCCAGCGTCTCGGCGGCTTCGGCGCCCGGCTCGCGCGCGTGCACGTGCGCGTCTATAAAACCCGGGAAGACCCAGAGGCCGGAGGCGTCGAAAGTGTCGCAGGCGGGGGGGACGGGAAGGCGCGCTGCGCGGCGGGCTATGCGCCCGCGGGCCAGCAGCAGGTCGCCGCGGGACGGGCCCGCGACGGGATCAATCAGCAGTCCGTTCTTTATCAGCAGGCTTCGCATTTTTCAGGGCCCCGGCGGGCGGCGCCGCGGGCGCGGCCTTTATGGTGACCAGCCTGGGGGCGAAAGCTTCGTCGCTCTCCCGGTAGGAGACCAGCTGCAGCCCGGTTATCATCAGCAGCACGGCCCAGGCCAGTCCGAGCGCGCGTTTAGGAAGGAAGAGGGACGCCGTTTTGGCCGCCACGGCCAGCAGCAGCGTGGCCCCGATGGCGGCATGCCAGACCAGCACCTCGCGCCAGGCCGACTCGTTTACGCGCCAGGCCATCACGAAATACAGCGCGCCGGCGAAGGCCAGCAGCGCGAGGAAAATGGCCTGCCAGCCGGAGCCGCGCCGCTCCAGGGCCTCGTGCGTGAGCAGGCTGAAGCCGGCGGCGGCGTAGACGAAGGCGAAAGCGATGAAGAGGTAGAAGCCGCGCCTCAGGTTCAGAGCCTCGCCGAGCCGCTCAAGGCTCCAACCGCCGGGCAGCCCGAGCACGGCCAGGAAGACGACGGCCCCCGACAGGGCCAGCGCCGCCGCGGCGGCTATGGTCAGGCGCCGGCTCTTGTTGTCCAGCGTCCAGGCCTCGGCCGCTCCGAGCAGCAGCAGCGCGGCGCCCTGCGCGGCGTGCGCCAAATTGGAAGCCTTCGTGAAGTCCGCGAAATCCAGCGTCATTTGCGCCTTCCTTTTTTGCGGCCCGCGCCCAGGTAGAAGTACAGCCCGGCCAGCACGCCTCCGACGAAGAGCAGCCACAGCGGGCTGCCCAGCTGCTCGCCGGCCGGCTTGGCCTCCGGTTCTGCGGGCGCCTGTACGGGCTCGGCGGCGGGCGCGGGGGCGGCCTGTCTGAGCGCGGCTTTTTTTCCACCCGAACCGGGAGCGGCCGGCGGCAGCGGCTCCCTGAGGGAGGCCGCGGCGAAAGGGGAGGAGACCTTAGTCCCGACGCAAGCGTCGGAGTTTTTAGCGCAATTCTCAGCCGCGTAGGCGGCGGGACAGAGAGCCAGCAACAAAGGAAGGAGGTATTTGGTCATGGCTTATTGTAGGCACAGAACGCTTCTTTGGGTTTTCGCGGCCGCGGGGCCGGACTTTCCGCCGGGTAGCCCAGCGAGATCAGCACTTCCACCTTGCGGCCGGCGCCGAGGCCCAGTGCTTTGGCCGCGCCCTTGGCGCTGAACCAGCCTATCCAGCAGGTGCCCAGGCCCTGCTCGGCCGCGGCCAGCACGAAATGCTCGGCGGCTATGCCGATGTCCACCAGGCGGAAATTAGTATCCTGCACCTGGTTGCCCAGCCAGGCGCTGAGCTTGCCGGTATCGGCCACCACCGCGACCATGACGGGGGCGGCGGCGGCGAAGCGGGTGGCGGAATAGACGCCGGTGAAAGCGGCGGCGCAGAACTTCTCCCTGAGCGCCGGCTCGTCGATGATTATGAACTTGCAGGGCTGGGCGTTGCAGGCCGAAGGGGCCAGCCGCGCGGCCTCCAGGCAGAGGTCCAGTTTCTCCCGCTCCACGGGATCGGCCTTGTATTTGCGCACGCTGCGGCGCGCGGCCGCGAGTTCCAGGAAACGCGATTCGGGCATAGCCATATTTTATAATATAGAAGGCGCCGGGGGGACCGCTACGGAGGCTTTATGGAAAACTGGAAAGACGGCGTAGGCTTCGCCATCACGGTCTGCGATTCTGAAGGGAAAATACTGGAGATGAACGCCAAGTCCGGCGCCACCTTCGCTAAAAGCGGGGGCGGGAGCCTGGTAGGCGGTAATTTACTGGACTGCCACCCGGAACCCTCGAAGACCAAGCTGAAAAAGATGCTGGCCGAGCCCTACACCAATGCCTACACGATAGAGAAGAACGGCGTGAAGAAACTGATTTACCAGACGCCCTGGCTGAAGGACGGCCGCCCGGCCGGCCTGGTGGAACTGTCGCTGGAGATCCCCGCCGAGATGCCGCACTTCGTGCGCAAACCCGCCGCGCCTAACGAGTAACGTCGGTAGGCTGCACGCCTGTGGGCTTTATGCCGCCTGTGCTCAGCCCGCCGCCGAAAGAGCCCGTCCTCGCCCCGCCCGATATAGGTTTAAGGCGCGGCAGGGAGGACTGCGTGCCGGCGCCGCCGCCCGTGGTCTGAGACCCCATCATGCCGGCTATTCTGCCGCCCTGTGACCTGTTAAAAGCGGCGGTCTCGGCCTCGGCGTCGGTACCGGAAGGGGAGGGCAGCGCCACCGGCGGCGGCTGGTTGGACACCGTCTCCTCCGGGGCGCTCGCGCCGCCGCTGCCGCCGGCGCCGGAAGCGCCCAGCGCGGCGAACACCTGTTTGAGCATCAGGAAGATCAGCAGAAAACAGGCCGGAGCCAGCGCGGCGATGACGCCGATCTTGAAAGCGTTGGTCAGGATCTTGAGGCGGTGCAGGTGGCGGCTTTGCGCCGCCTTGCCCAGGCGCAGCATGGTATCGTCGAGCCAGCCGGCCTTCTCGGCCATCTCCAGCCCCTGCGCGTCCTCCTCCGGCATCAGCGGGGCCACGCTCTCCGTGAAGCCCTTGCCGGCGGCGAACAGGTCCGCCGCGCGCGCGAAGCGCCGGCGGTCCACCGGGTCGTCCTGGGCGAACTGTATCATCACTTCCATCATCATCCCGAGCGGCAGGCCGGCCTTGAGCAGCAGGCCGATAGTGGTATAGGTCTGCGAGAGTCGGCCCTGACCGAGGGCGTAACGGAAACCCGGCAGCCAGTGGCCGGCCAGCGCCAGCGACTTGCGGCCAAGGGCCGAGCGCAGCGCGGCGCGGCCTATCAGGAAAGCGGCTACCGCCGAGACCAGCGCCAGCGGCCAGTTGGCCTTCAGCCAGGCCGCGGCGGCCAGGGCCCAGGCCGGCCCGGCGTCGCCGCCGCCTGCCTCGCGCAGCGGGGCGGTGATTGCCGGCAGCGCGACAAAGAGGAAGAAAATAAAAAGCCCGGCGGCCGCCAGCACCGCCACGGCGGGGTAGAGCAGGGCCCGGCGGATGCGCCGCCCGAATTCCAGCCGCACGTCCAGGCAGTCAGCGTACAGGTCCAGGAATTCCACGGTTTTGCCGCTCTCCTCGCCGGCGCGCAGCAGCGCCAGAAAGACCGGCGGGAAACCGCCCTGCGCGGCCAGCGCCTCGTGTATCATCGCCCCGCCGGAGGTGAGGGCCGCGGCGCGGGCTATGAGCCGCCCGTGCTTGCGGGATTTGGCCAGGGTTTCGAAGGCGGAATTCAGCGGCAGGCCGCTGCGCACGGCGTCGGAGAGCGCCCTGCAGAAGTTGATCAGTCTTTCATCTGAGATCATACTAGGCGGCGCTGCCGCGCTGGAAGCGGCGTGCGATGTCGACCCCGGAGAGATGGAACAGCGTGGGCCGCCCGTGCGGGCAGTGGTAGCTGTCCTTGGTCCTCCTGAGGTCGTCCATCAGCCGCAGGGCCTCCTGCGGCTTGACGAAGTCGTGCGCCTTGATGGATTTCTTGCAGGCCATCGTGGCGATCACGTTGCGCTTGATCTCCTCGGCGGCGCGCTCGGGCTCGCCCAGCACCTCGGAGAGATAGCCCAGGAATTCGGCGAAGGCCGGCTGGGAGAAATAGAAGAGGGCGGGGGCCGCGCGCAGCAGCGCCACCGCGGGGCCGCGCTGGTCTATCTCGAAACCGGCGGACTTCATCCAGTCCCGCCATTTCAGCACGGTCTCCATCTGCGAGCGGGACAGCTCGGCCTCGAGCGGCACCAGCAGCGGCTGCACCTTCACCGCGCCCCTGGAAAATTCGTCCAGGTACTTCTCGAACAGCACGCGCTCCTGCGCCGCGTGCTGGTCCACCACCAGCAGGCCGCCGTCGGACTCGAACAGCAGGTAGCTCTTGGCCAGCTGGCCCAGGTAGGACAGGTCGCTCGCGCGCCAGTCGGCGGCCACAGGCTGCAGGCCGCCGTGCGGGTGGGCCGTGGGGGCCTCGAAAAGCCCCGGAGCCTCGGCGGCCGGGGCCGGCGGGGCGGCGGCCTCGCGGTAGGCGGGCACGTCGGGAGCGGTGAACTGCCTGCCGGCCTCGGGGGCGGCCATCGCCACCGCGGCGGTCTGCTTCTTCAGCAGCTCCTCGTGGACGGTGTTGGAAACGGTCTTGAAGATCTCGTTCTCCGAGGAGAATTTCACGTCTCGCTTCTGCGGGTGTATGTTGGCGTCGAAAGCCCCGGGGTCGAGCTCTATAAAAACCGCGCAGGCCGGGTGGCGGCCGGTCAGCATGTGGCCGTAGCCGCGGTACAGGGCCTGCCGCAGAAGCGCGGAGGACACCGGGCGGCGGTTGACGAAATAATGCTGGTTGGCGCGCGTGGCCCCCAGTGCGTCGGGCCGCGAGACCAGGCCGTACACGGCCATGCCGGGGGTCTTGCCCTCCACGCGGGCCAGGCCGGCGTAAACGCTTTTGCCGAAGATGGCGGCGGCGCGGTTCTTGAGGTTCTCCCACAGCCCTCCGGGCAGGGCCGGCAGGTTCAGGAGCTCGGCGCCGTCTATCACCAGCCGGAAGGAAACGCCGGCGTTGGCCAGCGCGGCCTCCTCTACGGTCTTTATCAAATGCGAGCGCTCGGCGGCGTCGCTCTTCATGAACTTGGCGCGGGCCGGCGTGTTAAAGAACAGGTCCGCGGCCTCTATGGTAGTGCCTTTCACGGGCGCGGCCGGCAGGTCTGCTATCACCCGGCCGCCTTCGCCCTCTATGGAATAGCCCGAGTCGGCTCCCGCCTTGAATGAGGTCAGTTTGAGGCGCGACACGGCGAAGACGGAATACAGCGCCTCCCCCCTGAAGCCGAAGGTGGCCAGGGAGTAGAGGTCGTCGAAAACGCTGAGCTTGCTGGTGGCGTGGCGGCCCAGGGCCAGGCGCAGGTCCTCGCGGTCCATGCCGCGCCCGTCGTCGTGCACGCGGATGAGGCCGCGGCCGGCTTTTTTTATTTCTATCTCTATTTTGGAGGCGCCCGCGTCCAAGGAGTTCTCTATCAGTTCTTTGAGGACCGAGGCGGGGCGTTCTATGACCTCGCCGGCGGCGATCTTGGAGACCACGTCTTCGGGAAGAACTTTTATTTCCGGCATAGGGTGATTTTACCTAAATTAGAGCAGCGCTTTCAGCGAGACGGAAACCGCGTTGACCAGCGCGTGCAGCATGATGTTGACGGGCAGGCGCCGCTCCCGCTCGTAGACCCAGCAGAAATACACGCCCACCGGCAGTATCACCGGGGCCGAGGCGCCGTGAAAAAGGGCGAACACCAGGCCGGAGAGCAGCGCGGCCGGCCAGAAGCCGCTGCGCCGCCTGACGGCCGTATATAAGATGCGCCGGAAGAACAGCTCCTCTACCGCCGGGCCCAGCAGGAAGGCCGCCAGCAGCGCCGGCAGGGCGCGCAGCCAGGAAGCGGAAACCGCGCCGTTGAGCGTCACGGCTTCGGCGGCGCTCTGTTCCGACATGGGGGCCATGGCCGTCCTTGCGCCGTCGCCACCGAGCAAGGCCAGGGCCAGCAGCACGGCGGCCAGTGTGAGGCCCATCAACGCGTAACCGCCGAAATATTTCAGGGCCAGGGCCGCGTCGCGGGGGAAGCCGCGGTACCAGTCGGCCAGCGCGCTGCGCCATGAAACCCCGAGGCCGCGCAGCACCGCGGCCGAAACCAGGCCGGTGGCCAGCAGGGCCGGAATATAAGCTTCGAAAGAATTCAGCTCGAAACCCCAGCGCCGCCCCGCCGCGAGGGCCAGCAGCGAAGCGCCGGCTTGGAGCAAGATGACGGCGGCGCTGAGCGCCCAGAGACGGCCATAATGGCCGTAGGTGAGGATGCCTTCAAAAGGGTTTTTGGCTTCCATAAGAAAAAGAACCCGGGCTGGCTGCCCGGGTTCGCGGCGCGCGTGGCGCTAGAGCGGCTGCTGGGCCGGGCCGTTCTGGCCGGCCTTGGCGGCGTAGTCCAGGACGTAGGTGTAAGAACCGAGCGAGCCCGTTACGGCGGAGCCGAGCACGGGCAGGCCTGCGGCGTTGAAGGCCGCGGTCTTGGCTGCCAGCGCCTCTTCGGCCTCGCGCTCGAAGGTAAAAGTCTCGGGCGCCTGGTAGGTCTGCACGGCGGCCGACGGGATCACGCCGCCCTGCTGGTAGATATTCCCCACCAGGAAATCCACGGCGTAGGAGTAGTCGCGGCCGGCGGGGCGCACGACAGAAGAGAGCGGGGGCAGGCCGGCCCTGGCGAAAGCGGGCAGCGCGGCCTTGCCGGCCTTGGCCGCTTCTTTGTCAAAGGGGAAGGTGGTGCGGGCGTCGTAGCGGGCTACCGAATACTGGGGGCGGCGGCCGGAGGCGTTGGTCTTTACGGCGTATTCCACTTCCACCGCGTAGTCGCGGTCGGGGCGGGGCACGGCGCGGCCGCGTATGGCCGGCAGCCCGGCCTGTTTGAACAGCGCCAGGTAAGAGGGAACTGCCTTCTCGGCCTCGCTCTCGAAGGTGAATTTGCCGCCGGCATATTTCTCGAATTTCACCGCGTATTCCTGGGAAGGGCGCAGCAGGTTCTTCACCACGTAGTCCACGGCGAAAGCGTCGTCGTTACCGGAATCGTAGAGATAGGAGCCCAGCACGGCCAGCCGGGCGGCGCGGAAATTGGCGGCGGCGGCCCGCATGGCCTCCTCGGCCTCGCTGGTCAGCCAGTAGGCCTCGCCGTTCTTGTAGGTCTCCACCAGCGCGGCGGGCGGCAGGGCGGCGCTGCCCTTTACCGAGGGCAGGTACTCTATCACGAAGGTATAATCGTTGCCTTTCTCAGTCACGCGGCCGCCCAGGGTGGTCACACCGGCGGCGCGCAGCGCGTTCACGCGCTGGCTCAGTGCCTCTTCTGCCTCGCTCTCGAAAGTGAATTCCTCCTCGGTGGTATAATTCGCTATCGTCACGCCTGGAGGCGTCACCGGGGCGGGGCCGTGGGGCTGCACCACCGGCGCCTGCGGCAGGGTGCCGGCCGAGTAGGAACCGAGCTCGAAAGAGCCGGCCAAAGATAGCGCGGGAAAGAATATTACGGAAAGGAACGCGGCGGTCTTAAACATTTAGCCTCCAGCTTACCCTCTAATTATAATAAGTAAAGGCCGGCGCCGTATGGGCCATTGGTCCATAAATCCGGTGGGCACTTAGGCCGGAGGCTGGCGGCGCTCAGTCGGGCGCGCGCTCGGCCTGGGCTATGTATTCGTTTATATGCGGCAGCAGGCGCTCCACCGCGCTCCTCACCTCGGGCGCCAGGGCCAGTTCGCGGCGGGAGGCCTTCTCCACCAGCACCAGGGTCTTGAACAACAGGCCCCGGGCGGTGTAGAGGTAATGCATGCGGCCGTGGCGGCTGCGGTGGCTGTGGCTCTCGGCTATGCTGGCGTTGACCGAGTCTATGCTGTTGACCAGCTCTTTGCCTATCGTGTCGCGGCAAAACAACTCCCAGTTCAGCACGCCCTTCCAGATGCTGTCCGAGATATTTTCGGATTCCCTGAATATATGCAGTTCTTTGATGGCTTCCATGGTCCCCCCCGGACGCGGCAGGCCCGGCCGGCGGCCCCCGCGGGCTCCGGCACCGGTCCTTCGTTTGTCTTAAAACCCCAAGGCTAGTCTAATTAAAATGCGCCAATGCGTCAACAACCCGGCCGGGCTAGTCCTTCAGGCGGCGCTTCCAGTCGGTGATGGCCGACAGGGCCTGCAGCGGCGTCATGTTGTCGGCGTCGCACTGCTTCACCTCGTCGAGGACGGGGTGGCCGGAGAAGAGCGGGAACAGGGGGGTCTGATTCTCGTCGGAGGACGCCACCTTGATGTTGCCCTTGGTCTCCAGCGTGTGCAGGATCTCGCGGGCGCGGGTGATGGCGCTCTCGGGCAGGCCGGCCAGCTGCGCCACGTGGATGCCGTAGGATTTGTCGGCGGGGCCGCTGGCGATCTTGTGCAGGAACACCACCTCGGTCTTGCCGAGGGCGTTGGTCCATTCCTTGACGGCGATATTGCAGTTCTTGATGCCGGAGAACTTGTCGGCCAGCTCGGTCAGCTCGAAATAATGGGTGGCGAACAGCACCTTGGGGCCGCCCTCCGACCTGTAGAGGTGCTCCACCACGGCCCAGGCGATGGAGATGCCGTCGAAGGTGGAGGTGCCGCGGCCGACCTCGTCGAGCAGCAGCAGGCTCTTGGGGGTGGCCAGGCGCATGATGGCCGAGGTCTCGCGCATCTCCACCATGAAGGTGGATTCGCCGCGGGACATCCGGTCCTGCGCGCCGATGCGGGTCATGATGCGGTCCACCACGCCGATCTCGGCGGCGCGGGCCGGCACGAAGGAACCGATCTGGGCCAGGATCACCGTGACGGCGGCCTGGCGCAGGTAGACGCTCTTGCCGCTCATGTTGGGGCCGGTGAGGATGATGACGCCGGCGCCCTCGCCGCCGATCTCCAGGTCGTTGGGCACGAAGGTGCCCGGGGGCAGGAAGCGCTCCACGGCGGGGTGGCGCCCCTCCTCGACCTTCAGCAGGCCGCCGGAATTCACCTTGGGGCGCGAGAACTCGTAGCGCACGGCGCTCTCGGCGAGGGCGTAGAAGACGTCCAGCTCGGCCGCGCCGGAAGCGAACGTCTTTATCTCGCCGAGCGAGGCCTTGACCTTCTCGCGCAGGCCGGCGAAGAGGTGGGCTTCCAGCTTGGCCATCTTCTCCTCGGCGCCGAGGATCTTGTTCTCGAGGACCTTCAGTTCCTCGGTGATGTAGCGCTCGGCGTTGACCAGCGTCTGCTTGCGCACGAAATAGTGGGGCACCCGCTGCGACTGGGCCTTGGACACCTCGATGAAATAGCCGAACACGCTGTTGTAGCCCACCTTCAGCGTGGCGATGCCGGTCTTCTCGCGCTCGCGCAGTTCGATGTCGGTCAGCAGCTTCTGGCTGTCGCGGCGCACCAGGCGCAGCTCGTCCAGCTCGGGGCTGTAGCCCTCCCGGACCACGCCGCCGTCGGAGAGGCGGGGCGGCGGGTTGTCGGCCAGCGCGCGCTCCAGGTCGGCGCGCAGGCTGTTGAGCGCGTGCGAGGCGCCGTCCAGGCGGCTCGCCAGCTCGGGGGCGCACTCGAAGAAGCCGGCCGAGCTCAGCAGCAGCTTCAGGCGCGGCAGCTGCGAGAGGGCCTTGCGGACGGCGCCCAGGTCGCGCGGCGAGGCGGAAAGGTTGATCACGCGGCCGAGCAGCCGCTCTATGTCGGGCACCTGCGACAGGATCTCGCCGAGCTGCTCGCGGCTTTCGCGGCCCTCGGCCAGGAAGGCCGTAAAGGCCTGGCGGGAATGGATCTCGCGCAGGTCGGTGCTCGGCTCCAGGATCCAGCGGCGCAGCAGGCGCGAGCCCATGGAGGTGCGGCACAGGTCCAGCACGCCCCAGAGCGTCTTGGAATCGTCGCCGTCGGGCCCTGAGACCAGTTCCAGCGTCTTGATGGCGGACTCGTCGAGCTGCAGCCGGTTGGCCGGCTCGTAATAGGACGGGGCGAAGACTTCCTTGAGCCCGGGCTGCGTCTGGCGCACGTAGGCCGCGGCCTTCAGCGCGGTTTTCATGGCCAGCTTGTGGTTCTGCCAGACGGCCTGGGAGGCCCAGGCGGGGGGGGCGGCGTCGCCGCGGGAGAACTCGGTGAGCGGCACGGCGCCGAAGGTGAGGCCGCGCCGCGCGATCTCCTTCATGGTGCGCGCGTCGGCCAGGATCTCGGCGGGGCCTGTCTTGGAGACGAAGGACAGCAGCTGGTAAAAATCGGGGTCGTTGAGGTTCTGCGTGGCCAGGAAGTCCCCGGTGGACACGTCGAAGGAGGCCAGGCCCCAGCCGACGATGTCGAGCTCGAGGGCCACCAGGTAGCGGCTGTTGCGGGGCTGCAGCAGTTCGTCCTCCACCACGGTGCCGGGGGTGATCAGGCGCACCACCTCGCGGCGGAACAGCTTGGTCTTCTTGGCGTCGCCGGAGGGGGCGACCTGCTCGCAGATGGCCACCTTGTGGCCGGCGGCCAGCAGGCGGGCGATATAGTTGGTGGCGGAATGGTGCGGCACGCCGCACATGGGCACGCTCTGGCGCGCGGTCAGGGTCAGGCCCAGCTCGGCGCTGGCCGTCCTGGCGTCGTCGTAAAAAAGCTCGTAGAAATCGCCCAGGCGGAAGAAGAGCAGGGCGTGCGGGTAGGCGTTCTTGAGCGCCTGGTACTGCTGCATCAGCGGGGTCTCTGGAGTTTCAACCTGTTGGGCCATAGTTAGTCGCCTTGGGGACATAACACCTATTTCGCGGCGAAATAGGCGTTATGTCCCCTGTTTTCACCGGGTATATTGTATCAAAAGCTCTTCCGCCTCTTTAAGGGTCTTGAGGGTCATGAAGGCGCCGCGCGCGGCGGCCGCGCCGGGCAGGCCTTTGAGCCAGTAGCCTACCAGCTTGCGGGCCCTGGCCAGGCCGTGCTCCTCGCCGTAGATGCCGGCGTTGAGTTCGAGAAAGCGCAGGAAAAGGCGGACGCGCTCGGCGTCGGAGGGCGGCGGCACGTCGCCGCCGGAGAGGCCGGCCGCTATCTCCGAGAAGACGGCCGGGTTGAAGACCGCGGCGCGGCCCACGGCCACGCCGGCGCAGCCGGTTTCGAGGACGGCCCGGGCCCCGTCGGCGTTCTCGACGCCGCCGTTGCCGAAGACCGGGATGCGCACCGCGGCGGCCGTCTCCGCCATGTACTCCAGGTTCACCGGGCCGGTATGGAACTGCGTGGCGGGGCGGCCGTGCAGGGTGATGGCAGCCGCGCCGGCCTCCTCCGCCACACGGGCCAGCAGCGGGCCCAGGTTCTCCCCGGCCTCAAGGCCCACGCGGAACTTGACCGTGACCGGGATCTTCACGCTTTTGACCATGCGCGCGAGGATGTCGCCCAGCAGCAGCGGGGCCTTCATCAGCTCGGCGCCGGCGCCGGAGCGCCGCACCTTCCGGACCGGGCAGCCGGCGTTGACGTCCACGATAGCCGCGCCGGACCGCTCGGCGGCCTGCGCCGCGTGCGCCATGGTGGCGGGGTCGGCGCCGAACACCTGGATCGCCACCGGGCCTTCGCCGGGCCGCAGGTCCAGCATGCGGAAGGACTTCTTGTTGCCGTACTTGATGCTGTCGGCCGAGACCATCTCGGTGACCACCAGGCCGGCGCCGCCGCCGGCCGCGAGGATGCGGAAGGCCGCGTTCGTGATGCCGGCCATCGGGGCCAGCGCCAGGTTGTTCTTTAAATTAACGCCGCCCACCGTGAGCGGCCGGAGCAGGGGTTTGGTCACGGTTTTATCGTGTAGTTGCCGTCGTGGGCGAAGTGGAAGTCCCGCGGGGCGCGGCGGAACAACGGCCCCGTTTCGCGGGCGGGCGCGCCTATCTTCTTCAGGACGTCGAGCTGGAAGGTCATCGCGCGGTCTTCGACGTACAGGATCGCGTCCATGCCCTTGTAATCGAGGCTCATCGGGTTCGCCTCCACGGCGAAGTCGGCCTTCTCTCCGGGGGGCGGGACGCCGCGGCCCTTCTTCCGGCCGGTGGACCGCTCGTAGGCTGCGTGCCAGGCCTGGTGGGCCAGCACCCCGGCGCACCAGGTAAGGGACCGGAAAGCGTGGTCGGCCGACAGCGCCGCCACCGGCTTGCCGTCTTCCAGGTAGAAGCCCGTCAGGTTGTCCTGCCTGACCACGTAGATGTTCTTGCGGATGAACAGGAAGGTCTCCCTGTCGGCCATCCAGATCAGCTTCAGCGCGCTGGTAACCTGGCTCTTGAATTCGGGCGGGCCCTGTATGTCCAGGCCGGCCTTGGGGTCGTACGCCTCCGGCAGTACGCTGGCGGGCGCGCTCACGGCGGGGGCCAGAACGGACGGCGCCGCGTCCTGCGAGGCGGTGCCGAAGATCCCGGCGCTGCCGGCGGCCGGCGCGGACTCATGATCCCCGGGCAGGCGGCCCTGGATAAAATACCAGACCCCCGCGCCCATCAGCGCCAGCGGCAGCAGGGCCAGCGCCTTGCGGGTGAAGAAGAAATTCCTGTGCTCGGTTTCGGGCATAGCTTAAAAATACGGAAAGCGGAAACGGCAAAGATCAAAAGCACCTTTCGTTCCCGCTTTCCGGCTCGCGCCTCGCGCTTACTTAAGCGCTTTGAGGTAGGACTTGTAGAAAGCCTGCAGCTCGTTGTCGGGGTCCTGGAACTCCAGCACGTGTTTCTTGCAGCCGCGGCGGGAGCAGATCTGCACCTGGCCGCCGGCCTTCAGTTCGAAAGCCACCATGTGGGAGCCGCAGGCGTCGCACTTGCGGGTGCTCTTGAGGTCGCCGGCGCAGTGGGGGCAGCGGAAGCCGGCTACCTTGCCGGCCGGGATCGGAAGTGTGGTCTCGACGAGGTAGCTGCCGTAAAGGGAGCTCATGTAGAGCGGGGCGTGCTTGCCGGCGTAGGTAAGGTTGACCTCTATCGAGGAAACCTTATCCAGCTTCTTGGCGGAATTCATCAGCGATTTGCCGCAATGCGGGCACTTTACCAGTACGCTTACCATAGGGACCTCCGGGGACCGTGTCGCTCGCGCGGGCGGTTTCCGTCCGGGCGTCCTGATAATATATCAAATTATAGCCGGCTATTCGTACCGCAGCGCCTCTATGGGGGACAGCAGGGACGCCTTGCGCGCCGGCCAGAAACCGAAGACTATGCCCACCCCGGCCGAGAAGCAGAAAGCCAGCGCCACCGAGAAAGGGGAGATATAGACGGCCCAGCCCGAGAGCTTGGAGAGCAGCAGCGAGCTGCCCGCGCCGATGACGATGCCCAGAACGCCGCCTACCACGGAAACGATGACGGCCTCTATCAGGAACTGCAGCAGCACCGCGCGGCTGGTGGCGCCGATGGCCTTGCGCAGGCCGATCTCCTTGGTGCGCTCGCTAACGCTGACCAGCATGATATTCATGATGCCGATGCCGCCCACGATGAGCGAGATGCCGGCGATCATGCCCAGCAGCGTGCTGAAGGTCTTTATGGTGCCGGTCAGCATGGTCTGCATCTCGGCCATGTTCATCAGCATCACGTCGTCGTCCTTATGGGACGGCACGTTGTGCCGTTTGCGCATCAGCGCCTTTATGTCCTCCTGCACGCCCGGCATCAGGCTGTAGTCGGACACCTCCACCCAGACGGAATCCACGTAATTCTTGCCGAGCACTATCTTCATCGCGGTTTGCAGGGGGATGACGACCACGTCGTCCTGGTCGCGCGGGCCCTGCGCGCCCTTGAGCGGCAGCACGCC
>MGTZ01000008.1:34490-62448 GCA_001799715.1 Elusimicrobia bacterium GWB2_63_16 | reverse complement strand
AGGGCTATTACGGCAATAAGGGCAACCGCCTCCGCCAGGCCACGCAGCAGGTCAAGAAATCCCTGACCACGGCCTATATACACCGCCGCGACAAGAAGGGCGATATCCGCCAGCTGTGGATAGTGCGCCTGAACGCGGCCGCCCGCGAAGAGGGTATGTCTTACAGCAGGTTCATGGACGGCCTCCACAAGGCCAACATCACCCTGAACAGGAAAATGCTCTCCGAGATCGCCATCCGCGACCCTCAGTCCTTCAAGCAGCTGGCTGAAATAGCCAGGAAAGCCATCGGGACCATCAAGAAGGTCGTCGGTACCGAGCGCTAGGATCACGCCGTGAACGCCACGGAGTGGAAGGAAAAACTGTCCGCAATACGGGACAGTTTTTCCGTTTCTATAGGCCAAAAACCCGCCGAGAACCCGGAGGCTCTGGAACTGCGCTTCCTGGGCCGCAAGGGCGAGCTCGCGCTGCTGCTGAGGGACCTCAAGGATATCCCGCTGGAGGAGCGCAAGCCCCTCGGCGCCCTCGGCAACTCAGCCAAGACGGAGATGGAGGCCAGGCTGGCCGAGCTCAAAGGAGCCGCCCCCGCCGCCTCGGCCGCCGCCGCGCCGGGCCTGGACCTGACGCTGCCCGGCGCGCCCTTTCCCAGGGGCAGCCTGCACCCGCTCACCCACACGATGAACCGCCTGGCCGACGGCTTCCTGAAGCTCGGCTTCACGATGTCCGACGGGCCGCTCGTCGAGGACGATTACCATAATTTCGAGGCGCTGAACTTCCCGCCGTTCCACCCGGCGCGCGACATGCAGGACACTTTCTACGTGGACGCGAAGGACCAGAACGGCAAGGGCATGCTGCTGCGCACGCACACCTCTCCGGTGCAGATCCGCGCGCTGGAGAAGGCGCAGCCGCCGCTGCGCGTGTTCCATACCGGCCGCGTGTTCCGCTCCGAGGCGGTGGACGCCAGCCACTCTTTCGCTTTCCACCAGATAGAGGGCCTCTACGTGGACAAGGGCGTCAGCATGGCCGACCTGAAGTGGACGGTGGACGCCTTCATGAAGGACCTGTTCGGCTCCGGCGTGAAGACCCGCTTCAACCCGTCGTATTTCCCGTTCGTGGAGCCGGGCGCCGAAGTGGACATGAGCTGCGTTTTCTGCAAGAGCGGCGCGGGCCGCTGCCCGGTCTGCAAGGGCACCGGCTGGCTGGAAGTGATGGGCGCCGGCGTGGTGCACCCGAACGTGCTGAAGGCCTGCAACTGCGACCCCGAGAAGTGGAGCGGCTTCGCTTTCGGCGCGGGCATAGAGCGCTTCGCGATGCTGCTGTACGGCATCAGCGACATGCGGATGCTTTACGAGAACGACCTGCGGGTGCTGAAACAGGTCGTCTAGCTTCGCCGGGAAGGCCGGAGCGCGGAACCGCCGTCTCGCACACCGTGCTCGCGGCTGCCCGCCTCGGGCCTCGCGCTATGCAAGCTCGGCCCTCCGGAAGGCTTCCGCTAACCCGGCCTCCCCGTCGAAGCGGACCAGTTTCAGGGAAAAATATTAAACAGAATTAATGTATGAAGATTTTATATTCGTGGCTGGCTGATTATATCGAGAATCCCCCGGCGCCGGAAGTCCTGGCGGCCAAGCTGGGCCGCGTGGGGCTGAAGGTGGAGGAGCTGCGCAAGACCGGCGCTTCCTTCTCGGGCGTGTGCGTGGGCCGGATAGACAAGATAGACAAGCACCCGAACGCCGACAAGCTCTCGCTGGTGGACGTGCACGACGGCAAGGCCGTAATGCGCGTTGTGTGCGGCGCCAAGAACATCGCCGTGGGCCAGAAGATCCCCTTCGCCAAGGTGGGGGCCGTCCTGGCCGAGGGCGAGCTGCAGAAGGCCAAGATACGCGGCGTGGAGAGCGAGGGCATGATCTGCTCCGCCGGCGAGCTGGGACTCGAAGGCTACGACAACAGCGGTATTCTGGTGCTGCCAGCCGACCTCGAGCCGGGCATGGACGCGGCCGCCCTTTTCCCCAAGTCCGACTACGCGATGGAAGTGGAGATGCTGCCCAACCAGGCGCATTGCCTGTCGCATTACGCGCTGGCACGCGAGTTCTGCCTGTTCTACGGCCTCAAGATGAGGGATGTGAGAATTTTCACTGGCGAAGCCGCCGGCCAGGTAGTGCCGGTGGAGATCAAGGTGCCAGACCTGTGCCCTCGCTACGGCGCGATAGTGCTCAAGGGCGTGAAGGGCGTGCGGACGCCCGAGTGGATGGCCGCGCGCCTGCGCGCGATAGGCTGCAATCCCAAGGGCAATTTGCTGATAGACGGCTCCAACTACGTGATGTACGAGCTGGGCCAGCCCACCCACTGCTTCGATATAGCCAAACTCGGCGGCCCCAAGATCATAGTGCGCAAGGCGCTGGCCGGCGAGATGCTCAAGACGCTCGACAACCAGGACCTGAAGCTGGACCCCGGCATGATGGTCATCGCCGACGCCTCCAAGCCCGCCGCCCTGGCCGGCGTGATGGGCGGCCTGGATACCGCCGTTTCCGAAGAGACCGACGCCATACTGATAGAGTCCGCCCGCTTCCACCCGCCCACGGTGCGGCTGGCCTCCAAGGCCACTGGCATCAAGAGCGAGTCCTCCTACCGCTTCGAGCGCGGCACCGACCCCGAGCTGCCCCTGCGGGCGGCCCGCCGCCTGGCCGGCCTGATACTGGAAGCCGCGCCCGGCGCGAGCGTACAGCAGATCACCGACAATTGCCCGGTAGCCTACCAGCCGCCGGTGATAGACGTGGACCCGGCCCGCGTGAACGCGATACTCGGCACCGGCATCGCCGACGGCGAGATCTACGCCTGCCTGCGGGCTTTCCAGCCGGACCTGAAGGACGCCAGGCCGTGGAAATTCACGGTGCCGTCCTACCGGCAGGATATCGAGAGCGCCTGGGACGTGGCCGAGGAAGTGGCCCGCTACATCGGCTACGACGTCATCCCGTCGGCCTCCAATATGCCCATGCGGCCGTCCACCGTGAGCCCGCTCTGGACCGTCACTACGGAGCTGCGCAACACGCTGGCCGCGCTGGGTTTCAGCGAGGTTTATAATTACGATTTCTCTTCGGCCAAGGAGCTGAAGGCCTGCGGTCTGGAACCGGAGGCGGCGTTGGAAGTGAAGAACCCGCTCTCCTCGGATTACCAGTACCTGCGCCCGACGCTGCTGTCCGGCCTGCTCAAAACGCTGCGCTACAACCTCAACCGCGGCCGCGAGACCGCGCTGCTCTTCGAGGCCGGCACCGCCTACGCCCGCAGGGACGCCGGCAAGTCCGAGGAAATATACTGCGCCGGGCTGGCCTACGGGCCCGTGCCCGAGGGCGGCTCCTGGCAGGGCGGCAGCGCCGCCGCCGACTTCTATTGCCTCAAGGGCGTGATGAACCGCCTCTTCACCGGTAAGGGCGGCTTCCGTTACGAGAAGCCCAAAAAGGCCCCGGCTTATTTCCAGCCCGGCCATTGCCTGGAGATGCGGCTGGGCGGCGGCAGCGCCGGCTTCCTGGGCAAGCTCGCCCCCGCGGTCTGCGCCGCGGCCGATTTCAAGGACAACAACATTTTCTACTTCGAGATCCCGCTCTCCTGTCTGGCCGCGGCCGGCAAGACCGAGTTCTGGCAGAAGATAGCCAAGATCAAACCGGTCTCGGCCTTCCCGCAGAATTGGCGCGACCTGAGCGTGATCCTGGAGGAAAAGCACGAGTGGGCGGAGCTGGAACGCTCCTTCTCCGGCGTGCAGGACCTGCACAGCGCGCGGCTGGTGGACGTCTACAAGGGCAAGAATATCCCGGCCGGCAACCGCAGTCTGACGGTGCGCTTCACTTTCTCCTCTATGGAAAAGACGCTCAACGACGCCGAGGTGGGCGCCCGCATGACGGCCATCCTGGACAAACTCACAAAGAACTTCGGGGCCAGGCTGCGCGCGTGACGAAGAAACACAAGCTCGAGGGCGTCTGCTCCAAGGAAGTCAGTTTCAGCGTGGCCGACGGCCGCCTGAAGGGTGTCAAGTTCTTGAACGGCTGCCCCGGCAACCTGGAGGCGATGGCCAGGCTGCTGGAGGGGATGCCGGTAAAAGAGGCCATAGCCAAGCTGCGGGGCATAACCTGCGGCGACAAGGCCACCTCCTGCTCCGACCAGCTGGCGCGCGTGCTGGAGCGGCTGCTGAAAGCGGCGATATAGATACGCCTTAACACAAAAGGCCGGGACAAGTCCCGGCTTTTTTGTTTCCCGGTGCCAAGAGTAAAAATCTGCGATACCAGCGCCGATTTTTCCTACAATTGAGATAGACTTATGATAACCAAAACTACGGCGCTCCTGGCGCTGCTGCTGGCCGCGCCGGCCGCGGCGGCCGATTTCAGGGACGAGACCATTTACCTGGCGGTTACGGACCGCTATGCCGACGGCGACCCGGCCAACAACGATATCTACGGGGACGAGTACGTTCCCGGCAACCTGCGCTATTACCAGGGCGGGGATTTCCGCGGCCTTATCGACAACCTGGACCATATAAAAAGCATGGGCTTCACGGCGGTCTGGATCACCCCGCCGGTGATGCAGCCGCCCGGCCGCTACGTCAACGGCTCGCAGACCTACGACGCGGCCGGTTACCACGGCTACTGGGCCTGGGATTTCTCCAGGATAGACCCGCACCTGGAATCGCCGGGCGCCTCTTACGCCGACCTGATCAGGGCCGCCCACAAAAAGGGCCTGAAGATAATACAGGACATAGTGCTCAACCACGGCCACGGCGGGGACACGCATCCTTCCGTCAAATGGCACGCCGAGCGCGGCACGGCGCGCGGGGCCGGGAGTACCTTCGATTATTACGCCGACGACAAAGAGTGGTTCAACCGGAAAGGGCCGGCGCTGGCCGACCTGCTGGACTTTAACGACGAGAACCCCGAAGTGCTGAGGTGGTTCGCGGGCATCTACGGCAAGTACCGGGACCTGGGAGTGGACGCCTTCCGCCTGGATACGCTGGTCTGGATGAAGAACGATTTCTGGCGGGACTTCGCCGCCGAGATGCATAAGGGTAAAAAAGACTTCTTCATGTTCGGCGAGGCCTGGACGCGCGACGACTTTGTGCTGCTGTCCTCCTACACGCGCCTGGCCGACGGGGACCCGATGAACGCCGGCCTCAGCGTGCTGGACATGCCGCTGTCCTCGATGGGGACCTGGGGGCCGATGGAGGCCGTCTTCAAGGGCGGCAGTTACGCCGCGGCCGACGAGATCTTCAAGCATGACGGTCTTTACCGGGACGCGACCTGGCTGGTCACCTTCCTCGACAACCACGACAAGCCGCGCTTCAACGGCGGCAACGGCGAGGGCAGTCCGGCGTCGCCCGGGCAGTATTTCGACGCTTTGAATTTCTATTTTGCGGCGCGCGGCATCCCCTGCGTCTTCTACGGCACCGAGATCCGCCTGCCCGGCGGCAACGACCCGGACAACCGGCGCATGCTGGGCGACGAAGGCATAAAGCGGGCCAAGGGCGACCCGGTTTACCACCACCTTAAAAAGCTCAACGCCCTGCGCGCTGCCGCGGGGCCGCTGCGGCGCGGTGCGCAGACCCGCCTGCTGGCGTCGGAGCACCAGTACGCTTTCCGGCGGGACTATGCCGGGGAGACCGCGGTAGTGTTCCTGAACAAGGACGGCAAGGCCTCCGAACTGAAAGCCGCCGGCCTTCCCGACGGCAGTTACCGAGAGCTTTATACCGGTGAGAAGATCAAGGTGAAAGGCGGCGCGCTGTCGGCCAGGGTGCCGGCGCACGGCCTGCGGGTATTCGTGAAAGGCAGAGTAGCGGGCAAGCCTTGGCGGCTGCGCGGCGGCCCGGAGTACGGGGAGGAAAAATGAAAGCCAGGACCATAAAAGCGGTGGCGGAAGGGCAGTGGGTGGTGGAGGGCGCCGGCGTTAAGCTAAAGCGCATCTTCGGCTTCGGCGACACGGCGCTGACCGACCCGTTCCTGCTGCTGGACAATTTCGGCTCGGACAACCCCGAGGATTACCTCGCCGGCTTCCCGTGGCACCCGCACCGCGGCATAGAGACCATCACCTACATGCTCGAGGGCGTGGTGGAGCACGGCGATTCGCTGGGTAATGCCGGCGTGATCAAAAGCGGCCAGGTGCAGTGGATGACCGCCGGCTCCGGCATCGTCCACCAGGAGATGCCGAAGGCTTACGAGGGTACTATGCGCGGCTTCCAGCTGTGGGCCAACCTGCCCAAGAAGGACAAGATGACGCGCCCCCGCTACCGCGACATCAAGGCCTCCGACATGAAGGAGTACAAGGGCGACGGCTTCTGCGTTAAGATCATCTGCGGCGAGTACGGCGGCGTGGAGGGCCCGGCGCAGGACATAGTGATAAAGCCCTGGTTCTTCGACGTGAAGGCCGAACCCGGCGCCAGGTTCAAGCTGGAGGTGCGCCCCGAGGACAACGTGCTGTGCTGCGTTTTCGAGGGTGCAGGCTCATTCGACGGCAAGGACGGGCGGGTGCTGACGCCAGGCCAGCTGGCCGTGCTGCGGGACGGCGACGAGCTGGACTGCCACGCCTCGAGAGAGGGCCTGCGCTTCATGCTGATGGCCGGCAAACCCCTAAACGAACCGGTGGCCTGGCGCGGCCCGATAGTTATGAACACCGAGGCCGAAATCAAGCGCGCTTATAACGAGTACCGCGCAGGAAAATTCATAAAGTAAGAGGCAATGCTCTCCGCTAGCGGTAGCCGCACTCGTTGTAAACTTTAGACTCCTCCTCCATGAGCCCGTTCAGGGCGGACAAATCCTCCGCCGCGGGGGGGGCGGCGGACGGTCCGCGGTAATAGTCGCCCAGCAGTTTATAGAACCTGGCCTTTACCTCCGGGTCCGTGATCTCGGTGCCGGGGTTCCTGGTCAGGCCCCGGATGCTGAATCCTGGCTCCTTCATTTTCTCCGCCCAATGGCGGGCCTTAGCGTCCACCAGCCCCGCGTTCAGCCGCGCCAGGCGCATTTTCCGCTCCGCGCAGCGGGCTTTGCCGTCGTCGAGTACGGCGTCGCGCAGGTCCAGCGGCGGCAGCGACCAGGCTGCCGGGTCCCAGTCCGTGAGCAGTTCGGGCGACTCCAGGTACTGGGCCCACTCCCTCTCGGTTTCCGACCGGGCCGCCAGCAGCACCCTGCCGCTCCTGACGTCTATAAGCCGGGTAATTACCCTGAGGTTCTTTCCGGCCGCGAAAACCGTGCCGGTAACCACCGCGTCCACCATGAAGATATCCGCGAAAGGCCTGCCCCCTCCCGCGTCCGCGCCGGCCGAAGAGGAGAGGCGGCTTTCTTTGAGCACCCTCTCCAGCAGCGCCCTCTCTATCAGCGCCGGTTTTTGATGGCCGGCCAGGCAGGCCCCGGTCTTTTCCGAAATGTAGTCCGCCTCGTTCTTGTCCACGCCGCTCTTGGCCGTGAAGCCGAGCACCGAGATCTTGCCGACGTCGTTGGCCATGGCGTAGCGGAGTATCTCTTCCGAGGCCTTGTCGCAGTCCTCGGCCACTGCCCGGGCAGGGAGCAACGCCCCGCAAAATAAAGCGAGCGCGGCAAGGAAAAATAACCCCGCGCCTTTCATAAGGCCTCCCCTATGAATAGTATACGGCCAGGGCCCGGCCCGGGCCATTGGCTTGTTCCCTAAAATATTGACTTTTATCCCCTTGCTTAAGGGGGTGTGTTGCGGAAAGAGAAAGAGGCCGGGTGCGAGTTCGCCCGGTTTAATAACGGCGCTCCGGGTTTAGTTCTCGGCCAGGCCTTTGTAGATCCAGCCTATCTCGGTGCGCGCCATCAGGGCGGCGCCCTTGATCAGCTCCACGCGGCCGGCCTTGGGTCCCGCGCCGAGCTTCTCCGAGACGTACTGGGCCTTGCCGAAGTAAGCCTGCGTGTCGCCGGGGCCGCCGGACCTGGCTATGGCCTCGTCGAGCGTCAGCCATTTGACCTCGCTCTCGAAGCGCACCAGCACGGCCTCGCCTTCTGCGGCCTGCAGCTTCTCCGTCCCGGTTTCCCTGAAGTTCACTACCTCGCCCACGGCCATCAGGTCCTGGCGCAGGCCGTGCTCGGCAGCGCTGACCGCGTGGCCGGCCGGACTGCAGGCCGCAAGGCACAATATGGCCGCGGCTGCGGCCTGTAATAACAGAGTTTTCATGCATCCCCCTAACCAAGACTAGATTAATATTTTAGGGGCGCAAAAGCAAGAAACCCCGCTTGCGGCGGGGTTTCCTGTTACGGCGGGGAGCTGTTTAGAACTGCACTTTGCGGGCCAGCTCTTCGCCGGCGGGGCCGACCTGTTCCACGGCCACGCCGCGTATCTCGGGGGCGGCGCTCTTGTTGGCGCCGATCTCGGGGATATACTTCTGCAGTATGGAGATCTTGGTCACGGCCTCGCCCTTGCCTTCGTTCTGGCCGAGCTTGAACTGCACTTTGCAGCCGGCCGGGCTGTCCACGAAGTCGGTGCCGCCGCGCACCAGAATGCCCTCTATCATGTTCGTACGGGCGTTGAACACCGCGGAGCCGGAGTTGCCGCCGAAGGTGTCGAGGTCGGTCAGGAAGAAGGACTTGGGCTCGGTGTTGCGCACGCCGGCGTCGCCGGCCACTTTGAGCGGCAGGCCCACCGGGTGGCCTATCACGAAGATCCTGTCGCCGGCCTTGAGGTCCTTGGCTCGGTTGACGGGTAGCGGCTTGCGGCCTTCCACCTTGCGGTCGAGCTGGATCAGGGCGTAGTCGGGGCCGGGCTGCTTGCCGAGCAGGGCGCCGATGATCACGATGCCGGTATTGACCAGGCCGTCGGCCTGGCGGTCCAGGTCGCGCTTGACGATGCGCTTGCAGGTGTAGACGTCCTTGGCTTTAACGGCGGTGCGGGCCTTGCCGCCGGCGTTGTCGATGTTGAAGTCGAAGACGAAGCGGGCGTCGGCGCAGGAGGCCTCGTCCGTTATGCAGTGGCCGGCGGTCATGATCATGTCCTCGCCTACCAGGGTGCCGGAACAGAAGGCGCCGATGGGCTGCTCGCGGAACTGTTCGCCGGGGCAGAGGCCCAGGGCGTCGCCGAAGCCGATGGTGGCGAGCTTGTATTCGCCGTTCTCGAACTTGACCTGCTTGGAGGGCCAGAGCGAGACCACGGAATCGGCCAGGGTGCGCATGGCGGGGGAGGCCTCGAAGTAGTCGAGGCGGTTGTCGTCGCCGTAGATGCTCTTGGAACCGGCGTTGGCCAGGGCCGGCAGCAGCAGGGCCGCGGCGGCCAGCAGTGAAAGGGATTTAAAAGGTTTGTTCATATGTCCTCCTGTCTTCTTGTATATATTATGTCCTCTTTTTAAGAGCGTCACAAAGGTCCTAGGACCCCTTATTTCGTAGGTCCAATGGGAGAAAAGAAATAGGTATAATTACCTCATGCATAACCGCATAAAGCGCCTGGAGGAGCTCGTAACGGGGGCCTCCGCGCTTATTACCCGGCTCAAGGAAGAGAACGACGTGCTCAGGAAACAGGTGGAACTGCTGAGCGCGGCCCGCAGCAAGGCCGCCACCGGCACCGCCGCCGCCCGCGAGCTGGCGGACTTCAAAACGAAGCTGCGCCGCCGCCTGGAGCGCATTTGCGCCAAAATAGACAAGGTCAACGAAGCCCAGCCCGGGCTCTTCGAGGAAGAAGATGGGGACTAACGATTTCGAAGCCAGGATCCGCAACCGCGTGATCAAATTCCCGGCCGTGGACGGCCTGTCCCCCATCGAGCAGAGCACCATAGTGGGGCAGGTGGAGGAGAAGATAAACAAGATAGAGGAGAAACTCAACATCGTGGACTCCTCCAAACTGGCCATCCTGGCCGCCTACGATTTCGCCGTGGAACTTTACAACCTCAAGCAGCGTTCCGAGACCAACCGCGAGGCCGACTCCAAGAAAGTGGAGGAAATGGTGGAGCGGCTGGAGCGCACGCTGGCGGCCGCGGCCCCGGAAGAGAAGTAATGCCCGATTCCCTTTTCGACGAAGACAAGCCCGCCGCCCAGGAGCCCGAGGGCGGGCCCGCCTATTCCCCGCTGGCCGCGCGCCTGGCCCCGAAAGAACTAGACGAGTTCGCCGGCCAGGAGGACGTACTGGGCCCCGGCAAGCTGCTGCGCCGGGCCATAGAGGCCGACAATCTCAAGTCCGCCGTGTTCTTCGGCCCGCCCGGCTGCGGCAAGACCGCGCTGGCCCGCTACATAGCCGGCCGCGCCAACGCCAAGACCTTCGAACTCAACGCCGTGATGGCCGGCGTGCCCGACCTCAGGAAGATCATCGAATATTCGCGCGGCCTCGGCGGCGGCCTGGCCCGCAGCCAGCGCGTGCTGCTGGTACTCGACGAGATACACCATTTCAACCGCACCCAGCAGGACGTGCTGCTGCCCTCCGTGGAGAAGGGCGAGATCATCCTCATCGGCATGACCACGGAGAACCCTTTCTTCTATATCAACCAGGCGCTGCTGTCGCGCTTTATAGTGGTGGAGTTCAAGCCGCTGAAGTCCGAACACCTGTCGGCCATTCTCGAGCGCGCGCTGACCCACCCGGAGGGCCTGGCCAACCTTAAGCCCGAGGTTACGCCGGGAGCGAAGAAATACCTGGTGGAGAATTCCTCCGGCGACGCCCGCCGCCTGCTCAACGCGCTGGAACTCGGGATAGTCACCACCAAGCCCGGCAAGAGCGGCCGGCGCGTAGTGGACGAGGCCGTGGCCCGCGAGAGCATACAGCGCCGCAGCCTGCGCTACGACCGCAGCTCGGACGAGCATTACGACCATATCTCGGCTTTCATAAAATCCATGCGCGGCTCGGACCCGGACGCGGCCGTCTACTGGCTGGCCAAGATGCTGGAGGCCGGCGAGGACCCCCGGTTCGTGGCGCGGCGCATTTTGATCTGTGCCTCCGAGGACGTAGGCAACGCCAACCCCATGGCGCTGGTGCTGGCCCAGACCGCCTTCAATTCCGCCCAGGTGCTGGGCATGCCGGAGGCGCGCATCATCCTGGCGCAGGCGGCCATCTACGTGGCCAGCTCGCCCAAGTCCAACGCCGCCTACCTGGCGGTCAACGCCGCAGGCGAAGAGGTGAAGGGCGGGGCCGAGCGGCCCGTGCCGCTGCACCTGCGCGACGGCTCCAAGGACGGCGAGGCCCTGGGCCACGGCAAGGGCTACAAGTACCCTCACGATTTCGACGGGCATTACGTTAAGCAGGAGTACATGCCGGACCCCAAGGTTTTCTACGAGCCCAGCGACCAGGGCTTCGAGATAGAGATAGGCAAGCGCCTCAAGCGCCTGCGGGGAGAAAAATGACGGAGCCCCGGGTCTATACCGTCAGCGAGCTCAGCCAGGGCATCAAGTACCTGCTCGAGACCAATTTTCGCGAGCTGTGGGTGGAGGGGGAGATCTCCGGCCTCAAGGTCTCGTCGCTGGGGCACACCTACTTCGACCTCAAGGACGCCACCTCCAATATTTCCGGCGTTATGTTCCGCGGCTTCGCCACTGCGCTCAAGTTCGACCTGGCCAACGGCCTGCTGGTGCGCGTGCGCGGCAATATCACTACCTACGACAAGCAGAGCAAGTACCAGCTGATGGCCAAGGAAATACAGCCGGCCGGCATAGGCCCGCTGCAGCTGGCCTTCGAGCAGCTCAAGAAAAAGCTGGCCGCCGAGGGCCTGTTCGACCCGTCGAGAAAGCGCCCCATCCCGGCCCTGCCGCAAAAGATCGCCGTGGTCACCTCGCCCACCGGCGCGGCCATCCGCGACATCCTTTCCATTTTAAAGCGCCGCTACGCCAACATGCACATCATCATCGCCCCGGTGAAGGTGCAGGGCGCCGGCTCCAAAGAAGAGATAGCCGGGGCCATAAAGGACCTCAACGCCGGGTTCCCGGACATCGACGTGATGCTGGTGGGGCGCGGCGGCGGCTCCATGGAGGACCTGTGGGCCTTCAACGAGGAAATAGTGGCCCGCGCCATAGCGGGCTCGAAGATACCGGTGATCTCCTGTGTCGGGCATGAGACGGATTTCACGATAGCCGACTTCGTGGCCGACCTGCGGGCCGCTACGCCCTCGGCGGCAGCCGAGCTGGTCGTCAGGAGCAAGGTGGAGCTGGCGGCCAATATCGCCGGCCTGGAGAAGCGCCTGCTGCAGAGCCTGCGCATCTACTACGAGAACCTGCAGGGCAAGTTCCGCCGCCTCGCCTCCAGCCGCATGCTGGCCAACCCGCTGGCGCTGCTCGAGCGGCCGGTGCGGCGCCTCGACGACGCCGTGGAGGGGATGATCCACGCCTCCGGCGAGCGGCTGCGCCGCGCCGGGGAAAAACTCAATCTGCAGTCCGAAAAACTCAAGGCGCTCAGCCCGCTGTTCCCGCTTAAGAAGGGCTATGCCGTGGTGAAGGACGCCGCCGGCAAGGCGGTAAAGAGCGCGGCCTCGCTGGCCCCTGGCGACAGGCTGAGCCTGCAGTTCGCCGAGGGGCGGGCAGAGGCGCAAGTGACGGGCGGCGGCGCCGCGGCGGACAAACCGCGCGCGCAGAAAGGCGGCCCCGGCAGGACCGGCGGGCCCGAACAGGAGACTTTATGGTGAAAAAAGCTAACGGCGGTTTCGAGGAAAAGCTGGCCAAGCTCGAGGAGATAGTCGGGAAACTCGAGGACGAGAATACGCCCATCGAGGAATCCCTCACCCTCTTCGAGGAGGGCGTGACCATCTCCAAGGAGCTCTCGGTGAAGCTCGAGGAAGTGAAGCGCAAGATCGAGGTCCTGAAAAAGGACGCCGAGGGTAAGCTGAAGCTGGAGCAGTTCGAGGACGAAGACCGCGAGAAATAAGCCGGCCTGTTGACAGGTTCCGCTTATTTTGTAAGATGGGGTGGGGGGATAGCGATATCCCGAGATCTAAAATGTAAGGCAACCGGCACCGCGCCAGCAAGGCGCGGCGGCCCTGTCGCCTTAAAAAGGGGGAGAAATGAACCAGAATAACAGAGTAACGACCGTGGCCAGGCATGCTTACACCCAGGTTTACGCCGACTACCTGCGCAGCGGCAATCTGGAGGAGGCCACGCGGCAGGTGGCGCATTTGGTATACACGCACCGCGGGAATAAACCCGGAACTCCGCAGGGCGACTGGCAGGAAGCGGAGCGGATAACGCGGGAATGGCCGCACACCGTGACGGAGGCTTCGCAGGCGCATTTGTTCGACAAGGCGCTGGCCAAGACCCGGCAGTGGCTCAAGGAAATAGAGGAAGAGCTGGGCATGACCAATCCCAACGACGCCTACCGGGCGCTGCGCGCCGTGCTGCACACCGTGCGCGACAGGCTGCCGGTGGAGGAGTGTGCCGAGTTCTCCGCCCAGCTGCCCACGTTGATCATGGGCATGTATTATACCGGCTGGACTCCCGTGGGCAAGCCGGAGAAGCTGCGCAACATGGAGGATTTCCTCTACAAGGTAGGCGAGCAGCTGCCGTCCGGCATGGACCCCCTGCGCGTTACGCGCGGCGTCATACGGGTGCTGGAGCGTCATGTGACGCCGGGCGAACTTAAGGACGTGCGCAGGAACTTCCCCGAGAAACTGCGCGAAGTCTGGGAAGAGACCGCCAGGACGCGTTAATCCCGCGGGCATCGCGGCAACGGCGGGAAGGGCCTTTTATGGGAGGGCCCTTCCGCTATTTAGTAACATATCTGCATGAAGATCCGTCTGGACGTGGCCTGTGTGGAGCGCGGCTTTTTCGAAAGCCGCGAGCGGGCGCTGCGGGCCATCATGGCCGGCCTGGTGACGGTCAACGGCAAGCCGGCCGACAAGGCCGGCCAGCAGGTCAAAGAAGCCGACGTAATAAACCTGGTAAAGAGCGACTGCCCCTATGTCTCGCGCGGCGGGCTTAAACTCAAAGGCGCGCTGGACGCTTTCGGCATAGACCCGGCGGGACGGGTGTGCCTGGACATCGGCGTAGCCACCGGCGGTTTCACCGACTGTTTCCTGCAGGCCGGCGCTAAAATGGTCTACGCCGTGGACGTGGGCGAGGGCCAGATACACGAGCGCGTTAAGAACGATCCGCGCGTGACCTTCATGCCGCAGACCAATGCCCGCTTCCTGAAGGCGGAAGCTTTCCCGACGCGGCCGGACCTCTGCGCCATAGACGTCTCTTTTATCTCACTGAAACTTATCCTGGGCCCCGTCTTCGGCGCCATGGCCCCGGGCGGTGAAGTTATAGCGCTGGTCAAACCGCAATTCGAGCTGCAGGCCGCCGACCTGCGCAAAGGTATCGTTAAAGACGAGGAGACCCGCCTGCGCGTGATGGACGACATGCGCGCCTTCCTGAAAAGCAGTCTGCCCGGAGTGGAGGAAAAAGGGCTGACCGACTCGCCGATAAAAGGCGCCAAGGGCAACCTGGAATTCCTCTGGCTGCTGCGCGCCCCGTAAGCCCCGTTCCCCGTAAATACAAAAGCCCCGGCACTGAGCGGGGCTTTTTTTATTTTATCGCCGGGCTATTTACCGGCTGAACAAAACCACTCTTTAAGTCTTTCCATGCCCTGCTCTATGGTCAACGCCGGGGCGTAACCGAGGTCCCTGCGGGCGGCCGAGATATCGAACCAGTGGGCGGTGGTGAGCTGCTGCAGCACGAAGCGGGTGAGCGGCGGCTCGGATTCCGCGCGGACCAGCCGCCAGGCGGCTTCCAGTACGGCCGCGGCGGCGCGGGCCGCGGTGTAAGGCACCGACCTGCTCACCGGCGGCGCTCCTGCGGCGGCGAGTATCATGTTCACGATGTCCCAGTTGGGCCGCGGGTCACCCTGCGAGATAAAATAAGCCTTGCCGGCGCAGGCCGCGCCGGGGCGCAGCTTTTCCGCGGCCAGCCAGTGCGCGTTGGCCGCGTCGTCTATGTAGGTGACGTCGATAAGTTCGTTGAAATCGCCTATGCGGCGCAGCCGTCCCGCCCGCCCGCGCGCTATTATAGTGGCTATCATGTGGTCCCGGCCCGGCCCCCAGACCAAATGCGGCCTGAGCGCCGTTGTGGCAAAACGCATGGAGTTGGCTTTCAGCACCAGCCGCTCGGCCCGGGCCTTGGTCTCGGCGTAAAAAGAATCGAATTCGGCGGGATAAGGGACGCTTTCGTCCCAGCCGTTCACGTCGCGGCCGCCGCGGGGATAGACCACGCTGGGGGTGCTGGTAAAAACGAAGCGGGCCGTCCCGGCGGCCTTGGCCGCCGCCAGCAGGTTGGCCGTGCCGAGCACGTTGGCGTTATAGAAATCCTCGTAGCGGCCCCACATCCCTACCTTGGCGGCGGCGTGGAAAACGGTGTCGCGGCCCAGGCAGGCCCGCCCTGCCGCGTCCTCGTCGGCCACGCTGCCCTGCAGGCATTCCACCCCCAGGGCTTCGAGCTCCGGGTAGCTGCCGCGGGCCAGGACGCGCACCTCCGCGCCTTTAGAGAGCAGCAGCCGTACCAGGGCCCCGCCCAGGAAGCCGCCGCCCCCGGTGACCAGCGCCTTCACGCGGCCGCCCCGGCGCCGAGCAGTCTTGCTGCCAGCAGGGCCAGCCGCTCGCGCGAGATCTTGGCGTTGTGGCGTATGTCCACGGGGAAGCCCGGATGGAAGAAGATGTGTTTTATGCCGCTGGTCTGCGGCTGAGCCGCGCCCAGGGCCAGCAGCTCGGCGGTGAGGGCGGGGCTCTGCGCGGCGCCTTTCTCCAGTTCCACGAACAGCACCGGGGTCTGGCGGCCGGCAGGACCGACGCCGACCAGCGCCGAGCGCCGCACGGCGCTATGGGCGTTAAAGACCGCCTCGCAGGGAATGGTGAAAAGAGTGCCTTCCGCCGTAGTTACGCGGTGGCTCTTGCGGCCGCAGAACCAGAGGCGGCCTTCCCTGTCCTTCCAGCCGGCGTCGCCCATGCGGTGGTACAGCTCGCCGCCGGGGCCGTGTATCTTGGCCAGCGCGTCGCTCTCCGGCCTGGAGAAATAGCAGGGCGAGACGATGGGGCCTTTTACGGCTATCTCTCCGATCTCTCCGTCCTTTACCAGCAGGCCGTCCGACCATTCCGGTATGGCCTCGTCGGTGATCTTTATGACGAAGGTCTCAACGCCCGGCCAGCTGCGGCCCACGCAGACGCCGCGGCCGGGGCCGAGGGCCGCCAGTTCTTCGCCGGAGACGCAGGCTACCGGCAGGGCTTCGGTGGCGCCGTAAGGGGTATAGACCGGGGTGCCGGGCTCCAGCATTTTGGAGATGCGTTCTATCACGGCAGCCGAGACCGGCGCGCCGCAGGAGATGACCCGCCGCAGCGAGGGCAGCGCGGCCCCGCCGGCAGCGCCGTAGCGGCCCAGCGTGTCTATCAGCGCCGGAGAACCGAACAATTGCACGGCCTTGTGCTCGTTAATGAGCCCTGCCAGCATGGCCGGGTCCACGGCCGCCGGCCTGGTGAAGTCCATATCGGGGATGACTATGGTAAGGCCCAGCGCTACGTCGAACAGGGCGAACAGCGGGAAAGTGGGCACGGAGAAGGCGCCGGGCTCGATCCCGAAATAGTCCTTGAGCATGGCGGCCTGCGCCGCGAACATGGCGTGCGTGTAGACGGCGCCCTTGGGGGCCCCGGTGCTGCCCGAGGTGAAATTAATGGAGGCCGTTTCGGGCGTGGCCGCGGGATCCGGCGCCGGGGCGCCCGCGCCCAGCCGCCGCAGTTCCGCCAGGTCGGGGCCGCCCCAGAACCAGCGGCGGCCGGCGGTGATATTAAGGCGGGAGCCTTTCGCCCAGCCCAGCAGCAGCCGCGCGGCGTGGGCCTTGGGTATGCCTACGAAGGCCTCCGGGCGGGCTTCGGCCAGGCAGCGCTTCATGTTTCCCAAGCCTATGCCGGGGTCTATCAGCACAGTGGTGGCGCCGGCCCGGTACAGGGCGAAAGTGAGGGCTACGAACTCTATGGAAGGGGTGACCATCAAGGCCGCGCGCATGCCCGGCTTTATGCCGGCGCGGGCCAGGCCGGCCGCCAGCAGGGCCACGTCGGTTTCAAGTCCGCGATAAGTTACGCTTCGCCCGTTGTGTATGACGGCTGGGCGGTCCGGCATGGCGGCCGCGCAGCCGGCTATGAGCGTGGAGATGTTGACCGGTTCGGACATTTATTCGTTGATGAAGTCTTTGACCAGCGGTATCACTTCCGCGGCCGCGTCCTCGAGTATGTAATGGCCGCAGTCGGGGAAGCTGTGCACCCGGGCGTTGGGGAAGCGGCGCCGCCACTCGGCGAGGAAATGCCTGTCGAAGACGAAATCCAGCAGGCCCCAGCAGATCAGCATCGGCAGGCCGGCCAGCGAGCCCAGTTTGGCCTGGGTCTCGTCCACCACCCGGTAAGCCTTGTCGCCGGGGGCGAGCGGTATGTCCTGCACGAAGCGCAGCGTGGCTATGCGGTTTGCCCAGCTGTCGTACGGGGCGGCGTAGGCCGCGCGCAGGGCGGCGGGCATGCGGGAGCGCTTGCAGCCTACCCAGGCCGCGCCGCGGGCGAAGGCGTTGAAGCCGCGCACCAGCAGCGCGCCGAGCGGCGTGCGCACCAGCCGCAGTGCGGCCGGAAAACTTTTGCCTCCGGGCAGGAAGAAGGCGCCGGTATTGAGCACCACGATCTTCTCTATACGCTCGGGGCGGCGCACGGCCGCGGCCAGGCCTATCATGCCGCCCCAGTCGTGCACTACCAGCGTGATCTTATCCGTGAGGTTGAGGCTGTCGAGCAGGGCTTCCAGGTCCTCTACGCGGCTGGCCAGCGTGTAGTCGTAGCGGTCGTCGCCGGGTTTGTCGGAGAGGCCGCAGCCGATATGGTCTGGCACGATGACCCGGCGGGTGTCCTTCAGGGCAAGGGCCAGGCCGCGGTAGTAGAAGGACCAGGACGGGTTGCCGTGCACCATGACCACCGGCTTGCCGGCGCCCTCGTCGAGATAGTGCAGGCGCAGGCCGTTCTTCCGCGTAAAATACTTACCGGCGAAGGGGTACATTTCCGGCGTAACGCCGGCGGGAAGGTTGTTCGTCATTACCACTTTACTCCCATCATTATAGTGTTGAGGCCGCTGCCTATGCCGAGGAAGGCCACGTTGTCGCCGGGCCGCAGGAATTCCCGCTCGTCGGCGATGGCGGCGGCGGCGGGCAGCGCCGCGGTGCCCATATTGCCGAGGTACTCGTAGGTGGGAAAATCCTTCTCTTCGGCTATACCCAGGGCGTCCAGGATGGATTTCCTGTGCGTAGACCCTACCTGGTGGCAGACGGTCTTCTGGAAATCCCCGCCGCTCATGCCAAGTTCGGACAGGAGCTTCTCCCAGGTCTGCTTGCCCAGCGCCACGCCGTTCTTCAGGGCGGCGGTGGCGTCGGTGAACATATGGTCGCGGTGCCAGATGCAGAGCTTGTGATGCTCGCAGGCGGCGCGGTAGGTGCCGCCCAGCAGTTTGTGCCGCCTGTGCGCGCCGCCGAAGGACCCGTCGGTGAGCAGCACGCCCACGGCGCCGGAGCCGCCGGTGAGGGTGGCGATGGAGAGGCGGAAATTCTCGAAGCTCCTGTCCCGGTTCATCTCGGCTATCATGCTGTCGTTGATCTCGCGGGAGGACTCGCAGGAGACCACGAGGCCGGCCTTTATCTGGCCGAGCTCGATGCGGTTGGCGATGTCGAGCATGCCGTTCTGCACGCCCAGGCAGGCGTTGGACAGGTCGTAGACGGCGGTCTCGGGGCCGGTGCCGAGCAGGGCGGCCACGGCGGTGGCGGTGGCGGGCTCGCTGTGCTCGCGGCAGACGCCGGCGTAGACGAGGGCGCCGAGGTCGGCGGGCTGCAGGCCGGCGGCGGCGAGGGCCTTGCGGCCGGCGCGGGCGGCGCCTTCGGAGAGGGGGAAGCCGGGGTCCCACCAGCGGCGCTCGCGGATGCCGGTGAGGGCTTCGAGCTGGCCCTGGGGGATGTGGAGGGCTTCGAGCATGGGCAGTACGCGCTTCTCCAGTTCGGAGGAGGTGACCACGTTGGGCCCGAGTTCATAACCTATGGCGTCGATGTAGACTTTGTTGTATTTCATTGCTTAACACCAACTTAGCCTCAAAAGGCTGACCGATGGGTCGGGTTAGCAAAAGCCCCCCGGAAGGCGAGGCTTGCGTAAGCGCCGAGCCTGAGGGCGGCAGGCGCGGCCACGGTGTGGCCGACGCCGATTTTGCGTTCCGACCCATCGGGCGGCCCGCAACTTGCTAACGCCGCTAAACTAATCTTACCGAGAAATCTTTCATCTGGTAGATGACCAGGCCGTCCACTATCAGGAAGCCGTCCGCTTTGATGGTCTTTGTTGTATCGTCGGTGGCGGTGATATAGGCCTCTACGGTAACCAGTTTGTTTTTGGGCGAGATCTGGCCGCGGTAGATCCAATGGTGCTTCGCGCCTATGGTCATGGCTTCGAAGCGGGCGTCCCGGGGCAGGCCGGGCCAGCGCTTCAGGGCGGCGGCTTTCATCAGATTGACGAAGGACTCCAGGCCCAGCGAGCCGGGGCAGACGGGGTCCTGGTAGAAATGGGCTTTGAAGAACCACTCGGCCGGGTCTACGGCCTTGAGGCCGCGGATGAAGCCCAGGCCCTTGGGCCCGCCGTCGGGGATATAGGTTTCCACCGAGTCCAGCATTAAAAGTTTCTCGTCCGGCAGGCCCGTGGCGGCGGCGAGGTCCAGCGGTACCGCCTTGGCCAGCTCCTGCGGGGAGGGGGCGTGGCGGGCGGCGCCGCGCACGCCCAGCTGTTCGGCCAGGGATTTCTTGGAGAAGAAGCCGAACTGGGTGATCCCCTTGTAGACGGTGCGGCCCTGGCACAGCACCTCCATGTCGTAATCCTGTATGATCATGCCGCCGGACTGGGAGACCTTGGTGATCTTTACTTTTGTAACCAATATGCCGGCGTCGGGCATTACCTCGGCGTACTGCGTAGCCGTGCCGCCCAGGTTGCGGAAAGAGAGGTCTGTGTCGCTGGTGAGGGCGGAACCCAGGTAGGCGGCCAGCCAGCCGCAGGGCTGCAGCGCCACTTCCAGCAGCACGGCGAAAGGCATGGATTTCTGCGCGCCGGACTTGAAATACCACTCTCCTGGCGGCACGTCGTACTCGGCCTCTATATAGCCGCCGGCCTTCAGTTCCCACTGGCGGCAATTCTCTATCTTTACCACGCGGTCCAGGAACTTGTACGGGTCTCCGGGCAGGCGCGCTATCACGCGGCCCGAGTCGAAGATCTTGTATTTATCGCCGAAGGCCTCGGACGGTTTGCCCACCGCGAAAGCGGTGATGCTGGCATTGTCGAAGAGGGCCGCGCGAGGGCCGTAGTCCGCCGGGGCGGCGGCGTTCCGCCACAGGGCTTCTATCGCGCTCTTCTTCGCCCCTCCCATGCGTATGGACATGTTATGTATGTGGATGATGCGCTTGCCGTCGGCGTACATGAAGGCCTCGGCTATGGCGTAGGGCGTGCCGTCTGGCTGGTAGCCTATTTCCTTGACCACGATCTCGTACATCGCCTTCCTGGTGGAGCCCAGCACCTGGCCGCGGCACTCCAGCCGGCTGGTCACGCCGGGCACCGGCTCGTACCAGCAGGCGCCGTCCTCGGCCACCCAGCCCATGCGCAGCAGCAGCACCCTGAAGGTGTGCAGGCAGCACTCGTACATCAGGGTGCCGGGCATCACATGGTCGTCGGTAAAATGGCAGACCAAGTGCCAGTCTTTCGGAGAGATATCCATCTCGCCCTGCACGCAGCCCAGGCCGTAGCGGCCGCCGCGGGGGGAAAGTTCGAGTATACGGTCCACCAGGCGCATGCGCCCGGAGGGCAGGCCGACGGGCCTGGCCAGCGGCAGGCCCGCGAATGCGGGACCGAAGCAGTCGGCGTAGCGGCCGGCGCGCAGCGCTTCCAGCTGGGCCTCGGAATAAGATTCTTTTTCCTTTTCGAAAGGAGCGGGCGGGGCCCAGCCGGCCGGGGCCTTGCCGGCGGCCGGGGCCAGCTCCTCGTCTGTGAGCACCACGCCTTTGCCCTTGGCCAGCTCTTCCTGCGTAAAGAAGCCGGCGCAGCCCTTCTTCATGCTGATGAAAGGCTGCCCGTCCACGGTGCTCTCGTAGTTGAAGAAGAAAAGCCAGATGTCGCCGTTCTGGGCGAAGCGCTCTATGTTGATATCGTAGTGTATGACCTGGCCGGGCAGCGGCAGGGCGCGGTGCACCGTGACCTCGGCGTCGAGCAGGCGGTACATGGCCTGTCCCTTGGTGCGGTCGTCTATGCCCAGGTAGCCGCAGAGGAACAGGTCGGCCTGGCCGGCTTCCACCGCTATGCAGGTGGGGATGCGGCCGCAGTCCAGGTACCAGGCGCCCGGCAGTATGTCGTGCTCGGTGACCACGTTGCCCGATGTCATGGAACCGGGTTCGCCGCGCACGCTGAGGATCCGGTCCACCAGCATCAGCGGCTCGCCGGGCAGGCGCACGCGGGTGGGGTAAGTATCGGCGGCGGCGAACTTTTCGCCGAGCACCTTGGCGATGGAGCCTACCGCGAATTCCAGGCACTGCTCGCGGGTCATGAAAACTTTACGTTCCGGAGCGGGCGCCGGCCGCGCGGACGGCCCCGGCAGGGGGGCTGCGACGGCGAGCGGCGGCAGCGGCCCCGGCGGCAAAGTGCCGGTGACGCGCATCAGCAGGTCCTGGAAAGCTATGTTCCTGGTCTGCAGGCCGTTATAATTGGCCGAGAGGCGCAGAAAGATCTCGTGAGCTTTAGCTTTGGCGTCCGCAGCCGCCGAGAAATCGCGCAGGTAGGAGGGGCCTGAAGCGTCCGGGGGTCTGACGGTGGCGGCGGGGGCGCTGAATAGGGCCGGGAGCGCGGCCGTCACGGCAGGGGCTGCCGCGGCGGCCGGCGCGGCGGGGCGCGTGAATTCCGGAGCCGCGGTCACGGGCGCGGGCCTGGCCGCGGGATGCCAGGCTACTGCGGACGGAGGGCGGACCGCTATGGCGGCCAGCGCCAGCTGTTTGGCCGGACGGGGGGCCTGGTGGGCGGCGGCTTTCGATTCCAGGCCGTAGAGCGTCTTCAGGTCCACTCGCACTCTTTCGGCCAGCAGCCTGGCGAAAAGGCGCAGCACGGTGCCGGCGGCGTTCTGGCCCTTTACGCAGGCGGAGCGGGCGGCGTGCGGCTGGGTGCCGAGGATCTTGTCTATCATCCTCGAGCAGGAGGACTGCGGGCCCAGTTCGACGAAGACCCTGGCGCCGTCCTCGTAGGCGCGGCGCACCACGGCGGGGAAGTCCAGCGCGTGCACGGCCTGGCCCACTATGGAGTCGGCCGCGCTCTCCCGCGTGACGGCGTAGGGTTTCTTCCAGGCGCCGCTGTAAAATCTTATGCCGTCGGGCGCTTTGGTGGGCAGCAGGTGCAGGTCGCGGTATTGCCGCTCCACCAGCTTGGCCGCCTCGAAGTGCACGGTGGAGACGCCCTGCAGCGGCAGGAACACGCAACCCAGCCCGTCCACCAGGGATTTTACGGCCTTGCTGTAGCCGCCCACCACGCATTCCAGCGGCGCGTTGACGATCAGCAGCGCGGCCCGCTCGGCGCCCTTGAGCGCCAGGTGCACGGTCTCGGCCGGGCGGTCTATCACTCCCAGCACCCAGTCCACCTTCTCGTCCTTGGGCAGATTCCAGAAGCGGCGGGCGGCGTCGCAGGGGCCGGCCAGGTCGCTGACGAACAGGCTGGACTCGTTGATGCGGCGCAGCATCTCGTCGCGCGCGGTCCAGGCCCGCGTGGCGAACAGCCCGGCCGTCTCGCCGAGGCTGTAGCCTATCACAGCGGCCGGCTCCACGCCGTGGTGGCGCACCAGGTCGCTGACGGCGGTGCCGTGGGCCACGGAGCCGAATATCATGGACTTGTAATCGTCGGTGATCTTGAGCTCGGTCTCGGCCTGCCAGCCGTCCTGCCAGGTCAGGCGCCACGGGTTGAAGAGTTCCGGCACCATCTGGCCGCGCAGGTAGCCGTTCTCTGCGTCCTGCCGCCGCAGTATCTCGGGCCACTGCGTCCAGAGCTCGCGGCCCATGCCGATATACTGGTTGCCGGAACCTGGGAAAACGAAAGCCACCGAGCCGCGGCCGGCCAGGGCTTCGGGGGAATAGTAGATGCGGTCGCGCAGCAGTTGCCTGTCGCCGCTGCGCAGCGCTTCTGCGGTCTCCGCGGCCAGGGCCAGCAGTTCGGCGGCGTCGCGCGCCACCAGCGCGCAGGCGCGCAGGGCGGAGGGCTTGCCGCCGCTTCTGGCGAACCAGGCCCGCGCCAGCCTCTCGATATTAGTTCCGGGCTCCTGCCTGGAAAGCCACGCCCGCAGGTCGGCCAGGCCAGAGAGTATGCCCTCCCGGTCGTCGTCCTCCACCGTGAACAGGGCTTCGCTCCTGGCGCCAAGCGGCTGGCGGCGCTCGGCGTCGGCGCGCTCGGAGGCCTGGTCCAGGCCTTCCAGCACCACGTGGCCGCAGTTGCCGTCGGGTCCCAGCGCGTTCACGCCGGCCCGGCGGGGGCCTTCGGCGCGGTTGCGGGTCCAGTACTGCGGCTCGAGCGGGACATGGAATCTTTTCTGCGCGCGGGCCAGCGCCGGCAGCGGCGAAACTTTGGCCAGCGGCGGCAGTATCTCCTGGTACAAGGCCAGAGCTGTCTTGACCACGCCGGCCAGGCCGCAGGCCGGGCCGGCGTGGCCGATGACGGGTTTGGCCGAACCCAGGGCGCAGGGCAGCCCCGCTGCCGAGATGCCGTAGAAATCAGTGATAGCTTCCGCTTCGGCGGCGTCCTCGGCGGGCACGCCGCTGCCGTGGGTTTCCAAATAGCCGACGGTAGAAGGATCGGCCTGCGCCTCGGCGTAAGCCGCGCGCAACGCTTCGGCGCAGGCCTGACCTGAGGGGGCTTTGTCCACTCCGCCGCCGGAGGCGAAGCCCAGGCCTTTTATCACGGCGTAAACCCTGTCGCCGTCGCGTACGGCGTCCTCGAGGCGCTTGAGCACCAGCGCCGCGGCGCCCTCGCCCGGCAGTGTGCCGGCGGCCGCGGCGTCGAAAGGTCTGGCTTCCGGGGTGTAGGGGGTAATGGCGGCTTCGGCGGTCAGCGCGCGCGGGTCGCCGTCCACGGAAACAGCGCCTACTATAGCCGTGTCCAGCTCGCCGGCGCGCAGCGCGCGCACGCCCGCTTCCAGCGCCCTGAGACCCGAGGTCTCCTCTCCGGAGATGGTGAAGCTGGGGCCGCCCACGTGGAATTCCCGCGCGATACGGCTGGCCACTATGCCGCCCAGCGCGCCCATGGTGCGGTTGGCGGAGAGGGCCGGGCCGGCCTCGGCGCGCAGGGCGGCCAGCAGGCCGGCTTCCTCGGCGGCGGAAAGGCTCCAGCCCCGCTCCAGCGCGCGGGCGCGTGCGGTCTCGCCCAGCGTCCAGCGGAAATGGAAATTGGCCGTGTTCATGTCCAGGCCGAGGCCGATGAAGACGCCGGCGTTCTCCACTTTCTTCTCCGGGGAATAATCGGCGATGGCCGCCGCGGCGGTGTCGAGCATCAGCAGCTGCTGCGGCAGCATTTCCTCGAGCTCTTTCGGGGGGATGCGGTAGGCGTCGGGGGCGGCGCCCACTTCGCGCAGGAAGAAGCCTTTAGGCAGAGCTCCGGCCAGGCCGCGGCGGCGGTTCTCAGGCAGTTCGGCGGCGGCGGCGCGCCGGCCGCCGAGCACGACTTCCTGGAACTCGCGCAGGCCGCCGAGCGCGCCGAAGCGGGCCCCCATGCCTACTATGGCCACGGGGGACGGCGTGGCGGGGGCCGTTTTGGAAAGAACGCGGGGGGCGGGAGTGAAACTGCCCGCGTACTCTTCCACGAGGACGTGGGCGTTGATGCCGCCGAAGCCGAAGGCGCTGACCGCCGCGCGCCTGGGGGTCTTGCCGTCGCGGGCGGCCCAGTCGGAGCAGGCCTGCTGCACGCGGAAGGGGCTGTCGGCCAGCTTTATCTTCGGGCCTGGCCTGGTGAAATTGGCGGTGGGCGGCAGCGTCTTGTTCTTGAAAGAGAGCAGCACCTTCATCAGGCCGGCCGAGCCGGCGGCGGTGAGCAGGTGGCCGATATTTGATTTCACGGAGCCCAGCGCGCATTGGCCCGCGCTCCAGCCGCGCTCGCCCCAGAGCGTCTTCAGGCTTTCCACTTCCACCGGGTCGCCGGTGGGTGTGCCGGTGGCGTGGCACTCGATGTAGTCCACCTGCGAGGGGGAGAGGCGCGCGCGCTTATAAGCGGCGCGCATGGCGTAGAGTTGGCCGGCGGTGTTGGGGGCCAGCAGGCTGCCCCCGATGTCGTTGGAGAGGCCGATGCCGGTGATCAGGCCGTAGATCTTGTCGCCGTCGCGCGCGGCGTCGGCGAGGCGCTTGAGGACGAACATGCCGGCGCCTTCGCCCACAACCAGGCCGTCGGCCCCCGCGTCGAAAGGCGCGGGCCGGCCGGAGGGGGAAAGGGCGCGCAGCTGGGAGAAGCCCATCTGCGTGTAGAGGCTAGACGGGCGGGACACGCCGCCGGTGAGCATGGCGTCGGCGCGGCCGTCGCGCAGCGCGTCGCAGGCCAGCTTGACCGCGTAAAGGGAGGAGGCGCAGGCGGCGTCCAGAGTGAAGCTGCCGCCGCCGAGGCTCAGCGCGCGGGCTATGACGCCGCCCGGCAGGCCGGCGGCCCGGCGGTTGAGCGGATCGGTCTTGGAATTGAACCGGGTAAGGGCGGAGCCGAAGGCGGCGGTCTCGAAGGCCGGCAGCAGCAGCTCGCGCGAAAGGGCGGAGGCGGCGTCGGTGGGCAGCACGATGTTGCCGATGATCACTCCGGTGCGGGCGCGGTCTATCTTTTCCGGCCGGGCGTCGAAGAAGGCCTGCCGGGCCGCGTGCAGGGCCAGGTGGAAAACCGGGTCCAGCCTCTGGAGGAAAGTCTCGCGCAGGTCCAGGCCGGCGAAGTCCGGCTTAAAATCCTCTACGAAGCAGGCCTTGACTGAATAGACCTTGTCAGGGGCGCCTTTCTGCGGGTCGAAGGCCTCGCGGCCCGGCAGCGCCCAGCGCCCGGCCGGCACGTCTTTGGACGAGCAGACGCCGCCGGAAATGTTTTTCCAGAAGGCGTCGAGGTCGGGTGCGCCGGGGAAGACTCCGCCGGCGCCCACTATGGCTATCGGCTGCGTTTCGTTCATCAATAGGCTGTCGCTGTCTTGCGGAAAGCGCCGTTAAGCGACTTGTCCACCGTGCATTCGTAGCCCTCCATGCGGGCCACCAGATTTCCTTTGCCGTCCATAAAATCTATGTCGGCGCGCGCGCTGTGCTCGGCCGAGGCCGTGACGCGCGCCACTATCCGCACCCCGGCTTCGGGGAAACGGGAGGCGAACTGGCGGTACGAAGCCGCCGAGTTGGGCAGCGAGCAGGCGCCGGAGTTCTCGAAGGTCCAGAGTATCAGGCCCTGGAAGGCGGCGTCCAGGGCGGCCGGGTCGGCAATCCAGCGGTCGCGCAGCGGGCTGCGCATCCAGGAGGCCGGCGGCAGCGAGGCCGCGGCGTCGAGCGCTATGCCCTCGGGCGAGACGCCGGCTACGGCGCGGATGAAGCGCATGTCCTCGCCGTGGAAAAGGATCTCGGAGTAGGCTTTCTCCACCGCGCGCGGGTAAGGCTTGAGCGCGAACTCGGGGCGGGGGGCGGCGGCGCGCGGCAGGCTGGAGGCGAGCAGGATCTCGGCGCCTGCGTGCAGCTCGCCGCCGGGCCCGCGGAGCTCGGCCGCCACCGCGAAGAGGCCGTCCCGCTTGGCGGCTTTGCCCGCGGAGGCCGTCACGGCTCGGGCGCCGTCGGCGAGAATGATGCCCTTGTAAATTTTGAGGTTATTGAAGCCGTGGAAGAGCAGGCCCGGGTTCTCGTGCAGCGCGGCGTGGGCCAGCCATTCGGTGATGACGGCCGTGGGTACCACGGCCTTGCCGTTAATGACGTGCGACCGCAGTACCGGGAAATCCTGGGCGGAAACCTCGATCTTAACGCCGTGCGCCGCGCCGGGGGCGGGCGGCAGGGCGGGGGCCGCTCCGGCGGGGCGGGCCACTACCACCACTTCCACGGCAGGGCTGCCGGAGGACAGCTCGTCGACGAGGAATTTGCCGCCTTCGGCCAGGCCTATCACGCCTACGCCTTCTTTGGCGAACAGCGCCTTCAGGCCGTCGTTGACCATGCCGCCGTCCCAGGGGCCCCAATTGAAGGAGACCACTCGGCAGTCGGGCAGGCGCCGCGCGGCCAGGCGCGCGGCCTTGTTCAGCACTTCGTTGGCCATCGCGTAGTCGCACTGGCCGGTGCGGCCGAAACGCGCGGTGGAGGAGGAGTAGAGCGCCAGCACCTTGAGCGAGCCCAGGTCCAGCGCGGACAGCAGGGCGCGCAGGCCGCCTACCTTGGTGTCGAAGACCGAGTCGAACTGCTCGGCGGTCTTGTCGAGGATGAACTTGTCGGCCAGTACGCCGGCCCCGTGCACCAGGCCGCGCACCGGCCCAAGTTCCTTGTTGATCCTGGCCAGCGCGGCTTTTACGGCCTGCGGGTCGCGGATGTCGGCCTGGTAGTAGGCGGCGCGCGAACCGGCCGCCTCGAAGCGGTTGAGCTGCGCGCGGATCTCACGGGCGGCAAGGATGGCCCGGCACTGCTCGCCGGCGGCCTTGGGGGCCAGGCCCGGGTTGCGGGCTATCAGGGTTCTCTTTATGTCGCCCTCGGTGGCGCAGGCTGCCAGCCAGGCTTCCTCTGCGGCTGGCAGCGGGCTGCGGCCCAGTATGGCCAGCGCGGGGGAACAGGCTGCGGCCAGCGCCGCGGCGGCCTCGGCGGTAACGCCGCGGGCCCCGCCGGTGATCAGCACCACGTCGCCCTTCTTCAGCGGCAGAGCGCCGCCCCTGACCTGCTCGGAAGAACTGAGCAGCACCACGCGGCTGCCGGTCTCGGAGATGCCCATTTCCACCGGGCCTTTGAAAGCGACTTCTTCCGCTATGGTCTGCGCTACGGACACGGTGTGGCTCCAGTCGGCGGAGGCGTCCACGGCGCG
>MGTZ01000008.1:19035-34473 GCA_001799715.1 Elusimicrobia bacterium GWB2_63_16 | reverse complement strand
CGGTCTGAAGTCCGGAGAGGCCGAAGGAGCCGTCCAGGCGGGAAACCGTCATCAGGCAGGCGCCGCCCTTCTTGCCGGTATCGCGCAGCGCCGGCCCTGCGGCCTGCGCCAGGCGGAAGGCGCGCTTGAGGAAGCGCTCCGAGTCGGCGGTCCAGAAATCCTTCTTGCCCAGCCTGGCGGCGGGGGACAGTATTACCAGTCCGGCCAGCTGGCCGGCCGGTTTGTCGTCGAGCGATACCTTTACGGCCTTGTAGCCCAGGCCGGCGAGGGCTGTCACCACGCCGTCAGCCAGAGGGGAATTGTCATCGGTCACCCAGAGGGGCAGGTTTTTATCCAGCGCCGTTTTTTCACGGGGCGCGGCCGGGTTGAAGTCGGCGGCCTTGAGCACTTCGCGGGTTATCACGTCGGCTTCGGTTTTCCTCTCCTGCGCGGCGGGCTTCTGCGCGGGAGCGGCGGCTGCGGGCATGCCGGCGGCGAGGTGGGCGGCCACCTGGCGCAGGGTGCGTATGGTGCCTAACTGTTCCGGCGTGATGCGCGGGGCGGAGGGTAGTTTCTCCTGCAGTTCCGAGAGGATGGCCACGCGCTTTATCGAATCGATACCGAGGTCGGACTCCATGTCCATGTCGGGATTGAGCGACTCGGCGGGATAGCCGGTCTGGGCGGAAACTATGTCGAGCAGCACCTTCGAGACGTCGGGGCCGGCGGCCGCGGGCGCGGCCTGTGCCGGCGCTGGCGCAGGTATCACCGCCTGGACAGGGGCCGCGGCGCGAGGCGCGATGGCGGGCTGGTAAGCCGGCAACGGCTGAACCGGAGTGCCGGTGAAGAACTGCTGCTGCTGGTCGAGCAGAGCCTGGAAAGAGCGCTGGGCCGCTTCCTGGCCCTCGAGGAACCTGGCGTGCAGCAGGGCGGTCTGCTCCTGCATCTTCTGCAGCGCGGCCATGCTTTCCTGCGTCACGCGCAGGGCTTCGCTGGCGTAAGCCTGAACGGCCGGGGCCGCGGGGGCGAACTGCTGCGGCTGGGCGGCGCTCTGAAGGCTAAGCTGGCGCCGCGGGGCCTGCGCGGCAGGGCGGGACGAGCGGTAATTGGCCCCGGTCAGTTTTACGGCCAGTTTGGAGACTTTCCTGTCGGCGTCCCTGGCGCCGGCCTCGCCGCCTTCCCAGGCGGTCAGGTCCACGGCGCAGCCCAGCGCGGCCAGGCGCGCCAGGGCGCGGGCCAGGTCGGCCACGCCGTTCTTTTTGCCGGAGGAAGCGTCCAGCGCGAAAGCGGTGTGCTCCTTGCCGGCCAGTATGGCGGAGGCCATGCCGGTCAGGCGGGCGCCGGGGCCCACCTCCAGGAATATTCTTATGCCGTCGGCGTGCATCTTTTCCACCATAGCGGTGAATTCCACCGGGGAGGCCAGCTGGGAGGCCAGCGTCTCGCGGGCCTTGTCGGCGGCCTCGGGGTAAGCGGCGGCGCTTTTGTTGGCGTAGACGGCGGTCTGCGGCTTGTTGAACTTTACCTTGGAGAGGGCGGCGGCGAAGTCCTTCTGCGCGCCGGCCACGAGCCGGCTGTGGAAGGCCGCGGAGACCTGCAGCACGGTGCACTTGAGGCCGCGGGCGGCCAGCCGCTCGGCGGCGCGCGCTATCTCGGCGGTGGCGCCGGACAGCACGAACTGAGCCGGGGTATTCTTGTTAGCTATGACCAGGTCCAGCTTCTCTTCCCTGACGGCTTTCTCCACTTCGGCCAGCGGGGCCTGCACGGCTATCATGCCGCCCCGGTCGCCGGCGCCGGCGGCCATCAGGGCGCCGCGCAACTTGGAGAGAGAGAAGAGGTCGGCGTCGGAGTAGACGCCGGCCGCGCACAGGGCCGGCAGTTCGCCGTAGCTGTGGCCGGCGAAAGCGGCGGGTTTGAGGCCGAAGGCGGACAGGGCGCGCCAGGCGCCCAGTTCGGCGGCGCCGAGGGCGGGCTGCGCCACGCGGGTATCCTTCAAATCTTCGGCCTGGCGCTGCTTGCCCTCTGGAGTGAAGGCCGCGCGGGGATAGAGATAGTCGGAGAGCGGCTTATCCCCGCCGAACTGCGCGTCGGCCGCGGCGAGAACGTTCAGCGCCTCGGGGAAGCGGCAGGCGAGGTCGCGCTGCATGCCGGGGTACTGCGCGCCCTGGCCGGGGAACAGCACTGCCAGTTTTTCCGGAGCGGCCGAAGAGTAATAAATGCCGTCGGGCGTGGTCCAGGCGGCGGCTTTCTGCGAGTCCAGGTTGGAGAGCGCCGAGGCGATGGTCTTCTGCCAGTCGGAATTCCGCTCCAACGCGAAGCCGAGGCGGGCGGGGGCGGAGGGCTTGAAGGCGGCGCGGGCGCGCGCGGCGGCCAGGCGCACTCCGTCCCAGTCCAGGCCCTGCCAGGCGGCCAAAGCCTGCTTTAGCTCGCCGGCATTATTGCCGGAGAAGACGGCGATCTGCGCGTCGCCATCCCAGTCGGGCTGCGCCTTGCCCGGGGTATGCTCCTCGAGTATGGCGTGGAAATTGGAGCCGCCGAAGCCCAGGGCGGAGACGCCGGCGCGGCGCGGGTGGTCTTTCTTTACCCAGGGGCGCAGGTCGGCGTTGAGGTAGAAGGGGGTGGTACCTTCGGCCAGCGGCTTCAGCGGGGCGTTGACCTTTATAGTCGGGGGGAGGGTTTTGTTGTAGAGCGAGAGGGCGGCCTTTATCAGGCCCGCCGAGCCGGCTGCGGCCTTGGTGTGGCCGATCATGGATTTTACCGAGCCGAGGGCGCACCAGGTGCCCTCCTTCCTGCTGTCGCGGTAAACCTCGGTGAGGGCGTCCAGTTCCACGCCGTCGCCCACGGTGGTGCCGGTGCCGTGCGCCTCGGCGAGTTCCACGGTGGAGGGGTCCACGCCGGCCGCGGCGTAGGCGTTGCGCAGCGCGCGGGCCTGGCCCTCGGAGCTGGGGGCGTAGATGGCCTTGCCCTTGCCGTCGGAGGAGGAGCCCACGCCCTTGAGCACGGCGTAGATCCGGTCGCCGTCCTTCACGGCGTCCTCGAGGCGCTTCATCACCATCATGCCCAGGCCCTCGCCCAGGGCGGTGCCGTCGGCGGAGGCGTCGAAGGACCTGGCGTCTCCGGAGGCCGACAGCGCCGGGGTCTTGCTGAAGCACATGTACATGAAAATGTCGTTGAAGCAGTCCACGCCGCCGGTGACTACCATGGAGGAGCGGCCGGCCGCGAGCTCCAGCGTGGCCATGTGCACGGCGCCCAGCGAGGAGCCGCAGGCCGCGTCCACCACGCAGTTGGTGCCGCCGAGGTTGAAGCGGTTGGCTATGCGGCCGCTGACCACGTTGCCCAGCAGCCCGGGGAAGGAGCTCTCCTGCCACGGGACATAGTCCTCCTGCATGCGGGAAATAATGGCTTCGGCGTCGGCGCCGGTGATGCCGAACTCGCCGAGGGCCTTGCGCCACTTCGGGTGGCCCAGGCGCGCGCCGAGGGGGATGACCAGCTCCAGCGCCCCGGTGACGCCGAGGATAACGCTGACGCGGCCGCGGTCGAAATCGCGGCCGGGGCCGTAGCCCGCGTCCTCGAGGGCCATCTTGGCGGTCAGCAGGCCCAGCAGCTGGGCGCTGTCGGTGGCCTCCAGCGCGTTGGGCGCCAGGCCGAACTCGGACGGGTCGAAATCCACGGGGAGGATGAAGCCGCCGCGGCGGGCGTAGGTCATGTCCGGCCGCTTGGGGTTCTTGTCGTAATGTTCTTCGGGCAGCCAGTGGGAGGCCGGGATGTCGGTTATGGCGTCCACGCCGTTCTTGATGTTCGCCCAGAAGCGGCGCGCGTTCTCCGCTTTGGGGAAAAGACAGCCGATGCCGACTATGGCGATGGGGGATTGCGTGGTCTCTTTTTTAGCGCTCATGGTATCCTCGTCGGGGCCGCCCCTCGGCCGCGCCGCTCACGGAGTTTATGCTGCTGTTAAAAAAAACGGGACAGCTCTTCCGCCGTCCGGGGTTCCTGCCTGGCCAGCCGGCTGTCGGCGGCCACGCCCTGGCAGCGCAGCGCGTGCAGGCGGGTCAGCGCCGCGGCGCCGGCGAGCAGGTTGCGGGCCACGGTCACGGCCGCGCGGTGCTTCGGCGCTTCAAGGAAGGAGCCCCGGGCCCATTCGTTGAAGGCGCCCATGGCCGGGCCGCACCAGATCTGGTAGTCCAGCTTGCGGCTCTCGTCGCCGGCCAGCGGCCAGCGCGAGGTCTGGCTGAGGTACCAGCGGAAGACCAGCGCCATTTTGTGGCGGGGCTCGCGTTCCGCGCGCTCGGTCTGGGCCGGGTCGCGGCGCAGGAAATAATCGCGCGTGCCGGCCCAGACCTCGGCGAAGGGCTTGCGGAAATAGTCGCGCTCCAGCGTCGCCCGGATGTCGGCGGGGATCTCTTCGAAGCCGTTATAGGCGCGGTAGTAGTCGTAAAGCTTGTTGGCGCGCATGGCGAACATGGTACCGCGCTTGAGGATCTGCACTTTGACGCCCATCTCGAACATGTCGGCCGCGGCCGCCATGGCCACGTCGGCCTGGCCGGCGCCGGCCAGCAGCGTCCTGACCAGGTCGGTGGTGCCGGATTCGGCGCAGGCCTGGTTGACGGTGCCCGTCACCACGTAGGCCGCGCCCATCATGAAGGCCGCGGCGGCGGCCTCCGGGGTGGCTATACCGCCGCCGGCGCCCACGCGGGGAGCCGCGGCGTAACCGCGCTCGGCCTGAACGCGGTCGCGCAGGGCCAGGATAGTGGGCAGCAGATTGACCAGCGGGCGGTTGTCTGTATGGCCGCCGGAGTCGCCTTCGGCGGTGACGTCCTCGGCCACGGGCACCTGCGAGGCCAGCTCGGCCTGCTCGGGGGTCAGCTCGCCGCGGGACACCAGCTCTTTGAGGAACTTCTCTTCGGGCGGGGAGAAGAAGCGCTCGGCCACTTCCACGCGCGAGACCTTGCCTATCACCCGGTTGGGGGTCTCTATGCCGCCGGCCGCGTTGCGAGCGATGCCGGCGGTGCGGAAGCGGATGAGCGGCAGGGTCAGGCCTATGAAGGCCGAGGCCTCTATCAGGCGCACGCCGCGCTTGAGGTACAGGTCCACCAGGGCCGCTTCCAGCGCCGGGTCTGAAGGACTGTGTATCAAATTGAAACCGAAAGGAAAGCCGCCGGCGGCCTGCAGCCGGTCTATGGCCTTGTCCACTTCCTCTACCGGCTGGCCGGCAGCGCCGTAGAAGCCCAGCATGCCGGCACGGCCGAGGGCTTCGGCGAGCTGCGTGGAGCTGATGCCGTTGGCCATGGAGCCGCCGACGTAGGCGAACTTCAGGCCGTGAGCGGCCAGAAAGGCCGGGTCGCCGAGATGGCAGGGGAGGCAGGGCGGAACGGCCGCTCCGTCGGAGGAGAGGCCCGGCGCGAAGGCCGGGGCGCCGTCCCTGCTCTTCAGGGTATACGGCTGGCCGAGGTCCCTCAGACAGGAGGAGGCTTCGGCTGAATAGGTCAGATTAAGGGACGTTCCCGTGCGCGGCGCGGTTGAAGTCAAGCTGTTCTCCGTTTGCGAAGATCCAGGGTCGTTCTGGAAAGACTACCCATATTATAATTGTTTACCTTATGAGCGGTCTAGGGTTTTATTATAAAAAAGGCCTTGCCGGGGGGGCCGCGCTGTTGTATCATAGGGTTTTGAGCGGAGGGCTATCTTGACAGTAAAGTATGTACCGGCCTGCGCGGTCTGGGAATTGACGCTGGCCTGCAACCTGGGCTGCCTGCATTGCGGCTCCACGGCCGGCGGCCGCCGCGAGGCGGAGCTTTCCCCGGAGGAGGCGCTGGCTCTTTGCGACGACCTCAGGCGGGCGGGTTGCCGCGGGGTGGCGCTGATGGGCGGCGAACCGCTGCTCCGGCCCGATTTTTTCCACATCGCCCGCCGGGTGCGCGAGCTCGGCATGGAGCTCTCCGTCATCACCAACGGTACCGTGCAGTCCGAGGAGATCTTCGCCGGGCTGAAAGCGCTGCGGCCGCGGGCCGTGGCGGTGAGTCTGGACGCGGCCGACCCGGCGCTGCACGACAGGATACGCGGCATGAGGGGGGCTTTCGCCAAGTCCTCGGCCTTTATCGAGCGCTGCCTCGCCGAGGGGTTGCCGGTCAGCGTGATAACCACCGTCCACAAACTGAATATTAAAGAGCTGCCGGCGCTGCGCGGCCTCCTGAAAGGCCGCGGCATAGCCTGGCAGGTGCAGACGGCCGGCGGCGAGGGCGGCCGCTTCAGCCGGGAATTCCTGCTGGACAAGGAGGAGTTCTACGCCGTCGGCCTCTTCGTCGAGGCCTGCCGCCGCGAATTTAAGCCGGAGGAACTGCCGGTGATAGGCGCGCACGATTTGGGCTACCATTCCGGCCTGCTCAAGAACGTGTCTCTTTACGAGAAATGGGAGGGTTGCCAGGCGGGCATCTCGGTGGCCGGCATCAGGAGCGACGGCGGCGTAATGGGCTGCCTGGCCATGAACGACGAGAGTTTCGTGGAGGGGAACGTGAGAGCCTCCGGTTTTTACGAGATCTGGAACAGGCCCGGCGCTTTCGCCTATACACGCGATTTTAAAAAAGAGGACGCCGGCCCCAACTGCGCCGGCTGCCCCAGCCTGGAGACCTGCCGCGGCGGCTGCAGCGAGATGTCGCTGATGAAGACCGGCCGGCTCCACAACGATCCCTACTGTTTCAGGAGCATAGAGGAGTACATGCCGGAGCTGAAGCCGGCCGGCTGGCGCGGGACCCTGGACGGGCTGGCGGCGCCGGAAGTCTTCCTGCGGCTGGGCCGCTTTTTCTCCGGCGGCCGGGGCGGGGGGCCGGGCAAATGAAGCTGAACATAGGCTGCGGCTATAACCGCCTGGAAGGCTGGCTGAACGCCGACAATAGTCCGGACTCGGCGGCCGACAGCCTGATGGAGGCTTATGACCTGCCCCTGGAAAGCGCCTCCGTAGAGGAGATCAAGGCGCTGCAGCTGATCGAGCACCTGGGTTTTTTTAAGGCTAAATATTTTCTTTCCGAGTGCTGGCGCGTGCTGCGGCCGGGCGGGGCGCTGACGATAGAGACGCCGGACATAGAGAAGACCTTTTCCGTCTTTCTAGCCGGGGACGCCGCCGCCAGAGAAGCCGCGCTGGGCTGGGTTTACGGCCCCGAGACAGCCGGCATGGGGCACGCCTATTGCTTTCCGAAAGAACTGCTGGCTGAACTGCTGGCGGAAGCCGGTTTCGAGACACGCGCCGTGACTGAATTTATGTTCCAGCCGCAACGCCCCGCTCTGCGTTTCGAGGCCGTCAAAAAGGAAGGCGAGCGGGCCGCTTTGAACTCCGCGCTGCGCCGGCGCCTGCTGGATAAAGGGCTCGCGGCGTTCGGCCGGGAAGAGGAGAGCGCCGGTTTGGAGCTGGCCGTCAGGCGCCTGGCAGGCGGCGCCGGCGACTCCGCCGCGGAGCTGGAGCAGGCCTTGGTCAGCGCGGCCGCGGCGCTGGAATATTTCACGCTGTCCGGCGAGAACGAACAGCGCCCTTCGCCGGAGGCCGCGGCCTGCGCGCGGCTGGTGGAGCGGGATCTGCAGGGCCGCATGGCCGCGGAATTCCTCGCGCGGTACTCCGAAGGAAAAAGCGCGGCCGCGGCTGCCGCGGCGGCCCTGTCGCTGGGCCGGGAACTGCTGAAAGCCGCGCTGGCCGGAGCAGCATCTCCGCATGGGCCGCCGCCGGCGGAGGATGCGCCGGCTGTGTTCACCCGCGAAGCGGCCGCCGCCTGGGCGTTCAGGCGCTCCCGGCGCCGGCAGGGGTAGATTTGCGCCCCCGGGCCGGAATATTATAGGCTTTACTATACAGGGGGCGGACCAGGGGTCCGCCTTTTTTTTGGCTTTAGTGAATTACAACCGCGGGACGCTTAAGTTCCCGGTATATCAACAGGAGAAACAACAAATGAAGAAGACCATAATGTTCGTACTGCCCCTCGTGGCGCTGATGCTGGCCGTGGCCTGCAAGAAGCAGGAAGCCGCCGCCCCCGAGGCCGCCCCGGCCGCCACCGAGCAGGTGTCCGGCACCGCCGTCGAGACCGCGGCTCCCGCCGCCGCCCCGGCCGCCGCGACGACCGAAGCCCCGAAGTCCGGCAAATAATCCGGGTTTCCAGACAACGGCCGGCGCCCGAAAGGGCGCCGGCTTTGTTTTAGGCCGGAAAATTAATAGAATCAATCTTGATCAGTTGGCGGAGGGGTTATGAAAAAACTTTATGAACTCGGCGAAAAGACCGGCCTGACCAGGGCCGAGGTGAACCGCGTCGCGCGGTTCGGCATACTCGGCCTGCTGGCTTTCGGCCTGGCCGGGCTGGCCGCCTGTTTCAAGGCTCAGAAGCCCGCCCAGGCGGATGCTTCTGCTAAGCCGGAAACGCTGCAGGATATCGCCAACTCCGTCAGCAAGAGCACGGCCGCCCCGGCTGGCCAGGACGGGAACTGCGGGCCGTATCCTGGTTACCCCTGCGGCACCCGTTATTACACCGTCAGCCCGGCTGATTTTGGGAGGACGGCATGATCAGGCGTCTGCTCTTCAGCGCCGCCCTGCTGCCGCTGCTGCTGGCCCCGCTGTCCGCCGCCTGCCCCGCCGCGGGGGAGGCGGCGGAAGACTGCCCCTGGGCCGGAGCGGCGCGGGAACTTGCCGCCGCCGACTCCGGTGCCGGCCTGGAACAGGTTCTCGCGGCGTCCCTGCCCGGCCTGCTGGCCCAGATGGACAAGGACCGCGCCACCCCCGGCCTGCTCGGGCTCTGGGGCGAGAGCATAAATTACGACGAACTCGCCAACGGCGAGATAGTGCGGCCCGAGATACTTTCCTTCATAGCCGCGCGCCTGGGCGCCGCGCAGCCCCGCGGCCGCATCGCCCACGCCGGGCTGGAGCACACTTACGGTTACCTGTTCAGCCTGCTGCCCACCAAGTACGGCTTCAAGCGCGCGCGCTGGGTGAAGCCGGATATAGAGAAAGGCCTGGGCCTGCCGGCCGGTTCCGCCGGCCCCTCTCCGTCGGAGGGGACGCTGCTGGCCAACGTTACCTGCCTCGCGGGCGGCATCGCCCTCAAGGACGACCCCGCCGCCTGGGCCGCGCTGCAAAAAGCGGGGGCCGGCTGCTCGGGGGCCGTGAAAAAATACGCTTTCTCAGCCGTCAAGCGCACCCGCCTTACCGAGGAGGTGGCGCTCCCGGGCGGCCGCCGCGTGACGCTGCGCACCGATTTCGCCCCGTTCCTGGCGCCGGCCGGCGGCAACACTCACCTGCTGGTCTACTCGGTGCGCGATACCGCCGCCGCGCACGCCTACCTGGTCACGGCTTTCCCGGTGAACGCCGGTTTCGTCCAGAACGCCACCGCCTCCGGAGGGCTGGGCAAGAACAAGCCCGTCCAGACGCGCTATAACGCGCACGTGGAAGGCCTGACCGGCGCCGGCAAGTTCAAGGGCCTGCGCGCGGCCGCCTGGCTTAAAAAGTAGCGGAATTAACCCCGCGTTAATAATTATCCTTTACTGCGCGCCCGTTTTATATAATAAACGGGTATATTCCCGTGCCTCCCCGAGGCCGGCAGACCGGATATGATAAAAAGCCCGCTCCCGCTGCTTCTCCTGCTCCAGGCCCTGTTCCCGGCCGCCGCCAGTTGCGCCTGGGAGAAGATACGCTCTTCCGACGCGCCGCTGGCCGTGGTCAGCGCCTCTACCGGCGCCTATGACCTTTCCTATACCGTGGGGGATAATTGCGCCAGCGCCGGCCTGCTGGTCTCCGCGCCCTCCTCTCTCTGGTCCGGTTACCTGTCGCTGGTGCCGGCCGAAGTGATCAGCCCCGGGCTGGCCGCCATCGCGTCCACCTCCTCGGTGCTGGCCGACGGCGGCCTCTGGGGGATGACGCCGGGGGAAACGCTGGACCTGGTCTTCGGCGGCGAGATCGCCGAGGAACTCTCCGACCACGGCGTAACGGTGACGCAGGTCTATGACAACGCCGGCAACGCCGTCAATTCCACCTGGACGGTCACGGTGGGCTACTCGGGCAGCAAGCTGGTGGTCTCGCCGCAGGACTCGTGGCCCAAAGGCGGGGTTTTCGCCGTCAGTTTTTCTTCCTCTCTCGCCGACGCCAGCGGCTCCCCGCTCGCGCCCGCCTCGACCGTGTATTTCTCGGTCATCATGGACCACCTGGCGGACAATACCGCCGCGGCCTTTACCGACCGCGCCGCGCGAGTGCGCATACCGGCCAACGCCTACCCGGAGGATTTCTTCGTGGCCCTCTCCACCGACGCCTCCCGCCCCGGGATCAGGGAAGCCAACACCCGGCTGGCCGCGCTGCCGGGCTCGCCGGAATTCGTGCGCACGCTCAGCGTGACGCCCTACGACGCGGCCGGCAACAGCCTGCAGCCCAATTCCGCCTGCGTGGTCACGCTGCCTTATGCCGACGCCGACGGAGACGGCCTGGTGGACGGCTCGCTCGCCCGGCTGAAGACCTCCTCGCTGGCGGTCTGGCGCCTCGACGAGACCAAAGGCCTCTGGGTGAAGCAGACCGGCGCCTCCGTGGACAGCGCCGCCAGGACCGTGTCGCAGACCGTCTCGCATTTTTCGGACTACGCCCTGCTGGCCGTGCCGGACGCGGACCTGACCCCGGTCTACGCCTACCCCGTCCCTTTCAGGCCGGGCGCCAACGACGCGGCCAGGTACGGCAGCTGGACCGACCTGATAACTTTCACCAACCTGCCGGCCTACGGCAAGATCCGCATCTATACCGTCACCGGGGCGCTGGTGCGCGAGCTGGAGGCGGCGCCTCCGTCGATGAAATGGGACCTGAAAAACTCCTCCGGCCAGACCGTGGCCAGCGGCGTCTACCTGTGGGAGGTCACTTCCGGCTCCAGCAGGAAAACGGGCAAACTGGTGGTCATAAAATAAAGGATGAAAAATCATTTCTCGCCTAAATTGCTTTCCGCCTGCTGCGCGCTGCTCTGCGCCGCCGCGGGCAGCGCTGCGGCCGGGGCCGGCACCTCCGGCGGGGAATTCCTGCGCATCGTGCAGAGCCCGAGGGTGGTCGCCATGGGCGAGTCCGGCGCGGGCGGTTACGGCGACCTGCTGGGCGCGCTGGCCGCCAACCCGGCGGCACTGGGCCGCACGGCCTACAAGGAAGCGGCTTTCACCTATAACTCCTGGCTGGAGGGGATCAATTCGCAGCAGGCCGCTTACGCGCAGCCGCTGCGCTACGGCGCGGCCGCGGTTTCCGTGCTGGCGCTGACCGTGCCCGGCATCGACGGCTACGATAACTCCGGCGCGGCCGCCGGCGGCGTGGAGGCGGGCAGCCTGGCCGCCGGGCTGAGCTACGCGGCGCGCCTGGCCGGGCCCTGGCAGGACAGGCTGTCCGGCCTCTTCGCCGGAGTTACGCTCAAGTACGCGCGCGAGAAGCTGGACGGGATCTCCGCGACGGCGGCGCTGGCCGACGCCGGGCTGCTCTGGATAAAGCGGCGGCCCGCCGGCGCGCTGGCGTTGGGTCTCTCCGCCCAGTCCTTGGGGCAGGGCTTCAAATTTGACAATGAAACCGGTCCGGCGCCCTCGGTCTTCAGGGCCGGGGCCTCGTATATCATGCTGGCGGCCGGGGACCCCATAACTTTTTCTGCCGACGTCAGGCAGCAGAAGGACGCCGGCGCCGCGCTCTGCGCCGGGGCCGAATACCAGGTCTGGCGCGCGGTCTCGGTGCGAGCCGGTTACGTGTCCGGAGAAGACCTCGGGAGCGGCCTGCGGCTCGGCGGCGGCCTGGTGATGAAACTGCTTCAGTTCGACTACTCTCTTTCCTCCTACGGCAAGTTCGGCCCGGCCCACCGGTTCGCCCTCTCTTACAAATTCGACAGGCCGGTGGCGGTCACCCGGCACCTCAGCGCGGAGCAGGAAGAGGCCATACGCAAGACGGGGCAAGCCCGCGGCCTGCTTAAGGAAAAGCGCTATTACGAGGCGGTGCTGCTGCTCAACGAAGCGCTGACCGCCGACCCCGGCTATAAGGACGCGCTGGAACTGATGAGGCGCGCCCGCGTTAAGCTGGAGGACCCCAGGTAATGCGAACCTCGCTCCCCGCCGCCGCCGCGGCGGCGCTGCTGGCCTGGGTCTTGCCGCTGCGCGCCCAGACCGCTCCGGCGGACCCGCGCCGGGCCGAGGTGATAAAGCTCCTGGACGCCGTGCTGGCCGACCCCTCAGACACCGCCGCGCGCTCGCGCCTGAAAACGGCCGCGGGACGGGCGGCCGCCTCGGAGCGCGGCGCCGCGGCCAGGGAAAGGGACGCGCTGCTCGACGAAGCGCGGCGGGCCCGCGAGCGCCGCGACGAAATGAACGCCGCCCGCGAGCGCCGCATGGACGTGTGGGAAGAGGAGTTCTCCCTGGCCTGCTCGCTGGCCGCCAACCCCGACACCGCCGCGGAGGCGGTGTCGGCCTATGAGCGGCTGCTCGGGGCTTTCCCCGTCTACTCGGACAACGCCGAGGCGCTGGCCGCCGCCGACGCCAGGATCAGGGGCATCTTTTTTAAGACGGTGAAGAAACATCACCCGTACCTCGCGGAGGGCCGCGGGGAGGCCGACAGCAGGATGCTGGCCGCGCTGCAGTTCGCCAGGGTGTCGGAGCAGCAGTCGCTGTACGGCGGAGTGCGCAACTCCGGAGAGACCGAAGCCCAGTTGAAGAAGGCCCAGAAGCTGCGCGGCCTGGAGGCGGGCCTGAAGCTGCGGCACGCGAACCTGCGGGAGGCCCTGTCCCTCTACGAGAGAAGACAGTGGGAAGGGGCCATAAAACTGCTCGAAAAAGAGCTGGATTCGGACGACGACAACGACGAGGCGCTGTATTACCTCGAGCTGTCCAGGACACGGGCGGCGGCGCCCGGCAAGAGGTGAGATTGTGAGAAAAATTTACATTTTAGCGGCCGCGCTGGCCGTGCTGTTCTCCGGGAGCGCCTACGCCGCCTCGCCGGGCCTGATAAGCTACCAGGGCACGCTGCGCAAGGACGGCCGGCTGTTCAGCGGCACTGTGTCTATGGAGTTCAGCATAACGGACGCCTCCGGCGCTACGGAATACTGGAATTCCGGGTCCACGGACGTGGTGGTTTCCACCGGCCTGTTCCGTTACCCGCTCGGCACGCCCAACGAGGCGGATTTCACGGCCATCCCCTGGAAGGACATCACCCCTTACGTCAGGATGAGCCTGGACGGCGGCTGGCTGCAGCCGGAGCCTCTTTATTCCTCGGTCTACTCGCTGCACTCGGTCACGGCGGAAGCTTCCACCGGCACCTTTACCGTCAATAACGGCGACCTGAAACTCGCCGGCGCGGCTGGCAGCAGGGGCATCGTTTATACCGACAATACCGTGCAGCGCACCGCCCCCGGCTGGGCCGCTTCAGGCCAGCACGCCGTGCTGACCGGTACGGGTTACGCGGGCCTGGGCCTGGCCGGGCCGCAGACGCGGCTGGACGTGCAGGCCGCCGCGGCTGACTCCTACTCGCAGTTCTGGCGGAATTCCGGCGGGGTCATAGTGGCCTCGATGAGCGCCGGCGGCACGCTCTACGCCGACGCTGCCGGTCTGCGCAATATAGCCGGCGACGGCCTGGGCTCGCACACGGCCACGCAGGACCTCAACATGGCCAACAGGCGCATAGCCTCCGCCTCCTCGTTGGGCCTCAACGCGGCGGTCTCCCTCTCCTCCGCCTCGGCGCTGCATTACGGCGGGGTCTACTTCTCAAGCCACGTCTACCTGGCTCCGGGCGCCAGGTATTACGGCGACGGTTCCCAACTGAGCAACGTGAGCGGTTCCGACGACCTGGGCGACCATACGCTGACGCAGAACCTGGTGCTGGGCGCCAACTGGGTGTCCGGAGACGGCGGCGGCGAGGGCCTGGCCGTGGACGCGGTCGGCAACGTGGGCGTGGGGGAACCCTCACCTGAAGCGCGCCTGGACGTGCGCGGCGACGCCGGCGGCTACGCGCAGATCTGGCGGGACGGCGGCGGGGTGGTGCAGGCTTCCATGAGCGCCACCGGCGTGCTGTACGCCGCCGCGTCCGGGCTGCGCGGCCTGCCCGCGGGTGCCCTGGGCGACGACCTGGGGAGCCATGTGCTGGGGCAGAACCTCGCGGCCGGGACGTTCTGGTATTCCGGAGACGGCGGCAGCGAAGGCCTCTTCGTGGACGCCGGCGGCAACGTGGGCGTGAGTACCAACGCGCCGGCGGCGCGCCTGGACGTGCGCGGCGCCGTGGCCGGGAATTCGCAGATCTGGCGCAGCGCGGCCGGCACGGCCGTGGCCACCATGACCGCCGCGGGCGTGCTGTACGCCGACGGCTCCGGCCTGACCAATATAGCCGAGACCGACCCGGTCTTTGCCGCGCACCCGGCTTACGCTATCCTGGCCGGCGAACGCGCAGCCTGGAACGGCGCCGCTGCCTGGGGCGACCACGCCGTGGCCGGCTACGCCTCTCTGGCGCAGGCCAACACTTTCGCCTCCAGCGCCACCTTTACCGCGCAACACCCCGCCCTGCCCGGCGTGCTGGTTTCCTCCGGCCTAGTGGTGGCCAACGGCAGCGTGGGCATCGGCACGGCTTCCCCGCAACAGCGGCTCGACGTGAACGGCGCGGTCCGGCTGGGCGACAGCTCCAGCGATGTTCCCGGTTCCATCCGTTACAGCGGTTCCTCTTTCGAAGGCTATAACGGTTCGGCCTGGGTGGCGCTCAACGGCGCATATACCAATGACAATTCCGCCCTGTGGGCCGTGGGCACCGACACCGTGTACATGGTGGGCACAGCCTCGAGCGTGGCGATCGGCCAGTCCACCGATGCCGGCAACAGCAAGCTGCTGGTGCGGGCCAATACCGACGGCGCGACAGAGAACGCCTTCCGCGCCGAGAACTTTACCGGCTTCCCGCTTTTAATAGTCCGCAACGACGGCAATATCGGCGCCGGCACCGAAATCCCCGAGGCAAGGCTGGACGTGCTGACCGTACCCGCCGCCCCGCGCTCTCAGATCTGGCGCGACCAGTTCGGGACTATAGTTTCCTCGATGTCCGCCGCCGGCGTGATCTACGCCGACGGCTCCGGCCTGCGCAATATAGCCGGCGACGGCCTGGGCGGGCATACCGCCTCGCAGGCTTTTAACCTGGCCGGCAACCAGATCCTGAACGCCTCTTCCGTCACGGTCACGGGCGCGCAGGGCATCGGGACGGCCCGGCTGGCGCTGGCGCCGGGCGTTGCGCTTTCCTCCGCGACGGCCGCCTACCACGGCGGCGTCTATGTCTCTACCCATGTCTACCTGTCGGCCGGCGCCAGGTATTACGGCGACGGCTCCGCCCTCAGCAACGTGGGGGGCGACGACAATCTGGGCGACCACACGCTCACGCAGGCACTGATCACCGGCTCCAACTGGATCTCCGGGGACGGAGACCCCGAGGGCCTGTACGTGGACAGCACCGGCAATGCCGGCATAGGCACCGCCGCGCCGTCCGCG
>MGTZ01000008.1:1972-19001 GCA_001799715.1 Elusimicrobia bacterium GWB2_63_16 | reverse complement strand
GTTGGCCGCTGCGCCCAGCAGCGGCACGTTGGGCGACAGCCGGGCGTCGGGCAGGGCGCCGGCGGTCAGCGCCGAACGTGCCGCTGCTGGGCGCAGCGGCCAACACCTTCACCGGCAGCCTGTCCGTGACCGGCGCCGGCGGCGCGGCGGCCAGCCGCTTCCGCCTGGCCTCGGGGGTGGAGATCTCTTCCTCGGCGCCGGCCTTTAACGGCGGCGTTTACGTGAGCAGCAATGTCTACGTGGTCGGCATCGCCTCGGCCGCCAAGTATTACGGCGACGGCTCCGAGCTGACGGGCGTCAGCGGCTCCGACGACCTGGGCGACCACACGCTGACGCAGAACCTGCGGACCGGCTCCAACTGGATCTCCGGCGACGGCGGCGGCGAGGGCCTGGCCGTGGACGCCTCCGGTAACGTCGGCGTTGGAGAGAGCAATCCCGGCGCGCGGCTGGACGTGCGCGGTGACTCCGGCGGTTACTCTCAGATCTGGCGCGACGCCGGCGGCGTGATCCTTGCCTCCATGTCGGCCGCGGGCATGCTCTACGCGGACGGCTCCGCCCTGCGCAACCTGCCGCCCGGAGGCGGGGCGGAGACCGACCCGGTCTTCACGGCGCACAGCGCCTTCGGCATTTCCGGTTCGGATATCTCGGGCTGGAACGCCGCCTACGGCTGGGGCGACCACGCTGCGGCCGGCTACGCCTCAAAGAGCGCGAACCAGACTATTTCAGGCGCCAATACGTTCTCTTCGGCCGCCACGTTCACACAGCAGAACGCGGTGCTGCCCGGGGTAAGCATTTCGTCCGGGCTGATAGTGGCCGCCGGAAGCCTGGGGGTGGGAACCGCGGGCCCGCTGCAGCGGCTGGACGTTAACGGCGGCATCAGGCTGGGCAACACCACGGCGGACGTGCCGGGCAGTATGCGCTACAGCGGAGGAAGTTTCGAAGGTTACAACGGGGCGGCCTGGGTGGCGCTCAACGGATCTTACACGGCCGACAGTTCCGCTCTCTGGAACGTGACCGCCGACACCGTCTATACGGTGGGAGTGGATTCCGGCGTCGCCATCGGCTCCAGCGCGGCGGGCGCTAACAAACTGCGGGTCACCGGGGCCGACAACGGCGCCGGCGCCAACGCCTTCCTGGCCGAGAGCCAGAACCAGACGGCGCTGCTCGTGGTGCGCAACGACGGGAATATGGGCGTAGGGACGCTTGACCCGGCCACCAGGCTGGACGTGACGGCCGACGCGGCCGGCTACGCGCAGTTCTGGCGCGACAACGGCGGGGTTATAGTCGCCTCGATGACGGACGCGGGCGTGCTCTACGCCGACGCGGCCGGCCTGCGCAACCTGCCTGCCGGCGGCGGCTCCGACGACCTCGGCGACCACACGGCCACGAAGCCCTTGGACCTGGCCGGCAACTGGATGCTGAACGTTTCCACCATTGTGGGGGCTCCCTCCGAGCCCGGCATAACTGTCTCCACCTCGCTGTTCGTGGGCGGGGCGGTCGGCATACTTGGATCTATGACCGGCGCCAGCCTGGACGTGGGCACGTCGGCCGAGGGTTACGTGCAGTTCTGGCGCAACGCCGGAGGAGCGGTGGTCGCCACCATGACCGCTACCGGCGTGCTGTACGCGGACGGCTCCCAACTGACGAACCTGCCGGGCGGCGGCGGCGCGGGAACTCTTTCCGAAGTGCTCACGGCCGGCAACAATGCCGGCGGCCTGGACATAGCGGGCCTGGGCGACCTGACGCTGGCCGGAAATCTGACGGCCTATTCCAGCATGACCGTGAACGGGGCGCTGGGGGTTACAGGCGGCGTTAAAGCGGAAGGAAGCCTTTCTGCCGGCGGAGTGCTTGCCTCCACGATAAGCTCTTCCGGTTACCTTGCCCTGGCCAACCTGAATTCCAGTCCTTCAGGGACGGGCCCCGGAACGCTATATTACAACCCCACGGCTTTTGCCGGCAAAGGTGCTCTTTACCTGAATCTCAACGGGACTTTTGTGCCGATCTCTACAGGCACCGTGGCCAGCGGGGGCGGAGGCGGGACCCTCTCCGACATCCTGTCCGCCGGCGGAGACGCCGGCGGGTTCGGGATGACCAACCTGGGCGACGTCGCCATAGGGGCGACTTCCGCCGCGGCCCCCTTGGACGTGCAGGGCGGGGGCGGCTATATCCAACTCTGGCGCAACTCCACGGGGGTTATAGTGGCCAGCATGACCAATACCGGAGAGTTTTACGCCGGCAACATCGCCGGCGGCGGGGGCGGGGGCGCCTTATCCTGCGTCAACCCCAACGACCCCAGCGACATTCTTGTGCAGGTGGGGGATTTCTGCGTGGATAAGTATGAGGCGACGGTCTGGTCCACCCCCACCGGGGGTACCCAGTACGGGGCCGCCTCGGATAACTACCTGTGTGACGACGACGGCCAGAACTGCGGCCAGGGCGGCGTGCCCATATATGCCCGCAGCGTCTCGGGATTTACGCCGTCAGCCTATATCACCTGGTTCCAGGCGGCGGCCGCCTGCGCCAACAGCGGGAAACACCTGATAACGAACGCCGAATGGCAGGCCGCGGTCATGGGGACCCCGAAAGCTAACTGCACCAACGGGGGCGATGTTCCCGCGCAGACCGGCTCCGGGGGAGCCTGCGTTTCCTCCTTCCTGGCCGAGAACATGGTGGGGTCGCTCTGGGAGATAGTGTCTGATCTGGGGCTCTATTCGGCCAATAATGATACCGGAACCTGGGGGAACCTTGAAATGGCGTCCGGAGCTGTACCGAACCCGCTGGCCGTGACCGCCCGGGGCGGGTCTGCCTGGATGGACAATATTACCTCCGGCCCTCTTGCCTTCATTATGGGCGATAGTCCATTCTTTATCGAAGCGTCTCTGGGCTTCCGCTGCGCCATGCAGCTGAGGTAAAGCCGGGGCAAGATCCTCAGGGACCGCGCCAGGGCGCGAAAAAGGCCGCGGCTGTCCGCGGCCTTTTCTTTTCGTCCGGGTCAGTCCCTTTCGAAGACCAGCAGCGTTTCGGAGTGCGGGGTGTTGGGGTAGAAGTCGAAGGCGGCCGACCTGATGATCTTGTACTTCTCCATGAAGAAGGCGGCGTCGCGGCCCTGCGTGATGGGATTGCAGGACAGGTAGATGATGCGCTTGGGCAGGATCTCCATGATCCGCTTGATCACCTTGTTGTGCAGGCCCGCGCGGGGCGGGTCCAGCACCAGGATATCGGTGCCCTTGAAAAGGCCGCCCTCGGCTTTTTCGGAAAGGGAACATGCGATCTCGAAGTTGGTGGCGCCGTTGGCCTCCGCGTTTATCGCGGCGTACTTGACCGAGTTGGGAGAGGACTCCACGGCATAGACCTTGTCGGCGAGATCGCGCAGGGTCAGGCCTATCACGCCCACGCCCGAATAGAGGTCCACCAGCTTGCCGCATTTGTAGGCGGCCGCGCGGATCTCCTTGAGGGCCTCGTCGAAAAGCTCCATGTTGTTCTGGAAGAAGCAGTCGAAGCCGTACGAGAACTTGCCGCCCAGGATCTCTTCCGTGACGCAGTCCTTGCCCCAGGTCTTGATGATCTCGTCCACCTGGCTGACCGAGCTGACCGGGTCGGAATAGACGGCCAGGAAACCGTCGAGGCCTTCCACCTGCATGTCGGGCAGTTCTATGTCCTGGCGCTTCATGAAGAGCGCCGCCACGCGCGAGCCGGGGCGCTTGGCCTCGCGGATGATGAGGGTCTTGAGGTCGGCGGTGGAGAGCTTGAGGCCGTTGATGATGCCGAGTATCTTCACGGCGGCCGCGTTGGCCTGGGGGCTGATCAGCGCGCAGCCCTCGGGCAGCAGGTATTTCTCGCGGTAGTTGCCGCGCTTGTGAAAGGCGAAGGACAGGCTGCCCGGCTCGCCGGTGAAGCTGTACTCGATCTTGGTGCGGTAGCCGAAGATCTCCTTGGCGGCGTAGAACTTGTCCAGGCGTATCGTTTCCTTGGTCGTCTGGTAAAGCAGGTCCTCGATGATGCCCTTCTTGGTCTCGCACTGGAAGGCGTAGTCCATGACCTGCCAGGGGGAGCAGCTGAGGTAATGGTCCTCGCGGGCCGCCACGCGCTTGGGGGAGGGGGTGATTATCTCCAGCAGTTCGGCTTCGGCGAAGTTCTTCTTCTCGAAGGTGATGCGGACGCGGGCGGTCTCGTCAGGCAGTACGCCGTAACAGAAGACCACTTTGCCTTCGCTGCGGCCCAGGGCCTTGCCCTCGCCGACTATTTTCTTGAATTCCAGTGTTATTTCTCTCATAGTTTGGCCCGCGTTTTTTATATACTACAATTTACGGGGATAGCCTACAATGATTGATATTCTCAAGCTCGCGCGGATCACCGGCTCGCAGGCCTTCCTGCGGGGCATGTTGCTGCTGCTCGCCTGCGCGGCGCTGCTGCTGAACTTCGTTGCCAGCAGCCGCACCTACGGGGCCAAACCGCTGCGCGAGGCCGCTTCCCGTTCGCTGATGGCGGCCAATTCCTCCTGGTTCTACGACTCGGGTCTGGCCGAGCCGGTCCCGGTGGCGGCCCTAAAACTGGCCATGGCGGCCGGGGCCGACCCCGAAAAGGCCGTGCGCGCGCAGGGGCTGGCCGTATTCGCTCTGATCTTTGCCGCCACGCTGTTCACGCTTTACCGCCGTTTCGGCCCTACCGCGGCCGTCTTCGCCGCTCTTTTTCTGGCGGCCAATCCTTTCCTGGGCTATTACGCCACGCAAGGCTCCTCGCAACTTTACGCGCTGTTTTTTTTGCTGCTGTTCTGGCATTATTTCGACAGCCCCGCCGGAGGCAGGCGCCACGCGCTGCTGGCCGGCCTCTGGGGCGGCCTGGCCTGCCTGAGCCGCCTCGACGCGGCGCTGCCCCTGCTGGCGGTGGCGGCGCTCACGCTGGCCGTCCGGCGCGCCGCGTTCCCGCTCAAGGAAGCTCTGCTGTCGCTGGGCCTGGCCCTGCTGCTCGCCCTTCCTTACGTCGGACGGCAAAAAGCCGAATACGGGAATTTTCTCTACGCGCAGGAGCTCAGCCTCCGGCGATGGGCCAATATCGACAGTTTCGGTTACGAAGCCGGGGCCGACAGGCCGCAGGGGCCGCTGGGGCCAGCCGCTTTCCTGCTGCGGGCGGGACCGGCGGGGGCGGTGCAGGACGCCTTCAGCGGGCTCGGTCGGAGCCTCTCTTACGAGCTGCCGCGGATCCTGCATTACAAGGTCCTGGTCGTGCTCGTGTTCCTTGGAGTCTACGCGGCTTTCGCGCTCCGGAAAGACCGCCTGCTGATATTCGCCGCCTCGACGCTGCTGCCGGTGCTGCCGCTGGCGGCCATAAAACAAGTGACCACCACCGGGGGCATAGAGCTGCGTTACTTTCTGCCCGCCTTCTGGGTGTTCTGCGCGCTGGCCGGCCTGGGCCTGCAGGAGACCGTAGACTGGGCCGAGCGGGCGACGGGTAAATGGGCGGCGGCCAAAACCGAAGAGATAAATAAGCGCTACGAGAAAAAAACACGGAACGACACAAAATGAACCCAAACAACAAGTACAAGTTCACCTTCGCGGTTACGGGGCTTTTCCTGGTCCCGTTCCTGATACTCAGCATGCACTTCATCCACGGCGAGGCCGAACTGCGGCGCAACGACATGCTGCGGTATCTGGAGCTTCGCACGCTGACCGGGTCCGGGATAATTTCCGACGTGCTCAGCCTCAACTACAACCTCTCCCGCGCGGCCGGTACCGGCGCCTCGGCCGGAGCGGCGGCGCTCAAGACGCGACTGGCCGGCCTGGTGAGGGAAAACCCTTTCATTTATTCCGAGCTGTCGCTGCTGGGCCCCTCCGGGGGCGAACTGGCCCGCTACGCGGCCGATAAGAGCGTGAAGTCCAGGCTCAGCTATTCCGGCAGCCCGTCGCTGACCGAGGCCCGTCGCACGCTGGCGCCTGCCGGAGCCGTGGAGTACGGCGAGTATACGCCGCCGGCGCTGGTGCTCGCCGAGCCGCTGCTAAAGAACGGCGCCCCCGCCTATTACCTGGCCGGCCGCCTGAGCCTGGCCTACCTGGGCGAGATCGTGCGCATGATGGGCCGCAACTCCTACGGCAACCTGGGCCTCGTGGACATGGGGGGGCAGGTGATCGCCGACTCCGAGAGCGCCTCCATCATGAAGCCCGGCCTGAAGGCGCCGGCCGAAGTGCTGAAGCTGCTCTCGCTGGCGTCCGCGCGCGAACTGCAGAATCTTTCCAGCGAAGTCCATTTCCGCGGGCGCACGTTCCTGGTCTCCGTTTCCAATGTGGCCGGTTCCAGGTGGTGGATCTACGAGGTGCTCGACGCCGCCGACCTGCCGGCGCGCAAGGTGTCCTACTGGGCCTGGCGCGTGGTCCTGGCCGGCGTGGCGCTGATGATCATCTTCGGGGTGGTAACCCTGAAGCTCGCCCGCTACTGGCTGGGCGGCGGCGACGCGGCCGCGGCGCGTTAAATCCCTGCGGTTCATTTGATATAATTCTCCGGGGGAGTTCCCTTAGATATTGGCGACAAAACGAGAGGTCCCGTGCTTCGCTCAAACCCGCACTTGATAGAGATCAATACCAGGCTCTGGCTTAAACAGCTGAGGGCCAAGTATACCCTGCCGGAGATGACGCTCTCCTCCGTGCCGGACGACGAGTGGCTGCAGCTGCGCCACCTCGGTTTCGACATCGTCTGGCTGATCGGCGTGTGGGAGCCCAGTCCCGAATCCGAACGCATCGCCCGCACAGACGCCGCCCTGCTGGCCGAGGTCAAGAACCTCCCGCCCGGCTTCGGGCCGGAGGCCATCGGCTCTTCGCCATACTCCGTGCACTGGTACCGGCTGAACCCCGAGCTCGGCTTCGAATGGGAATTGAAGGCCCTGAAGGAAAAGCTCAACTCGATGGGGATGAAGCTGATGGTGGACCTGGTCTCCAACCACACCTCCAGGGACAATCCTTACATCAAGGAATGCCCCGACTGCTTCATCAACGGCACCGAAGAGGATTTCCGCGCGCACCCCGACTGGTTCTTCGAACTGCCCGACGCGGAGAACAAGCGCTACATAGCCTACGGCCGCGATCCCAACTTCCCGGCCTGGACCGACAGCGCGCAGCTCAACTATTTCAACCAGGCGACGCGCGACCGCATGCTCAGCGTGCTGCTGCGCATCGCCGACATGGCCGACGGCGTGCGCTGCGACATGGTGATGCTGACCTTGAACGAGATCCACGAAGGCACCTGGGGCTGGCTGCTCGGGCGCAGCGGCTACAAGCGCCCCCAGGAGGAATTCTGGGAGAGCGCGATACGGACCGTGAAGGAAAAGTACCCGCAGTTCACTTTCCTCGCAGAGGTCTACTGGGGCCTGGAGTGGCGCGTGCAGCAGATAGGCTTCGACTATACCTATGACAAGGGCACCTACGACAGGCTCCGCTTCCAGGGCCCGCAGGAAGTGCGCGGCCACCTGCGCGCCGAGAAGCTCTACCAGAAGCGCTCCGCGCGCTTCATCGACAACCACGACGAGCAGCCTTCGCTGACGGCCTTCGGCCGGCAGAAGGCGCTGGCCGCCGGCGTGATCGTCTCCACGATCAAAGGCCTGCGCTTCTACAACGACAATCAGGTGGAGGGCGTGAAGGTGAAGGCGCCGCTCCAGCTGACCGAACTCTACGACCGGGCCCCGGACCTGGAAGTCAAGAAATTCTACGCCAAGCTGCTCAAGATCACCGACCACCCCGCCTTCCACGGCGGCGAGTGGACGCTGCTCGAAGTCAAGCAGTGCGACAAGGAGAACCGCTCCAACGTCAATATCCTCGCCTGGGCCTGGGCGCAGCGCCGCACGCTGAAGGTGGTCGTCGTGAACTATTCCGGCGAAACCTCCTGCGGCGTCGTCAACGTCTCTATCAAGAGCGAGGGGGAGACCACGGCGATCTTCGAGGAGCTCTCGGACCGCTTCTTCTCGTTCAAGACCGCAGACCTCAGCGGCGGCCTGCGCCTGCAGGAGATGGCCCCGTACACCGCCTACATCTTCGACGTGGAATTCTAACCCCACCCTACAACTCAAAAGGAAAAGCCGGCCCCAAAGCCGGCTTTTTCTTTTAGTTAAGCGTCTCAAAGCCGCCAGAGGGGGCAGGAACGCAAAATCGGCGTCGGCCACACCGTGGCCGCGCCTGCCGCCCTCAGGCTCGGCGCTACGCAAGCCTCGCCTTCCGGGGGGCTTTTGCTAACCCTGCCCCCTCTGTCGGCAGGCTCTAGGGTTCGCGGGCCAGGGTGTAAGCTGCCACGGCTTTGGCGCCGGCCTTCCTGAACTCCCGCGCCAGCTCGTCCAGCGTGGCCAGCGTGGTCGCCACGTCGTCCACCAGCAGTATCTTCCTGTCCCGCACCAGCGCCGGGTCCGCCACCTCGAAGGCCCCCGCCATGTTCTCCCGCCGCTTCTCCCGCGACAACGCGGTCTGCGTGGGAGTGTTCCGGCGCCGCCGCGCGGCCCCGCGCAGCAGGAACAGGTTGGCCCGCTCCGCCAGCGCCGCGGCCAGCAGCTCGGCCTGGTTGAAGCCGCGCTCCCGGCGGCGCGCCGGGTGCAGCGGCACCGCGGCCGCGAAAGAATATTCGGAAAGCTCCGGGAAACGGCCGATAGCCCCGGCCATCTCCGCGCCCAGCCAGGCGGCCAGGTCCTCGCGCGCGCGGTACTTGAAGGTGTGCACCAGCGAGCGCAGCTCCGGGTTGAAGACATAGGCCGACCTGGCCAGGTCCAGCGCCGCGGGGCCGCGCCCGCGGCAGTCCCGGCAGGAGGCCCCGCCGTCGGCCAGCGGCAGGCCGCAGACGGCGCAGATCAGCTCCGGCAGGGGCTGCAGCCGCGCCGCGCACGGCGGGCAGAGCGGGGCCGCCTCCAGATAATGCAGGTCCCTGCCGCAATGCGCGCAGGCGCGCGGCAGCAGCGCGTTAAGCAGCCATTTACCGGCTTTTTGTATCGTCCCCTTCTTCATAAAACCCGCGCCAGGGCGCGGCCCCCCCGCTTTAGAACTGGAAAGTGAGCGTGCTGCCGGCCTGGTAGGAGAAGTACTCCTCTTCCTTCAGGGTCTTGTGCCAGAAGCGCTGCAGGCCCACGTTGATGGCCAGGCGCAGGTTCTTGGCGGCCTCGTAGTCGGCGTTGGAGAGCAGCGAGAGCAGCCGGTTGTTGTCGGCGATGGTGATGGGCGACGACTTGATGGCGTAGCTTAGGGTCGTGGTCCAGACTACGCGGTTCGTGAAGATCATCGCCTGCTTCATGAACGGCAGCTTGAGCCCCTTGGGCATCTGGAAGTCGGACTTGAGCAGCAGGCTGGGCGTGATCGTGCGGGTGTTGGCGGTCACCACTCCCAGCGCGCCCTTGGTGACGTCGGAGACGTAGTCGGCCTTGGGCGTTAGGCGGAACTTGCCGCGGTCGAAAGTGCCCTGCAGGGTGGCGTCGTCGTGGCGGGTGCGCTGCGTGAGCTGGTCCACGCGCAGGTCCCGCTTGTCGCCCAGGCGCAGGTTGTAACTGAAGGCCGTATCCATCACGTTGAGCAGCTTGAAGCGCAGGTCCATGCCGTAGGTGCCGGCGGTCTCCAGCGAGATGCCCTTGGATTCGTTGGTGTTGCGCGAATACTTCAGGTTCATCGTGGCGCCCTGCGCCCAGCGGCGGGCGCGCAGCAGGTTCTCCAGCTGGGAAACGGAGAGTATCATGTCCGGGAACGTGCGGTTGACGCTCTTGGAGACCGTGCCGGTCACCTCGGAGCGCTGCACCGAGTTGGTGAAATTGTTCGTCAGCGAGAGCGTCTTCAGCGCGGCCGACGGGCCCGCGAACTCGAAGCCCTCGAAGGGCTGCCAGCGCTGCGTGGAACTCATCGTATCGCGCAGCGTCAGCGAGTTGCGCTGCGCGAAGGGGTTCTTGGGCGACAGCGAATCGCGCAGCCACAGCCTGGAGCGGGCGTCGTAGTCCTTCTCGACGTAGTACCACGAGTCGCCGTCCTGGATCTGGTAGTTGGAGGAGAGGACCATGGAGCGCAGCAGGCGGTTGCGCGGGGCCAGGTCGTTCATGCTCAGTGTCAGGCTGACCCCGCCCTGCGCGCTGCGCGTGATGGTTTTTATCTCGCCGGCGCTGTAGGTCTGGGAGGACCGCGCCACGGTGACCGTGGTGACGGCGAGATTGTTGTTCTCTATCGTCGAGACCGAGTAGTTCACCGACGGGTTGAACCAGCGCGCCAGCAGCAGGTTGGAGGCGAAGTCCGCGGTCTGCTGCATGGACTTGGGGTAGCGCTCGTAGGCGGCCGGGTCCGAGAGCTGCGACTTTTTCTCCTTCACCGTCTGCAGCGTGTAGCCCGGGTTGAAGGTGGAGCCCTTCCAGGGGACGAAGGCCAGCTTGGCCCCGTAGGCGTCGGTGCGCTCGTCGGTGTTGTAGAGCCCGGCCGGGTTGGGCAGGCGGGCGCCGTCGTAGTCCACCAGGCTGCGCGTGAGCGCGTAGTTGGCGTTAACGGTGCGCGGCAGCAGGAACAGGGAGCCCGGCACCGAATAGGTCAGGTTGGCGGCGTAGGTGTTCTTGTCGTCCTTGCGGCTGAGCAGGCTGTAGTCGACGATGCCGCGCGTGTAGTTCAGGCCGATCTTGGGCAGCGGGCCCAGGCTGAGGCTGCCGGTGGCGGAGCCGTCGAACTTCTTTACGCGGCCTTCCTGCAGCGTCGTAACGAGGTTATTGGAGCCGGTGGCCGCGGCGTTGGGGGTGACGGTGATCTGCTGCGAAGCCGTGACATTGACCGGGAAGAACGCCAGGCGCGTCAGGTTCAGGTAGGCGCTGGACTGCTCGCTGTCCTGGTTGGAGACGGCCGTTACCGGGGTCTGGAAACTGCGGTCCACGTAGCGGTGCTTGCCGCCGAAGCTGAACCAGCCGGGCACCTCGAAGGCGCCCTCCACCTTGCGGGCGTTGCCGGTGCGGGCTATCGGGTCCTTGAGGTGCAGCTCGTTGAAATAGACCGTGCCGGAGTAAGGGCCGGCGTCGGCGGCTTCCACGCCCACGCGGAACTGCGAGACCTGCTGCAGCGTGGCCGTGCCCGCCGAGGAGATCTCGATCGCGTACGGGGACCCGCTGGTCCAGACGTCGGGGATGGCGTCCCCGCTGAGGTCCTCCTGGCGGATCTCTATCAGGCGCCAGCCGGTGAAGTCCAGCGGCACGGCGGCCTTGAAGTAGCTGGCGTCGCCGCCGGCCCGGATGAAGAACTTCGCGTTGGGCGCCGGCGCGCCCGGGTTTTTCACCAGGAAGCGTACCGTTTCGTGCTGCGAGATGTCCACGGCCTGCGGGAAGGTGCGGTAGACGTAGCCGCTGGAGGTGGAGGTGACGGCCGAGTAATCGATCTTGAGCGTCTGCTCGCTGATCACGCTGGACTTGGTCTTTTCCTTCTGCTCGGAGACCGAGCCGTAGAGGTCCGTGAAGACGGTGGCGGCCGCGCCGGCTTCGTCGTAGATGGGGGTGTAGCCGGGGTTGTCGATGTTGTTAAGGGCGGACAAATGAACGCTGCCGCCTGTGGTGCTCTCGTGCACTGCCCAGGTATTGCCCACGGCGGAGATGCGGGCGAACCTGATGACGCCGCTGGCCGCTCCGCCGGTCGCCTGTTTGAGCGAGATACGGACCTGCTTGACCGCGTTCCAGCGGTAGCTGTCGGTGGAGGTGATGGGCAGCTGCAGCGACAGGTTGTGCCAGCCGGAGAAGTTTATGGTGTTCTTGAGGCTATTGGAGTCGTTCGCGTCGGTGAACAGGTGGCCGCTGACATAGCCGAAGCTGCCGCCGGTGAAGTCCTGGGCGTCCATGCGGCCGTTCTGGTTGAGGTCCTGCGTGTCCAGCCTGCCGTTGGAGGCGCCGTAGCGGCGGCTCTCCTTGCCCTCCGGGGCGTACAGCCAGCCGATATCCTCGCTGGCCGATACCTGGCTGTCGCAGTTGATGTCCTCGCTCTTGGGATAGCTGAAGAGGGTGAGGCCGCTGGAGCAGGTGTAGTCCTGGCCGCCGCGGCCGTCGGCGTCCTCGTTGATCTGGCCGTAGTGGATGTTTATCTGGGGGCCCGGCACGCCCGTCGAGTTCTGGCCGAAAACTATCAGTTCCAGCACCTTCTTCTGCGAGAAGTCCAGGCCGGTCGGGGACAGCGGGTAGGCTATCGAAACTTCGGAGGAGATATTGAAGTCGTAGTTTATGGTCAGCACCTGCTGGCTGCCGTCGGAGGAGGAGGCCGGGTTGATCTCCCTGGCCTTCACGTTCTCGTTGGCCCAGACTACGGCGCGCGGGTCGGCAGGCGTTTCCACGGGGTTGGAGGCTATCGCCCAGTAGTTCTTGTCCGTCGGCGCCGAGTCGTCCTGCTTGATGCCCTCCATGTTGTCTATCAGCGCGAAATCGTTGAGGTTGGGGTTGGTCCTGGACTGCGCGGCCTCCGCGCCCAGCGAGGCCTTCATGCCCAGCAGGTTGAGGCCCTTGAGCTGCGCGTCGCCCTCGTAGACCAGCATGCTGTTCACCAGGTCGGTCACGTTGGGCACGGTGTTGCTCTTGATGCCGCCCTGGTAGAGCATCGTGGAGCCCAGCGAGAAATGGCTGCCGAAGTCGTAGGAGGCGCGGCCGCCCACTATGGACTGGTTGCCGGTGCCGCCGAACTGCGAGACCTCGTAGGTGATGTCTATCTTGGAATCCTGGTTGATCTTCTCCGGGTAGTAGAAGGTGATGAAGCCTGAGTCGTAGTCGATGAAGTAGTCGGAGTTGCGGGTGTACTTGGCGCCGTCGACGCGCACCACCTCGGAATTGAGCACGATGCCCGCATCCAGGATGAAAGTCTTGAAGCGGTAGGAATACTCCACGTGGAACAGCCGCCGGGAGGAGGGGGAGGCCGCGTACACCTGCGGGTCCGGCTCGTTCGGGTCGCCGTCGGAGCCGAACGGGCTGAGCAGGCGGAAGATGCCCTGCTCGAAGTCCACCGTGATGCTGTCGGCGTAGGTTTGCGGCGGGTTCAGCGAGGAACCCACGTCGTTATGGCTGAGGTCCTGCACCTTCAGCGAGAAGTTGCCGGTGCCGTTGTCGCGCACCAGATTGGTCTGGCCTATGGAATAATAGGTCTTGAGTTCGCGGCGGTAGCCTACCTCCGCGGAGGCGGAGGTGGAGGAGATGGCTATGTCGTCCTTGGCCTTAAGGACCTTGAGCCTGCCGGTGCCGGCGGTGTCCAGCGTAGAAGTGGAGGAGTTCACCGACAGCAGGGAGCTGTTGGCGTTCAGGAAGTCTATGGCCACCACGTCGTCCGCGTCCAGCGAGGAGTTGAAGGTCAGGATGCCGTTGGCGTAGTCCATCACGTAGTCTATGCCGCGGTTGAGCAGCTGGAAGCGCCCGGTGTAGCTGGAGGTCTGCACGGCCAGGTCGTCCGCGTCCAGGGCGAAGACCGTGACGTTGTCCACCAGGGCCGAAGTCTGCCGGTCGATGTAGACTTTCTCGGAGTTGGCCTTGAGCGGCAGGCGGTCTGTGTTGCCGAAGGTCAGGTCGTAATACTTGCGGCGCATATAGCTGATGTCGCTGATGTCCGCCTTCTGGAACTGCGTGTTGCCGGTGAACTGCTTGGTCTTGGTCTCGCCCTTGGTGCGCGAGCCCACGAAGGTGAACTTCAGCCGCTGGGTCTTCAGGTCGGCCCTGATGCCGAAGAGCTGCTTGTTGTAGCTGACGAACTCGGTGGCCGGCAGCGAGAGGTCGATGTCGCCGAACGAGACGTTCTGCACCACCTCGTTGGGGTCGCCCTGGTAGACCACCGAGATGTCCTGCTTGTCCACCTTGGTGTCGTCGTAGTCGACGTTGACGGAGATCTTCTGGCCCACCTTGCCCTGCATGCGCACCTGCATCTGCTGCGTGATCTCGAACAGACTGAGGCTGCGCGCGCGGCTGGAGTTGGTCTGCTCGGCGATATAGCGCTTGCCGCTGTAGTTGACGGCGATGACCTTGCGGCCCGTCACCGAGAGCGTGGTGCCGGATTCGATGAATTCCACCTGCGGCTCGGGGGCGGTCGGCGCCTCGGTGGAGACCTCCACGCGCGGCGCCGGGGACACCTCCTCGCGGCGGAAGCGGCCGGTCTCCACGGCCTCGCGCGCGGAGTTCCAGTAGTCGGGGCTGTAGGAGAACGGCATGTCGGTGGGCAGGCCCTCTTCGGCCCCGGATTCGGCCGCGGTGGAGACCTCGGTGACGCCTGGCAATACGGCCGGGTCCGGGCGGTCGAGCAGCAGAAAGCGGCCGCCGGCCGCGGACGGCCGTGCGAATTCCTCCGCCGCGGCGCCGGGGGCGCAGGCGGGGTGGAGCAGGAGCAGCAGGAGCAGGGCCTTCTTCATTTATCGCCGGGAAACGGGAACTGTCCGAAAAAACGGCTTTTCAGGGCAAACGAAAACTGCCCGCCTCGGCGCGCTTAAAAAGCGGCGAATCGGGCTACTACGGTACTGCCGATATATAATAGAATAAATAAATGGCCGTGCCTATAGCCCGCCTTTATATATTGAAGACCTTCGCGAAGTTCCTGGGTCTTTCCCTTTTCATCTTCGCCTCGCTGCTGGTGATGCTGAATTTCGTGCAGATCGTCAACCAGGGCGCGCTGGCCGGTTTCTCCTTCTATTTCCTGGCCAAGACCGTATTCTACCTGCTGCCGAACATCCTGGCCATGTCGCTGCCGCTGGCCTTCCTGCTGGCGGTGCTGCTGAGCCTGGGCCAGATGTCGCAGGACGGCGAGATCATAGCGCTGCGGGCCGGCGGGTTCTCCTTCGGCGACATCTTCTCCTGGGTCTTCTACGCGGCATTGCTGTGTTCCCTGCTGCTGCTCGCCATCAACAACTGGCTCGGGCCCATCGGGCAGAAGCGCTCCGTGGACTACCTCAACACGATGATCAACCGCGTCACCAAGATAGAGCTCAAGCCCCGCACGTTCCAGCAGCTCTCGGAATGGACGCTGTACGCCGGCGGCGTGAACGCCATTTCCGGCGAAATGTCCGACGTGAAGCTGCTGCGCCGCATCGAGAAGGGCGCGGGCACGGCCTATATCAACAAGATCAACGCCGCCTCCGGGCGGTACCGCAAGGCCGGGGAGACCGGGCTGGAGCTGGAGCTCTCCGAGGGTCAGTTCACCCAGACCGACCTGAAGGACCGGGAGAAGATCCTCTACGGCAGCTTCGCCTCCTACAAGACGCTGCTGCCTTTCTTCACCGAGGGCGCCGCCGTGCGCAAGTTCAAGCACCGCGAGATGACGACGCCGGCGCTGCTGGCGCAGCTGCGCGAGGGCGTGCCGGACCGGCAGATAGAGGCCAAGTTCCGCATCGAGGCCGCCTCCCGCTTCGCGCTGGCGCTGGCGCCGCTGGTGTTCTTCCTGGTGGGCTCGCCGCTCGGCGTGGCGCTGGACAAGCGCGGCCGGTCGGCCGGCTTCGGGCTGAGCCTCATAATTATCTTCTTCTACTACGGCCTGACGATGAGCGGGATGGTGCTGAGCCGCAAATACTCGGCCCTCTTCCCGTGGGCCATCTTCCTGCCAGCCCTGCTGACCGCCGCCGCCGGGCTGTGGCTGTGGAAGCGGCGGCTGTACGCCAAGTAGCCCTATGAATAAAATTTTCTACAGGTACATCGCGCGCAACTTCTGGGGGCCTTTCGGTTTCGGGCTGGCCGTGTTCTGCCTGCTGCTGCTGTTCGGCAGCCTGTTCGATAAATTGAACTTTTTCATGAAGGGCGGCTCCGACGGCTGGCTGCTGGCGCGCTACATGTTCTACCAGGCTCCCTACTTCGCCGTTAAGATGGCGCCGCTGGCCACGCTGCTGGCCGCGCTGTCGGCGCTGGGCGGGATGATGGCGCGGGGCGAGTGGAAGGCGGGCCTGGCCGGGGGCTGGAAGCCTTTCGACATGATCAAGCCGCTGCTGGTCTGCGCGGCGCTGGTGGGGGCCGGCCAGTTCCTGCTGCAGGAGACCGCCGCCCCCGGCATGTACATGCGCGCGGAGAACCTCTTCGAGGAGCGGGTGCGCGGCCGCGACGACTGGCAGCGCCTGGTGCGGCGGGACGCCGTGTTCTCGGCCGGGCCCGAGACCTTCGTCTCCGCGGTTCTTTTCGACGGGCGCACCGGAGAGATGCAGGGAGTGGTGGCCGGTTTCTACCGCGGCGGGCGGCTCTGGCGCGAGGTCAACGCTTCCTCCGCCGCTTGGAACGCCGGGGCCGGGCGCTGGGACCTGTACGGCGGGACGCTGCTGGAATACGGCCCGGGCGGGGAGCCCGCTTTTGCCAGGTTCAAAACCCTCCGTTCGGAACTCGCCGTGCCGCCGGGCAACATCGTGCTGGGCAAGCTGGTCCCCGACGGTATTTCCATCTTCGACCTGTCGCGCCGGCTGCGCCTCCTCGAGGCCGCCGGCAGCCCCTCGGCCGAGGAACGCACCCTGTTCTGGGCCAAGCTGGCCGCGCCGCTGGCCAACCCGGCGATGGCGCTGATAGGCGCGGCGATGGTGCTGCTCTCCGGTAAGAGCAGCCGTTACATGAATTTCGGCCTGTCGGTGGGGCTGGGTTTCTTCTTCTGGGCCGTGATCATCATGGCGCAGGAGGCCGGCAACTCGGAACTGCTGCCGCCGCTGGCGGCGGGTTTCGCCCCGGCGCTGTTCTTCGCGGCGGCCTCGCTGTGGGGCCTGCGCCGCTCGCGTTCCATTTAAAGAGGATAAAAAAAACCCCTCCGCCGCGGAGGGGTTCTTCTTTCTCGCCCGTTCGCGCTTACTTCACCATCCGGCGTGCGGTTTCGGCTATCCTCTTCGCGGTGATGCCCAGCGCCTCGTAGGCCGCCGGCGCCGGCGCCGACTTGCCGAAGGTGTCCAGGCCAACCACCTCGACGTCCCCGCCGATGAGGTCACGCCAGCCTATGCCGCGGCCGGCTTCCACCGCCACCTTGGGCAGCTCGGGGATGAAGACCGAGTCTCGGTAGGCTTTGTCCTGCTCGCGGAACAGTTCGAACGAAGGGACCGAGACGATGCGCGCGCCGATGCCTTCCTTCTCCAGCAGGGCGGCGGCGTCGAACAG
>MGTZ01000008.1:0-1939 GCA_001799715.1 Elusimicrobia bacterium GWB2_63_16 | reverse complement strand
GGCCGGCGGCTATCTTCTCGCGGTACTGCGTCATCAGCGGGAGTTTCTGGCGCGACAGCGCGAGGCAAGCCGGACGCCGGCTGCGCACGGCGGCCTCCCAGGCGTAGAGCGTCTCCCAGGCGTCGGCCGGGCGCAGCACCAGCAGGCCGGGGATCAGGCGCAGGCTCATCAGGTGCTCGATCGGCTGGTGGGTGGGGCCGTCCTCGCCCACGCCGATGCTGTCGTGCGTGAAGACGAAGATGGACGCGCACTGCATCAGCGCGGCCAGGCGTAGCGCCGGGCGCACGTAGTCGGAGAAGACCAGGAACGTGGCGCCGAACGGGATCAGGCCGCCGTGCAGGGCCATGCCGTTGAGGATGGAGCCCATCGCGTGTTCGCGGATGCCGAAGTGCAGCGTGCGCGCCGGCTCTTTGAGGAAGTCGGTCTTCGTCGAAGGGCCGAGGTCGGCCGAGCCGCCGGTGAGGCCGGGCAGGCTGTCCGCCATCAGGTTGATCACCTTGCCGGAGGCTTCGCGCGTGGCCACCGGCTTGTCGAAGAACTCGGGGCCGGGGTTGAACAGCCCGTCGGGGATCTCGCGGCCGAGCATCGCCTTGGCGAGCTCCGCCTTCTCGGGCAGCGCCTCGGAATAGTTCTTCCAGAGCTTCAGCCAGCGCTTGCGGTCGCGCTCGGCGGCCTCGGCCTGCTCGGCGAAGCGGGCGCGGGCCTCGTCGGTGACGCAGAAGGGCTCCTCGGAGCCGCAGCCCAGCTTCTTCTTGGTGGCCAGGATCTCGTCGGGCTTGAGCGGCTCGCCGTGCACGGAGTTCTTGTCCTGCTTGGGGCTGCCGTAGCCGATATTGGTCTTGGCGATGACGATGGAGGGCTTCTCGGTCTCGCGCTTGGCCTTCTTGATGGCCGAGTCTATCTCCTGGAGGCTGTTGCCGTCCTCGACTTCGATGACCTGCCAGTCCTGGGCGAGGAAGCGCTTTTTGACGTCCTCGGTGAAGGCCAGGCTGGTCGGGCCCTCTATGGTGATGCCGTTGGAATCGTAGAGGCAGATCAATTTGCCCAGTTTAAGCGTGCCGGCCAGCGAGGCCGCCTCGTAGGAGACGCCTTCCATCAGGTCGCCGTCGCCGCAGAGGATGTAGGTGTGGTGGTCCACCAGCTGGAACTCGGGGGTGTTGAGCTTGTCGGCCATCAGTTTCTCGGCGAGCGCCATGCCGACGGCGGAGGCGAAACCCTGCCCCAGCGGGCCGGTGGTCATCTCCACGCCCTTGGTGTGACCGTGCTCGGGGTGGCCGGGGGTGAGGCTGTCGAGCTGGCGGAAGGCCTTTAGGTCATCGAGCTTCAGGCCGTAGCCGTACATGTGCAGTATGGAGTAGAGCAGCGAAGAGCCGTGGCCGGCCGACAGCACGAAGCGGTCCCGGTCGAACCAGGCCGGGTCGGAGGGGGAGAACTTCAGATGGCCGGCCCAGACCGAGTAGGCCAGGGGGGCGGCGCCGAGGGGCAGGCCGGGGTGGCCTGAGTCGGCCTTGCCCACCATGTCTATGGAAAGGGTACGCAGTGTGTTGACGCACAGGGTGTCGGTATTGTCGAATTTCATTTTTTCTCCAGCAGCTTTATTTTCCAGGCCTGCAGGGCGATGACCGTTTTAGAGTCGCGTATGCGGCCGGTCTCTACCATCTGCCAGGCTTTTTCAAAAGGGATAGTTTCGAGGGTGAGGAACTCGTCCTCGTCGGGGTTCGGCGCGCCGCCGCTCAGCCCGGTGGCGGTATAGATGTACAGCACTTCGGTGGAGAAGGCGGGCGTGGGCCAGTAGGAAAGTATGGGCGTTATCTTCTTCGCGGTATAGCCGGTCTCTTCTTTCAGCTCGGCCTTAACGCGCTTGAGCGGATTGTCTCTGGGGCCGTTGAGCTTGCCGGCGGGGATCTCCAGCGTGGCCAGACCCACCGGGTAGCGGAAC
>MGTZ01000007.1:60161-129210 GCA_001799715.1 Elusimicrobia bacterium GWB2_63_16 | reverse complement strand
CGACGGCGGCCGGGCGGTGGGCATGGCCAGGGCCATCGACGCCCATTCCAGGGAAGCCTACATACACGACGTGGCGGTGCTTAAAGCTGCGCGCGGCCGCGACATCGGCTCTCAATTGGTGCGCCGCCTGCTGCGCCGCCTGCGTGGCCGCGGGATCAAGTGGGTGGGGCTCATAGCCAGTTCCGGTTCCGCGCCTTTCTACCGCTCGCTCGGTTTTCGCACTCCGCCCGACAGCGAGGCCATGATGCTGGGCGGCCCTCATGCTTAAGAAAATTTCTCCGTCCGACCACGCCCGGCTTAAACCCTACTTCGACGCCCAGCTCTACCCGCTTTGCCCCTACTCGCTGGCCTCCATGATAATCTGGAGCGGCTGCGTGCACGAGGCCTTCTGGCGCGAGGAGAACGGCGCCCTGTTCCTTTCCGAAATTGATATAGAGGAGCCGCGCCAGGGCCGGCTGCTGCTGCCCCTCCTGCGCCCCTTCCGTTACCCCACGCCCAGGGAGCTGGCCGACGCGGCCCGCGCGCTGGGCTATCAGGAATATCATTACGTGCCGCAGGATTACGTGGAGATCATCGGCTCCGACAACATAGCCGCCTATTTTAACGTGACGGAGGAAAGCGGCTACGGGGATTATATCTACAACACGCAAGACATGGCGCAGCTCAGGGGGCATAAGTATTCGCGCAAGCGCAACATGATCTCCCAGTTCTGCAAGGCGGCGGGCCCCGGCGTGAAGGTGCACCCGCTGGAGGGCGCCTGGCTGGAGAAGTGCCTGCGGGTCTTCGACGACTGGCAGACCCGGCAGGGCGGGCCGGTGATAGCCGATATCCCCAACTGCGAGCGCAAGGCCATCGTGAACGGCCTCTCCCATTTCAGGGAGCTGGGGATGACCGGGGTGGCGGTGGAGGCCGGCGGTAAAGTGGCGGGTTTCGCTTTCGGGTCGCGCCTGACGGCCGACACCTGGACGCTGAATTTCGAGAAGGCCGACGCCGCGGTGAAGGGGCTGTACCAGTTCCTCGACAGCGAAGCGGCCAAGACCGTACCGGCGGAGTACCGGTTCATCAACAAGGAGAACGACCTGGGCCTGCCGGGGCTCAGGAAAGCCAAAGAGTCGTATTACCCGGCGCGTTTCGTGAAGTCCTATATTCTGGGTCTGAAAGCCTGAGCGCGGCGCCCGGGCCAGGGGGGAACATGCATACCGAAGAGAAGAACGGTCTCAAGCTGCTGCGTTTCGACGTATTTAAGGGCCTGCCCGGCCTGGATTGCGCCGTGGCGACGCGCCAGGGCGGCGTCAGCGCCGGCCCCTACGCCGGGCTTAACCTGAGCGCGGCCACCGGAGACAAGATAGAGAACGTGGAGGAGAATCTGGGGCTGTTCTGCGCCGCCCTGGGGGCCGAGCCGGCCCGTCTGGGCCGCATGCGCCAGCGCCATACCGCCAACGTCGCCGTGATAGAGGCCGGCGGGGAGACGCCGCCGGACAACACCGACGCGCTGGTCACTTCGGCGCCGGGCGTGCCGCTGCTGGCCCTCTCCGCCGACTGCGCCCTGACCGTCTTCTACGACCAGGAGCACAAGGCGCTGGCCGTGATCCACAGCGGCTGGCGCGGCGCGCTGCTCGACGTTTACGGGGCCGCGCTGGCCGCGATGCGGCTGCGCTACGGCACAGATCCGGCCGAAGTGGTGGCCGGCGTGTCGCCCATGATCTCGGCCGCCCATTACCCGGTAAAGGAAGATTTCCTGGAGAAACTGCAGGCCTTCTATCCCGGCGGGGCGGACAAGCACTTCCTGACGATGAAGGAAGGGCGGCATTTCTTCAATTTGAGGGAATTGCTGCGGCTGCGCCTGGAGGCGCTGGGGGTGGGCAAGTACGAGTTCATGCACCTGTGCACCTACGCCGAGAGGGAAATGTTCTATTCGTGGCGGCGCGACGGGGAGAAGACCGGCAGGTTCGGGCTGATGGCGCTGCTCACCTGAGCATGTCCCAGGCTATCTTGGCCAGCAGCGCGGCCGAGACCGTGAGCAGCATGGGCCTTATTATCCACCCGCCGCGCTTGAGCGCCACGTGCGCCCCGGCATAATTGCCGGCCATGCCCGCCAGGCCCATGGCCAGGCCCAATTTTATGTCCACCGCGCCCAGCCACAGGAAGGCGGCCAGCGCCGCCAGGTTGGAGACCAAATTTAGCAGCTTGGCCAGCGCCGTGGCCCGCAGCAGGTCGTAGCCGCACAGCCTGGCGAAGCCCACCGCGAGGAAGGTGCCCGTGCCCGGCCCCAGCAGCCCGTCGTAAAAACTCACCCCGAAAGCCAGCCCGCCCGAGCGCCGCAAGAGCGACGCCTCCGAGTGCGCCCGGCTGGTGTCGGCCAGGCCGAAGTGCCGGCGCGCGGCGAGGAAGACCGCTATCGGCGGCAGCAGGACCAGCAGCAGGTAGCGTATGGCTTCTGGCGGCACCAGGGAGATCAGCCGCGCGCCCAGGAAGGAGCCGCCCGCCGCCAGCACGACGAGGATGAACAGGAAGTCCAGGCCGAAGCGGGCTTCCCTGAGCATCTTCGCCGCCGCCACGGCCGTGCCCATGGAAGAGGACAGCTTGTTGGTGCCCAGCAGCAGCGCGGGGTTCAGCCCGTACGCCAGGTAGGCCGGCAGGGTTATAAGCCCTCCTCCCCCTGCGATGGAATCCACGAAGCCGGCCAGGAAGACCAGCAGCGTGAGGGGAAGGTAGGGTTGGGCGGCTTGCAGCAGTTCCATGGTTATTTGGCAGCGGCCAGCGCCTCCAGGGCGATCCTGGCCCCGGCGGCCTCGGCGTCCAGGTCGGCCAGCAGCGCCGCGGGGACCTCCGCCGAGCCGGCGCGGCCGGCCTCCTCCAGCAGCAGGCAGACTTTCTGCAGGCGCTGGGCGCCTATGTTGCCGCTGCTGCCTTTAAGGGCGTGGGCGGCCTGGCGCAGCGCCTCGGCGTCGCGGGCCGCTACGGCGGCCCGGATGGCCGCCAGACGCCCGGGCAGGTCCTTTAAATAGGTGCCAGCCAGCTCGGTCATGAAGGCCTTGTCGTCGGGGCCGGCCAGGTCCTTCAGTTCGGCTATGACGAAAGAGTCCAGCCGGGAGTCCCAGCGCTTCAGGGTCTCGGCCATGACCTCCAGCCGCACCGGCTTGGGAATATAGGCGTCCATGCCGGCTTCCAGGCATTTCTCCCGGTCGCCCTGCAGCGCGTTGGCCGTCATGGCCACTATCGGGGTGCGGCGCCCGTCGGCCTCCAGCCGGCGTATCTCGGCGGTGGCCTGGAAACCGTCCATTTCCGGCATCTGGCAGTCCATCAGGATCAGGTCGTAGTGCTGCCGCTTGACGGCGGCCACGGCTTCCAGTCCGTTGGCGGCCACGTCGGCCGCGTAGCCCAGCCGTTCGAGCTGGCGCAGGGCAACCTTCTGGTTGACCACGTTGTCCTCGGCCACCAGCACGCGGAAATATTTATTGGCCGCCGGCGCGGCCTCCTCGCCGTGGGCGCCTTTCGCCTCGGCGGGCGCGGCCGCGCGCCCCTCCAGGGCCGCGGTGACGGCTTGGAACAGCGACGAGGGCCGCAGCGGCTTGTGCACGCAGACGGAGATGCCTCCGGCCGTCAGTTCCTCGCCGGACAGGTCCTGCCCCAGCGAGGTCATCATCACTTTGCGAGTGCTCGGTATGGACCGGTCGATCTCGATGGCGCGGGCCAGCTGCAGCCCGTCCATGCCGGGCATCTGCATGTCCGTGATAACGAGTGAGAACGGCTTGACGCCGGCGGCGCTCCGCAGCGCCGCGAGGGCCGCCTCGGCCGAGGGTACTGCCTCGGACTCCACGCGCCAGGCCGTCAGATGATGCGTCACTATTTCGCGGCTGGCGGCGTTGTCGTCCACTATCAGCGCCCGCACGCCGTCCAGACTGCCGGGCTCCTGGCGGCGGGTCTTGGCCTCGCCCTTGGCTAAAGGCAGCGTGAACCAGAAAGTTGAACCCCGGCCCGGTTTGCTCTCCAGGCCTATCTCCCCGCCCATCAGTCCGACGAGGCGCTTGGAGATGGAGAGGCCGAGGCCCGTGCCGCCGTACTTGCGCGTGGTGGAGGCGTCGGCCTGCGTGAAGGCCTGGAACAGGGTGGCCTGCGCCGCTTCGGGCACGCCGATGCCGGTGTCGCTGACGGCGAAGCGCAGCCGCGCCTTGCCGTCCTCGTCTCCCAGCGCCTTGACCCGCAGTATCACCTCGCCGCGCTCGGTGAACTTTATAGCGTTGCCGAGCAGGTTCAGCAGTACCTGTCGCAGGCGGCCGGCGTCGCCCCGCAGGGCCTGGTGCACGGCGGGCTCGATAAAATACTCGAACTCTATGCCTTTGCCCTGGGCCCGCGGCGCCAGCAGGTCGACCGTGCTCTCCACCGTCTCGCGCAGGTCGAAGTCCAGCGTCTCTATGTGCAGCTTGCCGGACTCTATCTTAGAGAAATCCAGTATGTCGTTGATGATGTCGAGCAGGGCCTCGCCGGCGGAATTGACCGTCCTGACGTAGTCCTGCTGGCGGGGGGAGAGCTGCGTATCGAGGAGCAGCCCGGTCATGCCTATAATGGCGTTCATGGGCGTGCGTATCTCGTGGCTCATGTTGGCCAGGAATTCGGATTTCATCCTGGCCAGTTCCACGGCGGCGTCCTTGGCCTTCTCCAGCTCGTGCTGGTTCAGCTTGGCTTCGGTGATGTCGAGTTTAACCGCGACGAAATTGGTAATGCGCCCCTGCGGGTCCTTTACCGGGGAGACGGAGGCGTTCTCCCAGAAGAACTGGCCGTTCTTTTTGCGGTTGAGCAACTCCCCGTGCCATTCTTTGCCGGCCAGGAGCGTATCCCACAGCTCCTTGAAAACGCTCTTCTGCATCTTGCCGGAGTTGATGATCCTGGGGTTCTGGCCCAGCAGTTCGGCCTGGCTGTAGCCCGTGAGTTCCACGAATTTGGGGTTAACGTACTCTATGCGGCCTTCCTGGTCAGTGATCAGGATGGAGGTGGGGCTGTTCTTGACCGCCGCCGAAAGTTTGCGCATCTGCATTTCGGACTTCTTGCGCGTCGAGATGTCCGCCGCCACTCCGAGGAAACCGTTGACGCGTCCGTTCTGGTCCCGCAGCGCCGTGATGGTCAGGTCTACCGGCACGCGCGAGCCGTCCTTGCGCACGTAGGTCCATTCCCTGTTGTCCAGGCTGCCGCCGCGGGCCATGGCTACGAAAATATCGAACCCCGTTACCGGCTTGCCCAGGCTGGCGGCCAGCTCTTTTCCGCGGGCCTCCGTCTCTTCGGGCAGGTGAATGACCGCCGGCGTGTTGCCCAGTATTTCGGGCGCCCGGTAGCCCAGCAGGTGCTCCGCGCCCGGGCTGAACAGCGTTATCCGGCCTTCGAGGTCGGTGGCGATGATGGAAAGTTGGCGGGCCGAATCCAGCACGCCCTGCAGGCGCGCGTGCTCCTCGGCCAGCCGTTCGCCGGTCTCGCGGTGCAGGCGTCCCGCGCGCACCGCGGCGGCGAGCGCCCAGGCTATGCCCAGGAAGGCGGCGAGGAAAATGATGTTGATCAGGCGGTTGCGCTGGGCCATGCCGGAACTGGCCTGCGCCTCCAGGGCGATTATGTAAGCGCCGTCGGCGCGCTGCAGTTCGTCGAGCGCGGCCTTCAGCTCGGCGGTAATCTCGGCCCCGCCGCCCGCCGTGGCCCTGGCCGCGGCCGCGTTAAAGCCCCGGGTACGCCGGGTCAGCACGAAATCCTCCAGGCTCGCCTTGCGCCGTTCCACCAGGGTAAGAACTTTGCCCGCGAGGCGCGTGTGTTCGGGGTGCCCTTCTTTATTGCGCGTGAATCTCGTTCGGGCCCGCTGCATCCCGTTGACAGCCGAGTCGAAGGCGGCAAGGGCGGCCTGGTTGCCCGTGATGGCGTACCTGCGCGACGCCGACTCCGCCTCCAGGATGGAGGAATAGAGCTCTTCCGCGGCGAACGACGCGGCCTGCGCCAGTCTGAGCTGCGCGTTGACCGCGCGCCAATGCGCTATGTTCTGGTAGAGCAGCCAGCCAAGGACCAGGACCGGCACCGCCAGCGCGGCGGCCGTTATGGAGACTTTAGTGGATTTGGAAAATGATTTCATGATCGTAAACCCGCCCCTGACGCCTATCTGCCCCGGCGTCAGTGTATGATACAAAATTACGGGGTTTAGCTCTTTGCGGGGGGGGCGCATAATATGTAGAATTAAAAATCAAATTATAAGAGGCGGTGGCTATATGGAAAAAGATTCCAACCTTGAAAACCTCAGGAACACGATAGAGATCTCGGGCGGCGCCAAGCGCGTGGACCTGCTGCTTAAGAACGCCCGGGTGGTCAACACTTTCTCCGGAGACATACACCGCACCCATGTGGCCATCCACGGCGGCAAGGTGGTCGGCTTCGGCGACTACAAGGCCAAGCAGACCATGGACCTCAAGGGCGCCTACCTCGCCCCCGGCTTCATAGACGGCCACGTGCATATAGAAAGCTCCATGGTGAAGGTGCCCGAGTTCGCCCGCACCGTGCTGCCCTGCGGCACCACCTCCGTGGTCATCGACCCGCACGAGATCGCCAACGTGCTGGGCCTCGACGGCATCAAGTACATGCTCTCCTCGAGCCTCAACGCCATGCTGGGCGTCTACGTGATGCTGCCCTCGTGCGTTCCCGCCACCCACCTCGAGACCGCCGGCGCCGAGCTGGACGCCCACGACCTGTCGCTGCTGCTGGGCGACGAGCGCGTGCTGGGCATAGGCGAGATGATGAATTATCCCGGCGTGCTGGGCCGGGACAAGGGGGTGCTGGAGAAGATAGCGATCGCGAAAAACAAAGTGATAGACGGCCACGCCCCGATGCTCAAGGACAAGCAGCTCTACGCCTACGTCTCGGCCGGCATCAAGAGCGACCACGAGTGCACCGACGTGGCCGAGGCCCGCGAAAAACTGCGGGCCGGCATGTATATCATGATCCGCGAGGGCACGGCCGCCAAGAACCTCAAGGGCCTGCTGCCGCTGGTCAACTCCGAGAACTCCCGTAAGTTCATCTTCGTCACCGACGACCGCCACCTGGAGGACATCGAAAAGCAGGGGCATATCGACTACCTGGTGCGCACGGCCGTGAAGCTGGGCGTGGACCCGATACGCGCCATACAGATGGCCACTATCAACACCGCAGAATACTTCGGCCTCAAGAACCTCGGCGCCATCGCTCCCGGCTACCAGGCCGACCTGGTGATCCTGCAGGACCTCAAGAACCTCAAGATCACCAAGGTGTTCAAGCAGGGCAAGCTGGTGGCCAGCGACCGCAAGATCACCCCCGGCGTCATCAAGGACTACGAGGGCAAGACCCGCGGCACCGTGAACGTGAAGTGGATAGAGCACGAGGACTTCGCGCTGAAGGCGCAGGGCCCTTACGCCAAGGTCATCAACGTCATTCCCGACCAGATCGTCACAAAGATGAGCGTGGAGAAGGTCAAGCAGGACGGCGGCTACGTGTCCTCCGACACCGACCGCGACATCCTCAAGATCGCCGTGATAGAACGCCACATGGCCAGCGGCCGCATAGCGTTGGGCCTGGTGAAAGGCTTCGGCCTCAAGAAAGGCGCCATCGCCTCCTCGGTCTCGCACGACTCGCATAATATCGTGGTCATCGGCACGCACGACGGGGACATGTACACCGCCGCCGTGCAGGTGGTCAAGATGCAGGGCGGCATAGTGGCCGCCCTCAACGGCCAGGTGCTCGAAGCCCTGCCGCTGCCAGTGGCCGGCCTGATGAGCGACCGCAGCTCCGAATTCGTGCGCGAGAAGCTCAAGCGCCTCGGAGAGACCGCCAGGGCGCTGGGCTCGCGGCTAAGCGACCCGTTCATGGCCATGGCTTTCCTCACGCTGCCGCCCATCCCCGAGCTGCGCATCACCGACCGCGGCGTCATCGACGCCGTAAACTTCAAGGTGACCGAGCTGTTCTCCAAGGGACCCGCCAAGTGAGGCGGCTGGCCGCGCTGCCGCTGCTCGCGCTCTGCTGCGCGCCGGCCCTCGCCGCGCGGCTGGAGCGCGGCCCCTACCTGGAGAACATGACGCGTGACATGGTCACCTTGCGCTTCAGGGTGGACGCGGCCAGCCAGGCCTGGCTGTCCTACGGCGCGGCTCCGGACTGCGAGCGCTTCCTGACCCCTACCACGGCCGTGAAAGAACAAAAGGTGCCGCTGTTCGGCCTGCTGCCCGACACCACTCACTGCTACCGCCTGTACCTGCCCGCTGAATCCAGCACCGCCGTCTACAAGGCCTTCGAGGGCTCCTTCACCACCTTCCGCGGAGAGGACAAGCCCTACTTCAATTTCCTCGCCTTCGGGGATTCGGGCTCCGGCTCCGGGGAGCAGCTGGCGCTGGCCGCGCAGATGCAGAAGTTCAGCCCTGACTTCGTGCTGCATACCGGCGACGTGCTGTCCGAGGGCCTGGAGGAAATGGCCGACGAGGAATACTTCCAGCCCTACGCGCCGCTGCTGGCGCGCGCGCCGTTCTTCCTGGCGCTGGGCAACCACGACTACGGCCGCGACCTGAAGGTGCCGGCGGGCAAGGGCTTCCTGAGGGCCAACTTCACGCCGTTCCACAGCACGCCCCTGACCGGCCTGCCGCCCCATTACTATTTCTTCGATGTGGCCCACGCGCGGTTCTTCGTGCTCGATACTAACGCCTTCTACGGCGCCAGGTTCGCCCCGGAGCTGGCGCCAGGTTCCAAACAGTACAAGTGGCTGGAGCGCTTCCTCTCCAAGTCCGCCGATAAAACCTGGAAGTTCGTGGTGGTGCACGAGCCGCTCTATTCCACCGGCGCGCACGGCCCCACCGAAGAGCTGGTGGCCGCGCTGGAGCCGCTGCTGCACAAGTACAAGGTGGACCTGGTGCTGCAGGGCCACGACCACAATTACGAGCGCACGCACCCGGTGAAGGAAGGCCTGGTGGACCAGGCAGGGGGGATAACCTACCTCACGCTGGCCGGCGGCGGCTCGCCGCTCTACATACAGCGCCGCAACGAGGACTGGTCCGCCAAGTTCCTGCCGGTCTACCATTTCGCCGTCTTTGACGTGAAGGACAAGTACCTGAAGATGACGGTCTACGACAAGGCCGGCGACGTCGTGGATACTTTCGAACTGCAGAAGTAGCCGTCTCCTCGCCTTGCTGCCCGGCCCCGACTCTGGCCAGGGTGCGCGCCAATGAAAAAAAACGCTGCACGCTTTATCGTCGTCAACGACAAGATGCAGAAGGGGTACCGCTATGAGCTAACGGCCCCGACGGGAAAGGACTTCGCGCCGGAATTCGCGCCGGAATTCGCGCCGGAACTGACCCCGGCGCAGATGCTGCGGCTGGGCGTGTTCGGAGGGAAGTACCTGACCGACTGCAGGGATGAATTCCCCGCGTCCTGGTTCAAAGGCGCGAAACTTTCACCTGAGCGGCACGACCCGGCGCTTAACTATTTCGGCGTGAACGCCAGCCAGCCGCTGAAGGTGTGACGGGATAAGGGCTGGATCCATCCCGACGACCCGCGCGGCTGGTTCCAGTGGTATTGCCGCTACTACCTGGGGCGGCGGCTGCCGGGGGAGGACGACCGCCAGATAAAACGCTGGCTAGCCATCAAGCGCCACCTTTCCCAGGTAAAGGCCAATTGCGCGCCGGGCGAAAAGAGCTGCCGCCCGCGCCAGCGCCAGGCGCTGCTGCACTGGGCCTACGACAGCCGCGGACTCTGAGGGCGGCGTAAGTGTCGCGCCGCTTTATCAGGCGTCAGGGCCGATCACTCTTGCGGGTGAATACAGGACATCACCGTCATGGAAACGCGGGTTTTTCCGACGAGAAATGTTGCAACTGCCGGAACCTTGTGCCATAATATGTGTGCGGGGTAGAGCAACCTGGTATCTCGCAAGCGAGTCGAGTAGGGGAATCAGTACATATCAGAAGGCATCAGCACGACGAGAGTCGTGCTTTTTTGTTCTCTTGAGGAATCAGGAGAAGTCGCTAGACAGACCTAGAGGCGATCATAAATCCGATCACTATTTCCAACCGATCACTTTTGGATGAATCAGGGTCGTGCTTTGTCCGAATGAGTGCTATGCTGCCTAAGTCAATATTGCTTTTGACTTTACGAATAACTTTATGTAAACTTTATGCATGTACAAGCCTGAATTTAAAGTCCCAGCCCGGGTCTATCGCCTCCTGGAAAGCATAACTGAGATTAAAGAGCAGATCCGTGCCTCTGCCGTAAAGGTTCCCTGGGTGCCTTCCTTGGTAAAAGACGCCATGGCCCGCGCCGCTTGGGGTTCAACCGCTATAGAGGGTTGTACGTTATCCCTTGAGGCCGTAAAGGGCCTGATGGAGGGGAAAAAGGCTCTTGGTTACCCTAATAAAGACGTGCGCATGGCCCAGAACTATCTTGCTGCGCTGGAGTGGCTGCAAAAGCGGGAGAAGGCCGCTCATGTTACCGAGAAAGACGTTTTATTTCTGCATAAGCTTATGGGCGAGGGGGCCTGCGACGATGGTCCCGTAGGCGCTTACCGGCGGTTGGATGTGCGGGCAGGCCTGCATGTGGGCGCCCCATGGAAGCAGGTTCCCGGCCTTATGCGTGATTTGCTGCATTGGCTCGATACTGAAGCCAAAGATCTGCCTGCTGTTTTCTCTTCAGCCATCCTTCATCTGCGCTTTGTCGGAATCCATCCTTTTCGTGACGGCAATGGCCGTGTAGCCCGGGCATTGGCCACCTGGCAGCTCTATAGGGCTGGTTTTGATACTCTCCATGTCTTCGCTCTGGACGAAATATTGCTAGAGAACCGTGCCTTGTACATAAAAGCCCTTCAGCGCGTACAGGTAGAGGGGGAGGATTTGGGCTCCTGGCTGGAGTTTATGTCCGAAGCCGTGCTCGAAACTCTTGAGCGAGTGCAAGGCCGCATGGCCGCGCTCGGCTTGAAGGATAAAGGTCTGTCAGTGTCGCTGACCTTGCGCCAGGAAAAACTTTTACGCACGTTGTGCGAGCGTGGGCCGTTGGGTATCCGGGGAATAGCCCGTGCCCTGCGCGTAACCGCCCCCGGCGCGCATTATGCTCTGAAGCCCCTGCTTAAAGCCGGGGTAATCTTTACAGAAGGAAAGCATAAGACCACAAAGTATTTGCTTAAATAGCGTTTTAATAACTTACATTTGCCCTCTTGAGGGAAGGTAAATATGAATCGCCTTTATGTTGTAATGATAATCTCGTTGTCGTTTCTGTTGTTCGGCGCGGTGGTCGCCGTATGCGCTGCTCCGGCTTCGTCTCCGAATGTCTATCTTTCTTTTGAAGATGGCACTTTCGCCGAATACAGTCTGGAAAAATCTACCATTATTAAAACCATTCCAATTACGCCACTTGCCGGCTCCAGGCGCAAAGACACTTGGTTGAGGATGGTGGCGAATCAGCACCAAGAATTGCTGCTCTCGGATTCCTATGAGGGCCCACTTTTATTATGGAACGGTAAAAAAGAGATCCCGCTAAATGAGCTGCATAGCGGATGTACACAGCACAAGAGCGATAAGGCATGGGAGGAAACCAAGGTCTTCCTTTCTGAAAGAAAAGGTGTATATTATGTGGCCTCTAACTGCAACTATTTTACTGGCGGTGGGGAGGATTCTTCGAACGAAACCGAAGTGCTGACGGTCTTTACTCTGCGCAAACACTCCGCTTTGACGGGGGTAAGGGAAATACTGCGGAAAGAATATCCAGTCTGTAAGTGTTCCACCGGAGCCTGCTCTGAAAGTTGTGCAAAGGGTGTTGTTGAGGTGCCCGGAGGAATATTTGACTCGAAATTTATATTCAAGTCGTTCGTCGAGGGGCAGACTCAATCACGAACTGAAGAGAATCTACTCTATACTTTTAATAATTGGCGATGTGATGCAGGAAAAGCATTGCCCACCAGCCTGAGCGTCGCCGACATCGCCCCGGATAATACCGTGCTTGGCGGTTACGCGGACAATGCCTGTTGCGGTTGGGCGAACTGGTTAAGCGACCAGGCGGTAGTGCTAAGTTCTGGTGGCGCCGGCGTCAATGTGTACGACGAATTTCAACGTTATGATAATGCCAAGGTCGATGTTAACTTTTCTGTTTCCGCGATGGCGTTCTCACCATCAGGAGAGAAATTTGTCCTCCAGGTTACCGCAGATTATCCTTATGATAAGCTTATTCGCTGGGGCGCAGATCATATTGGGGCTGAGACTGTTGATGTCGAAACAAGCGCCCGCATCAGCTCGTTGGCGGAAGCGACCCCTGCGATACAAATATTTGATAAGGCGGGGAAACTTATCGAAGCCATTCCGAGTATGGAAGGTGCAGGATTCGCAGGCTGGCTGGGGAACAATCGGATTTTGCTTAAGGGCAAGGACAGGTTGGTGATATTTGAGATAAACACTGGTAAATATAGCGTCCTATCTGTGCCAGGCATTGTTTTAGTATATGTGCCGAAAATCTGATGCTGCTGTAGGCAGATTGGTTTCCCCCAGGATCCGAGCTAATGGCCTAAGTAATCAGCTAATCAGCAGGCATCACTAGGTATCACTCTCTAGGGTTTTTCCGCGAACCGATCACAAATCCGATCACCATCATTCTGCTGATCACTTTTTTGAGTCGGGGGGAGGAAACTGAAAAGTTGTAAAGCCCTGTTTTATCGTCGGAGAACGTTGCTATTGTCTCCGCACCTGTGCTATAATACATGTGCGGGGTAGAGCAGCCTGGTAGCTCGCAAGGCCCATAACCTTGAGGTCGTTGGTTCAAATCCAACCCCCGCAACCATTTAAGAGATTCGAACCTGGAACTAGAAATATCAGGACCGGCCCCGGACGAAAGTCTGGGGTTTCGTGTTTATAGGGGTGCGAGGGAATTTAAAATAATATAATACGCCTATGGCTGATACATGGCGCTTTAGCGATGAGTGGGCGGTGCGGGCGGCTGCTGGGCTGCCCGGGGTCACGCCCCAGGCCGTGGAACAGTTCCGCGGCGAGAAGAAGAAGTACCTCTCCCACGCGCTGATAGACGCCGGCCTGGTCACCCAGGAGCGGTTCGTCAAGGCGGCCGAAACACTCTTCCGGACCGCTTATTCGGCCCTGTACCCGGAAAGGGTGGATAAGTTCGCGCTGTCGCTGGTGCCGGAGAAGATCTGCCGTAAGCACGGGCTGATCCCGGTAAAGGTACTGGACGCCGAGATAAAGGTGGCGATGGCCGACCCCGCCGACCTGACGGCCCAGGCCGACGTGGAGGCTCTGACCGGCCGCAGAGTGCTGCCGCAGTTCTGTCTGCCGCGCGAGGTGGAGGCCTGCATGGAGCAGCTCTTCAGCTCGGATACGGTTATCTTCGACCTGCTCAGCAAGGTGGAAGCGCCCGAGGAGATCCTGGTGCTGGGGGAGAAGAACTCCGGCGATTCGCAGGATGCCTCCGTTACCTCGCCCGTCATCAAGCTGGTCAATTCCATAATTTCGCAGGCCTACCGCAAGGGCTCCTCCGACATCCATATAGAGCACGAGGAGAAGTCCAGCCACGTGCGTATCCGCGTCGACGGCGAGCTGAAGAACGTAATGCGCCTGCCGCGCCACATCGCCGTGGGGGCCGTGGTCTCGCGCATCAAGATCATGTCCGACCTGGACGTCTCCAACCACTTCATCCCGCAGGACGGCCGCACCAAGCTGCGCATCGGCTCCGCGGAAGTGGGGCTGCGAGTCTCCACGCTGCCCACCTCCTTCGGCGAGAAGGTGGTGATGCGCATCCTCGACCAGCGCGCCGCCGAGGTGCCTTTCGAGAAACTGGGGTTCGCGCCGGAGGTGGTCTCCGGCCTGGACAAGTGCCTCACCTCCACGCAGGGCATCATCCTGGTCACCGGCCCCACCGGCTCCGGCAAGACCACTACACTCTACTCGGTGCTCAATAAGGTCAAGAGCGAGAGGACCAACGTGGTCACCGTAGAGGACCCGATAGAGTACAAGCTGCCCGGCATCAACCAGGTGCAGGTCAACGAGAAGCAGGGGCTCTCCTTCGCCGCCGTGCTGCGCTCGGTGCTGCGCCAGGACCCCGACATCATCATGGTCGGCGAGATCCGCGACAAGGAGACGGCCGACATAGCCTTCCAGGCCGCCATGACGGGGCATCTGGTGCTCTCTACCCTGCACACGAACGACACCGTCGCCACGCTTTCCCGCCTTGTGGATATGGGCGTGGACCGCTTTAAAATTTCGCCCGGCCTGCTGGCCATTACCGCCCAGCGTCTGGTGCGCAGGCTCTGCCCGCTCTGCCGGCAGCAGGTGCCGGCCGCCGAGGCCAGCCCAGCGATACTGCAGGCCCTGGCCGCCCACGGCCTGGAAAAGACCTGTTACCGCGCCGTCGGCTGCAAGAGCTGCGAGATGAGCGGCTACGCGGGCCGGACCTCCATAGTGGAACTGCTGCTGATTAACGGCAAAGTTAAGGAGCTCATCAATAACAACGCCACCGCGGAGGACATAACCAGGGCCGCAATAGAGACCTGCGCCCTGCGCACCATGACCAGGGACGCCTTGTGGAACATGGCTACGGGGCAGGCCGACCTGAAAGAGGTGGAGCCCTACCTGAAGCTGGAAAAAGACCAGGGCGCGAGGCCGGCTCCCGCTCCGGCTGCGCCCGCGGCCGCGGTGCCGGCGGCGCAAACGCCCTCTCCCGCCATGCCCGCGGGCAAGCCGCGCGTGATGGTGGCCGACGACGACCCGGTAATGCGCATGCTGCTGAAAAAATTCATAGAGAACTCCGGCTACGAGGCCATAGAGGCCGCTGACGGCGAGGAGGCCCTTACCAAAATAGCCGAGGGGCCCGCGCCGGACCTGCTGATCTCGGACATCAACATGCCGCGCATGAACGGCTACGACCTGGTGAAGGGCGTGCGCGGCGCGCTGGGCCTGCTCGATCTGCCGGTGATCATGCTCACCACCGAGAGTTCGGATAAGAGCCAGGAACTGGCCTTCCAGATGGGCGCTGACGACTACGTGATGAAGCCGTTCAAGGGGCCGCTGGTGATGGCCCGCGTTACGGCCGCCCTGCGCCGCGCCGGGCGCGTAAAGTAGGGCCGCGCCCGCGCCGCTTTAGCGGGGGCGCCAAAATTTGTAATATATCCGCAAGACACAGCAGGAGGAGACAACCACATGAAGAGAAACATGTTAATCGCAATAGCCTGTCTGATCGCCGCCCCGGCCTTCGCCGCAGACGCCGAGATGACGGAAGACCAGAAGACCCTTTATTTCCTGGGGCAGGCCGTCAGCTCCAAGATCAAGCAGTTCGAGTTCACCCCCGAAGAAACCAAGTACATCGTGCAGGGCTTCTCCGAGTCCCTCGCCGGCCAGAAGTCCAAGGCCGACGAGACCTACGGCATGAAGCTAAACGCCTACCTGGCCAAGAAGCAGGAGGCCATCGTGGCCAAGCAGAAGGAAGCCGCCAAGCCTTTCCTGGAGAAAATGGCCAAGGAGAAGGGCGCCAAGAAGCTGCCCTCCGGCGTGATCGTCATTCCCGTGAAGGAAGGCAAGGGCGCTCTGCCCAAGGCGACCGACATGGTAAAGGTGCACTACCACGGCACCTTCCCCGACGGCAAGGTGTTCGACTCCTCGGTGGAGCGCGGCCAGCCGGCCGAGTTCCCGCTGGGCGGCGTGATCCCCTGCTGGACCGAGGGCGTGCAGAAGATAAAGGTGGGCGGCAAGGCCAAGCTGGTCTGCCCCTCCGACACCGCTTACGGCGACCAGGGCGCGGGCGGCACCATCCCCGGCGGCGCCACGCTGGTCTTCGAGGTGGAACTGCTCGAGATCCCCAAGGAAGAGGTTCCCGCGGCCATGCCGAAGGCTCCCGCGAAGCCCGAGGCCAAGAAGGAAGAGCCGAAGAAAGAGGAAGCCAAGAAGGAAGAAGTTAAGAAATAATTCTCAAGCGGTCAAAAAAGCCCCGGGAGACCGGGGCTTTTTTATTTGGCTCGGGCGGCCGTCAGCCGCCGGCGCACAAGTTTCTCCGCTTCTACGGCCAGGAATACCGCGGCCGAGAGGGCCAGCGCCAGCCCGAGCTCGGCGGCCGAGAGCGGCGAGGTGCGGAACAGGGTATTGAGCCAGGGCACGTAGATGACCAGGCCCTGCAGGCCGGCCGTAAGGCAGACCGCGCCCAGCAGGGGGCGGTTGCTGAACAGGCCGAGTTCCCAGAGCGTGCGCCGCTCCGAGCGTATGGCCAGCGCCTGCCCCAGCTGGCTGAGGCAGAGCACGGTGAAGACTATGGTCTGCCAGTGGCCGCGCCCCGTGCTCAGGCCCCAGTACTGGGCCGCCAGGCAGACCCCGGCTATCAGCAGGCCCACCCACAGCACGTGGGCGCCCAGTCCGCCGGAGAAGATGCTTTCACCCGGGTTGCGGGGGGGGCGGCGCATGATGTCCGGCTCCGCCGGCTCGGAGGCCAGCGCCAGCCCGGGCAGCCCGTCGGTGATCAGGTTTATCCACAGTATCTGTATGGGCAGCAGCGGTATGGGCAGGCCCAGGAAAGGCGCGAGGAAAATGGTCCAGATCTCGCCCGAGTTGCAGGCGAGGATGTAGCGGATGAAACGCCGGATATTGTCGTAGATCCTGCGCCCTTCCTTTACTGCCTTGACGATGGTGGCGAAGTTGTCGTCGAGCAGTATCATGTGGGCCGCTTCCTTGGAGACGTCCGTGCCCGTGATGCCCATGGCCACGCCGATGTCGGCGCGCTTTAGCGCCGGGGCGTCGTTGACGCCGTCGCCTGTCATCGCGGCGAAGTGCCCGTTCTTCTGCAGCGTTTTGACTATGCGCAGCTTCTGCTCCGGCGCCACCCTGGCGTAGACCCTTACCTCCTCTACCCTGCGTTCGAACTCCTCGTCGCCCAGCGCGTCCAGCTCCCGGCCCGTCAGCATGGCCCCGGCGTCTCCAGGCGCTATGATGCCCAGCCGCTCGGCTATATTGCGCGCCGTAACGGGGTGGTCACCGGTTATCATCACGGGAATGATGCCGGCCTCGCCGCATTCCGCCACGGCGGCCGCCGCTTCGGGCCGGGGCGGGTCCTCGAGGGCTATCAGGCCTATAAATACCAGGTCCTTCTCCGTACCGGGGTTTTCCTTGCCCGGCAGGGCGTCCCAACGCCGGTAAGCCAGCCCCAGCACCCGCAGGCCGCGGGCGGCCATCTCTTCGGCGGCCGCGCGCATGCCGTCCGCGCCGGCGCCGGGGGCCAGGAAGGAGGCGGAGTTGTCCAGCAGGCTCTCGGCCGCTCCTTTGGTGACGGAGAAAAAAACTCCGCCGCCCGCGTCCAGCGCGCCGGAGTGCAGCGTAGTCATCATCTTGCGCTCCGAGTCGAAAGGCAGTTCCGCCAGGCGCGGGTGCGCGGCGTCCAGGTCCGCCTTGGCCAAACCGCCGGCCTCGGCCAGGGCGCATAGCGCGGTCTCCGTCGGGTCGCCCAGCCAGCCGTCGGGGCCGCGGCGGGAATCGTTGTTGAGCGCGCCGGCCTTGAGCAGGATGGCGTGCAGCGGCTGCAGGGCGGGGGGGACGGGGTCGCCTGCTTTCAGCGGCTTGCCGTCCAGACAGAGCTCCTGCGCCGTCATTTTGTTCTGCGTCAGCGTGCCGGTCTTGTCGGAGCAGATATGCGTTATCGAGCCCAGCGTCTCCACGGCCAGCAGCTTGCGCACCAGCGCGTTCTGGCGCACCATCTTGGCGGCGCCCAGCGCCAGGGCGATGCTCATCACGGCGGGCAGCGCCTCCGGAATGGCCGCCACCGCCAGCGACACCGCAGTCAGGAACATCAGGGCCGGAGGCTCGCCGCGCGCCAGGCCGGCCGTGAAAACTATGGCGCAGATGCCCAGTATGCCCCAGGCCAGCTTGCGCCCGAACGCCGTCAGGCGCCGCTGCAGCGGGGTCTGCACTTCCGCCTCGTCCTGCAGCATGCCGGCTATCTTGCCGAGTTCGGTGCCCATGCCCGTGGCCGTTACCACGCCGCGGCCCCGGCCGTAGGAGACGGCCGTGCCGCTGAAGGCCATGTTGAGCCTGTCGCCCAGCGGCAAGTTGTCCTCGGGAATGGGCAGCGCGTGTTTCTCCACGGAAAGGGATTCGCCGGTCAGCGCGGCTTCCTCGGTCTTGAGCGAGGCGCAGTCCGTCAGGCGCAGGTCGGCCGGCACCACGCTGCCGGCCTCCAGCAGCACCAGGTCGCCGGGCACCAGGGACGCGGCTGGGACAAGGGCGGGCGCGCCGCCGCGCAGCACCGAGGCCGACGGGGCGGCCATGCGCTTGAGCGCTTCCATGGCCTTCTGAGCGCGGTATTCCTGGGCGAAGCCCATGACGGCGTTCAGCAGCACTATCGCGAGGATTATTACCGTGTCCAGCATCTCGCCTATCAGGCCGGAAACTACGGCGGCCGCTATCAGCACCAGGATCATGAAATCCCGGAACTGGTCGAGGAGCATGGCCAACGGGGAGCGCCTGGGTTTTTCCTTAAGGGCGTTGGGACCGTATTTGGCGAGGCGCAGCGCGGCCTCGGCGGCGGAGAGTCCGCCGGCGGAGGTGCCGAGCTCTTTGAAAAGCGCGGCGGCGTCTTTCTTATGCCAGTCCGCGGCGTTGTCTTTTTTCGTAATTATCCCCCGCTGATAATATACAAAAAAAGCCCCGGCAAGCCGGGGCTTTTTTCCTGCGGGAGGCGGGTTAGGCCTTGGGCTCCGCGGGCTCGGGTTTGATGAGCACGGACATCAGTATGGCGGCCGCCAGTATGCCCAGCACCACGCCCAGCGAGATGAGGGGGTCTATCTTGTAGTAGCCCGAGATGGTCATCTTTACGCCTACGTAGAAGAGAATGACGGCTATGCCGAACTTGAGGAAGCGGAACAGGTCCATCACCGAGGCCAGCAGGAAGTACAGCGAGCGCAGGCCGACTACGGCGAAGACGTTGGAGGTGTAGACGATGAAGGGCTCGCGCGAGATGGCCAGCACGGCCGGGATGGAGTCCACCGCGAAGACCAGGTCGGTGGTCTCGATGACCACCAGGGTGGCGAAGAGGGGGGTAGCGTGCCAGACCGCCTTCTTGACGAAGAATTCTCCGCCGGAGGCTTCCTTGTCTATGGGCATTATCTTCCCGAGCAGTCTGAGCAGCGGGTTCTTGCCGGGATCCATCTCACCGTCCTTGTGGACCAGCATCTTTATGGCGGTCAGTATCAGGACGGCGCCGAAGACGTAGATGAGCCAGTGGAACCGGTTGATGAGCCCCACGCCGGCGAAGATCAGTACCAGGCGCATGAAGACGGCGCCCAGGATGCCCCAGGTCAGGATCTTCGGCTGGTACTTCTTGGGTACCCCGAAGTACGAGAAGATCATGATGAAGACGAACATGTTATCCATAGAGAGGGAGTACTCTATGGTATAAGCCGTGAAGAACTCGACCATGCGGTCGAAACCCAGCATGTAGCCGGTCAGCACGCCGAAGACGGAGGCGACCAGTATCCAGAAGGCGCAGAGCAGCATGGCTTCTTTGCGGCCTATTTCGTGGGCCCGGCCGGCCGAGAGCTTTATGTCCGCCACGAACAGGGCGGTAGCGGTGACGGCGAAAACGGTCCACATTATTTCGAGAGGGGTCATATGGGGATTATATAAAAAAAGGCGGACTTAAGCGGGCCTGCGGGCCACGATGTGCGCCATGACTTCCGGCCGGCCGGCGCCCGGGCCCAGAGAGTCGCTGACAAGTTCGAAGCCGGCTGCGAGAAAGGTCTCGCGCAGCGCCAGGGCGGAGACGAACATGGGCAGCCTGAAGCGCCGGTCGGAGTCCGCGCCGGCGGAGTAAACGGTGGCCAGCGCCCTGGCGTACGGCGCGGTAGGGCCGGCCTCGCGGCCCGCCGCCCGCGCGAGTTCTTCTATGTCCGCCGCGCCTAGGGGGACGAAGCGCAATTCAAGTTTCCCGTCCAGGCTCACCGGCTCCCGCCGCAGCGCCCGCAGGCCGAAGGCGTTGAGCCGCGCCGCGATGGCCGAGCCCGGCCAGTCGGGAAAATCCTTGAGATGTACCAGCCGTCCGCCCGGTTTCAATACGCGGGCGGCTTCGGCCAGGAAGCGGCCGAGGTCTTCCAGCGAGAGCGAGTCGAAGCATTCCAGCCCGACCACCGCGTCGAAGGAGGCGGCCGGAAAGGGCAGGGATTTGACGTCGGCTAAATGGAAGCGCGCTCCGTTGCAGTGGCGCCGGGCGTAGAGGGAGGCGTGCGGGTCCTTTTCCGCCTGACTCCAGTTTGCCCGGAGCTCCTCCGGTATATGCTTCCACAGGAAGCCGCCGGCCGCGCCGACCTCCAGCACGGCGGAGCCCGCCGCCAGCCCGGCTTCGCCGCGCAGGACGCGGTCTATCGCTTCCTTCATGGCGGGGAGACGGCCGGCCAGGTCCCGCTTGGCCTCCAGGCTGAGGAAATTCCACTGGCGGTAATCGGCTTCCGTCGACAGCGTGGCCAGCGCCTCGCGGGCGGAAAGGCCGCGCTCCAGCCGGTCGAACAGGGCTTCGCCCCGGGAGAGGAGGAAGACCAGCGCGGCCAGGCCGAACAGCGGCGCCAGGAACGGCATCAGCCAAGGGGCTTTGCCCAAACCGAGGGTGATAGCGGCGGCCGCGGCCAGGGCCGGTCCTCCGGCCCGCCGCAGCAGGCGCCGGGCGTCCCCGTACGGGTGGCCGCATATTTTTACCAGGTCCGCCAGCAGCCTGTCCTCCTCGGGGTCGCCCTGAGGGAGGTGCAATCGCAGCTCCGGCGCGCCGGCCGGGTTCCACAGGCAGCCTTTTACGGTCCAGCTGAAGCCGAGCAGCTCCGCTTCGGCAATATGACGGGCCAGGTGCTCCCGCTTCTGCCGGTAGACCAGCAGCAGGGCCGCCGCCGTCCCCAGCGCCAGCGCGGCGCCGGTCCTTGCTTCTTCCGGGGCGGCCAGGGGCAGCATGTAGTAGAAGGCGGCGGAGAAGAGCAGGGCAGCGGGGAGGGCCGGCAGCCAGAGGCGGGACATCCAGCTCTCGCGGATGAGGAAAGGTCGCGGCGTGTCGGTTTGGGGCATAGGGTCGATGCTACCTATTATAGCGGTAGCGGGCAGGGGGGGCAATGGGCGGGTTTCCTTGAATAGTTGGCGGATATTGTCTAAAATCTAAACAGCAAATTCTGTTAGGAGGAAACAATGAGCGACACATTCGATATAGTTCTGCTCCTGGCCCTGCCGGCTTCCGGCAAATCCGAGGTCAGGCGCTTCCTGGCCAACGTAGAGCCCGAGAGGCTCCAGAAAGAGTTCCACATAGGCTCCAACCTGCAGCTCGACGACTTTCCCTACGTGCACATGATGCGCCGCGCCGACGACGAGCTGGCGAAGCTCGGCAAGAACCGCCTGTTCTTCAAGTCCGGCGACCGCCCTTTCATCGACACCAAGGACTGGGGCACGCTCATCCACCTGCTCAACGAGGACTACCACGACCTGATGAAGAAGAACGTGGTGAAGGCCGAGTCCGCCGCCGACCTGCTTATGAAGCGCATCGATAAGGCCGGCGAGAAGGCCAAGATCGCCCCGCGCCTGGCCGGTCTGGACGCCGCCACCTGGAAGACCGTGGCCGCCGCCCTGGAGCCCGAGGCCCGCGCGATGCTCGACGAGAAGCACGCCGCCTACCCCGCCTCCTTCGAGGGTAAGACCATAGTGATAGAGGCCGCCCGCGGCGGTCCCGACAAGTCCTCCTTCCCGCTGCAGGACCCGCTGGGCTACCAGTACTCCCTCAGGGAACTGGACCCGGAGATCCTCAGGCGCGCCGTCATCCTCTACGTCTGGGTGACCCCCGAGGAGAGCCGCCGCAAGAACACCGCCCGCACCAACCCCAACGACCCGGGCTCCATCCTGCACCACGGCGTGCCGATGGAAGTGATGCTCAACGACTACGGCTGCGACGACATGGACTACCTGGAGAAGAACTCCGAAGTCCCCGGCACCATCACCATCGCCAGGGACGGCAAGAAGTACCACCTGCCGATAGGCCGCTTCGACAACCGCGTGGACAAGACCTCGTTCCTGCGCGTGGAGAAGAAGGACTGGGACCCGAAGATGGTGGCCGACGTGACCAACGGCATCAAAGGCGCCACGGACAAGCTGTACTCGATGTCCGCCGCCGCGAAGAAGTAAAGGTCGCGAGGGCAAGATGAAAACGGCCGCCGGCTAAAACCGGCGGCCGCTTCATTTGCGGGGGGAGAGCTTACTTGTTCCAGTCGTCCGTCTTCGCGGTCGCCAGCTTGCTGTTGTGGCGGCCGTAGAAGAAATAGATGGCGATGCCGATGGCCATCCAGACTATCAGCCGCAGCCAGGTGGCCAGCGGCAGCATGAACATCTGCCCGACGGTGATGAGCACGCCGAGGGCCGGCACCAGCGGCACCAGCGGCGTCTTGAACGGGCGCGGCAGGTCCGGGTGGGTGCGGCGCAGCACGATGATGCTGGCGCAGACTATGGCGAAGGCCAGCAGCGTGCCTATGGACACCATCTCGCCGAGGGCGCCGATCGGGAACAGGCCTCCCAGCACCGCCGCGGCAGCGCCGGTCACCATCGTGGTCACGTGGGGCGTCCTGAACTTCGGGTGCACGTTGGAGAAGAACTTCGGCAGCAGGCCGTCGATAGACATCGCGTAGAAGATACGCGGCTGGCCCAGCAGCAGCACCAGCATCACCGAGGAGAGGCCGGCGATGGCGCCTATCTTGATGAACTTGCGCAGCCAGAACAGGCCCGGGCCGGCGGCGTTCACGCCCACCGCTATCGGGTCCGGGACGTTGAGCTGGTCGAACTTCACTATGCCGGTCAGCACCAGCGCCACCGCTATGTAGAGCACGGTGCAGATCGCGAGGGAGGCGAGGATGCCTATCGGCATGTCGCGCTGGGGGTTCTTGGCTTCCTGCGCGGCGGTGGAAACGGCGTCGAACCCGATATAGGCGAAGAAGATCACGCCGGCGCCCCGCAAGATGCCGCTCCAGCCGTACTGGCCGAAAGTGCCGGAGTTCTCCGGGATGAAAGGCCTCCAGTTATCGGCGTTGATGTAGGACACTCCGAAGGCTATGAAGAGTATCACCACGGTCACCTTCGCGAACACCGCGAAGTCGTTGACGGTGGCGGACTCCTGTATGCCTACCACCAGCAGGCCGGTGACCAGCGCGATGATCAGCACCGCCGGCAGGTTGATGATGCCGCCGGTGGCCGCCCAGCCGTGTATGTGGTCGAAGGAGAACGGCGCGCTGGACAGCGCGGCCGGGATGGTGACGCCGAAGTCCTTAAGGAAGCTGACCACGTAGCCGCTCCAGCCCACCGACACCGCGGCGGCCCCGAAGAGGTATTCCAGGATCAGGTCCCAGCCTATGATCCAGGCCAGCAGCTCGCCTATGGTCGCGTAAGAATAAGTATAGGCGGAGCCCGCGATCGGGATCATGGAGGCGAACTCGGCGTAGCAGAGGCCCGCGAAGGCGCAGCCTACGGCCGAGATGATGAACGAGATGACGATGGCGGGGCCGGCGTACTGCGCGGCCGCCTGGCCGGTCAGGACGAAGATGCCGGCGCCGATGATGCCGCCGATGCCCAGCAGCGTGAGGTTGAGCGGTCCCAGCACGCGCTTGAGCGCATGCTCCTTGTCCTTGGTCTGCTCCATCAGCGCCGACAGTGACTTTTTCCTGAACAGTGCTTCCATAGTCCTCCCTAAAGTTGCAGAATCCCGAAATATTACAAATTCTGCCGGCCCGGTACAACCGCAACCGCCCTCGCGGTCCGTGCGCCGGCTTCCGCCCGGCCCCGTTTATCCATGGTATTTTTGATTTCCGATTAAAATTACTATATAATTATGGAGTTGCCGAGGTAGCTCAATTGGTAGAGCATTCGCTTCGTAAGCGACAGGTTGTGGGTTCAAGTCCCATCCTCGGCTGAAATTTTTCAGGGTACAGGGGTTTGGCAGTTCCTTCCGCGGTTCCTTCCGTAATCATGTCAAAAAAAACCATACTTCCGGCAGCAGAAGACGGCATCAGTTTCGCCCCCGGGGTAAGCTTCGCCAGAAAAGCCATCTGGTGGTGGCTGCCGATGCTCTACCTGCTGATCTCGGATACCTTCTACCTGCGCACCTACGACTCCGCCCAGGTCAAGATAACGCTGCTGCAGATGGGCGGCTTCGGCCTGCTGGGCCTGTGGGTGTCGCTGCTGGTGCTGGAGGGCCGCCGGGCTTTCCGCCGCGAGGACTTCATCTTCCTGGCGCCTTTCTTCGCCTACCTGCTCTGTGTCGTGGTGTCTTTCGTCAGCGCGCCCTACAAGGGCCCCAGCGTGGACGACTTCGTGCGCTACCTGTTGTACATGTCGGTCACGCTGATCGTCATCCGGGAATTCACGGCCGAGGCCATAGACCGGCTGACCAAGGTGCTGATCGTCACGGCTTACATCGCCGTGCTCTACGGCATGCTGCAATTCCTCGATACCCGCCTTTCCCCGTCCAAGGACGTCGGCCCCATGCTGGACCCGTTCGTCTGGCGCTGGGCGTTCAGCCAGCGCGTCTTCTCCACCTACGGCAATCCCAACTTCTTCGGCAATTTCCTGGTGCTGATCCTGCCCATCATCGTAACGCAGTGGCTCAAGCGAAAGTCCATACTGCTGGTGCCGCTGATAATAATGAACCTGATCTGCATCTACGGCACGCAGACCAAAGGCGCCGTGCTGGGGCTGGGCATCTCGTTCTTCCTGTTCGCCATCTTCTACGGCTACTTCTTCCTGCGCGACAAACTGCCCGTGAGCCGCGGCGTTTTCCTGGGCCTGGCCTCGCTGATCCCGGTGGCGGCGGCGCTGGCCATCTACCTCATCGGCAACGCGGCCTCCTACAGCTTCCGCATAAACACCTGGCTGTCTACCTGGGAGATGGTAGAGACCCATCCGCTGACGGGCATCGGCGTGGGCAGTTTCAAGGTGATCTACCCGGCCTACCGCCGCCCCGAGATCTTCCACATCGAGGGCAAGCACAATACCGAGACCGACCACGCCGAGAACGAGCATATCGAGCAGTGGATGGACAACGGCCTTATCGGTTTCGGCCTCTACCTGTGGATAATCATTTTCGTGACCACGGTTGGCCTGCGCGGACTGAACGTATATACTTCCGGTCTGAAAGGCGCGAGGCCGCCCCCGGTGGCCTACGACCTGCTGGGCTACCTGGTGGCCCTGCTGGGCATGCTCGCGCATAATTTCACGGACGTCAGCATGCGCTTCGTTTCTTCCGGCGTCTACCTGGGCCTGCTGCCCGGCGTGATCATCAACCTGGCCCGCGGCCACGCGCTGTGGGAACTGCATTACAAAGAAGCGGGCCAGCCGGCGAAGACGGCCGGGGAAAAGGCCGTCGGGGACGACGGGGCCTACATGTGGGGCGTCTGGATAGCCCGCGCGGCCGGCCTGGCCGCCGTGCTCTACGCCGCCTACCTGGTGCTCAGCGAATTCTCCGTGCTGCAGGGGCCGCTGCGCAACTATATCGCCGACGGCGAGATCCTGCAGTGGCACATAGCCTGGGCGCTGATGCTGCTCTGCGTGGGCTACGCGGTCTACGCTTTCGCCGGCGTCATGCTCAAGGGCGTCTCCGCGGCCGTGCCGGTGGTGATACTGCTCACCCTGTTCCCGATGTACTACTTCTGGGGCTGGTTCAAGGGCGACGTCTACCACAACATGGCCATCTTCTTCTCCAAGCAGGGCAAATGGGAGGACGCGATCACCTACTACAAGAAGGTGAATACGCTCAACCGGTTCTTCATCATGCCCTATTACTTCACCGGCAACGTCTTCAACGACCGCTTCAACATGGAACGGGGCTACAGGCCGGAATGGGGGGACGAGAAGGACAAGCCGCGCGACGACTACGAGCGGGCCATGGATTCCTACGAGTACGTGCGCAGCATAGCGCCCAACTACGTGCAGATGCACCATCAGGTGGGCAACCTCTACCTGAAAATGCACGACCACCTGATGCGCCAGGGCAAACAGAAGGAGGCGGCCGAGTTCCTCGATAAGGCGATGGCCCGCTATAACCTTTACGAGCACCTGGACCCGGTGTATTCCCCGAACTATTTCCGCAAGGCCCAGATCCATATCATGCGCCAGGACTTCAAGTCCGCCGAGCGCGAGTACCAGAACAACGTGTCGGCCTGGAAATGCTTCCGCAAGGACCACGACCACGGCAGCGCCGAAGCCTACACGCTGCTGGCCAACGTGCAGTTCGCGCAGGGCAAGTACCGGGAGGCGGCGGGCAACTACCGGCTGGCCCTGGAGAAGGACCCCAATTTCGAGCAGGCCAGGCGCAACCTGCAGGTGGTCTATGAGCGCAACCCGAACCTGGCCAAAGAGGCGCGGAAGAACAAGGAAGGGGTCAGGATAGTGGGCCTGGATTAGCCGCCCGCCGAAAAAATGCAGAATACCGACAAAGAACTGCCCGTTCCGCGCGCGCCGCTGGTTTTCATGCTGGCGGCGGCGTTCTTTGTGTCGCCGCTGCTGTTCTTCACCGGCCTGACCCGCAACCCCTACTACCTGCAGATAGCCATCCTCAACGCAGCGGTGCTCGGGGCCGCCGCTCTCTTCCTTTACGAATCGGCCCGGCGCAAGGCCTGGGCGCTGCCGCGCACCGCCCTTGCGGCGCCGCTGGCCGCGCTTTGCCTGGTCTACCTCGCCTCCTTCGCCTGGGCCTGGTTCGGGCACGCCCCGTTCTTCCGCCCGGCGATAGCGTCCGAGGGCCTGAGGGTCGGCCTCTTCTTCCTGGTCAACTGCGCGGCCGTCTTCTACCTCGCCCTCAGCATCCCTTACGCCGGCGGGGACGACGCCGTGCCCGCCGGGAAATGGCTGGCTTTTGTGCTGGGGTGGGGGGCGCTGTGGTTCCTTTTTCCGTGGCTGAAGCTGCCCCTCTCCGGCGAAGGTCTCTTCGCGCGCCTGTTCGATCCTTACGGCTTCCTCGTCTGGACGGCGGGCTTCACGGCCGTCTGGCTGCTGATCCGCCGCTGCCGGCAGGAGGATATACTGCACCTGGCGATGGCGGCGGGGGCTATCGCCTCGCTCTACGGCATACTGGAATATTTCCGTCTCGAGGTGATCTGGGCCAAACTGCTCAACCCGTACGGCAACCGCTCGGTCTCCACTTTCGGCAACCCCAACTTCATCTCGACCTACGTGGTGCTCTTCCTGCCGCTGGCGGCCTCGCTGCTGATGAAGGCGGACACCGCCGTCAAACGCTGGTTCTACGGCCTGGTGGTCTTTTCCTACCTCGGCATGCTGATGGCCAGCCTGACGCGCTCGTCCTGGCTCGGCGCCGCGGCCGCCTTCGCCTTCCTGTTCGCCTTCGGCGCGCAGCGGGCCCAGCTGCGGCGCAACAAGAAGTTCCTCTATCCGCTCATCGCCGGCGGGCTGCTGATGGTGGCAGCCTGGCCCTCCGATTCCCTCAAGCCCTTCTCCTCCGGCCTGGTCGACCGCGTGCACGAGGCCGCGTCCGGCATAGGCACCCCGGCGGCGCTGGGCCTCTCCGGCGACCAGGGCCGCACGTACTCCTCCTTCCACCAGCGCCTGCTCATCTGGACCAGCGCCTGGCAGATGGGGCTGGAGAACCCGCTGCTGGGCAAGGGCTGGGGGCAGTTCGAACTGTTCTACCCGTTCTACCAGGGGCGGCTGGTGGCCAATTTCCCGGCGGTGCGCCACCTGCGCACGCACGCCAACAACGCCCATAACGAGATCCTGGAGCAGTGGTCGCAGGCCGGCCTGGCCGGGCTGGGGGTCTACTTCTGGCTGCTGGCCGTCCTCTTCTACGGCTTCTGGCGCTACTACCGCTCCGCCGGAGAGGCGGCCCGCTACGACGCGGTCCCGCTGGCGGCGGGGCTGGTCGGGGCGCTGGCCGACAACATGCTCAACGTTTCCCTGCATTTCGCGGTGCCCGCCATGGCCTTCTGGTGGCTGGCCGGCGCGCTGGCGCGCAAGACTTCCGGAGTTACGCAGTACCCGCCCTGGCGGCGCCCGCGGGCCGGGACCGCGCTGGCCTGGGCGCTGATACTCTGTTGCCTGGCCGGGGCCTGGCTCTGGCAGCGGCAGTTCATGCGAGACTTCCACTATTTCAACGGTTTCCGCGCCATGCGCGCCAACGCCATCCCGGCGGCGGTGCAGCACCTGCGGGCCGCCTGGGAAGCGCACTCCCGCGAGGTCAACACGAATTACGAGTACGGCAACGCCCTCGTGCGCTCCGGGGACCTCGAGAAAGGCGCCTGGGCCTACGGCGAGGCGCTGAAGGCCAACGCCGGTTACGACGAGATCTATTTCAACCTGGGCATCATGCACAAGCGCCTGGGCCGCGCGGAAGAGGCGCTCAGGAACATTAAAGTCTCCTCGGTGATAAACCCGCTGAACCCAATGGCCTGGCAGGCCCTGGCCGAGATCTATCTCTCCGCCCCAGACAGGACGGCCGTGGCCGCGGCAGCGGTCGCGGACTTCGGAGAGGCCGTCAGGGTTTACCCCGGCGACTCCAACCTGTGGAACACGCTGGGCTATTTTTACACGCTGCTGCGCAAGTACCACGAGGCGCACAAGGCCTACGCCTCCGGGGCCATGGCCGAGCCCGCCAATACGATGCTCGTGCAGAACCTGGAAGGCGTCTCCAAACAGCTAAAGATCCGGAACGACCCGGCCCTGCAGTGGCTGGCCGCCTACAGGCGCGTAGAGGCCGCCGCGGCCGCGCAGCCTGTGCCGGCGGCCGCGCTCCGGGAGGCCGACGCGCTCGCCGCCGCCGCGCCGTATTCCGTCCCCGCGCGCGCCCTGCGGGCCAGGCTCTATTTCAGGGCGGACCGCCTGCCAGAGGCCAGGGCCCAGCTGGAGGCTATTCTGCGCGATAACGACGCGGATAATAACGCCCGCTACGGCCTGGCCGTCATCCACGAGAGGGAGGGGAACCTCGGGGCCGCCAGGGCGGTCTGGACCCGCTTCCTGCAGCAGGAGCCCGGCAACGCCGGAGTGGCGGCGCGGCTGAAGGCGCTTGAGCAGGCCGCCGCCGCGCGCGAGACGAATCTGTAACATTCCTGCAATAATTAGGTAAACAGGAAAAGGTTAAATATAAAGCGGATAAACGATTTCGGCAGGAACAGTAACATGAAAACAAGAGCCCTTAAATTTACTCTGCCAGGCCTGCTGGCCCTGCTTTTAACTGCCGCAGGGCCGCTCTGCGCGGACCTGGCCGCCCAGGCGGCCAGGAGCGGCATCAGCCGCTCCATGGAGCAGGCCATACGGCTTTACCACGAGGGCGAGGATACCGAGGCCATGGACCGCTTCATGGACATCCTCGTAAAGGGCAGCCCGTCCGAGAAGGCCCTGGCCAACGATTACATCTCCAAGATCACGCTGCGCATGAACACCGGCGTGAACACCGTAAAGGACCGCGGGGCCGAGCCGACCACGCTGACCGAGGTCTCCGCGCCGCGCACCGCCGAGGAGAAGCGCCAGACCCCGCTGGGCGCCCGCCCCTCGCCCCGCGACGAGGAGGAGGAGGCGGCGGACAGGCGCGACGACGACGCCGCCCAGCGCGAGCGCGTGGCGGAAAAGATCTCTTCGAAGATAGCGCAGATGCGCAGGGACATCCTGCTGGAACTGAGCCGCTCCAACCCCGTAAAGGTCTATATGGGCGGCGACGGCATGCCCAGGGCCCTGACGCTGGACCCGAACTATTTCTTCGCTTCCGAGACCAGCTTCAAGGCCGGCACGGACAGGTACCTGGGCCTGCTTTCCGGCCTGCTCTTCACGCTCGGCAAGGCCAACGTGCTGCTGCTGCCCGAGGGCTCGGCCGAAGGCGACGTGAAGATAAAGAGCATACGCCGGGCGCTGGCGCTCAACTCCTATTTCGAGTCGCGCGGCGTCTCCAAGGCCCGCCTCGAGGTGAACCTGACCGGCACGGAAGTGCGCTTCCCCAAGGAGCTTACCAGCATAAGCGGAATAATAATACTCTTTGACTATGATAAGGCGCCCCGCCTCAAGGACCTCGAGGACCTGCAGACGAAGGGCCCCAAGGTTTCGCTGGGCATCTACCCCACGGCCATCTCGGTACACGAGAATGAGGGGGCGATAGTGGAGTTCTCCGCCTTCGAATCGCCGGTCGGGCAGCCGAGCTGGAAGTTCCAGATCTTCGAGATCCAGGCCGACCGCAGCCGCCTGCTGCTGCAGGAGATGTCCGGCTCCGGCTCGCAGTACAACCAGAGTTTCTGGAACGGCCGCAAGAAATTCTTCGGCGCGCCGTATCCCTCCGGCCGCTACATGTTCACCGTCACCGCCGCGGACAACGAGGGCAAGGAAACCTCCCTGAGCCGCCTGCTGGTGATACGTCCCACGCCCGAGGAGGAGAAGGCCGCGCAGAGCAGGGCCGCCGCCCAGAAGGCCTCGGTCCGGGAGAACGTCTCCGCCACCGGCCTCAAGTCCAGGTCCCTGGGCAAAGGCGTGAAAGGCGGGGCCTCGGGGAAAGTGCTGAAGGCCGCGCCCGCCAAGAAGGGCAGGGCCGTTCCCAAAAAGGCCGCTAAGAAAGCCCCGGCCAGGAAGAAGGCCGCGCCGGCCGCCGAAGAGGAAGCCGCGCCGCCGGCCGGGGAACCGGCCGCCCCCGCGGGGGACGCCGCCGGGCAGGGGGAACTCTCCGGGCAGGTCAGCTACCGCATCTATTTCATGGAGAACAACGCCCTCACCGCGGCCAGCGGCAAGCGCCTGGCCCAGGTGGCGGAAACGATGGGCTATTATCCGATGGCCAATATCCGGCTCATCGGTTACGCTTACTCGGGCGAGGCCAACGCCGAGGCGGTGGCCGAGACCAGGGTCAACAAGATAGCCTCCATACTTTCGGAGAAGTACAGCATAGACCAGGCTCGCATGGAGCTCAGTTCCAAGGTAAGCGAGGCCACCAAGCCGATGGTGGAAATAAAGCTGGCGGGCAACCAATAGGCGCGCGCGGCTACGGCGGGCGGTCTTTTATTGTAGAATTATAAAGTTATGGCTAAAGCGGCACCAAAACACCTGGGCATTTATATCTCCCCCAAGGAGATCTGCATAGCCCAGATCAGGCTGGGCAAGGACTCCAAGCCGGAGCCCGAGCACCTCATCAAGATCCCCACTGACTTCCCGGTGAAGGAGGGCATGCTGCGCCCGCTCTCGCTGAACCATGAGTTCTTCAGCGAGAAAGCGTCCTGGCTAGCCCCTTTCAAGCAGGCCGTCAAGAAGGTCAGCTGGGATTCCTCCACGGCGGTGGTCACCCTGTCCCCGCAGTTCGCCATCCTGCGCTATTTCGTGATGCCCCTCGTGGAGCGCCGGTTCTGGAGCAAGTCCATCCCGCTGGAGTCCAAGAAGTACATCCCGGTCTCCTTCGAGGAGGTCGTTTACGATTTCGCCGCCGTGCCTACCGAGGGCGGCAAGAAGCTGGGCGTGCTGTTCGGACTGACGCAGCGCAAGAGCGTGGAGTTCCTGACGGAGACGGTCAAGGCCGCCGGGCTGTCGCTGGCCGCCGTAGAGATCACCCCGCAGTCCCTGGAGCGCGTCTTCGGCTTCCTGGACCCCAAGGACCACGACGCCAGGGGCTACATCCATTTCAGCGCCAATTCCACTTACCTGGTCTTCTCGCACCTCGGCTGCCCGGTGCTCTACCGCGAGACGGAGAGCGAATCCGGCGGCGGCATGAGCGACCGCAAGCGCCTGGACATCAAGGGCGCCATGCAGTTCGTGGACCGTTACGTGGGCGGCAAGGATTACAAGGCCGTCATGCTCAGCGGCGACGGCGTCGACCTGTGGAAGCCGGTGGCCGAGAAGGAAGCTGCCCCCATTCCGGTGGAGACCTGGGAGGCCGGCAAGCTGTGCGGCCTCAAGGACAACGATTCCGCCGCGCTGCTGGCCGCGGCCGCGGCGCTGCGCGGGCGCACGGGCGGGCCGGCCTCGCCCGACATCTCCGGGGTCAGCACCGCCGCCAACCTGGAGCGCCAGGTGCAGAGCTATGTCTGGAACATCACTTTCGTGCTGGGCGGGCTGCTGCTGCTGCTGACGCTGTTGGCGCAGGGCCGTCTCCTCATGGCGTCTTCCAAGGTAGCCACACTGCGGGCCAGGGTCATGAACGTGCCCGAGCTCAACGGTATGGACGCGGGCACCATACGCGGCAAGATCGACGATATGCAGGTCAGCGCGCAGACGCTGGATGTCCTGGTCTCGGAAGTGGACCCGCTGGCGCCGAAGCTGGCGGCTATCGCGGACCACATCCCGTCCGACCTCTGGGTCGGCGTGATAACCTATACCAATCCTTTCAACTTCTCGGAGGGGCAGAGCGGTTTGAAGGAGCTGCGCATCTCCGGCTCCACCTACACCCGCGGCGAGGTGAAGGGCCGCCTGGTGGACAATTTTACCAAAGCCCTCAAGGCCGCCGAGGAGTTCAAGGTCTACACGCCGCCGATGGGCGGCATAGACAGCACCACGGAATCCGCGGCCCCTACCGGGCCCGACGCCGGCGGCTTCCAGCCGGCCGGCAGGATGACCAGCGAATTCTCGGTGATGTGCACGCGCAAGAGGAAATAGTTTATGCCGCCACAGATAGCAGCCCTTATCGAGAAGGCCACGGCCTACTTCAAGGACCTTTTCGCCAACGTAGTCATAATCTACGGCGAGAAGGGCATAGAGCCTTTCAAGCGCCCGCTGATCATAGCGGTGCCGTCCCTGCTCATCCTTTACGCCGGCATCTACAGCCCTATCAGCGGCAAGCTTTCCAAGACCGTAAAGAGCATCGCCAACATGACCGTGGTCTCCAATTACGCCGAGGAGTACGACGGCGTGAAAACCCGCGTTACAGCCCTGCACCGCCGGCTGCCGCTGCTCAAGGACAAGGACGACTGGCTGAGCTATATCATCAACAACAGCGCCAAGACCACCGGCGTCTCCGTAGAATCTCAGAGCGCTCAGCGCGAGACCGAAATAGGTTCCTACCTGGTGGTCTCCCGCGAGGTCTCCACCGTGACGACCTATCACAAGATGGGCAAGTGGCTCGCCGAGATAGAGAACTCGCCGATCTTCCTGGTCATAACCGACCTGAACATGGAGCGCATGGAGGGCGGCGCGGGTACCGTCAAGGTCACGCTCAACATCTCCACCGTTTTCCCGCGCGGAGGGGGACTCTGACATGAAAAGCTTCACGTCCCTCCTCGCCTGGCTGCTGATGGCCGCCGTGCTGGCCGTGCCCTCCTTCCTGTTCTATAACTGGTGGAGCAACAGCAAGAAACAGGTTTCCGCCGAGATCTCGCAGGGCCCGGGTACGGCGCCGGTCTTCCAGTCCGAAGGCGGCGCGCCGGCCGCGCAGCCGGCGGAAAAAGCCCCCGCCGCCCAGCCCGCCGCGCAACCCGCCCCGGAGACCGCCGCCCCCGCGCAGAGGCCGCCTTCGGCCGCCGCCACGGCCCTCTCCACGGCGCCGGTTCAGCCGCCGGCCGTGCAACCGGAGCCCGCGCCTGAAGCTCAGTCCGCCGCGCAGCCCGAGGCCGCCGCTCAGCAGGGCGTCGAGGGCTCCACGGTCCCAAAATCGATCTCCCATTACGCCCCCCAGAGCGAAAGGGATCCCACCTTCTCCCCGGACGACTACAAGCGACTCCGCGACGAAGCCATGCGGCGCGCGGAAGCGGAACGGATGGTCCAGAACGCCGAACGGTATAAGCCCAGGGAGCCGGGGCCCGAGACCCGTGTGGTGCTGCAGGGCATAGTCGGCAGCGCGGCGATCATCAACGGCGACATGTACACCGCCGGCCAGACCGTGCGCGGCGTCAAGATAGTGAAGGTGGGCGCGGATTACATCATCTGCGACTACAAAGGTAAGAAATTCCGTAAGGTGCTGAAATAGCCGCTGGTCTTTGGGCGGGGCTTAACATATAATAAGTACTGGTATTCCGGAACGGAGGCGTATTATGAAGATTATAAAAATTTTACTCGCGTTTACCCTGACCGCCGAGCCGCTGCTCTTCCCGGTCGCTTCGCTCTACGCACAGGGCGCCGCGGACAAGGATTTCGCCCAGGACCTGCAGGGCCCGGCAGGCGACGAGGGCGGCCCGATACTGGACGGCGGCTCCGACGCTCCTCCGCCAGCCGCGATGCCCCAGGGCCAGGCCCCCGGCTCCTCGCTTGATTCCGTGCAGATCGGCGGGGTTCCCAAGGAAGCCCCGATGTACGAGGAGGCCGAGTCGGTCTCGCCGCTCGACCGCAAGATCGGTCCTATCCGCCTCAAGGGCGCGCCGCTCTCCACCTTCCTGGACGTGGTTTCGGCCCAGTCCAAGGTCAACTTCATTATCACCGAGGGCCTCGAGGCCAAGACGATCACCGTGTTCCTGCGCAAGACCACCGTGCGCGAGGCGCTGGAACTGCTGCTGCGCGTGAAAGGCCTGACCTACCAGCGCATCGGCAAGAGCAACACTTACGTGGTGCAGAAGCGCTCCGTGGACATGCCCAACCTGATCACCAAGATCTATACCCTGAACTACATCCCGCTCATCCCCATCACCTCGATAGGCGAGGAGATAGCCTCCATCACCGCGCAGGACACCTCCTCCGGAGCCAACAGCCCCGCCGGCGACCAGAGCAGCGGCCAGCAGCAGCAGCAGCAGGGCCAGGGCGAGAAGGATAGCCCCATCGCCATCATCAATATCGTGCGCAGCGTGCTGTCCAAGAAGAACGGCAAGCTGGCGGTGGACCCCCGCACCAACACCCTGATCATCACCGACGTGCCCGAAGTATTCCCGCAGGTTGAGCAGATCCTCTCCGAGCTCGACAAGAAGGCCCCGCAGATCCTGATAGAGGCCCAGATCGTAGAGATCAACACCGACCGCATGAACGAGCTCGGCATCGAGTGGGGCGGCAGCCGCGGCGAGATGGCTTATTTCGCCGGCCCCGCCCGCCTGACCGACTACGGCCTGCGCCCGGGCTTCTATTCCGGCGACCAGTGGAAGATGTTCTTCCCGAACACCAGCGACATCGGCGAGACCTCCTCGGACAGCAGCAGCAGCAGCGGCGGCGGCACCATAGACCCGATCTACTCCACCGGCCAACAGAGTTCCAAGGGCGTCTACTACGGCATCTTCAGCCTCGCCCAGCTGCAGGCCATCTTCCGCGCGCTGATCTCCAAGGGCGAGGGCCGCTACCTCGGCAAGCCCAAGATCGTCGCGATGAACAACAAGACCGCCCTGATCACCATCTCCAAGGACGCGGCGATGGGCGCCCAGAGCACGGTCTCCTCGGCCGGAGGTTCTTCGGGTTCCAGCTCCACCGGCGCCGAGCGCCGCCGCATCGGCCTTATCCTCAAGGTGACGCCCCAGGTCAATAAGGAAGGTTATATCACGATGGTGGTGCAGCCCGCCTACTCGGACATGGTCGCCTCGGCTATCACCGTCCAGGGCTCCACCGTCTACGACCCCGTCAGCCGCGGCGCCTCCACCATGGTGCGCGTCAAGAACGGCCAGACCGTGGTCATCGGCGGCATGCTGGCCTCCACCGAGAGCAAGACAGTCAAGAAGGTCCCGCTGCTCGGCTACATTCCGATCATCGGCTGGCTGTTCACCAGCGTCAGCTCCAGGCGCACCAACACCGACCTGGTTATCTTCCTGACGCCCACGATACTGGTAGACTAGTCCCGGCGCAGCCTGCGCCGCCCCGGGCTCCTTAGGGAGCCCGCGGCATTAGGCGGGGAAAACAACTTACTATGGCCCACAAACTCCTCGGCGAAATAATGATCCAGGCCAAATGGATCGACGAAGACAAGCTGCAGAAGGCGCTGAAGTTCCAGCAGCAGCAGGGCGGCCTCATCGGCGAGGCGCTCGTGAAGCTGCGCTATGCCACCGAGGAACAGGTGGCCCAGGCGCTGGCCAAGCAGTTGGGCATCCCGTACGCCTCCAAAGAGAACCAGATCCTGAACCCCGAGAAGGGCCAGGGCCTGGAGAAGATGATCCCCGAGAAGTTCGCCCGCGACAACGCCGTGGTGCCGCTGTTCATAGAGAACAACACCCTGGCCACCGCCATGACGGACCCGACCAACATCATCATGCTCGACAACCTTAAGCTGGTGTCGGGCATGGAGATCACGCCGTTCATCTCCACCAAGGCGCAGATCCTCAAGGTCATAGACTCCTTCTACTCCGGGCAGACCAGTCTCATCGACCGCGTGCTCGACAAAGGCGCCGGCGAGGGCCAGGGGGAATCCTCCGAGACCGACGTGGTCACCTCAGACGGCAAGCTGGACCTGGACAAGGTCATCATCGGCGAGAGCAAGGGCGCGCAGTCCATCAAGCTCGTCAACGCCATCATCAAGCAGGCCATCGGCGAGCGCTGCAGCGACATCCACCTGGAGAAGTACGACGAGAAGGTGGCCCTGCGCTTCCGCATCGACGGCACGCTCTACGAGCGCAGCGCCCCGCAGTCCGAACTCTTCGACGCCATCATCTCGCGCGTCAAGATCCTCGCGAAGCTGGACATCTCCGAGCGCCGCCTCCCGCAGGACGGCAGTTTCACCATAAAGTTCCAGAACCGCAATATCGAAACCCGCGTCAGCATCTGCCCCACCGTTTTCGGCGAAAAGCTGGTCATGCGTCTGCTCGACAAGGGCAACGTGGAATTCAACGTGGACAAGATCGGCTTCGAGGTGCGCCAGAAGGAGGACTTCCTGAAGGCCGCCACCGCCCCGCACGGGCTGATCCTGCTGACCGGCCCCACGGGCTCCGGCAAGACCACCACCCTCAACGCCGTCCTCAATACCATCAAGTCGCCCGAGATCAACATCATGACGCTGGAGGACCCCGTCGAAGTCAAGATGGAGGGCATCAGCCAGGTGCAGATCCGGCCCCAGATCGGCCTCACCTTCGCGGCCGGCCTGCGCTCCTTCCTGCGCCAGGACCCCGATGTCATCCTGGTCGGCGAAACCCGCGACAACGAGACGGCCGAGGCCTGCCTCAAGGCCGCCATGACCGGCCACCTCGTGCTATCGACGCTGCATACCAACAGCGCGCTCGAGGCCATCCCGCGCCTCATCGACATGGACATCGAACCCTACCTGCTGGCCAGCACCCTGCTGCTGGTGGCCGCGCAGCGCCTCGTGCGCGTGCTCTGCCCCGACTGCAAGGTGCCGTACCGCCCCACGCAGGAGGAACTCGACATGTTCGCCCGCGAATCCAGGCTCGACCCTGTGCCCGACCTGACGCGGCTGACCTTCTACAAGGCCCGCGGCTGCCCCAAGTGCGTCAACATGGGCTACAAGGGCCGCAAGGCCATCTACGAGGTTTTCTTCATTACCGAGGAGATCAAGCGCGTCATCGTCAAGGACGCCGACGTGCCGAAGATGCGCGAAACGGCGCTCAAGAGCGGCGCCTGGGACCTGCGCGCCAGCGGCTGGCGCAAGGTGCTGGCCGGCGTCACCTCGGCCGACGACATGCTGTCGATCACGATGACGGAGCGATAGGGGCTTGAACTGACCCCGACTTTCTGTTAGACTTCAATATATATGGGACGCTTCATTTATACGGTACAGGACGCCCAGGGCACGGTAACCACCGGCGCCGTGGACGCCGACGACGAAGACGGCGCGGTACAGGCCCTGCAGACCAAGGGGCTCTTCATCCTTTCCATCCAGGCCGAGGACACCAAGTCCAAAGGCATCATGAGCATCAAGAAGATGGGCGGGGGGAGCATCTCCGGCCGCGAAATGGTCTTCTTCGGCGAGCAGATGTCCACGCTGATAGGCGGCGGCATCCCGCTCGTGCGCGCGCTGTCGCTGCTCAGCGAGCACGCCGAGAACAAGGCGCTGGGCGCCGTGCTGTCCGCCGTCACCAAGGAAGTTTCCGCCGGCGGCGCCTTCCATAAGGCGCTCGAGAAGCACCCCAAGGTCTTCGACGATATCTGGGTCTCCCTGGTGCAGGCCGGCGAGGTCTCGGGCCAGCTGCCGGCCGTGCTGCGGCAGATAACCGCCTACAGCGAATCCCAGGAGAACGTGAAGTCCAAGATCGTCACCGCGGTCTCCTACCCGGCCGTGCTGTTCACGATGTCCATGGGCGTGCTGGTCTACTTCATCTTCTACATCGTTCCCGTCTTCGCCGACATCTTCAAGGACTTCGGCCTGACGCTGCCCATCGTCACCCGCATGGTGCTGCTGGTCTCCTCCATCCTGACCAAGTATTTCGTGCTCATGCTCGTCGGCACTATAGGCGGCGTCTTCGCCTTCAGGGCCTACATCGCCACGCCCCCGGGCCGCCTGACCTGGAACCACATCCAGTTCAACCTGCCCCTCTTCGGCGCGCTGATGAAGGCCATGGCCATAGAGCGCATGCTCACCACCATGGCCACGCTGATCCGCTCGGGCGTCAGTATCCTCAACGCCGTCTCGGTGCTCGAGGGCGCCTTCAAGAAGAACCTGATCTTCCAGGGCGCGCTCAAGCAGGCCAAGAACGACATCGCCAGCGGCCGCTCCATCTCCGAGTCCTTCAAGAAGACCGGCATCTTCCCGCCCATGGTGACGGAGATGATGTGGATGGGCGAGGAGTCGGGCAAGCTGCCGGACATCATCGTGGTGCTTTCGAAGTACTATCAGGAGCAGATCGACCAGTGGCTGCGCCGCTTCTCGGCCATGATCGACCCCATCCTGGTCGTGGGCGTCGGCGGCATCGTGGCCGTCATCGTGATGAGCATCTTCATGCCCATCTTCCAGCTCTCGCAGATCGGCGCCGGCTAAACCGCGCCGGGAGGAAAATATGAAACCCGTCAGAAAAGGCTTTACGCTGATAGAACTGCTGGTGGTCGTGTTCATTATGGGCATCCTCGCCTCGGTGGGCGTGCCCCACTACCTCAAGACCGTGGAGACTTCGCGCGCCAGCGACGCCGTCGCCATAGGGCATATGCTCGCCAACGCCTACCGCATGTACAAGATAGACCACCCGACCGCGGCGGAAAACCTGTCCGGTTTCATGACCGACAGCTGCAACACTACCAATTGCCAGACCACCGACAGGTCGGCCTGCCGCCTGGTGCGCTGCCAGTACGTGGCCGCCCAGCAATGGGGCACCGGCCCCGGCGGCGCCTCCTACTACATCTACCAGGTAGGCCAGGCCTCTTGCGGCGGAGGGGCGGCCTGCACCCGGCGCAACGGCGGCAACTCCCCGTACAACACCTGGAACTACTCTTTCGATCTCAATGGCAGCTGCTCGGCCAGCGGCACCAGCGTGCCCTCCTGCCCCAGGTTCTGATATGAAGACGCGCGGACGCCCCGGACAGACGCTGGTGGAGGTAGTGATGGCCACGGTGATCGCGGCCATGACCGCCAGCGCCGTCTTCTCCGTGGTCCTGTCCAGCTTCGTCGCCGACGCCAGGGCGGACAAACGCGACGCCGCGGCCATGGCCCTGCGCCAGGCCCAGCAGGCGCTGAAAGTCTACGTCAGCGTCGCCCCGAGCGATCCCAATTATTCCCCGGGCGCCGTCCCCGGGCGCTGGGCCGCGGACCCCTCCGGCCAATGGGCGCTGCGCAACGGCAACCACACCATCACCTCGCTGCTCGCCGACACGCCTATCGAGAACGGCGGGAGCTTCACCTACAACGTCGCCAGCTACGACTGCGGTTTCGGCCTGGGCAGCCCGCCCGATTATCCGCTGGCCTGCAAACGGGTCACGTTCCAGCTCAGCTATACGGATTGAAAATGGAAAAACGCCGGGCATTTACACTCGTAGAGCTGATGGTGGCCATCTTCATCTTCAGTTTCATGGCCGCCTCCATGGCCACGATCTATTCCACCGCGCACCGGCATATGCTGCAGAACTACCGGGGGAACGCGGTGAAGAGCACGCTGCTGCTGGGCATGCGCGCCATACAGAACAATTTGAGCGCGGCCACGCGCTTGGACTCTCCGGCCTTCGGCGCGCAGGGCAACGTGCTGGATTTCGCCACCAACGTGGACAGGCTCACCGGCTGTTACCCCGTTAACCTGGCCGCCGCGGCCGTCACCCGGCCGGCCTGGCACCATTTCTGCCTGGGCAACGACACGGCTCTGCCCGGCACCCAGGCCCTTTTTTATCACACCGCCAACCTGCCGGTTTCCAACATCCCCTGCGGCCAGGCTGGCTCCCCGGTGTGGAACGGGGTTTACCCGGTGCCGCCAGGCTCCTGCGGCCTGAACATGGGCGGCCAGACCGTCCTCAAACTTTCCCAGCACGTCGTGCCCCCCCTGCCCGGCCAGAGCATCTTCTCCCGCCGCTCAGCGGAGCGCATCAACGATTCCGCCACCGTGCGGGTGCGCCTGCGCTCTTTCTGGGACGCCTCCGCCCGCGGCATGGCCGCCTCGCAGCGCGACGTGGACTTCTCGCTCGATACCGTGATCGCCGCTTCGGTCTCCAGGCCCTAGGCCCTCCAGCCGCGCCCTTGCCGTCGGGGGGTTTCTCTGCTAGACTATGAATATATGAAACGAGGGTGGAAAAAAGGCATAGTGCTGGTCCAGACCCTGGTCATTTCCGTGATCCTCTCCATGATCGCGGTGATGGTCATGAAGTGGGTGCTGGCCCGCTACGTGCTGGCCTCCCGCAACTACCGCGCCAGCAAGTCGGCCTCGCATTCCCAGTGGGTGGCCGGGGAGCAGTTTACCCGGTGGAATTTCATCACCTACCCCAATTCTGCGTCTATCCCGTCCTCAGGTTCCGTCAATATCGAGGGAGCCACGGTCAATTTTACGCGCGTCGGCCAGCAAGTGAATGTAACGGTGACCCAGGATTAAGGAGGCGCCCATGCTCTCCTCCCTGCTGCTGCTCTCCGTCTCCCTCGCCACCGCGGCCCCCGTCGACTGGCATCACAAGACCTCGCCCCACTTCGAGATCCTGCACGAATCCGTGTGGTCCCCGGCCTCCGTCTCGCTGGAGATGGAGCGCATGTACTCCTCGATGCGGCTGAACCTGGCCATGTTCGCGCCGTGGATGGTGCGCGAGCGCACCAAGATCTACATCTACTCCTCGCAGGACTCCTACCTCAAAGGCGAGTTCAAGCCGCCGCGCTGGTCCAAGGGCCTGGCCTTCGTCGCCAAAAAGACCATCGTGGTCTACGACACCGGCGACATGCAGAAGCTAAAGGCGGTTATCGCGCACGAGCTGACGCACCTCTATTTCGAGAGCTACTTCGCCGAGAAGCTCAAGTACCCGCCGCAGTGGCTCAACGAGGGCCTGGCCGTGTACATGGAGGAATCCGTGTTCCCGGAGGGCGGCGCCTGGAGCCGGGCGCTGGCCTATTTCCCGCCGGAGCGCCGCCTGCCGTTCGGCACTTTCTTCGGCGTCAAGCTGGACCAGCTGCAGTCCGACAACCAGATCGCCGACTGGTATCTGCAATCCTACGGGGCCGTGCTGTACCTCAACAAGCCGCACACGCGCGTGCAGTTCAAGGCCTTCTGCGAGGCCCTCAGGGCGGGGGAAAAGACGGACGACGCGCTGTGGAAGAACTACAGGACGCGCGAGGGTGCTGATTTCGGGCAGAAATGGGAGGCCTGGCTTAAGAAGTATTCCAGCCCCGGCGCCGACGGGATGCCGATGGGGGAGCCGTCGGCCAGCTTCAACTTCAAGCCGGTGCAGCTCTCTTCCTTTTCCTTCACCAACTTCGGTTCAAAAAAATAATCCGGCTTTTACCAGGGTCTCGCGGAAAGCCCGCAGCTCCTCGGCCTCCCGCCCGTCCTTTCCGGCGGGTTCCTTGTTTTCGGCCAGCAGCAGCGCCAGCCGGAAATCCCGGCGGCCGGGCGAGGCCTCCAGCGCCAGGCGCAGCAGCGCCGCCGCCCCGGCCCTGTCGGTCTTTAGTTTCAGCAAGCCCCGCAGGTAGGCTGAGTCGGCGTCCGGCGGATAAGTTTCCAGCAAAGCGGCGGCTTCCCCGCCGGAGCCGCAGCCGGCCAGGGCGTAGGCCAGGCGCAGGCGGGGGTGGGCGGCGGCGGGGTCCAGCCCTGCGGCCTCGCGGAAAGCCTGTACGCCGCCGGCGCAGTCCCCGGCGCGCAGGTGGGCCGCCCCCAGGTTGAGGCGCGCTCTGGGCGAGCCCGGAGCGGCGGCGGCCGCGGCGGAGAACAGCGCCAGGTCGTCGCTGAATTGCGGCCCGCGCAGCAGCGCCGCGCCGGCCAGGCCGGCCAGCCACAGGCCCGCCGCTCCCAGCAGCGGTACGCGGTAACGGCTGCCCAGCGCGTAGCGCAGGCCGGCGGCCGCCAGCAGGGCCGCGCCGGCCAGGGGCAGGTACAGGTATCGGTCGGCTTTCAGGTTATAGGCCGGCCAGAGATTGAGGGCCGGCAGCAGGCCGGCGGCTATGAGCAGCAGCGCCAGGCCGGCGAGCCGGCGGCGGGCGTAGAGAAAAACTCCGGCGGCCAGCGCGGCCAGGGCCCCCGCCAGCGGCAGGGCCCCCTCGGCGAAAGAGCGCAGCACCCGCGGGGCGTAGTCCGCGCTCAGCCCGCAGGGGAGCAGCAGGTCGCGCAGGTCTGTCAGCGCCACCAGGGACATAGTGTAGAGATTGGCCGTCCTGCTCTCGTAAACTTCGCGCCAGGGCGGCGGCAGGCTCCAGACGGCGCGCGCCGGCCGGTCCGGCGGCAGCAGGGCGGCCGGGTAGAGCGGAGAAGGGGCGCTTATGCCCGGCGTGCTGCCGGGCAGGCTGTAGCCGGAGCGGGGGGCGCGGAACCAGGCATAGAAGCCCAGCAGCAGCACGGCGGCCGCCAGCAGCGGCAGCGCCCGCCGCAGGCCGGCCCTGCCTGAATCGGCGAAGATAACCAGCGCGGCGGCCAACGGCAGCACCACGGCCGTCTCCACGCTGAGCGCGCCGAGCAGCAGGCAGGCGGCGGAGGCCAGGCCGGCCGCGGCTGAAGGCCGCCTGGCGTAAAAGAGGGAGGCCAGCAGGCCCGAGAGAAAGAAGAAAGAACCGAGCAAATGGGAGCGGAAGACCACTATATGGATGGTCTCCGCGGAGGCCGGGTGTACGGCGTAGACCAGCGCGCCGAACAGCGCGCCGGGCGCGGAGTTAGAGAGGAGAAACAGCAGCAAGAAGACCAGGGCGCTGTTGCCGGCGTGCAGCAGCGCGTTGGTGGCCTTCATGCCCCGCGGGCCGAGCCCGCCGCAGGCGTCGGCGATCAGGGAGGCGTTCACTACGGGGCGGGAGCTCATGGGGACCGGGAGCACGCGGACCAGGTTCAGCGGGTTCAGGGCCGAGCCCAGGCTGGCGCAGTCCGTGGCGAAAGGGTTGCCGGCCAGGTACTGCCCGTCGTCCCACAGCAGCTCGTCCGAGGCGAAGGGCAGGTGGACCGCGAGCGCGCAGGCCGCCGCTAGCGCCGCGAAGAGCAGGTATAGTCCAGGTTTCTCCGCGGCCGTCATTGGAAAATTCTATAATATTTACGGCGGCCGCAGCGGGCGGCGCCGCATAAAAAAATGAGAGCCAAACCCCTGATCAGCGTCATCATCCCGGTCTATAACGCTCCCGCGGACCTGCGGGCCTGCGTGGAGAGCCTGCGGCGCACGGCGCGCGGGCTTTACGAACTCATCCTCGTGGACAACGGCTCCGGCCCGGAGACGCGCCGCTACATCGCCGGCCTGCGCGGCGCCGTCAAGATCCGCCATAAGACCAACCTCGGCTTCGCCAGGGCGGTCAACGCCGGCCTGAAGGCCGCCCGCGGCAAGTATCTCGCCGTGGTCAACAGCGACGTGGCTTTTTACGAAGGGGGGCTGCGGGGCCTGGCCGACTGCCTGGACCGCGACCCCGCCGCCGGGGCCTGCGGCCCGGTGACCAACCGCACCGTCGGGGTACAGCGCGTGGTGCTGGCCCCGAAGGTGGAGAAGGACCCGGACGCGCTGCGCGTCTTCGCGCAGGCGATGAGCCTGCGGTTCGGCCGTGACGCCTACGAGGTGCACCGCCTGGTGGGCTTCTGCTTCCTGCTGCGCCGCGAGGCCTTCGAGAGCGTGGGCAACCTCGACGAGCGCTTCGGCACCGGCTGCTTCGAGGATTTCGATTACTGCCTGCGCCTGCGCCAGGCCGGCTGGAAACTGAAGGCCGCCAAGGGCGTGTTCGTCTGGCACCGCCACCACGCCAGCTTCGGCGGGCACGACCATTTTTACGCCTGGGCCGAGAAGAACCGCGCGGTGTTCGTGGACAAATGGTGCCGCAAGGCCCTGGAGTTCCTCGACGAGATCGATCCCCATCTTGAAAGCGACGGCCGCAAGCTGGTAAAGAAAGCCTGAGCCGCCAGGAGCCTGTCTGGAAAGAATATATCCGGTGCTGGGACATTCCATGCGCTTCCTGCTCGAGCCGGGAGACGCGGCGGTAGTGCGTCCCTGCGCCCCGGAAGAACCGCGGCCCGGCGACCTGGCCCTCCTGGTGAAGTGGGCCGGCGGCCGCCCGGCGGGCTACGTGCTGCACCGCGTGCTGATCAACGCCGTGGCCGGCGGGCGGCGCCGGTTGCTTACCAAGGGGGACGCCAATTTCCTGCCGGACTGGCCGCCGTCGGCCTACGAGCCAGCCGGCCTGGCCGTGGCGCTGGAGCGCGGCGGACTGCGCTATCCCCTGGAGCGGCGATCGACCCGCGCCCTGTTCCTGTCCCTCTACGGAGCGGTAGCCAATAAACTTTTATATCTCACCGCCGCCGCCGCCGCGGCACTGTTCTCGGCCGCCAGGCCCCTGCTGCCCGCCTGGACGCTGAACCCGCTTTACCTGCGCTGGGAAGCTCTCCTCTATCCATTTTTGCTGCGGCTGGCCGCCCTGCCCGCGCGCCCCAGCGGCGGCGTTCCCGCCGCCGGGGCCTGCTCCGTCAAGAGCGGCAGGATAACGGCCGACGAGACCTGGAGCGGCCGCGTAGTGGTGGCCGATTACCTGACGGTGGCCGCCGGTGCGCGCGTTACCGCTCTCCCGGGCACCGAGATAGTCTTCGAGCGGCGCGAGCCCTGGTTCTTTCCCGTATTGCGCGCCGGGCTGGATGGCGAGGCGCGCTCCCTGGAGAGCGCCGGCGCCAAACTGCTGGTCTACGGCGAGTTCCACGCCGCCGGGACCGCCGCCGCGCCGGTTAACGCCGGCGGCCCCGCTTTCGCCGGTATCTACGCGCTGGGCGGCGGCCGCCTGACCCTCTCGCACGCCCGTCTGTCCGGCTCCGCGGCCTGCGCCTTCTCGGCCCGGGATAACGCCTCCGCGCTGGCGGAAAGCTGCGCCGTCTCCGGAGGCGCCCGCGGCGCCGAGTTCTACGGGGCCGCCGGCGCCACGCTGGACAACTGCTCTTTTACCGGCCTGGCGGGACCGGCGCTGCTCGCCGGGGACCATGCCGTGCTGCTGGCCTGCGGCGGCCTGGCGGAGCGCTGCGGCGGGGCCGCGGCCGAAGTCTCGGGCCAGGCGGCCGCCGGTTTTATGAACTTCTCAGCCTCCGGCTGCGCCTTTTCCGACGGCGGGTCCGCGCTGTGCCTCTCCGGCCGCGCCGCGCTGGCCGCCTCCGGCTGCGTCTTTGCCGGCAACCATGAAGGGGCGGAAATTTCCGGCAAGGCCAGGGCCCGGCTGTACCGCTGCCGCTTTGAAAACAATGCCGGCGCGCCGCTGCGGCTCTCCGGCCGGGCCGGCGCGTCGGCGGAAGGCTGCGCCTTCCCCGGCAACGGGTCGGGAGCCGCCCTGTCCGGCCGGGCGGCCGTGGAGGCGGCTGGCTGTTCTTTCTCGGGCAATGCCGGGCCCTCTTTCGAACTCTTCGGTTCCTCGAGGCTTTTCGCTTTTTCCTGCCGTTCCGGGGGCGCGCACGCCGCGCTGGCCGCCGGCGGGACTGCCAGCGTTTCCCTGGAGCGCTTTTCTGCCGACAGTTCCGGCGCCCCGGCCGTTTCGCTGGCGGGCGGCGCGCGCCTGCGCGCGGCAGGCTCCTCCTTCACCTCCTCCGCCGACGCCGTATACGCGCGCGGAGCCGCCTCGCTGAGCCTCACCGGCTGCTCGCTGGAGGCCGGCGGGGGGGCGGCGCTGGATCTCGACTGCCGCGGCGCCGTGCTGCGCGGCGTTTACGCCTCCGGGGCCGGAGGGCTGCTGACGGCCGGCGTTACCGCGGTGCGAGCGGAGGACCTGCGGATAGCCGCCCGCGATTATGCCGCCGCCCTGTCCGGCCTTTCCCTGCACGCCAGCGGCCTGCGCTCCAGCGGCGGGGCCAAGGGCGGCCTGCGGGTGTCGGCCGGCCGGGTGGTCCTGCGCGGGGCGGAGATCAGCGGCGCGCCCTATCCGGGGCTGGTGGCGGCTCCGGGCGCGCGGTTGAAGGCCGTGGATGTTTTCGTGAACGGGGAGCGCTGGACCCCGCCTGCGGCCCGCCCGGCGCCGTCCAGGGCCAGGGCGCTGCTGTTCCGCTTCGCGGCGGCTACCGCCGGCCTGCCGCCGCTGGCCTGGCTGTACCGCCTGTATTACCTGGCGGCGGCGCGGGCCGCCGCGGCGCTGCTGCGCCCCGGCCGCGGCGGTTCGCTTTACCTCTACCGCGGCATGGCCGCCGGGGACTGGGTGGCCGGCCTGAGCGATATGGACCTCGCCCTGCTCGGCGCGCCGGCCGCGCCGGCCGCCGATTGGGCCTCCTGGCGCGCGCTGCGCCGCCGCCTGCGCCTGTTCCGCGCTGTCTTCCCTTTCACCGGAGAGGTGCTGAGCGCGCCGGCGGCGCATTTCTCCGCCTTCATGTCGGCCTGGGGTGTCAAAGGCGCGGAGTTCTCCGCCGCTTCCCGCCTGCTCGCCGGGCCCGGGATCAAGCCCGCGGCTGCCAGCGGGGCCGCGGCGGCCGACCTGACGGAAGCTTTCTATGCCTATACGCTGCTGCTGACTCATTTCTACGCCACCGGCCTGCCGCCCGCCTTCCGGAGCCGCAATTGCCAGAAAGGGATGGTGGACGTGCGGCGGTACCTGGACACGGCGTCTCCGGCCCGGGGTTCCCGCCGAGACTACGCCCGCAGCATAGGGGCGGACCTCGCTGGCGCCGGTGATCCCGGCGCTGCCGCCTTCGAGGCCTTCTCCTCCCTGCACGCCGCCTGCCCGCCCGCAGCCGAGGCGGCCACCGTCGCGGCGCCGGCGAACCCGGCCTGGTTCAACACCCACGTTTTCGAGGCCTCCTGCGCCGCCCTCGCCAGGGACGCCGGGGCGGGGACCGCAGTTGTCCTGGATTCCCTGTACCGCGTCTACGTGCTGCTGCCGGATGACCTGGCGGGAGACAAGGCAGGTTTTTTAAAAGCCGCGGCGGCCTATGGCGCGGCCAGGCTGGGCACGCCTTACTTCTCGCCGGCGCCGCTGCTGCTTTCGCGCTCGTCCTTCCTGACCCTGGCCGGCCTGCCCTATCTCAATAACCCGCTGTTCTGGCAGGACCTGCTGGTCCCCGCCGCCGGCACCTCGCCGGAGGACGGCGGATTGTTCCTGTACGGCGCGCCGCGGCCAGCGGCGCGGTCCAAGGCCGCTACCGCCGCGGCGGCCCGTCTGGCGGCGGCGCATTTCTCCGCTTCCTGGCGCTCGCTCTGGGGGACCATGCCTCCCCATTATTTCTATACCCGCGCGGCCGGCCTGCGCCTGCTGCTCGCCGCCGGCGACGCGCCGGCCTTCTCCCGCCCGCACGAGCTCGGCGCGGCCTACCGCGCGCAATTCGGCGACGGCCCGTCGTGGCCGGACTTCCGGGCCGGCGGGGCCTGCGGCGTTAATTACGAGTTCGTCGCGGCGCAGACGGCGGCGCTGATGGAGGGGGCGTGAGCGCCGGCGGTATCAGCGTGATCATTATCACGCGCGGCCGGCCGGCCCTGCTGGAGGCCTGCCTGGAGAGCCTGAGGCGCGCCGGGCCCGCGGGGGAGATCCTGGTGGGTATAGACGGGGAGGACCCGGCCTCGGCGGCGCTGCTGGAGCGCTATGCCGCGTGGCCGGAATTGAAACCGGTGCAGCTGCGCCGCGCCTGCCGCGGCGAGGCCCGGGGCCTGCTGGCGGCGAGGGCGGCCGGACGCTGGCTGTGTTTTCTCGACGACGATACAGAAGTGCCGCCCGGCTACCTCGACCGCCTGGCCGCCCTGATAGGGGCCAACCCGGGAGTCTCGGTCTTCGGCGGCGGCCAGGCGCCGCACCGCGAGGCGGGCTATTTCGAGACCGCCGTTTACGCCCTGCTCTCCGGCCCCTGGGGCGGCGGGCCCTTTACCTCGCGCTTCTCCCCGGCGCGCGGCACGGCGGCCGCCGGGCCGGAAAAATTCATACTCTGCAACCTGGCGCTGGATAACGCCTTTCTGCGCGCGCATGCGCTGTCTTTCGAAGGCCATCTGAGCAGCGCCGAGGAGAACCTGCTGCTCAACCGCATGGCGGCGGCCGGCGCGCGCATGGCGCTCAGCGGGGATCTCAATCTGGTGCACCGGCGGCGCGCGAGCCCGGCGGCTTTCCTGCGCCAGGTGTTCTGCTCGGGCAGGGGGAGAGGGCAGATCACGGCGCTGAGCCCGCGGGGGTTCTCCGCTTTCACGCTGCTGCCCCCGGCGGCGCTGGCCGGCGCGGTGCCGGCCGCGGCTTACGCCCCGGGCCTGCTGGCCGCGGCCGCCGGGATATATTTAACGGTTTCTTTGCTGGCGGCCGCGCTCTCGGCGGCGCCCCTTGCGGTGAGACCGGCACTGGTGCCGCTATACCCGGCCCTGCACGGCTGCTACGCCGCGGGCTGGGCGGCGGGTTTTATTGAAGGACTTGTCGAGAAAGCTTCGGGAAGTCTCAGGCCGCGGCGGTGCCGGTGTTCAGGAAAGACTTGAAGGCCGCGGCGTTCTTGGCCCGGTCCGGGCCGACCTCGAAAACATAAAAATCAGCCCTGGCCAGCAGCGCGCGCGCGGCGCGCAGCCGGGAGAAGAGTATTCCGGCCTTGCTTGCCGCGTCGGCTGGATCCGGCCTGAGGAAATATTCCGCCAGCTGCGGCGTGCCGCAGCCCAGCGCCAGCGAGCGCAGGAGTTCTACGGCGGCGGCGCCGCGCCCCGCGGGGCTTATGCGGGGGGCGGCGGCGCGGCGCAGCAGGAATATCCCGCCAGGCGGCAGCTGCGGCGAAACCCGGATGCCGGCCGGGCCGATGTCCAGGAGACGTTTGGGCGGGTAATGCCGCCGTTCGAATTTCCTTAACTCCCCGAGCTCAGGCAGGTGGGGGCTGTCCAGCCCGAGGCCGACGCGGACCGGGAAGGCCAGCACGGTCCCGTCCCTCGCGACCAGCGGGGTGTCATCGGAGAGAAGGCTGAAGTCCCGGTCCTTGAGCAGTTCCAGCAGCAGCGTGGTCTTGCCGGTACCCTGCGGCCCGCAGAACAAGTGCGCCCGGCCGCCCCGGCCCAGCGCCCCGGCGTGCAGGCGGTGCAGCCCGCGCCGGTCCAGTTCTTCGCCGGCCCGCGAGAGTATCAGCAGGTAGGAGAGCTCCTTCAGCAGGGAGCCGCCGGCGGCGCGTATCAGGGCCGAGCGGGCGGCATAGTCATACTCGCAGAGGGCGCCCTCGGGGTACCAGATCCGGCGCAGGCCGGGGCGGGCGGGCAGAACGCTGTAGCGCCGGCTCCGCAACAGGGCCAGCTCGGGGCGGTTTACGGCTTCCAGCCTGGCTTCTATCCTGACGGGGTCCCCGCCGCCGCCGGAGGGGAAAGCGGAGAAGTCCGCCGCCACGGCCGCGGCGAGCTCCCGGTCGCCGCAGGCGAACTCTACGGCGCAGCCGGAGAGGTTCAGTCTTAGCGTCGGGGCGGTCTTCATTCTTTCACCAGCCTCGCCAGGGTCGCGGCGTAATTTTCGGGCGTGTCGGTGCGCAGCACCTCCGCGCCGGGCGGCAGGTCGCAGATGAATTCCGTCAGCATCGCGCCGGGGGCCAGCTCCACGAAAGTGCGCACGCCGTCGCGCAGCATGGCGCGCAGCGTCTCCTCCCACAGTACAGGGCCGTCCACGGCCCTGGCGAAGCGCGAGCGCAGCCTGGACGGGGCGGCCGCCCGGCGGGCGTCGCTGGCGCAATAGAGGCCGCAGGAAGGTCTGTTGAAGGTCTCCGCGGCGGCCAGGCCGGCCACGGACGACGCGGTATCGGCGAAAAGGGAGGTGTGAAAGGCCCCGACCTCTCTGCAGGCCTTAACGCGCGCGCGCTTCGGCAGCAGCGCCCTGAAGGGGGCGGCCAGGGCGGCGTCCATCCCGGCCACGCCGGCGTTGAGGCGGGAGTAGAAATTAACCAGTTCGCAGACCCGCCCGCCGCGGGCCAGCGCCGCGCAGGCTTTTTGCAGGTCCGACCTGCCGGCCCCGTATACCGTCAGCAGCACGCTGGGCCGTTCCAGGCAGTTGCGCTGGCCCAGCCTGGAGAACTCGCGTATGGCCCTGAAGCAGAAGCCGGGGGCGACGGCGCCGGCGAAGGCGAAGGCCGCGAACTCGCCGACGCTGCGGCCCGCGGCGCAGTCCGGCCTCGCTCCGGAGGCGCGCAAGGCGGCCGCCACCGAGAGCGACAGCGCCACGGTGGCTTCGAAGAAGAGGGAGGGGGTGGGAGAGTCTACCGGCGGGAACAGTTTGCTCTCCGGGCCGTAGAACATGATGTCCCGCAGTCCGTGGGAGGACTGCGGCGGCAGCGCGTCGAGGGCGGCGCGCACCGCTGGTACCCGGCGGTACAGTTCCCGGCCCATGCCGGGGTACTGGCTGCCTGAACCGGGGAACAGGAAGGCAGTTCTGGTTTTAAGGTTTGAAGGCGGAAGCGACTTCACTTATCTTCCCGTGGGAACGGAGCTGGGGCTTCTGGTACTTGCGCGGCTTCTGCCGGGTTTTCTTCTGCTGTTTCATTTGGCCGCCTCCGGGCGAACTATCTTGAATTTGGCGAGGTCCCTGAGGAAATCTTCCACGTCGCGCCGCGCCTGCGCGGGAGCGATGCCGTACTCCTCGGCGAGGCCTTCGGCGATCTTCTCCGGCTTCTTGCCGGCGCTGAACTGTTCCCAGACGAAGGTGCCGGTTTCGTTGGCTGAATAATAATTGGAACTCTCGAGGTCCAGTATAACGGCCTCGTCGCCGGTCTTGCGCCAGGTTACCGACTCGAGTATCAGCGGGTTCTTCTTGTTTTCCGGCATGGTTTTATTTTAGCAAACTGCGGCCGCCTTGGCAGGGGAAAACGGGGGCGGGAGTCGCGGGGCGCGGCCGCAGGAAAGCCGCGAGGCCGCGGCGGCCGGCATTGCCCAGGGCGGCGCCGGCGTAGGGACAGCGGCGCACCTCGCCGCCGGGGCCGCAGTACAGCACGTCTCCGGCCGTGGCCGCGCAGCCGCCGCCGGGCAGGGCGCAGGTCCTGGCGTAACCTTCGGGGGACAGCCTCGCCAGACGGCCGGCCAGCCGGGACGGCAGCGGATCGCGGCCCGCCGGGGGCGAGTAGGCCAGCAGGCGCGCCCCGTGGGCCCCGGCCCGCCTGGCATAGGCCAGCAGGCCGGCCAGTTCCTTCCCGGCGAGCGAAGCGGAGAAGACGCAGGAGGAGATATAGGTGATGAGCCCGGCGGCGCGGGACGCTCCGATGGCGGCGGCGGCCCGGGCGAAGGAGCCGCGCCCGGACAGGGCGTCGTGACGGGCGGCATTGGCGGAATGAAGGCTGATCATGGTGCAGGAGAGGCCCGCGGCGGCCAGCGCGCGGGCGCGGTCTGGGGAGAGGGTCTGGCCGTTAGTGTCCAACTCGGTGAACAGTCCCAGCCTGGAGGCGAAAGCCGCGGCCTCTTCCAGGCCCGGGTACAGCAGCGGCTCGCCCCCGAAGAAGACCACCCGGGGTACGCCGGCCCTGGCGGCGGCCGCGAGCAGGCGGCGCAGCAGGGCGCGCGGCATATCTTTGGTCCCGGCCCTGCCGGAGTACTTGCAGTGGCGGCAGGCCAGGTCGCAGCGGGCCGTCAGGCCGAGAAAAAGGGAATGAGGCACGCCTGGCCGCCGGGCGGCCAGCCTGGCCTTGAGCACGGCCATATCCAGCCTGGCCCCGGCCGACAGGTTCCGCATTCCCCTGTCTCCCCAGTAGAGTTTTTTTTCTGCCGCGCTCATACAGAATTTTATAACATTTTTCCATGCTAGTAATTAAAGCCGGCGGCAGCTCCATAACCCGCGCGGGGCAGAAACCCGTTTTCGACCGCCGCGCCGCGGCCCGCCTGGCCGCGGCCATTGCCCTGTTGGACGAGCCGCTCATTCTGACCCATGGTACCGGCTCGTACGGCAAGCCGCCTGCCGTGAGGTACGGTTACCTGGACGGACGGATAAGGCGGGGCGCCGCCCCGGTGACGGAGATAAAGGCTTCGCTCAGGGAGCTGCACGGCCTGTTCGTAGCCGAACTGCTGGCGGCCGGTGTAAAGGCCGTAAGCTGCCCGGGCTGCGAGGTCTTTGCCCTTAAACGGGGGCGGCTTGTCCTGTCGGCCACACGCCGGCTTTCCTCCCTGCTGGCCCGCGGCTGCGTCCCCGTGGTCAACAGCGACCTTTTTCCTTGCGGCGGCGGGTTCAGGGTGGTTTCCAGCGACGCCATAGCGGCGGAGCTGGCCGCGGCCTTCAAACCCCGGCTGGCGGTATTCTTTACGGCCGCGCAAGGGTTGACGGGGCCCGGAGGCAAGGTGATCGGCGAGCTGAACGCCGCCGGTTTGAAGCTGTTCAGAAAGATCTGCCGCCCTTCCCCCGGCGACGTCAGCGGCGGCATGGCCGGCAAGGCGGCGGAACTGGCCAGGCTTAATGCCCTGGGCGTTGACAGTTTTATCGCGGACGGCAGGCGGCCTGGCGAACTGCTGAAATTCCTTTCCGGCGGCCGCGCTTGCGGCACCCTGGTCAGAGCGGAGTAGGAGCCTGCGTCGGGCCGGCTTTTTATCCCTGCCGCAATAGTCCTATAATATATTCCGCGGCTGCGCTGCCAACCATGAAAACACAGCTCGAACTTTTCCTTTCCTCCTGCCGCGACGGCGTGTTCCGCCACGTGCGGGCCTACCTGGAAAAGCGGACGGCCCCGCTGCCGCCCGCCATGCGGGCCTGCGTGAAGGATTACCCTTACCGCCGCGGCAAGGCCCTGCGCCCGGCGCTGGCGCTGCTCTTCGCGCGGGCTTACGGCGGGCGCCCCGGGCCGGCGCTCAAGGTGGCCTCGGCCTACCAGCTGCTGGAAGACTGGGGCCTCGGCCGCGACGATATCCTCGACGGCGGACAGCTGCGCCGCGGCCTGCCGGCCCTGCACCTGCGCTACGGCCTGCCGCGCGCCCTCAACGCGCTGGACATGCTGCACGACTGCGTCTTCGACATGCTCTACGTCTACTGCCGCCTGCCGGCGGGCGAATACGGCCGGGTGCGCGCTATTTTTGCCGAAGCTACCGAAGTCACCCTGGGGGGCCAGCACCTCGATATCGAGGCCAGGGAGATCCCGCTTGAAAAATTCACCCCCGGAGCCTACCTGCGCATCGCGGAGCGCAAGACCGCGTTCTATACGGTGACCGTGCCGTGCCTGCTCGGGGCCGAGCTGGCCGGCGCGCGCGGCCAGTCCGCTGCCATCCGCGAATTCGGCCGGCTGCTGGGCGCGGCCTTCCAGATCACCGACGACGTGCTGGACGCCGAGAACGACGGGACCGGCCTTTTCGGCAAGGCTCCCGGCAACGATATACTCGAGGGCAAGCGCACCCTGGTGGCGCTGGAGGCCTTCAGGCGCCTGCCGCCCGCCGCGGCGCGCCGCCTGGCGCGGCTGTATTCTCTGCCGCCCGCCGCCAAGTCCGCCGCCGCCGTGGCGGCCGCGCGGCGCGCCATCCTGGCTTCGGGCGCGCCGGCCGCCTGCCGGGCCAGGGCGCAGGCCCTGACCGCCGCCGCCGCCGCCGTTTTTGAAAAAAGCCTGCTGCCGGCCATGCGCCCGCCGGGCGGGCGGCTGATAGCCGAATTCATCCAGGCGCTGGGCCGAAGGACTTTTTAATTGAAACAGAGCGCGGCGGCGAAAGCTGAAAACACTTCCCTGCGGCTGGCCAGCGCCGCGGCGGCCGCCGCTTCCCTTGAAGCTTTCCCGCGCCGCCTGCCGGCTGCCTGGCCGGGGGGGGCGCCTTCTCCCGGGCGCGCGGCCGCGCTGCGCCGGGCCGTCTGCCTGCCGGCCCGCCTTTATCTGGAGCGCCCCGGGAAAATGCTGCGCCCGCTGATCACGCACGAGCTGCTGCGCGCCTTCGGCAAAAAGCCGGGGTCTTACTCCGCGGTACTCGGGGCCATAGAGCTGATGGAGGCCTCCACCGTCAGCTTCGACGATCTGATAGACGGCTCCGACACCCGGCGCGGCGGGCCGGCCACCCACAAGCTCTACGGCGCGAATAAAGCCTATCTCGCCTACCAGGCCGCCTATAACTGGGCCTACCGCGCTTTCCTCGATCCCGGGCTGCGGCTGGAGGACTGGCGCAGGCTGGAAATACTGTCTTCCCTCTCAAGGGAGATCTTCGCCTACGGCTACGGGCAGGCCCTGGAACTTTACTGGACCGCGTCGCGCCGGCGGCCGTCGCCGCGGGAGTACCTGGCCATGACCTGGGACCGCATCCGTTTCCTCTCCTTCAACGGCCCGTTCAGAATGGGGGCGCTGCTGGGCGGCGCCTCCCGTGAGCAGCTGCCGCTCTTCGAAAAAGCGGGCTCCTGGCTGGGCATGGCCTATCATTTGCACGGCGACGAACTGAACCTTTTTCCGCGCAGCGCGCAATGGGGCAAGCCGCTGGCCGACGACATCACCGCAGGGCGCTATACCTACCTTTACCTGAAGGCTCTGGAGCTGGCCCCGGCGGCCTGCCGGCGCGAATTGCGCTCCGCGCTGGGCGACGCGCGCATTTCCGCCGGGCGCCTCAAAAATGTTATAGATATAGTGCGCGCCAGCGGGGCCCTGCGCGAAAACCGCCGGCTGATAGGCGTGTTTTACGGCAGGGCGCTCAAGAATATAGAGGCTTTCCCGCTGGGGCGGAAATACAGGGAATTCTTCGGCGGCCTCGGACGCTACATGGCTTATGACAGGAACAAATAGGATAAAACTGCTGGTCAGTCCCGTCGATATACGCGAGGCGCGCATAGTGGCCCGCGGCGGCGCCGATATACTGGACCTCAAGAACGTCAAAGAGGGCTCGCTCGGCGCTAATTTCCCCTGGGTGCTGTCGGCGGTCATCAAAGAACTGAAGCGCTTCCCCGTAAAGTTCAGCGCCGCCATCGGCGACCTGGACTTCAAGCCGGGCACGGCGGCCCTGGCCGCCTACGCCGCGGCGGCTATCGGGGCCGATTATGTGAAAGGCGGGCTTTACCAGGTGAAGGCCGGCGCGCAGGCCGAGGCCCTGGCCGGGGCGGTGGTGAAAGGCGTTAAAAACGCGAACCCGCGCGCGCGGGCGGTAATTTCCGGCTACGCCGACTGGCGCCGCTTCGGCGGGCTCTCGCCGCGGGCGCTGGTGCGGGCCGCCCGAAAGGCGGGGGCCGACATAGTGATGCTCGACACGGCGCTCAAGGACGGGCGCTGCCTTTTCGACAATATGACGCTCCGCGAGCTGGCGGGTTTCCTGGCGCTGGCGCGCGCCGCCGGACTGGGCACGGCCCTGGCCGGCTCCGTGGCCGAACGGCACCTGCCCGCCCTGAAAAAGCTCGGCCCCGATATCGTAGGGCTGCGCGGCGCCGTTTGCCTTGGCGCGGACCGCTCCCGCGCGGTCTGCCCGAAGCGGCTGGCGGCCATCCGCGAGGCCTGCCGGGCATGAGCGAACTGTTTCCCGGCGCGGCCAAGGTCCGCTCCTGGCACAAGGCCAGGCTGGGGAGCGCCCCTTTTCCCGGCGACAGCAGCACCGCCGAGGAGGCTTTCTTCTCTCCCGCCCGCGCCCTGTGCCGCCGGCCCGTGCCGGCGGAAACAGGCCTGCCCGCCTCCCTCCCCGCGGCCCTGCGCCGGGACCTGGCCCTGGCGCTGCGCTGCTGGCAGGCCTCGCAGCAAATAACAGCAGACTTCGTGCGCCGCGGTGTCCTGCTGCCGGGCATGGACAGGCCGATGACGCTGAACTTCGCCATGGCCCTGGGGAATTACTCCCGCCATTTTCTTTTTTCGGGGGCGGGCCGCCTGCCCGCTCCCGCCGCCCTGCGCCTGCACGCCGCTTTCGCCGGGGAAATGGCCGCCCTCCCCGCGCTGCTGGCCCTGCCCGCCAGGCTCAGGGGGCTGGAGGCCTCTCCGCGCGCTTCAGCCGAACGCCTGGCGGCCGCGCTCTCGGCGGCGCTGCAAAAGGGAACACCGTGAAAACTACCGCTCCGTGGCTTAAAAAAGTCGCCGCCCTGTACGACGCCAAGCGCCGGGATTTCAACTGGCGCCTCGCCCCGGACGGCGTCATCCATCATCACAACGGGCTGGTCTATGGCAAGGCCGCTTTTCTGCGGCGCCTCAAAAAAAGCGGCGCCGCCGGCAAGGCCCTCATCCACGCCTCCGAGACGGCCCTGTCCGAGCTGGGCTTTAAATACCTGCGTAATCCCCGCCCCGGCATGGCGCTGCTCGACGCCGGCTGCGGCCGGGGCGGCTCCAGCCTGCTGCTCGCCGGAAAATGCCCGGGCCTCGCCATCAGAGGCGTGACCGTTTCCTCCTACCAGGCCGCCGCTGCCCGCGCCGCCGCCAAAGGGCGGGGGCTGGGCGGGCGCGTGAGATTTTCCAGGGCCTCCATGCTGGCCCTGCCTTTCAAGCCCGGTTCCTTCGACCGCGTCTGGGCCTGCGAGTCCACCGAGCACGTGCCCGACCTGGCCCTCTTCTTTTCGCAGACGGCGCGGGCCGCCAGGCCGGGGGCGCGGCTGGTGATCATTGCCTGGGTTCGCAACGAGGCCCATGCGCGGGGCCGTGCCTACGCGCGGCAGGCCGACAAAGCCTACGTCACTAAAATTCACGCCGAGCGGGAATACCTGGAGGCCAGTAAAAATACGGGCTGGAAGCTGAAGGTGAAGAAGGACCTGACCGGCCCGACGGCGGCCTACTGGGCGGGGCGCCTGGCGCTGGGCGACGGCTCGGGCACCGAGTCTTTCATGGCTCCGGCCTTCGCTTCGAGGGCGCTGCTCTACCGGCTATACGCTTACGATCTTGTTGAATGACGCGCAGGCCGCGGCCGCGGCCTGTATAGTGTTGAAATTTATGCCGGCGGCTTCCGCCGGTTCGCTGTAGGCCCCGCCCAGTATCAGGCAGACTGGCAGCTTTTTCTCCGACAGGGTGCCGAAGACGAATCTGTCCCTTTCCTCCAGCCCTTCAGCCGAAACCTTCAGCCCGCCCAGCGGGTCTTTTTCGTAGGCGTCGGCCGTGCAGAGGGCGAAGACGAAGTCGGGTTTCGCCAGTTCCAGAAAATCCTTTATTCCTTTTTTAACCGCCGCCAGGTAAACGGCGTCGCCGGAGCCGTCGGGGATCTCGGCGTCCATCGACGAGCGTACCCGCTGCGGCGGGTAGCCGCCCGCCTTATGGGCGGAGAAAGTCCGCACCTCGCCGTCGGCAAAGATGAAGGCCGTGCCGTTGCCCTGGTGGGCGTCGAGGTCTATGACGGCTGGCCTTTTGACCAGGCCCTCTTTCAGCAGCGCCCGCGCCGCCACGGCTATGTCGTTGACCGGGCAGAACCCTTCGCCCCGGTCGGGGAAGGCGTGGTGGCCGCCGCCCGGCGGGAAGATCCCCAGGCCCGACGAGAGCGCGGCGCGGGCCGCGGCCAGGGTGCCGCCAGCCAGGCGCCAGGACAGGGGCAGGATATGTTTAGAGAGGGGCAGCGCCAGCGCCTCTTCTTCGGCGGGGGAAAGCTCGTTGTTCTTGAGTCGCGCGAGCCAGCCCGGAGTGTGGACCAGCAGCAGTTCTTCGTCGGAGGCGGGCGGGGCTTCTTGCAGCGCGTAGCCGGCGGCCTTCAGTTTTTCATAAAGGACGGCGTACCGCTCCAGACCGCGGCGGAAGGCGGTACCGGGCGGCTCTTTTGCCCCGTGGTGGGGCAGGGCCGCCGCCGCGCCGGAAAAGACGAGCCTTCCGGCTTCCAGCACCAGCGCCTCGTCGGCCAGGCCTTTGGCGAGGGCCTGGTCGTGCGTGGCGAAAACCAGCATGGCCCCGGCGCGTTTGAGCTCCCGCAGGCGGGCCAGGCACAGGTCGCGGAAGGCCGCGTCTCCCACGGCCAGGGTCTCGTCGATAAGGAACAGGTCAGCGCCGCAGGCCAGCGCGGCCATGAAGGGCAGGCGCAGCTTCATGCCGGCCGAAAGCTCGCCTGCGCGGGCATTGCGCAAATGCGCCAGCCCGGAGGCCGCCAGCACCCGCTCCGCCGCTTCGGCGGGGGCGCCAGGCAGGCCGAAGAAGACGGCGCAGAGGCGGGCGTTCTCCTTCACGCTCAGGCGGTCCTGCAGGATGGAGGCGAAGCCCAGCAGGCAGGCCGTTTTACCGGCGAAGGCGACCTCGCCGGAGCAGGGGGAAGTAATGCCGGCGAGGATCTTGAGCAGGGTGGTCTTGCCGGAGCCGTTGGGGCCGCAGAGCGCCAGCGCGCGTCCCGGTTTCAGGTCGAAAGAGACGCCGTCGAGGGCGTTGAAGGGGCGCGACGGGGAGCGGCCGCTGAAGAAGCGCATCAGCACCGAGAGCGCGTCCTCCCGGGGCAGCTCAACCCGGTAGGTCTTGGAGATATTCTTTACGGCGAGGCCGGTCACAGGGCGTCCTCTATGGCCCGCCGCTTGAAGCGCAGCAGGGCCAAGCCCGCGGCCAGCGCGGCGGCGGCCCATAGCGCCGTCAGCCCCAGGTCGCCGGGGCGCGGGGCGGAACCGGAGAAAACCAGCCTGGCGCTTTCTATCACTGCCGTGAGCGGGTTGGCCTTAAGCAGCGCTCCCTTGTCTGGGGCGAGCACCGAGAGGGGGTAGAAGACCGGCGTGAGGAAGAAGCCGGCGGTGAGGACCAGGTTCCAGATGCGTTCCAGGTCCGAGAAGAAGACGTAAAGCCCGGCCAGCAGCAGGCCGGCCCCGGCGGCCAGGCCCAGGTAGGCGGCGTCTATCACGAGCACCCAGAGCCAGGGAAAAGAAGGCGGCGCCTGGAACCAGGCGAGTATCAGGCCGAGGGCGGCGAGCTCGAGCAAATGGGAAAAATAGACGCTGAGCACGGCGGCGAGGACGGGGACTTCCAGCGGCAGGGGGTAGCTTTTAAGCAGCGGGCCGCGGCGCAGCAGGCTGGACAGGGCGTAGGAGGTGGCGGAGGCGAAGAAGTTCCACTCGACGAGGCCTATCAGCAGGAAGACGGCGTAGTCGCCCTGGGCGCGGCCGAGCCATTTGACGAAGAGGCCGTAAAGGACGGCGAACATCAGGGCGGGGTTGAGCAGGGTCCACAGGAAGCCGAAAAAGGTGCTCTGCTGGCGCAGCCGCCACTCGGCCCGCGCCAGCGCCCAAAGTTTGTCCAGGTCTGCTTTCCCCATAGTCAGATTATATCAAAGGTCGTCCGGGGCCGGCCGTAAGTCTTGAAATTCAGCGGTCAGCGGTCCGTCCCGCTGGTGTAGAGCATCATGAAAAAACGGCCGTTGAGGAACAGGCGGATGGACGAGACCGAGAGACAGTCTTCGGCGCCGGAGGGCCGGCGGCCGCCGCTGAGCAGGTAGGCCGTTATAAAAAACAGCGGCAGGGGCAGCAGCGAGCTTTTTCAAAGGGAATATTTAATTCTTTTGTCGCCGGAGCGGAGCGCAGCCTTGCCTGAGGCGCCCGCGCCGCGGCAGACTAAAATTATAAACAGTATTTGTTACAATTACCAAATCAACGCGGGCTTAAAGGGCCGGCGACGGAGATGACAGCCGAATTTATGGATATTATTTTCTGGTACCGCACGGCGCTGCCGCTGGCCGCTTTTCTGCGGTATCTCAATACCGCAAACCGCATTTAGTACAATTGGAAGCAATGCGCCGGCAACTTGGAAACGGCATTATGTCAAGAGATATGAGCTACAGTCTACTGGACCTTTACTTGAGGTACCGCACGGCGCTGCCGCTGGCTTCGTTCCTGCTTTATCTTAACACGACCATCATGGTTTCGGGTCGTATCTCAACCGGATCCGTTCTCTGCGCCTTGTCGTTCTTCGCTCTTTATGAATTAATTTATGCCTACGACGCGCGTTTTCGCAACAGGGAGGATGTGGTAAATATCCCCGGAGGCAGGGTGGTACGACACAGTTCATGGCGCCTGCTGGCGGCGGCGGCCGTGCCAGTCTATATACTGGCGGCGGCGGGCTTTCTGCAACTGCTGATGTACGCGGCAGTGGTCATGATTGTTTATAGCGATCCTCGCCTTTTCCCGAAGCGGTTTAAGGCTATCCCTGGTTTGAAAGTGCTGGCGAATATGCTGAATTTCTGGACTGTCGGCATCCTCGCCCCGGTAATTTACCAATACGGTTTCTCTGTCTCCATTTTTATTCCTGTACTGAAGTCTTCCATCCATTTCCTCATTCTGCTTTTTTGCCTGAATGTTCTTGCGGACATCCGAGATGTAACAGGGGACCGCGAAGCGGGGGTTTGGACCTTCCCGGCCGTTCTGGGGGTACCGGCTTCAGTGCTGCTTGTTATTGTCCTGCTGACCGCGGCGGCGATGGTTTCCCTTGTGCAGGGGGAGTACGGAGGGGGCTTTCTCTCTGCCTCCTTGGCAGTTTTTTCCTTCCTGACATTGAAACCGCGGGCCCGGCTATACTATGAGTGGGTTTTTGGTTTTACCAACGTGTATTTGGTCGCCGTACTTATCTATAGGTTGCATTAAGAGACGCTATCAACTTCAATGAGTATTCCTCCGGCCGATTTAAAATACAGCCTTCCCTGGACCGCCTTGGACACGATAATCACCTGGCTGGAGCCCACCAAAGAGTGCAATATGCGCTGCACGGGCTGCTTCTCCACCAATAACTCCGGCGAGCACAAGCCGCTGGGGGCCGTGCTGGCCGAAATAGACGCGATAAAACAGAAGGTCAACGCCGACGTCATCGCCGTGGCCGGCGGAGACCCGCTTTGCTATCCGCACCTGCCCGAAGTGATACGCTACATCAAACAATCCGGCTTCCACCCCTTCCTGGTTACCAACGGCGAGCTCTTGACCCCTGCCCTGCTGGCCTCGTACAAGGCCGAGGGCCTGGCCGGGGTCTGTCTGCACGTGGATTCCCTGCAGAACCGCGAAGGCTGGACGGGCAAGGACGAGGCCGCGCTCAATCCCCTGCGGCAGCGATTCGCGGAAATGGTGCGCGCGGCCGGCGGGCTTTCCTGCTATTTCAACATGACCGTAAACAAATCCAACTTGGCCTCCGCGGGCGCCGTCTATGACTGGGCCCGGGCCAACTCCGGGCTGGTGCAGTTGATGATCTTTATCGCTTTCAAGATCCCCGAGGACCTGACCGGGGAGCGGCGGGCGGCCATAGCGGGGCTGGAGGTGAAGTCGGGCGACATCATAGCCGCCCTCGCGGCGCAGGACAAGACTTTTAAGATCAGCGGCACGGTCAGGTCTCCTTTTACCGGGGTGGATAAATGGTCGGTGGCCGCCGCTTTCTGCGGCCGGGGGGGAGAGTTCATTTCGCCCGCGCTGCTGGCCGCCTCGCAGGAGCTCAGCCGGAGCTGGCGCGGCCGCTACCTGGGCCGCCTGCGCAAGCTGGCCTGGTGGGAGGGAGCGGCCGCCGCCGCGCTGCTGCTTTCGCGCGGGGTAGCGGCGGCAGACGCCTGGCGGCTGCGGCGCGGGGTGCAGGCTATAGCCATAGTACAGCCCGAAACAATAATCTGGAACCAGAAGCCGAGGTTTTTCCTGTAGCCCGCGCGGGCGCGCGGCGAAGCCTTCCTGCTAACGATGAAAATTTTGCTAATTGAGCCCGCCAGGTACCGCAGCGACGGCAGCGTGGACAAGACGCGCGTCGGCTTTACCCCGGCCAATACCCTGCCCTGCCTCGCGGCCCTGGTCCCGCCCCGCGACCAGGTGGAGATCTGCATCGACATGCTGCAGGAGATCGATTACGCCTCGGGGCCCGACCTCGTCGGCATCACCGGCTATACCAAGTCCATAGCGCGGGCCTACGACATAGCCGACGAGTTCCGCCGCCGCGGGGCGTACGTGGTGATGGGCGGCATCCATGTCAGCATGGAGCCCGAAGAGGCGCTCGCCCACGCCGACACGGTGATCGTGGGGGAGGCTGAGGAGACCTGGCCGCGCTTCATCGAAGATCTCCGCGCCGGCGCGCCGCAGAAGACCTATAAAGGCCTGCCGCGCCCGTCCATGGCGGGCTGGCCCGTGCCGCGCTACGACCTGATAGATAAAAAACTTTATTACACTTCGCGCGGCGGCCCCCTCCTCTCCAGGATCATCCCGCTGCCCACTTACTCGATAGAAACCTCGCGCGGCTGCCCCCATAACTGCTCTTTCTGTTCCGTCACCCCTTTCCTGGGCGCGGGCTACAGGGTGAGGCCGGTGCCCGAGGTGATAGCGGAGATAAAGGCGCTCGGCGCGCGCGGCTGCTCCTTCGCCGATAATAATCTTTTCGGCGACCCGGCCCGGGCCAAAGAGCTGCTGCGGGCGCTAATCCCGCTCAAGGTGGTGTGGGCGGGCAACGCCACCATGGACTGCGCCGACGACGAGGAACTGCTGGAGCTGGCCGAGCGCAGCGGCTGCCGCTCTATCACGGTGGGCATGGAGGCCCTCTGCGACGAGACGCTTTCGGAGTTCAACAAGTCTTTCAACAGGACGGACCAGTACCGGCGGCAGCTGGCCGCTTTTTCCCGTCATGGCATTTCCGTACTGGCCAGCATGGTGTTCCAGCCCGGCACCGGCTCGCCGGGCCAGTTCAGGCGGGTCTACGAGTTCCTCACAAGCGCGAAGGTGCCCTATACCGCCTGGTGGGCGCTGACGCCGCTGCCCGGCACGCGCACCTACCGCGAACTGCTGGAGAAAGGCCTGCTCCGGCGGCCGCGCTGGTGGCTTTATAAGCCAGGCGCCTACCCCGATTACAAAATGTCCGGGCCCGACCTGACCGACGAGGAATTCTTCCGCGGCTACATGAAGTATTACAAGAAGTTCTATTCCCTGCCGTCCATCCTGCGCCGGTTGCCCTCCCATTGGAAGAAGGCCTGGTGGGCGGAATTCCTCTGGAACCTCCCCATCATGTTCATCGCGCATCTGCGCAGGGACGCCATCAACCTCTACAGCCCGCTCGGGCAGGAGCGCGGCTTCATGGCTTTGTTTTTAGACCGCTTTCGGCGAAAAGGCAAGCCGGCCGCCTGACCTTGCCCAGTCTTAACTGAACAGGTCCTTCGCAGATCCCCGGTTGGCCGGGGATCTTTAATTGGTGGGCAAGTTCACTGGGCGCAGCGCAGGAAGCATTCCGCGCAGAACCTGCCGCGGTAGCCGGCGGCCGGGGGGCGCAGGGCGCCGGGGGCGTTCAGCGGGGCCTTGATCTCCTTGTGGAAAGGGCAAAGGTAGAACTCTCCCTCGGGGGCCAGCATCAGGAAGGTGACGCCGGCGCCGCAGGCCGCCGTGGGGCCGCCGCCGAGAAAACCGAGGGCCTGGCGCAGGTCGGCGGCCTGGGGGGAAGCGGACGCGGTTGCCTCCAGCGCCCGGCGCAGCCCGGCGGAGAGGGCCTTGCGCGCAGCCGCGTCCAGCTCCAATCCGGCGGTGTTGTCGTTGGGGACCAGGAACTGGACTCCGAGCGGTACTCCCATGGCCCGGGCCTCGTTCCAGGTTTCGTGGAAGACGGCGGCGTTGCGGCTGGTGGCGGTAAAGGTCAGGCCCGCGGAAACTCCGGGGAACTCCCGCTTGATTTTCGCCAGGGCCATCCGCAGGGCGGCGAAAGCCCCGGGGCGGCCGCGCAGGGCGTCGTGAACGGGACCGGGCCCGTCCAGCGAGGAACCTATATGCAGACGGCGCAGCACGGCGGGCGGCAGCCGGCGCAGCAGGGAGAGGGCCTTGCCCGGCAGGTACAGCGAGGTGAGCAGCACCAGGGCGGCGTCCGGCCAGGCCCGCGCCGCCGCGGTGAGGACTTTTGCCAGGCCCGGGTAGAGCAGCGGCTCTCCGCCGGAGAAAGAGGCCAGCCGCAGGCCCGAGAAAGCGGGGTCGCGCAGTACCGCGTCCAGCGCGGCGCGCGGCAGCCTGGCCCCGCCGCGCAGTCTGTGGTCGCAGGCCGCGCAGGAGAGCGGGCAGGCGTGCAGCAGCTCAATATGCAGCGAATTAACGGCCATCGAGCACCTTGGCGTAGACGCCGCTGACCGACGAGACCACATCAGAGAAAGAGAATCTTTTCTTTACCAGGTCTAGCGCGGCGGCGGCGAGGCGCCCGCGCAGGGCCGGGTCGCCCAGCAGGCGGGCCGCGGCTGCCGCGAACTCCCGGTCAGATGCGGCGGCGAGCAGGTGTTCGCCGTCTATCGCGCCCTCTATGCCGGCGGCGGCCTCGCGGGAGGCGACTACCGGCAGGCCGGCGGCGAAAGCCTCGAGGATCTTGCCTTTGGCGCCCAGGCCGTAGCGCACCGGGGCGGCGAAGACCTGCGCGCGCCACAGGGCGGGCCTCAGGTCTGCAACCGTGCCTGGCACGGCAGTGTAGGCCCCGGCGAGGGCTTTGACTACGGCCGTGGGACAGGAGCCGGCCAGGACTAGCGTGGCGTCGGGGCGCTCCGCCTTGACCAGCGGGAAGATGCGCCGGGCCAGCCGCAGGGCTGCGTCCTCGTTGGGGTAATGCGGGTAATGGCCCACGAAAAGGATCTCCCCGTCCTTGCGCTCGGGGGGCGCGGCGGGGGCGAACTCCTCCGGACCCACCGCGTTGGGCGTTACGGCGGCCAGCGGGGAGCGCAGGTAAGGCTGTATATCCGCGCCGTCGCTGGCGGTGATGGCCGTGGCCGCCGCGAAGCGGCCGTAATGGCGGCGGGCGTATGCCCTGCCCCTGAAGAACTCGCGGAGCATCAGATAGCCCTGCAGGCCGGCCGTCTCGCGCAGGTAATACTTCCACGGGTAGAGGTAGCTTGAGTCTATCTCGGTGTAGACTGCGGGCAGGGCGGGGGGGAGGGCCGCGGCGTAGCAGGCCATCTCCGAGAAGAGTATGTGCACCACCTCGGCCCGCGTCTCCGCGGCGGCCTCGGCCAGGCGCTCCGCCGCTTCAGGGGACCAGTACATGGCCGGCAGCAGCGGCAGGCCCTGCCCGGCGGCGGACGCCGGCCTGGGCAGCAGGTAGACCTTGTTCAGCTCCCGGCCCTCCAGGCTCATGGCGAGCGCCGTCTGCTGCGCCTCGGCTCCGCGCACCGCGAAGGAGAACAGCGAGACTTCGTGCCGCCGCGCCAGGCCGCGCGCGAGCGAGGCCGTCCACTTTTCGCCGCCGCTGAGCGACGGGAAGGGGAAGCGCGGGGCTACCAGCAGTACCCTGCGGCGGGGCTCGGAGGGGGCGGGGGCGGTCATCAGCGGGCGGCGGCCTTTTTCTTCAGGCCGCCCAGGTGCTCCTTAAGGTAGAAACCGGTATGCGAGCCGCGCGCCTTCACCACGTCGGCCACCGGGCCGGAGTAGACCAGCCGGCCGCCGGCGTCGCCGCCCTCGGGGCCCAGCTCTATAAGCCAGTCGGAGGCGGCGATCACGTCGAGGTTATGCTCGATGACCAGCACGGTGTTGCCCGCTTCGGAGAGGCGGTGCAGCACTTTCAGCAGCTTCTCCACGTCGGCGAAGTGCAGGCCGGTGGTGGGCTCGTCGAGGATGTACAGGGTGCGGCCGGTGGCGCGGCGCGCCAGCTGCTCGGCCAGCTTGAGGCGCTGGGCCTCGCCGCCGGAGAGGGTGGTGGCGCTCTGGCCCAGTTTCAGGTAGTCCAGCCCCACTTCGCTGAGCGTGGACAGGATCTTGGCGATGCGCGGGATGTCGGCGAACAGTTCCGCGGCCTCGCCCACGGACAGCGCCAGCACGTCGGCGATGCTCCTGCCCTTGAACTTAACGGCCAGGGTGTCCTCGTTGAACCGGTGGCCGCCGCATTCCTCGCACTTCACGTAGACGTCGGGCAGGAACTGCATCTGGATCTTGATGGTGCCGTCGCCCTGGCAGGCTTCGCAGCGGCCGCCCTTGACGTTGAACGAGAAGCGCCCCGGCTCGTAGCCGCGCCGCTTGGCCTCGGGCAGCGCCGCGAACAGGTCGCGGATATGGTTGAACACGCCGCTGTAAGTGGACGGGTTGGAGCGCGGCGTGCGGCCGATGGGGGACTGGTCTACGATGATGACCTTGTCTATGCCGGAGGCGCCCTTCATGGCGCGGAAGGCGCCGGGCGTCTCCTTGGACTTGTAGAGCTCGCGCGCCAGCGCCTTGTACACGATCTCGTAGAGCAGCGTTGATTTGCCGGAGCCGGACACGCCGCAGATGCTGACGAACAGTCCCAGCGGGATCTTGACGTCGATGTCCTTGAGATTGAACTGCTTCGCCCCCGTGAATTCCAGGAACTTGCCGGAGTGGGCCCGCGGTTCGCGCCTGAGCGTGGTGGAGCGCGCCCCGCTCAGGTAGGGGCCGGTGACGGACTTGGGGTTCTTTACTATCTCCTCGGGGGTGCCCTGCGCCACTATATAGCCGCCGGCCAGGCCCGCGCCGGGGCCGAGGTCCACTATGTGGTCGGCGCCGCGGATGACGGCCTCGTCGTGCTCTACCACCAGCAGCGTATTGCCGATGTCGCGCAGCGCCTTGAGGGTGCCGATGAGCTTGGCGTTGTCGCGCTGGTGCAGACCGATGGTGGGCTCGTCGAGCACGTACAGCACGCCGGTCAGGCCGGAGCCTATCTGTGTGGCCAGCTGTATGCGCTGGGCCTCGCCGCCGGACAGGGTTTCGGAGCGGCGGTCCATGGAGATGTAGCCCAGGCCGACGTCGTTGAGGAAGTTCAGGCGGGAATTTATTTCCTTGAGGATAAGGCGGGCGATGGTCCGCTCCGTGGCGCTCAGGTCGGGGGCGGTCATGGCCTTCAGGGCGGCGGCTATGGGCAGCGCGGCCATCTGGGCTATGTTCCTGCCGTCCACGATCACGCTCAGGGCCTCGGGCTTGAGGCGCAGTCCTTTGCACGAAGGGCAGACCGTCTCCTGCATGAACTTGGTATAGATCTCTTCCTTTACGAAATCGGACTCGCTCTCCGTGTGCCGGCGCTTGAGGTTGGTGATCACGCCTTCGAAATCCCCGGCGCCGTTGAACAGCATGTCGCGGTGGGCCTTGGGCAGGTCCTTCCACGGCTTGTCCAGGTCTATGCCGTTGGCCTCGGCGGCGGTCTTGAGCATGTCCGCGTAGTAGCCGGACCAGGAGCCTTTCCAGCGGTGGGTGCGCGTGGTGACGGGGTTGGCCCAGGCCTCCAGCGCCCCGTCGTTGACGGACTTGGTCTTGTCCGGCACCACCAGGTCGGGGTCTATCTCTATCTTTATGCCCAGGCCGTCGCATTCGGGGCAGGCGCCGTGGGGGGAATTGAACGAGAACAGGCGCGGCTCCAGTTCGGGGAAGCTGATGCCGCAGGACGGGCAGGCGTTCTTCTCGCTGTAGAGGTCGGCCGGTTTACCGGGCTCTTCGGCCGAGAGCAGGCCCTTGGACTGCCCCAGCGCCAGCTCCACGGCCTCGCTGAGGCGCTCGCGGTCGCCGGCGGAGACGGTGAACTCGTCCACAAAGAGATCTATGTCGTGCTTCACGTAGCGCTTCAGGTCCGGGGGCGTCTCCAGGGAGAACACCTTGTCGTCCACCTTGACCTTGGCGAAGCCGGCCTTCTTCAGGCGGGCGAACAATTCCTCGTAGGTGCCGCTGCGGCCGCGTATCAGCGGGGCGAAGAGCCGCACCTTGCGGCCCGCGTACTTGGCCGCGATCTCCGCGGTGATGCCCTGGGCCGACCAGGCCTTGATGGGCTTATGGCAGGAGGGGCAGAAGGGGCGCCCGGCCTTGGCGAACAGGAGGCGCAGGTAATCGTAGATCTCGGTGACGGTGCCCACGGTGGAGCGGGGGTTCTTGGAGGGGTGGTGCTGCTGGATGGCGATGGCCGGGGAAAGGCCCTCTATCGAATCCACGTCGGGCTTGTCCATCTGCTCCAGGAACTGCCGGGCGTAGGCCGAGAGGGATTCCACGTAGCGGCGCTGGCCCTCGGCGTAGACCGTATCGAAGGCCAGGGTGCTTTTGCCCGATCCCGACAGGCCGGTGATCACCACCAGCTTGTTCTTGGGCAGTTCGAGGCTTAAGTTCTTGAGGTTGTGCGAACGCGCGCCGTTGATGATGATCTTGTCCATAAGAATGGCGGCCCCGGCCGCTTACCGGCCGTAGCGGTCTATGACCGTGGGCCTGGCGAACTTCGGCGAGGCCGCCGGGTAGTCCACCGTGTAGTGCAGGCCCCGGCTCTCCTTGCGGGAGCGGGCGGAGCGGATGATGACGTCGGCGAGGCAGGCGATGTTGCGCAGTTCCAGCAGGTCGCGGGTGGGCAGGAAGTCCCAGTAATATTTCACGATCTCGGCGGAGATCACCTTCACGCGGGCGCTGGCCCGGGCCAGGCGCTTGTCGCTGCGCACTATGCCCACGTAGTTCCACATCAGCGTGCGGATCTCGTCCCAGTTATGCTTGATGATGACTGCCTCGTCGGAGGGGCGCGCGTTGCCGGTGGTCCAGTGCAGCGGCCGGCCGGAGGGGCGGCGGGCTACGCGGTCCCCTTTTACGGCTTGCGCCGCCCTGTGGGCGAAGACGCAGGCCTCGAGCAGCGAGTTGGAGGCCAGGCGGTTGGCGCCGTGCAGGCCGGTATGCGCCACCTCGCCGACGGCGTAAAGGCCGGGCATGGCGGTGCGGCCATGGTCGTCGGTACCGATGCCGCCGCAGAAGAAGTGGGCCGCCGGCACCACGGGGATAGGGGCCCGCGTCATATCGATGCCAAGCGCCAGGCATTTGGCGTGTATCATCGGAAAGCGGCGCCGCAGGAAGGCCGGCTTGAGGTGCGTCATGTCCAGGTAGACGTGGTCGGCGCCGGTGCGCTTGAGCTCGGAGTCTATGGCCCGCGCCACGATGTCGCGCGGCGCCAGCTCCTGATAGCGGGAATAGTCCTTCATGAAGGCGCGCCCGTCGGCGTCGCGCAATATGCCGCCCTCGCCGCGCAGCGCCTCGGAGATCAGGAAGGACTTGGCCTGCGGGTGGTAGAGGCAGGTGGGGTGGAACTGCACGAATTCCATGTTGACCAGCGGCAGGCCGGCGCGGTAGG
>MGTZ01000007.1:0-59962 GCA_001799715.1 Elusimicrobia bacterium GWB2_63_16 | reverse complement strand
GCCTGCAGGAGCGCGCGCTCCATCTCGTGGCCGGTGGAATCTGCGGCGTGCAGCACGCGGCGGCGGCTGTGGCCGCCTTCCAGGCCCAGTTCGAAGACGCCTCGTTTCTCCGAGAAGCGCGTGCCCAGCGCGACCAGTTCCCTGATGCGCTCCGGGGCTTCTCTTATGGTCAGGTCCACCACCCGCGGGTCCGAAAGGCCGGCGCCGGTGCGCAGCGTGTCCTTTATGTGCAGGGGAAAATCGTCGTCCGGGCCGGTTACGGCGGCTATGCCGCCCTGCGCCAGGTCGCTGTTGGAGACCTCGGGGGTGCGCTTGGTCAGCACGGCCACGCGGCCGGCCGCGGCCAGCTTATGGGCGGCCAGCAGGCCGGCGGCGCCGCTGCCGACTACGATGAAATCGAATTTGAGTGCTGCCATAGGTCGGGGCGGGGGGAAAGTCTTTTCCTGACCGCCATAATTATATAGACTAATTTTATCACATTATGAAGCAAGCCTCCTTCCGCAAAAAACTGGTCGTCTACGCTCCGGTAGCGCTGTCTTTGGGCATCCTGACCTGGCTGATCTATCCCAACCTGGGGGCTATGGCGGAAACCATACGCAATGCCAGCCCGCTCTGGCTGACGCTGTCCTTCCTGTTCGCGGTTTCCAGTTACACCTTCATGGGCCTCACTCTGTGGGAGGTGCTGCGGATACTCGGCATCCGACTGCCCTTCCTGGAGGTGGCGGGCATAGCCTTCGTGTCCACGACCGTCAACTATTTCGTCTCCTCGGGCGGCATCAGCGGCTTCGCCACGCGCGCCCACCTGTTGGGTAAGCGCCGCGTGCCTTACGGGGCCAGCGTCACCTCCTCCGTGGTCATCACCGTGCTGATCTACCTGGCGCTGGCGCTGATCGTGGTGGAAGGCGCGCTGCTGCAGTTCCTGAACACCCCGGATTTCAACAAGAGCATGGTGGAGGCGCTTATCGGCGTCGCGGCCGTGCTGGGCTTCGCTTTCGGCCTGACGCTGCTGTTCTTCCACCACGAGCTGCGCGCCGCCTGGGCCCGCCGGATGTTCGTGGCGGTCAACCACGTGATCTACTTCTTCTCGAAGAAGGAGATCCCGCACGAGAATTTCGTGAAGTTCGAAGGCCAGCTGGACGAGGGCATCCGCACCATACACGGCCGCAAGTTCGAGCTGCCCAAGGTGGTGGCCTACGTCTTCTGCGACTGGGTCAGCAATATCCTGATCCTGTATTTCGCCTTCAAGGCCGTGGGCGTGTCGCTGGGCGCCACCACGCTGATAGCCGGCTTCGCTTTCGGCATGCTGATGACGATAATCCCGATCCTGCCGGGCGGCCTGGGCGCCATGGAAGCGGCCATGACGGCGGCCTTCTCCGGCATGGGCGTGCCGGTGGCGCAGGCGCTGACGGCGAGCCTGCTGTTCCGCCTCTTCTATTACCTGCTGCCGGCTTTCGCCAGCGTCTTCATCTACTGGGGGCTGCACGCCTCCGAACCGCCGCATACCGGCGAGCATTCCCGCCACGGGAAGGGGCATAAATGACAGAGAAATTCATGCACAGCGTTCCCGAGATCTCCGGCGGGGCCTGGGTGCACCCTTCGGCCGCCGTAATTGGCCGGGTGAAGATCGCCGACGGCGTCTCCGTCTGGCCCGGCGCCGTCATCCGCGGCGACGTGGACAGGATAGAGATTGGAAAAGGCTCCAATATACAGGACCTGGCCGTGCTGCACCCGAACCGCGACAAGCCGGTGCTGGTCGGCGAGGGCGTGACGGTGGGCCATTCGGCCATCATACACGGCTCGGTAGTGGGCCAGCGCTGCCTGATAGGTATGGGCGCGGTGGTGATGGACTGCGAGATCGGGGAATATTCCCTGGTGGCCGCCGGCGCCGTGGTGACGCCCGGCTCCAAGATACCGCCGCGCAGCATGGTGATGGGCGCGCCCGGCAAGGTGAAGCGGCAGCTTACCGACGAGGAATGCCGCGGCCTGGAGCGGTCCGAGCAGGACTATATAGAACTGGCCGGCCATTACAAGGGGGCGAAATGACGTCCCGCAAAATAGTGATGATAGAGGACAGCAAGGCCGCCTCTACCGTGCTCAAGGAAGTGCTGGCCTCGGAGGGCTACACCGTGCTGCACGCCGGCGACGGGGTCTCCGGCCTGGCGCTCGCGCGCCGGGAGAAGCCGGACCTGATCCTGCTGGACCTGCTGCTGCCCAAGCTCAACGGCTACGAGGTCTGCAACGCGCTCATGCGCGACAGCCTGACCCGCCACACGCCGGTGCTGATCATTTCCACGCTCGACACCTCCGAGAGCATAGAGAAGGCTAAACAATGCGGCGCGCGCAACTTCATGAAAAAGCCCTACAATCTCGAGGACCTGCTCCTCGAGATAAAGCGGCTGCTTCCCAAAGAATAAGGGGGATCTATTCCCGGCTGTACAAGGCTTTCGGCCGGCAGGGCTGGTGGCCGGTCACGCCTCCGGGCGGGGCCGCGCCCGTTTACGCTCCCGGCTCCTATGGCCCCCGCGGGCCGGCCGGAGCTTTCGAGATCTGCGTCGGGGCCATACTCACCCAGAATACGGCCTGGACCAACGTCGAAAAGGCCCTGCTGGCGCTGCGCGCCGCCGGGCTGCTGACCGCGGAGTCGATGGCCGCCTGCCCGTTGCCTGTGCTGAGGCGGGCAGTACGGAGCAGCGGTTACTATAACCAGAAGGCCGGGCGGCTGCGCGGATTCTGCCGGCGCGTCCTGGCCGAGCACCCTGAGGGCCTGCCGGCCTGGTTCGCCGCCGCGCCCGCCGCCGCCCTGCGCGCCGAGCTCCTGTCGTACGACGGCGTGGGACCGGAGACGGCGGATTCGATGGTCCTGTACGCGGCGGGCAAGGCTTCTTTCGTGATAGACGCCTATACGCGGCGGGTGGGGGAAAGATACGGGCTGGGGCGAGGTTTATCGTACGGCGGCTGGCAGGCGCTGTTCGGGCGCGCTCTGAAGCCCGACGAGAAAGTGTATAATGAGTATCACGCTCTTCTGGTGAAGCTGTGCAAGGATTTCTGCCGGAAGTCAAAACCTCTCTGCGGTCCCTGCCCCCTGGGGCGGGGCTGCGAAAAGAAGATCATATGGAAAAAATAGAAAAATTGCTCGATGACGGTGAATTCGCCAAAGCTTTGGCCGCGCTGAACAAGATCAAGCCGGGCGCCGGAAAAGGGCGCTGGCTGTTCCTTAAGGGCGAGGCCCTGCGCGGTCTCGGCCTGTTCGGCCGTGCGCTGGAACAATACGCCCTGACCCGCAAGGCGGCCAGGAGCGACGAGGAACTTCTGCTGGAAACCCTGCTGGGCGAGGCGCGCTGCGCCCGGGCGCTGGGCAGGGAGGGCGAGGCCCTGGCGGCCGCCAAGGGCGCGCTGGCGCTGGCCAAGCGGCTGGATATGTGCCGCCCCGACGCCGAGCTGGAATGGGCGCTGGCCCTGCGGCTGGTGGGCCGGTTGGCCGAAGCGGCCGCCCTGCTGGAGCGCCAGCATAAGGCGTATAAGAAGGCCGGCGACCTGGCCGGCGCGGCTTTCGCGCTGTGGGCCCTGGGCGGGCTGTACCGTTTGCAGGGGCGTTACGGAGAAGGAATCAACGCTTTCGAGGAGTCGCTCTCCTCGGCCAATAAAGACAAGGACGAGGCCGCAGCCGGCTATGCCCTGTTCGGCCTGGGCGGCATACTGCGGGTGGCCGGCTTCATGGGCCGAGCGCTCGACTGCTACGTGCGGGCCCGCCGGCTTTTCTCCGGGACCGACGACACTTTCGCCAAGGCCTACGCCGAATGCGGCACTTCCAATGTGCTGCGGCAGATGGGCAGGCTCGAAGAGGCTTATGCCGGTTACGAGCGCGCGCATAAGCTCTACTCCGGCCTCTCCGACTGGGCCGACCTGGGCTTCGTCGAATGGGGCATGGGCGAGATCAAGAAGCGCAACGGCGACTTCGGCACGGCGCTCGAGCATTACCGCAAGGCCGCCGGCCTGTTCAAAGGCCGTTCCGAGCCGCGCGGCGAAGCCCTGACGCTCCTCTCGCTCGCGAACCTCTACTACCTCACCGGCCAGACCGCCAGGGCCGAGGCCCAGCACGCCGCGGCCATGAAGCACATCCGCCGCCACCACCTCCACACCCACCTGGAAACCTTCACCTAAAGCTGACTGCGTATGGCCGCTCAACTTCGAGCGGCCTACCGCAGGGACGGGGTCCGAAAAACCGCCGTCACTGCGGTGTCGCTGCGCTCCACCCGCACACCGTGCTCGCGGCTGCCCGTCTCGGCCCTCGCGCTATGCAAGCTCGGGCCTCCTACAGGCTTTTTCAGCCCCCATCCCTGCGGTCTCCGCTAGTTACATTACGGAAACAGCCAATCCCATGAAAGAAAACGGAGGGATGGCACGGGCATATTTTGGTTCGTGTAAAACTCGCCTCGTGTGTGCCGGGGGTATGCCTTCGGAGGGGCCTCGCGTAGGCGAGGCTTGCGTAGCGCCGAGCCGTAGCGAAAGAGCGAGGCCACGGTGTGGCCGAGCGTACCCGTAGAAGGCGTACCCCCGGCGCACGCGGGTTTTATGCTTCCCCGACTCCGCTTTTTGCGGCGCGTCGGGGTCTTTTATTTATGGATTACAGTTTGAAGTCCCAGCCGAGGTAGAACTCGCGGGCTTTGGGGTCGTTGAGGAGCGTGTTGGCGTCGCCGTCTATGAGGATCTGGCCGTTGTAGATGAGGTAGGAGCGGTCGGTGATGGAGAGGGTCTCGCGCACGTTGTGGTCGGTGATGAGCACGCCGATGCCCTTGTCCTTGAGGTGCAGGATGATCTTCTTGAGGTCGCTGACGGTGATGGGGTCTATGCCGACGAAAGGCTCGTCGAGCAGGATGATCTTGGGGTCGTTGATCATCACGCGGGCAACCTCGAGCCGGCGCTTCTCGCCGCCGGAGAGGGTCCAGGCTTTCTGGTCCTTGAGCCGCAGCAGGCCGAATTCGCCCAGCAGGGATTCCACGCGGGCCTTCATGGCCGCGCGGTCGGGGGTGGTGCGCTCCAGGATGGCCTCCAGGTTCTGCTCCACGGTCAGGCCGCGAAAAACGGTGGGCTCCTGCGCCAGGTAGCCTATGCCGCCGCGGGCGCGCTGGAACATCGGCTCCTTCGTGGCGTCGCGGCCGTCCATGAACACCTGGCCGCCGTCGGGCTCCAGGAAGCCCACGAGCATGTGGAAGGTGGTGGTCTTGCCGGCGCCGTTGGGGCCCAGCAGGCCGCAGACCTCGCCGGAGTTGATGTGCAGCGAGATGCCGTTGACCACCTTGCGGCGGCTGAAGGACTTTTCAAGCAGGGTGCATTCGAGTTTCATGGGCGGGCGGCCTCTGCGGCTTCCGGCTGGCCTGGGATCTGCTCCGCGTCTTTGACCCAGCCGGAAACCCTATTATAGAACTTTATATCGCGGCTATCCTTGAAGAACTTTATTCGCTCGGCGGCTATCGCGAAATCGTACGGCTGGCGGGTGCCTACGGCCACCGGGGTGGAATCCAGCATGGTGAAGGTGCCCTCGGCGTTGTCGTAGAGGCCCCGCTGCGCGTACATGTCCAGGTTCTCCGTGGAAAGCAGGAAGGCGCCGTCGAAGGTCATCAGGCCCTTCTGGTTCTCGGCCAGCGTCCGGTCGGCCCTGCCGTTGAGCACCCTGCCGTCGGGGCCGGTATATTTCATCCTCACCGGCAGCGCCCCGCGGCCCAGCGTGGCCTCCTCCAGGGTCTCGAGGTAATAGGCGTTGTCGCAATTCACTTCCACGCGGGACTTGTCGTCGAAGGTGCGCAGCATGTAGACCGAACCGTTCATCGTCCAGGCCTGGCCCGGCCTCGCGTAGAGGGCGCGGTCGGCCTTCAGCGTGTAGCGCGGATTGCGGAAGGAAACGTTGCCGTCGAAGATCTCCCGCTCGTTGGCGCGGTCCATGGTCCACTTGTCGCTCTTGACCACCGAGCCGCGCAGGAAATCCTCGGCGGCCGCGGCCGGTCCGGCGGCCAGCGCCAGCAGAAGGATCAGGCGTAAAGAACTCATTGTCCGGACATCCTCGTCTCCTGGCGTTGTATCTCTATGGCGGAGAGGTCGGGGTTGGCGGTAAAGCCGCGGCCCTTTATTACCGTGCGGCCCTTGTAGATGGTCAGCGGCTCGTCGGTCCAGATCTTGCCGCGGGCGGCGCTGTAGAAAAGCCGGGTGGTGACCAGCCGCATGCCGTCCTTCAGCGAATTTACCACCACCTCGTCGGTAAGCACGGCCGACTTGTCGTGCATCTTCAGCGAACCGGCCCTGGAGGAGATCTCCGAGGTGGGCTTGCCGGCTTCGTAAAAGCGGATGCGGGGGGAGGTGAAAGCGATCAGGCCGTTCTTCTCGTCCATGCGGCCCTTGTCGGCCTCCAGGCGCCAGCGGGCGGCGCCGGCGCCGCTCTCCGCCATGCGGAAGTTCTCCAGCAGGCTGACTCCGGGCGCGGCTTCGCCGCGGCCGGCGGAGTCGCAGGCCGCGAGGGCGAGCAGCAGCAGGAGCGGCAGTTTTCTCAACCCAGGCCTTCTTTGAGCAGGTCTCGCTCGTCTATGATGCCCACGGGGCGGCCGGACTTCGAATCCGTTACCGGCAGATTGTCTATGCGGCGCTCGCTGATCAACCGCGCCGCCTCCATGGCCGGCGTCTCGGGGTGTACGGTCAGCGGCGAGCGCGTCATCACGCCTTTGACCGGGGCGGCCAGGTCCAGGCTGCCGTCCTGCAGCCGGCGGCGCAGGTCCCCGTCGGTGAAATAGCCGGTCAACCGGCCGTCCCTGCCGGTTACGGAAACGGCGCCGGCCCGGGTGGCGGTCATCACGCGCAGCGCGTCGGCTACGGCGGCGCCTTCTTTTACCACGGGGTTCTCGCGGCCCTTGTGCATCAGGTCCCCGACCTTGAGGTTCAGCAGCTTGCCCAGATTGCCGCCGGGGTGCAGGCGGGCGAAATGGTTGCGGCCGAAGCCTTTGAGAGTCATCAGCGTCACGGCCAGCGCGTCGCCGAGGGCCAGCATAGCGGTGGTGGAGGAGGTGGGGACTATGTCCATCGGGCAGGCCTCGGACTTCACCCGCAGGCGCAGCACCACGTCGGAATGGCGGGCCATGCGCGAGCCGGCGTTGTTGGTGATGGAGATGACGGGCAGGCCCTGCTTCTTTAGTATGGGCAGCAGTTTGGCCGTCTCCTCGGTCTCGCCCGAATAGGACAGCGCCACGGCCACGTCGTCGGCGGCTATCATGCCCAGATCGCCGTGCAGGGACTCCACGGGGTGCAGGTAGACGCTGCGCGTGCCGGTGGAGGCCAGCGTGGCGGCTATCTTGCGGGCTATCAGGCCGGACTTGCCCACGCCCAGCAGCACGGCCTTGCCCTGGCAGCGCTCTAGCAGGCGTACGGCCCGCACGAAGGACGCGTCCAGCGCGGCCGACAGGCCGGAGACGGCGGCGCTTTCGGACTTGATCACGCCGCGGGCGGTCTTGAGGATCAGCGAGTCTTTGGGATTCATGCTATTTGGCCGGGGCTTTCTTCGGGTTCAGCCACGGCGTCATCTCCGGCGGTATCTGGCGCTGGTCGTAGGGGGGCGGCAGCCGGCGCAGCAGGTAGCTGACGGCGAAGAACCCGACGACGAGCGTCAGGTAGATCCAGGCCAGCGTCTTGAGATGCCAGCGCCAGTTGGGGAACCAGGCCGGCGGCAGCGTCAGGTCCGTGTTGCATTTTCTGCAGAATTTGATCGTAGGGCGGTTTTCCTGCCCGCAGTTGGTGCATTTCATAATCTTTCCTTAGTTGGATCCTACTCCGGCGATCTCGGTGGCCAGCCTGTCCACGCGGTTGAGCGCCGCCACCGCGGGCTTCACGGCGGCGAGCCGCAGCGAATTCGGCCCGTCGGAGAGCGCCTTTGAGGGGTTCGGGTGGGCCTCGAAGAACAGGCCCGCTATGCGCTGCGAGGCCGCGGCCTTGGCCAGCGGCAGGATGAAGCGGCGGTCCCCGCCGGTGGCGTTGCCGAGGCCGCCGGGGCGCTGCACCGAGTGCGTGCAGTCGAAGATCACCGGGTAGCCGAAGTCCTTCATGATCTCCAGCGAGCGCATGTCCACCACCAGATTGCCGTAGCCGAAGGAGGAGCCGCGCTCGGTGAGCATGATGCCCGCCGCGCCGCGGTTCTCGAGCTTCTTGACTATGTTCTCGGCTTCCCACGGGGAGAGGAACTGGCCTTTCTTGACGTTGACGGCCCGGCCGGTGTCGGCGCAGGCGTAGAGCAGGTCGGTCTGCCGGCACAGGAAGGCCGGCACCTGCAGTATGTCGGCCGCGGCGGCGACCGCGGCCGCCTGCGACGGCTCGTGCACGTCCACCAGCAGCGGCAGCCCCAGGCGGTTCTTCAGTTCTTTGAGGAAGTCCAGGGCCGCCTGCATGCCTATCCCGCGGAAGGCGCTGTGCGAGGTGCGGTTGGCCTTGTCGAAAGAGGCCTTTAGTACGAACGGCGTCTTGAGGACCGAGAAGACCGCTTTGAGCTTCACGGCCTCGGCCTCGTAGGACCGCGCCGTTTCTATGACGCACGGTCCCACGATATAGGCCAGCGGCCCGTCGTTGGAGAAGGTCACTTTGCCGACTTTAACCTGTTTCTGTTTAGCCACGCGCGTCTCCTTACTTTTTCCGGTTCTTTACCGCCGCCGCGACGAAGCTGAAGAACAGCGGGTGCGGCATCAGCGGCCGGGACTTGAACTCCGGGTGGAACTGCACGCCAACGAACCAGGGGTGGTCCTTGATCTCCACGATCTCTGGCAGATTCACCTTTTTGTTGACGCCGCTGACCGTCATGCCGGCCTTGGCGTACTGCGCCGCGTACTTGTTGTTGAACTCGTAGCGGTGGCGGTGCCGCTCGGAGATGGCGGCGGCGCCGTAGATCTTGGCGGCCAGCGAGCCCTTCCTGATGTCGCAGGGCCACGCGCCGAGGCGCATCGTGCCGCCCTTGTCCTTCACGCCTTTCTGCTCGGCCATCAGGTCCACCACCGGGTGGGGGGTCTTGGGGTCGAACTCCGTGGAATGCGCGCGCTTGAGGCCGATGGCGTTGCGCGCGAACTCGATGGTGGCGCACTGCATGCCTAGGCAGATACCCAGGAACGGCAGTTTGTTCTCGCGGGCGTATCGCACGGCGGAGATCTTGCCCTCTATGCCGCGGTCGCCGAAGCCGCCGGGCACTATCAGGCCGTCGGCCTTGGCCAGGCGCGCCCCGAAATCCTCGGCTTCCACGTCCACGTAGTCGAACTCGGCCTTCACGCCGTTGGCGATAGCGCCGTGCAGCACGGCCTCGGTCAGGGATTTATAGGAGTCCTTGAGCTTGGTGTACTTGCCGGCTATGGCTATGCGCACCGGGGCGGCGCCGGCCGCGGCCTTCAGGCGCGCCGTGAACTCGGTCCACTCGTCGAAGTCCCACTTGCCGCTGCGCAGCCGCAGCAGCATCATGATCTGCTCGTCGAGGCCCTGCTTCTTGAGCACCAGCGGCACGTCGTAGATGGAAGGCGCGTCGGGCGCGTCTATCACGGCTTCCTTGGGGACGCTGGTGAACAGGGCGATCTTGTTCTTGATGTCGCGCGCCAGCGGCTTCTCGGCGCGGCAGACGATGATGTCCGGGTCGATGCCGATCTCGCGCAGCTTGTTGACGGAGTGCTGCGTGGGCTTGGTCTTGAGCTCGTCGGAGGCGGTCAGGTAGGGGACCAGCGTGACGTGCAGGTACAGCACGTCGTTGCGCATGCGGTCGGGGCGCATCTGGCGGGCGGCCTCGAGGAAGGGGAGGCTCTCGATGTCGCCCACGGTGCCGCCGATCTCGATGATGGCGATGTCGAAGCCCTCGCCGGCCTTGACGAAGCGGCGCTTGATCTCGTCGGTGATATGCGGGATGACCTGCACGGTCTGGCCCAGGTAGCCGCCCTCGCGCTCCTTGGCGATGACGGTCTGGTAGATCTGCCCCGCGGTCATGATATTGACGCGGCCGGTGTCTATGCCCAGGAAGCGCTCGTAGTAGCCCAGGTCCAGGTCGGTCTCGGCGCCGTCGTCGGTGACGAAGACCTCGCCGTGCTGGAACGGCGCCATGGTGCCGGCGTCCACGTTGATGTACGGGTCGCATTTCATGATGGTGACGGAAAGCCCGTGGGACTTGAGCAGGCGGCCGATGGAGGCCGCGGTGATGCCTTTGCCGAGAGAGCTGACTACGCCGCCGGTCACGAATATATATCTGGTCATTTTATCCCCGCGCTTGCGCGCAAAAGCAGTTTGAGAGAGCCGCTCCCGAGGGGGCGGCCCGGCCCGGCGTCCTCCTAGCGCCCGGCGCGTTTAAGAAATCTTTCGGCGGCCCGCAGGTCCGCCGGCACGTCTATGGCCGGCCCGAGCGCCGGCACTTGGGCCACGGCTATGCCCATGCCGTTCTCGAGCGCACGCAGCTGTTCCAGCCGCTCCAGCCGCTCGAGGGGGCTGGGCTTCAATTTTACGAATCGTTCCAGGGCGCTGCGGCGGTAGATGTAGAAGCCGCAGTGCTTGTAGTAGGGCAGGTCCCTGAGGTCTGAAAGTGCGTGGTGGAAGGGGATGGGGCAGCGGGAGAAATAGAGGGCCCGCCCGGCCTTGTTCATCGCTACCTTCACGCAGTTGGGGTTCTCGATGTCCGCACGGTCCTCTATTCGCACGCAGGCCGTGCCGATCTGGCAGTCTGGGGAAGACTTCAGTTTCCTGAAAGCTTTCTTCAGCGTGGCGGCCGTCATGAACGGCTCGTCGCCCTGTATATTTATGACGTAGGCCGCTCTGGTGCCGCGGGCCGCTTCGTAGACGCGGTCGGTGCCGGACTGGCAGCGCGGGCTGGTCAGCACGGCGCGGGCCCCGAAGGCGCGCACTGCGCTCAGAACGGCCGCGTGTTCGGTGGCTACCGTCACCTCGCCGAGGCCGGCCTTGACGGCGGCTTCCCAGCACCACTGTATGACGGGCTTGCCGCCCAGGCGCGCCAGCACCTTGCCGGGGTAGCGCTGCGAGCCGTAGCGGGCGGGTATGACGATCAGGCAGTCTTTATCCATGATTTAGCGCTTTCCAGCAGCTCTTCCACGCTGGCCGAGGCGGTGCCCAGCTTGGCTACCACGATGCCGGCGGCGAAATTGGCGGCGGTGGCCGCTTCCTCGGGGGCGGCCCCGGCGGCCCAGGTGAGGGCCAGGGTGGAGATGACCGTGTCGCCCGCGCCGGTCACGTCGAAGACCTCCCTGGCGCGGGTGGGGATATGGGTAGAGGCCAGCGCGGAGGCCTTGCGGGTGAACAGCGTCATGCCGTGTTCGCCCTGGGTTATCAGCAGCGAGCGCAGGCCCAGGCGGCGCATGATGTCGCGGCCGAGCTTCTCGGCGTGCTCCTGCCCGTCCTTCTGCGTCTGGCGCATGCCGCCGTAGGCTTCGGAAGTGTTGGGGGTGATGCAGGCCACGCCGCGGTAGAGCTGGAAATGCTCCACCTTGGGGTCCACGAAGACCGGCACGCCGCGGCGGGCGGCCAGGCCGATGGCGGCCTTTATCGTGGAGGGTTCCAGCAGGCCTTTGCCGTAGTCGGAAAGGATCAGCGCCTGGCAGCCGTCCGCGAGCGCGGCTTCCAGCGAGGAGAGGGCGGCCCGGCGGGCGGGCTGGCCCAGCAGGGCGGGGTACTCGTGGTCGAAGCGCACGACCTGTTGATGCTCGGCTATTACGCGGGTCTTCTCTATGGTGCGGAAAGCGCCGTCGCGCACCAGGGAGGCGGCGCTGACGCCTGCGGCGGCCAGCAGGGAGGTCAGTTCTTCGGCGGGGGCGTCGCGCCCGGTGACGGAGACCAGCGAGGGGGAGGCGCCGAAGGCGGCCAGGTTGACGGCCACGTTGGCGGCGCCGCCGCAGACGGAGGATTCGGAGGTGACCCGCACTACGGGCACCGGGGCTTCGGGGGAGATCCGCTTTACGGAACCTTTTATGTAGCGGTCCAGCATCAGGTCGCCGAAAACGGCTATCTTGCGGCCGCGGAAGCCGGCTACGATGGCGGAAAGACGCTTGTAAGCAGCCTTTGTCATAATATAAATATTATAACAAATGGGCCCGCCGGGTTAGCGGGGGTTAGCGGAATTTGTAGGGGCCGGGGGAGATGGTGCGGCGCACCAGCTTGGCGGTTACGGAGCCGATGAAGATCTCGGCCTTCAGCATCATCGGCACTTTCAGCTCGTCCTCGGTGATCCAGACCAGCATGCGCTTGCCGGCCTTGGCCACGAAGATGCCCTCTTCGCCGGCCATCGGCTCGAACAGCATGCACTTCTTCTTGCCGTAAGGGGTGGAGATCTTCTCGCTCTTGCCGGACTTGATGGTCAGGCGCCAGTTGCGCTTGGTGTTGACGTCCAGCTCCACGCGTGAACCCTGGGGGATCTGCATGGCCCGCAGGCGGTAGAGCCCGGAGAGCACGTCGTTTACAGCGCCCTCCAGCGGACCTTCCACCTCGGTGACCTGGCGCTTCTTGTTCATCTTGCGGCCGTAATAGCGCTTTGCCGCGGCGTCGAAAACCAGCCACTCGTTGAAGAAGAACTTGCCCTCTGAGACCTTCTTGTAGTAACCGTAGGACTGCAGCGTGGCGGCGTCCATCCAGGAGTCGTTGCGGTCCGCCACTTTATAGAAATTATTTATGAAAGAGCCGGACCTGGCCTCGGAAACTATATGCAGGGCCGGGCGGGAGGAGATGTCCACGGTCTGCTCTATCTTGAGGTAGGCCCGCCCGACGTAGACCAGCCCCCAGTAGATGTCGTACTCCAGCGTCTCGCCGTTCACCAGGCCCGCCGACGCCGGGGTGACGGCGGCGGTGGAGGCCGGCAGGTTCCAGTAGGGATGTTCCAGCAGGTTCTCCGCCGCCGCGGCCGGCGAGGCCAGCCCGAGCAGCAGCAGGAGTTTAAAAACCATAGTGAATGCGGGCGGCCACCAGTACGGCCAGCAGGGCGGCGGCCGTCATGCCCCGCCATTCCTTGTTCTTGCGAAAGACCTCGGCGGAATAAGCCGAAAAGTCGAAGAAGCCGGCCAGGCCGGAGGGGGTGGGCAGGATGGCGGGGGCGGCCGCCTTGTACTTGACGAAGTCCTCGCCGTAGACCGACTGCAGGTACTGCTCCTCGGCCTTGATCGTGACGTAATAGATCCAGCCGAAAGCCGCGGCGGCGGCGGCCCAGAGGGCGGCGGTCAGCGCCGGGCGGGAGGGGGAGGAGAGCATGATCATCAGTCCGGCGGTCATGACCATGGTGCCGAGGTAGAGGGGGTTGCGCACGGCGGCGTAGGGGCCGGTGACCGTCAGCGTCTTGGATTTAACTATGGCGGCGCTGGCCGCCAGGCGCACCAGCTGCCCGAGCAGCATCACGGCGAGGCCGGCCCAGAAAAGGAGCCAGCTTTCGGGACGGGCGGCGAGCAGGAGCAGCAGCGTGACGATCTGGGAGACGAGTATGCGTTTTTTCATGTTAGTCTTTGCCTTTGTGATTTTTACCGAGATCGGGTACGGCCCTGGCGAGCGCCAGCAGGTCCTTATAGCCCGCGGCCGCGGCGGCGCGGCCCTGCCCGGTCAGCACCAGGTAGCCTTTCAGACCGGCGTTCCTGGCCAGGGCCAGGTCGGAAGGCTTGTCGCCGGCCACGAAAGAGCGCTTCATGTCGGCCGGGGTGTCCTTGCGGGCCTCGCGCAGCAGGCCGGGGCGGGGTTTGCGGCAGGCGCAAGCCGCGTCCGGGGCGTGCGGGCAGAAATAGACGGCGGCCACGGGCGCGCCGGCGGCGCGCAGGTCGCGCACCAGTTTTAGATTGATGGCTTTTGCTGCGGCCAGGGTCATGTAGCCGCGGCCCACCCCGGACTGGTTGGTCAGCACCACTATCCGGTAGCCTTTCTCCGCAAGAAGTTTTACGGCCCTGGCCGCCGACGCGTAGAGCTTCAACTGGTCCGGCGACGTGATGTAGACCCCGGCCCGGTCCCGGTTGATCGTGCCGTCGCGGTCCAGGAAGGCCGTGGGCGCGGCTGGTGCTTTCCTGAGGGTGCGGGGCCAGGCGCGCATCAGTCGCGGTCCTTTCCGGCGTTGTCCACTACGCGCATGAGGCGCTTCCAGCCGTCGAGCAGGAAGACTATCTTGACCGAGAGTATCAGCACGCCGCCGCCCAGCAGGCCCTGCCAGCCGGGGGGGAAGCGCGAAAAATCCTTGTAGGTGGTGATCAGCGGCAGGCCGTCGCGGGCGCGCTCGGCCGCGGCCAGTTCCTCCTCCGTGAAGGCGTGATGGTCGGGGTAGCGCCAGATCTGCTTAAGGTCGAGCTGCATTTTCTTGAGCACGTTCTCGAACGAGGCCGGGTCGCCTATGCCCGATAGCGCCACGGCGGGCCGGCCGCGCAGGGCGTTGAGGTCCACGTTCACCGCGGTGGCGGGGTCTATGAAAGTCTCCGGGGCGTGCATGCTCTCCACGATCTCGGCGCCTGGCGCCAGGCGCGCTATCTCGGCGCGCAGCTCGTCCACGGCGTCCTGCGTCACCTGTTCGCAATGCGTGATGACCACGGCCGCGGCGCGCTCCAGGCCGGCGGGCGCCTCGCGCAGGTCCCCGGCGGGCAGCACCCGGTCGCGGTAGAAGGGGGCGGTGGCGTTTACCAGCACGATGTCTGCGTCGCGCTCCAGCGCGAAATGCTGGAAGCCGTCGTCCATGAGGATCAGGTCGGCGCCCAGCTCCACGGCGGCGGTGCCGGAGGCATAGCGGTCGGCGGAGACTATCACCGGCACGCCGGCGGGCTCCAGCATGCGGTAGAGCATCAGCGCCTCGTCGCCGGCCTCGTCGAGCACCAGCGGGCGGCCCTTGGTCAGGACGGTGACGCTGTCGGGCGGGGCCTTGCGGCGGTAGCCGCGCAGCAGCACGGCCGGCTTGCGGCCGGAGCGCGCCAGTTCCAGCGCCACGGTGACCACGGTGGAGGTCTTGCCGGTGCCGCCGGAGGAGATGTTGCCGAAGCAGACCACCGGCACCGGCAGCCTGCGGCTCTTGAGTACGCGCCGGGCGTATAGGGCTTTGCGCGCGCGGATCACGCCGGAATAGGTGTGGGACAGCAGGCTCAGCAGCAGGCGGCCGGCCGCGCCCTGCCGCAACGAATCGCGGGTCTTTTCGGCGGAGAAGCTCATCTGGCGGCCTCCTTGAGTTTCTTTATGTGGGTCAGGAAGCTGTCCCGGACCGTATCGAAGGGCAGCGTGGAGAGCTCGCCCTGCGACCACGCGTGGCGAGGGCCGGGGGGAGTCCAGCTGGCCGGGGAATTCTGCGGGGCGTAGACCGTGAAGGTGGGCGCCCCCTGGCTGACGGCCAGGTGCATGGGGGCGGAACTGGTGCCGGCGTGCAGCGAGGCTCGCCTGAGCAGGGCCGCGAGGTCCAACAGGTCGAAATCGGGGCAGAGCAGGTGCGGCCGCTTGGCGGCGGACATGGCCGCCTTGACGTAGTCCAGTTCTCCGGGGCCCCACAGGAACACCACGCGCGCGCCATGGCGCTCGGCGGCGGCGTCGGCCAGGCCGGCGAAATTTTCGGGAGCCCAGCGGCGGTGTTCGCGCGGGCTGGTGATGTCGAACGTTATCAGAAAGTCTTCGGGTTTCACCCCGGCGCCGGCCAGGAAAGCGTCCGCCTTGGCCGCGTTCTCCGGCTTGAAGTCCAGTTCCATCTGCGGTCCGTCGTGGGGTATGCCCAGCGGCTCGAGCAGCTGCAGCCGGTCGAAGACGGTGTAGGCGTTGTCCTGACGCTTTACGGGGCGCGTGTTGTGGAAGAGCCAGGCGCCGGGCGCCTCGAAAGCCAGCCGCTTTTTAGCGCCGGAGAACAGGGCGTAGAGGCCGGAGGAAGCGGACCTCATGAAATCCATAGAGATGTCTATGCCGGCGGCGCGTATGGCCGCGAGCGGCTTGTCCTCGCGGTAGAACACGCCGGCCAGGCGGGGGTTGTTCTCGAGTATGCGCCGCGAGGGGCGGCGCGTGAGGAAGTAGAGGCGCGAGTCCGGCAGGCCTTTCTTGAGCGCGCGCAGCAGCGGCGTGGTAAGCAGCACGTCGCCGATCCCCTTGTAAACGATAATGAGTATTCCAGGTCCCATAGTTGCGGTGGCTTCGGCAGCGCCGTGAGCGCTACTCGCTCATAGAGCGTGCGCGGCGGAAGAGGGCCGGCGGGCCTACGCCGGCGAAGAACTCGCTCGGCACACAGTGCCTCGCTCAGACATTCTTCGCCGCGGCCTTAATGATAGGCCGTCCGCTGCGGCCCTTGGCCCTGCGCACTAAAATCGCTCGCAGCACTCACGGCGCTGCCGGTCTGGTCAATCCCGTCTACTTCGCCGCGGCGGCGCGGTAGCGGGGGTCGTTGTACATCTTGAACTGGCGGTAGATCTTGAGCTTGACCTTGCCGGAGGCCACGTCGGAGACCAGCTGCGTCAGCTCGTCCTCCAGGTCGCGCACCTGCACGCCCATCACTTCCAGCTTGCCCGCGCAGGCGGCCTTGTGCTCCTGCGTGGCGTCGGCGCGCTCCAGCTGCTCGCGCATGTGGAAGATCTTAAGCTGGATGATGCTGATCTTGTCGGCCAGGCTGCCAATGGTCTCAGCCATTGATGGCCTCCAGCACGCGCTCGTCGATGCGCTCTATCAGGTCGTTGCGCTGCTGGTTGAGCTTGTCTATGTTCTTCTTGGCGGCGGCTATGGCCGGCACGTCGCCCACGCGGGCCTTGTCTTCCTCGTGCCAGAGCTCGGTGTTGGTCCGGGCCAGCTCGCTTACCAGTTTGCCTATGCCTAAATCTTTCATTTATGTTTACCTCGCGTTGTTATTATACAAAAAGACCTTAGAGCCTCGAGGCGCCGCGGGACAGCTGCAGCGCCAGGTCCCAGTTGTTGTCGCGGCCGCGTATGAACAGGCGGTCTATGGTCATGGCCTCACGGTCCCAGGGCCAGGGCGTCTTGCCCTGCCTGAAGCTGAAGTCGAAGGTGTAGCCGGCCTCCAGGGCCTTGGCCCTGATGGCGGGGGCGTAGGCGCCGTCGCCGTAGGGGTAGGCGAAAGCGCACATCTCCCGGCCGAAGGCGGCCTCGAGCTGGCGCTTGGATTCCGCCATCTCCCAGGCCGCGTCCTCGAGCTTGAGCGCGGAGAGATGGGGGTGGTTCATCGTGTGCGAGCCGTACTCTATGACGCCGCTGGCCTGCATCTCTTTAAGCTGCTCCAGCGTGGCCATGTTGACCCACGGCTCGGAGGCGGGGTTATGCCAGAGGTTGGTCTTGCCGATGGTATTATAGACGACGAAGATATTCCCCTTGGCGCCCAGTTCCCTGAGAATGGGCCAAGCCTCGGTGTAATTGTTCTCGTAGCCGTCGTCGAAGGTGATCAGCACGGACTTCTCAGGCAGCGGCTGGCCGGCGTCGCGCAGCGCCTTCAGGTCGGAGAAGAACAGGGTGGTATAGCCCTGGTCGAGCAGGTACTTGACCTGCGAGCGGAACTTCTTCGGACTTACCCACAGGTCCTTCAGCTTCGAGCCCGGAGGGGGCGTGCCTACTTTGTGGTAGCAGAGCACCTTCATGCCGGGCGCGGCGCTGCGCCACCAGGTCCAGCGGGCGCTCGCCCCGAGCGCGATCAGTCCTAAAACAATAGCGGCTATCGTCATAGTTTAGCAGCCTCCGTGATATGGGCGGCGCGGGACTTCCTGCAGTCCTGCGCCGCGCGGAAAACCTCGTCCACCGTCAGCAGGCGCATACAGAGGAAGTGCCCCCGGGGGCAGCTCTTCGAGCCGTGCAGCGCGCAGGGCCGGCAGGCCAGCGGCGTCTCCACCACCCGGTTGCCCGGGCCGTAGGGAAAAAAGCCCAGCTCGCGCGTGGTGGGGCCGAAGATGCCGACGGCCGGCACACCCAGCGCCGCCGCTATGTGCATGGGCCCCGAGTCGTTGGAGATGAAAACTTTAAGCGGGCGGATGGCCTCCATCAGCTCCGGCATAGTGGTGCGGCCGGTGAGGTTGAGGCAGTTGTCGGCGCCGGCCAGGCGCTCTATCTCGCCGTTCCAGTCTTTCTCTCCGGGGCCGCCCACCATCAGCACTTTCCCGCCGTGCGCGGCGGCCATCAGCTTTATCAGGCGCGCCCATTTTTCGGCCGGCCAGCGCTTGGTGGGCCAGGCGGAGCCGGCATTGATGCCGGCTATTACCCGGTCCTCTTTGCCGTAGGGGGCACCGGCGTCGCGCTTGAGGCCGGGGAAGGCGGCGGTCAGGTTCTCGGCCAGGGGGGAAAGCAGGGAGAGGTTGCGCTCCACGTCGTGCAGCAGCCAGGAGAAAGGGACCTTGTGGGTCATCAGGAAACTGCCGGCGCTGGAGGAGAAACCTACCCGCACCGGGATGCCGGCGCGCCAGGCCAGCAGCGCGCTGCGCAGCGAGCGGTGGGGGATGATGGCCGCGTCGAAATTCCCGGCGCGCAGCTCGGCGGCCAGGCGGCTGAATTCGCCGAGGCGCGACTTCGCGGTCTTCTTCCTGTCCTCGATGATGGTTTTGACCTGGCCGGAAGCTTTGAAAATCCCGGCGGTCTCGGGGCGGGTGACCACCGTGACCGCCGCGCGGGGCATGATCTCCCGTAGTTTCTTGAGCAGCGGCAGGGTCAGCACGCAGTCGCCGAGGAAGGCGGTCTGCAGCACGCAGATGCGCAGAGGGCCTTTCCTGAGTTCGGGCCTGTCGCCGGCGGGATTCCAGTCGCCCAGCTCCGGGCCTGAATGTACCACCGGCACGCCCAGGGCGGCCAGCGGCTCCAGGTAGCGCTCCAGCGTGTGCTTCTCCAGCGTGGGGCTGGGAATGCGCAGGCCGACGAAGAGGCGCCGGGCCAGCGAGGCTTTGCGGTAGCGCAGTTTTACCGGGGCGCGCGCCAGCAGGGAGATCAGGCGGCTGCGGGGGGTGTCGTGCAGATCGATGATGGCGTCGTAGTCGGCGGCGTTGGCGGCGGCCACGGCCGAGAACAGGCCGGAGAAGGGGATGGCCCGGTCGATGAAAGCGCTCTTGGAGACCGCGCCCAGGAACTGCGGCTTGACCAGTATGTCCAGCCGCGCGCCCGGCCACTTGGCCTTGAGGTTGCGGAAAACCGGGGCGGTCAGGATGATGTCCCCGAGGGAGGACATCCTGATAACCAGTATGCGGGGGTCGGGCCTGTTTATTCCCATGAATTGCTAAAAATTATATCATTTATGCTTCCCGGGCGCCGCCGGCGAAAGCGCCCGTGTAACAAATATTTAACTTATTTGACATTGACTTAGCGCGGGTTATCATATATCTATATAGTATGCGGTTAAAGACTGTGCTCCCATTACTGTTCGCCGCGCTGGCCGCGGGGGGACTCTATAATTACACCTCGGCCCTGATGGCCGGCGGCGCCCACCGCCTTTTTATCAGCGAGCAGACCACGGTGGGCAACAGCATGCCCAAGACCGGCGGCGCCTATTCGCTGCTGGGCAGCACCACCCAGCTCGGCTACGGCGCGCTGGCCGGCGGCCGCTATACGGTGACCAGCGGCGTGGTGAATTCCTGGCGCCCGCCGCAGGCCGACCTGAACGCCGCGCACGTCTATCCCAACCCCTGCATGTCCTCGCGGGGCTGCACCGGCGTCACCTTCACCCGGCTGACGCTGCGCGCCACGATAAACATCTTCACTCTTTCCGGCGAAAAAGTCGTGACGGTGGAGAAGAGCAATAATATCGACAGCGCCGGCTGGGACCTGCGCAACTCCGCCGGCGCCAAGGTGGCCAGCGGTCTCTATTTCTTCGTGGTCAAGGGCGAGGGCTCGGTCAAGAAAGGCAAGATCGTCATAGTCAGGTAAGGTGCTCCTATGAAAAAATTAATTCTTTCCCTGTGCGCGGCCCTGCTGCTGCCGCTGCCGGCCCGCGCCGGCGAAGTGTCCCCCGGCAGCGTGCCAGGCACGCTGAACTACCAGGGCCGCCTGGAGCGCGACAACGCCCCCATCACCGGCCCCGTCCATCTTTTTTTCCGCGTCTACAACTCGCCCACCGCCAATAACACCAACGGCGGCGCCTGCGGCGGCGTCACCCAGCCCTGCCTCTGGGAGAGCCCCGAGATCACGGCCCAGGCCACCCAGGGTATTTTCAGCGCCGACCTCACCCCGCCCGCTTCCGTACTCTCGGGAGGGGAGCGGCTGTACCTGGAAGTGCAGGTAGAGAGCGACACGCTGAGCCCCCGCGAGCCGCTTAACAGCGTGGCCTACGCGGTAGTGGCCAAGCACCTGCAGGACGGTGCCAGCGTGCGGTTCTCTACGCTGTCCGCCACTTACAACGTTATGCTCGCCACCGCGACCGACGCTTTTGTGACTATCGGCACTCAGCAGCAAGACGCCTCGGCGCGCCTGACTGTGGACGGCAGCATAAATCTTGTCACACTTGGCAACGGGATAACCTTTCCCAACGGTACATTCATGGTGTCTGCCGGCGTGGGTTCTGCCGTAGGCGGCGTAACATCTGACGACCACATAGTCATCCGTTCGGATTTGCTGAATACCGGTACAGGCGACGTGATTTTTAACAACCCGGCGCGGGAGGCCGTAAGGTTTACCAATGCAGGTAACGTAGGCATCGGGACCCCTACGCCCTTTGGAAAGCTGGACGTGGACGGCAGCCTTTTCGTAGGCAACGAAGGCATCTCCGACAGGATCGATACCGAGGTGAACATTACAGAGGACCTGGTGGTCGACGGCGGGCGGGTGCGCGGCATGGGTAATAACTATATCTCGCTGGGCGAGACGGCTAACACCATTATAGCGGCCACCAACAACGTCGAGCGGCTGCGCATAGACTCGTCCGGCAACCTCGGAGTCGGCGGCACGGCCCCGGCCTCCGAACGCATCTATTCCTCGGGCAATGTCCGGGCGGCTTCGGGCGTGCGCGGCTCCAACGTTTCCATAGGCGCCTACAACAACGCCTGGACCGGCCTGGCCAACGAAGTGCGCGCCGCCGACGCCACCAACCTGCTGCTGCAACAGACTAACTCTTTTAACGTGGGAGTAGGCACCGACACACCGCGCGAGAAGCTGCACGTGCGGGGCAGCGTCCTGTCGGACTATGGCGTGATCGCGGCCACCGCGGCCTTCTCCGGCAATGTGCGCGTGGACGGGGACCTGGACGCCAATTCCTCCAACGGCAACATGGTCTACCTGTCCTCCACCGTGATCTACGGCTCCCTGCAGGTCACCGGCGGCATCGGGTCGATGGCCGGCATCCCGGCCTACATCGCCTCATCCAATACTTTTACCGGCCAGAATACCTTTATCAACCAGGTGGCCGTTTCCAGCGACATTATCGTCAACTCCCGGCTCGGCGTGGGGGCCATCGGCTTCGATTTCCCCGGCGACGATTACCTGCAGGTGGGGGGCAATACCTCCGAATTCGCCCATAACGCCGTTGCGTACCTGGTGGCCGGCTCCACCGGCGAAGCCAGGGTGGCCTTCTACCGCGGCCCCGTTAAGGCCGCCAGCCTGGAGACGCTCAGCGGCAACTACCTGCCCAACCTCGCCCTGGTGGTGAACGGCCAGGCCAAAACCGTCACTGATTCCGTTTACCACCGCATACAGAACAGCGTGGTCTGGATCTCCACGGGCTATAATACTACTCCGTCCATCTTCGTCAGCTCTACCATTGGCAACGTGGGCATGGGTACCTCGGTCATGGACCCCAACTGGCGCCTGACCGTGGCCGGCAACCTGCGCATAGACGGCACGGGCAACGGCATCATCTTTCCCGACGGCACCAGCATCGTCAGCGCCGAGGCCATCGGCTCGGCCAACTCCATCTCGGCCAACGCCGACGCTGTGGTGCAGTCCAACGCCGACCTTATCGGCGGCGGCAATGTGGTGCTGCGCGCCGGCTCGCTCGACGGCCTGGTGCTCAATACCGGCGGCAACGTGGGCATAGGCACCCTTAACCCGGTCTCGCGGCTCAACGTGCGCGGCGGCGACCTGGTGCTGGGCACCCCGCTCAACCCCTATAGCGCCGACTCCGTGGAGGACCTCGTGGTGGCCGGCAATATCGCTTTCGACGGCGAACTGCTGCAGCGCTCCAATTCGCAGGTGCGCCTCTCCGGCCTGATGGTGGCTTCCGACGTTTATCTCTCCACTACCGCCTCGGCGCGTACCGGCGTAGGTACGATAACGCCGCAGACCAAGCTGGAGGTCAACGGCGACGCCCAGTTCGGCTCCGGGACTAATAAATCCACTTTTACGGCTACCGGCGAGTTGCATTTGCGGGTGCCGATGGAAGTGGCCAGCGGCGGTACAGGCCTTAACACGCTGTCCGCTGGCGCCGTGCTCTACGGCAACGGCACGTCTGACGTCGGTGCCCTGCCGCTGCTCGGCAGCGGCGGTCTATTCATCGGCGACGGCGGTGGAGAGCCCTCCACCGGCACGCTGACCGGCACTGCCAACCGTGTGACCGTAACCAACGGTCCGGGAACGATAACCCTCTCGCTGCCGCAGGACATACACACGGCGGCCGATCCCACCTTCGACCTGCTTACACTTACTACCCCGCTCCCCGTTGGCAGCGGCGGCACCGGCGTTAACACGATGCCCGCCAACCGCGTGCTCTACGGGGCCGACGCTGGGGACATCGCTTCTTTGCCAGCCATGAGCAATGGCCAGTTGATTATAGGAAATACCGGAAACGCGCCTTCCGTAGCGTCACTCAGCGGCACCGTTAACCAGGTGATAGTAACCAACGGGGCGGGCAGCATCACGCTGTCGCTGCCGCAGAGCATACATACCGGCGGCAACCCCACCTTCAGCGCCATCACCACCTCCTCCAGCGGCACGTTCAAAGCCGTCGGGGCGACGCAATATAGCGTCGAGACGGCTTCCGGCATTTTAGTCAACAACGGCGTGATAGACATGACCACAGGCCGGATAATCAACCTGGGCAGCCCGCTGCTTTCCAGCGACGCGGCTACCCGCGCCTACGTGGACAATGCCAGCGGCGGCGGCTATGGCGCCTGGGGTTTGCGCGGGAATGATGTTAATAGCGTGACGGATTTCCTGGGGACTACCGGGGTCGGAGATGATCTGATATTTAAAACTACCGACATTGCGCTGCCTGTGGAGCGTATGCGCATAACTGCCGGCGGTACCATAAGGATGAACGGCTTCGGCGCCGGCTTCGTAAGGAGCGACGGCTCGGGCAATCTCTCCGGAGGTAATACCATCACGCTTGGCACGGATACTCTCGGCACCTATGACAGCACCGCGGACACGATAGCCGACAACGGTTCTATCACCCTCGGCGCCGCCGGCTCGGAGGTTACCGGCATCCTGCCGGTGGCCAACGGCGGCACCGGCAATACTACCGGCAATGCCTCCACGGTGACGAACGGGGTTTATATTACCGGCGACCAGAGTATAGGTGGCATAAAGACCTTTACCAGCACCATCTCAGGCGACATTAGCGGCAATGCCGGAACAGCTACCGCCCTGGCCGCTAACGGCGGCAACTGCACCCTGCCTAACGTGGCTTTGGGCGTTAGCGCTTCCGGGATTGCTGAGTGCGGTCAGCCGTCCAACGTTACCGGTACGGCCGCAAACGTTACGGGCACCGTGGCGTTGGGGAACGGCGGCACCGGCGCTACGGATGCGGCAGGCGCGCGTACGGCTTTGGAACTCGGCGGCGGTATCGCCAGTCAGACGATAACGGTGGTGAAGGGGCCGACTGTGACCGATACCTGTACAATAACTATTACGAAAGGCCTTATTACCGCAACGACATGCCCTTAAGGGGCGGATACGTGGAGTATTGACTCTATAGTCCGGGAGGTGGCGCCCCGGAGGGTGGCGAGGGCGCTGGCGGCGCGGTTCTGGGCCGCCAGCATTTCCGAAGGATCGGTTAAGAGCAGGGTAAGTGTTTTAGCCAGCGCAGGGGCGGTTTCCGCGAGGAAGCCGCCCTTTTCTTTTATAAGGACGTCGCCGGCGTGGCGGGCGTTGCGGTAGTTGGGGCCGAACAGCGCCGGCTTGCCGAACAGCGCGGGCTCCAGCAGGTTGTGGCCGCCGGTGTCGTCCAGCGTGCCGCCCACGAAGCAGACGGCTGAAACGGCGTACAAGGCCTGCAGCAGGCCCATGGCGTCCACCAGCAGGCAGTCCGCGGCGGGGCCGGCGGCCTGCGTCCAGCGGGTATAGGCCGCGCCGCGCCCTTTGAGCAGGGCCTCGGTCTCCGCCAACCGCTCGGGGTGGCGGGGCACAATGGCCAATTTCAGGCCGGGCACAGCTTTCCTGGCTTCCAGCCAGGCGTCTATTATTACCGGTTCCTCCGGCGGATGGGTGCTGCCGGCGGTGAAGACGGGAGCGTCTCCCCAGGCGCTGGCCGCAAGAAAATCTTTCACCTTGGCCTGCCCCGCGGCGGAAATACCCAGCATATCGTGCTTGAGGTTGCCGGTGACGCTGACTTTGCCGGCCAGCCCCGCCAGCGCCTCGTAGCGCGCCGCGTCGGCCTGCGTCTGGGCGAGCACCCGCCTGATACCCGAGAAGGCCAGCCTGGCCAGCGGCGCCAGAGCGCGGTAGAGCCCGGCGGTGCTGGGGGACAGCCGGGCGTTGACGATGAAGACCGGCACGCCGGCCCTGGCCGCGGCGTACAGCGTGGCCGGCCAGATCTCGGTCTCTACCAGCAGCAGCAGGCGGGGCTTCACGGCCGCGATGAAAGCGGCGGCGCAGGGGTAGAAATCCAGGGGGGCCAGCCTGGCCTCGGCGCCCAAGCGGGCGGCTTCGGCGCGGCCGGCGGCGGTGGAAGAGGTGAACAGCAGCGGAGCTTTATACAGGGCGGCCAGTTCGGGGGCCAGCCTGGCGGCGGCTTTTACTTCGCCCATGGAGGCCGCGTGTATCCAGACCGGAGCGGAACCGAAGGAGGGCGCCCCGAAGCCCAGCCGCTCTCCGAGCTCGCCGCCGAGCGCTTTCATAAGGCCCCGGCGGGGGGAGAGCAGGAAAAAGACCGCGTAGAGCGCGGCTATGACCGGCGCCAGCAGGCTGTATATCAGGAGTAGCAGGTAGCCCATCGGGCGTCTACTTTTTGGCCGCGGCTTTTTTCTTCTTCTTGGAGAGCCAGGGAAGGGCGAAGACCGCGGAATATTTGGGGGTGAAGGCGCCGGTGTCGAAAGAGACGCCGATCTTGACCGACTCGAGGCGCTCGCAGAGGCCTTTGATCAGTTCGTTCTCGAACAGCGGCACGGCGGTAGCTTCCTGCGGGGGCAGTTCCGGCTCCGGGCAGGAGGCGATGTAGATGGCGGGGCCGAGCTCGAAGCCTTCGGGCTCGGCCTCGCGCACCGCGAGGTCCGCCGTCACGCTGACGGCGGTCTGCATGAAGACCTGCGCGGCTATGCGCGCCAGGCGCTTGTGCGTCTCGTCGGGCGGGTTGGCCAGCTTTTCCTCGAAGCTCCTGCCCAGCGTCAGGATGCCGGCCGTCATGGGCAGGCGGGTCTCGCCGGCTATGCGCCCGGCGGTCTCGTCCTCCGGGGGGAGGTACTCGAAGACCACCGCGGGTTCCAGCGCGGCCGCCAGGCCCGCGGCGTGCTCGCGCACGGCCTGTTCGTCCGCCAGGCCTATGGAGGCAAGGTCGAGGCGGTGCTTGCGCGCCTTGCGCAGCACCTCGTAGGAGTAGACCGGGATCTTGAACTTCTTTATCTTCCTCATGACCTTGCCGCCGTCAGCTTTATTTGCCTTTGCCTTCCCACTGGTAGACCAGCGGGGTGGCGATAGCTATCGTCGAGTAGGTGCCGAAGATGGAGCCCACCAGCATGCAGAAGGCGAAGTTGTTGATGACCTCGCCGCCGGCGAAGAACAGCACGGCCACCACGGTCAGCACGGTGAGGTTGGTGAGCAGCGTGCGGCTGAGCGTCTCGTTGATGCTGGTGTTGACCAGCTGGGAGAGCGCCATCTTGGGGAACATGCGGATGTTCTCGCGCATGCGGTCGAAGATGACGATGGTGTCGTTGATGGAGTAGCCGGCTATGGTCAGCAGGGCGGCCACTATCACCAGGTCGATCTCGCGGTTGGTCACCGACATGGCGCCGGCCGCTATGAACACGTCGTGCAGCAGCGCTATCACGCCGGCCGCGCCCCAGACCGGGTTGGAGAAGCGGAACGCCACGTAGACGATGATGCCGAACAGCGAGAGCACGAAGGCGAACAGGGCCTTCTTGGCCAGGTCGCGGCCCACCACGGGGCCCACGTAGTCGCGCTTCTCCTCGGTGTAGGTGTTGCCGGGGAAGGAGGCGGTAAAGCCGGCGAGCATCTTGTCGGCGATCTCGTTGACCTTCTCCTGGGTGCCCTTCACCTTGATCTGGTAGGCATTGCGCCCGGTGAAGCTCTGTATCGAGGTCTCAAGGCCGGCTTTGGCCATGGCCTCGCGCACCTGGGCGGTGGTGACAGGCTGCTCGAACTTTACCTGCAGCAGCGTGCCGCCGGTGAAGTCCAGCCCGAGGTTCAGACCTTTTACGGCCATCGACGCGGCGCTTACGGCTATCAGCAGGGCCGAAAAGCCGAAGAAGATGAAGCGCTTGCTGATGAAGTTAATATTGGTCTTCTTGATGAGTACCATCATATGCTGAGCTCCTTGGGGTTGGAAGTGAGCCAGAATTCGTATACGACCCTGGTCACGAAAACCGAGGTGAACATACCGACGAGCAGACCGATGGTCAGCGTGACGGCGAAGCCCTTGACCGGGCCGGAGCCGAACTGGAACAGGAAGATGGCCGCTATCCAGGTGGTCACGTTGGAGTCCAGGATGGCGCTCCAGGCCTTGTCGAACGAGACCGGGATGATCATCGCCACCGGCTTGCTCAGCGCCAGTTCCTCGCGCATGCGCTCGAGGATGAGTACGTTGGCGTCGATGGCCATCGCCAGCGACAGGATGATGCCGGCGATGCCGGGCAGCGTCAGCGTGGCGCCGAAGTAGGCCATCGCGGCGGCCAGGAACACGAAGTTCAGGGCCAGCGCTATGTCGGCTACGAAGCCGCCCGCGCGGTAGTAGACCAGCATGAAGGCGATGACGAAGATGAAGCCGATGCCGGCGGCCGTGAGGCCCTTCTTGATGGAGTCCTCGCCCAGGCCGGGGCCGACCACGCGCTTCTCGATGATGTTGACCGGGGCGGGCAGGGCGCCGGCGCGCAGGATGATGGCCAGGTTGCGGGCCTCTTCGATGGTGAAGGAGCCCTCTATGACGCCGCTGCCGCCGCCGATGCGGCTCTTGATGACCGGGGCCGAGTGTACGACATCGTCGAGCACGATGGCCAGGTACTTATTGACGTTGGCACCGGTGAAGTTCTCGAACAGCCGGCCGCCTTCCTTGTTGAAGGTGAAGCCGATGGAGGGGGTGCCGAACTGCTGGTCGGTCTCGATGCGGGCGTTCTCAAGGTAGGCGCCGGTCACCGGCACTTCGCCCTCGAGCACGTAGAAGCGGGCGCGCTCGCCTTCGGGGCCGGGGGCGGCCTTGCGCAGGATGGCGCCCTTGGGCATCAGCTTGGCGATCTCGGGGAGCAGCACGCCCTTCTTGTCGAAGGGGGGCTCGCTCATGGCATCCACCTTGTTGAGCACGGCCTGCGCCGCGTCGGAAGTGTTGACCAGGCGGAACTCGAGCAGCGCGGTCTTGCCGATGAGGTTCTCGGCCTCCTCGGTATTGGAAATGCCGGGCAGGTCCACGGAGATCCAGCGTTCGCCCTGGCGGGAGATCGGGGTTTCGCCTACGCCGTACTGGTCGACGCGGTTGCGGATGATCTCTATGGCGCGGGCCATGGCGTCGTTAAGCTTCTCTTTCTTGTCGAGCTTTTCCACGTCCAGCTCGAGCAGCAGGTGGGTGCCGCCGCGCAGGTCCAGGCCCAGGTTGAGGATGCGCTTGGGGCGCATGCGCATCGCCTCGGTCTTGGCGCGATCGTCGTTGGTCTTGGTATACCATTCCACGCTGGGGTACAGCAGCCAGAATGAAAGGATAAGCAGGCCCAGAACGGTGCCTATTTTCCAGTGTAATTTGTTCATTTCCAATGCTCCTTTGCTTTACTTGCCCTGGCCCATGATGGCGGCCACGGCGCTGCGGGTGAAAAAGGACTTCACGCCCTTGGAGATCTCTATCTCGACTTCGTCCTCTTTGACGGAGGAAATGGTCCCGATCAGGCCGCCGCGGGTGATCACCTTATCGCCGGCTTTCAGGGCGTCGAGCATCAGTTTGGTCTCTTTCATCTGCTTCTGCTGGGGGCGGATAAGCAGGAAATAAAATATAACGGCTACCGCTATAAAGGGGATGAGCTGCATGAGTGCGGGGTTCTGGTTCATTGTTCCTCCGTCGGTTTCTTGTACGCGTACTATTCTAACAAATTTCTATTTATATTAATAATAAGCCCTTATTTGGCCGGCAGGTAGGCGTCCATGAAGGCCTTCTTGGCCTGCTTGAACGTGCCAGCGGCCGCGGCCAGGCGCATCAGCTTGGTCTGGTTTATCAGGAAGCGCAGGTTGTGGATGGAGATCAGCTGGCTGGCCAGGATCTCGCCCGCCTTGAACAGATGCGACAGGTAGGCCTTGCTGTAGTTGCGGCAGGTTATGCAGTCGCAGTCCTGGTCCAGCGGGCTCTCGTCGTTCTTGAACGGGGCGTTCTTGATGTAGAGTTTGCCGGTGGAGGTGAGGGCCTGGCCGTTGCGGGCGTTGCGGGTGGGCAGCACGCAGTCGAACATGTCCACGCCCAGCTCCACGGAGTTCCAGATGTCCTCGGGGGTGCCGAGGCCCATGAAATAGACCGGCTTGTCCTTGGGCAGGTTCTCCATGACGGCGGCGAGGGACTCCATCATCTGGGCTTTGCTCTCGCCCACCGACAGGCCGCCCACGCAGAAACCGTCCACGCCCAGCTCCGCCATGTGCTTGGCCGCCTCGGCGCGCAGGTCGGTGTAGATGGAGCCCTGGATGATGCCGAACAGTTTGGGGCGCTTCTCGTGCGGGATGTGGCGCACCTTCTCGGTGAAATGCGCCTTGGCGCGTTCGGCCCAGCGCTTGGTCTTCTTGAGCGCGTCCAGCGCGTCGGCGCGGGAGGCCGGGTTCTTGACGCAGACGTCGAGGCAGGTCCAGATGGAAGAGCCGATGGAGGCCTGGAAGTCGATGACCTTCTCCGGAGTGAAGAAATGCGGGCTGCCGTCGATATGCGAGGCGAAATGCACGCCGTGCTCGGTGATCTTGCGCAGGCGGCTGAGGCTGTACACCTGGAAGCCGCCGGAGTCGGTGAGGATCGGGCCCTCGTGCTTCATGAAGTTGTTCAGGCCGCCGAACTTCTCCAGCGTGGGCAGGCCGGGGCGCAGGTAGAGGTGGTAGGTATTGGAGAGCATGCACTCGGTGCCTATCTCCACGAGGTCGCGTTCGGTGACGGCCTTCACGGTGCCCTGCGTGGCCACGGGCATGAAGACGGGCGTATGCACCAGCCCGCGGTTGGTGGTCAGCACGGCCGCCCGCGCCGCCGTCTCAGTGTCTTTATGTAAAACTTTGAAGTGGTGTTCCATAATTTAATCCTTAATTTCTGCGCTAAAAATCTTGGCGGCCTACCATATGGGCAGTCATTAGGCCGGCGAGGGCATACCCTCGTCAGCCTGCCGTTCTCCCGCAACAGGATGTAACATGTGAGAAACTGGCGGGAACCATATGGGCAGGGTTAGCAAAAGCCTGTCGGGGTGGAGCGAAGCGACACTTTCTGCGTCCCGAGCTTGCATAGCGCGAGGGCCGAGACGGGCAGCCGCGAGCACGGTGTGCGGGTGGAGCGCAGCGACACCGCAGTGACGGCGGTTTTGCGTTCCTGCCCATATGGTAAACCACCGAACATCATCCAGCAGCCAAGCCCACGACTCGGCATCTCGCGGCTCGAGTTGATCTATTAACATATCAGCATCGAGTCGCCGTAGGAGTAGAAGCGGTATTTTTCCTTAACGGCTTCGGAGTAGGCTTTAAAGAGGAGGTCGCGGCCGGCGAAGGCGGCGGTCATGTAGAGGGGGGCGGAGTCGGGCACGTGCAGGTTGGTGATAAAGGCGCCCGCCACCTTGAACTTGTGCCCCGGCATGATGAACAGGCCGGCCTTGCCGCTGCCCGCCTTCACCTCGCCGGCCTCGTCCGAAAAAGTCTCCAGCGTGCGCATGGAGGAGGTGCCTACCGCTATCACGCGGCCGCCGGCGGCGCGGTGGGCGTTGATGAGCGCCGCGGTATCCGCGGAAACCTCGCAGGCCTCTTCCAGCATCACGTGCGAGGCGGGGTCGTCGTCGCGCACCATCTTGAAGGTGCCCCAGCCTATGTGCAGCGTGACGAAAGTCTTTTTGACGCCGGCCGCCTCCAGGCGCTCGAACAGCTCCGGCGTGAAATGGAAGCCGGCCGTGTGGGCGGCGATGGAGCCGGCCTCGGCCGCGTAGACCGTCTGGTACTTCTCCTCGTCGGCCGGAGCCTCGGCCCCGAGGCGCTTGCGGGCGTTGAGGATATACTGCGGCAGCGGCACCGCGCCGTTGGCGTCGAGGTACGCCTCGTCCACCGGCACGGAGAAGCGGAAAGTGTAGCCGCCGTCGGCGTTGCGCGCCAGGCATTCGGCCCTGGCCCCGCCGGCGCAGTCGAGCGTCTGGCCGGGCTGTATCTTGCGGCAGAGGCCGGTCCAGACCAGGCCGCCGGGCGCGGCGGGGGCCATCAGCAGTATCTCCGACCTGCCGCCGGTAGCTTTGTGGGCGGCCAGGCGGGCCTTCCAGACCTTGCTGCGGTTGAGCACCAGCAGGTCGCGCGGGCCCAGCAGGTCCGCCAGGTCGCGGAAGCGGCGGTGGGCGAGCGCGCCGGCGGCTTTGTCCACTACCAGCAGCCTCGACGAGTCGCGCGGCTCGGCGGGCCGGTCGGCGATGAGCGGGTCGATGTCGAGCGAGGAGAATTCTTTAAGGGCCTGTTCAGTCATGTTGTGTTATCGAGGCGCCGGGGTAATAGTGGCGCAGTATCCGGGTGTAGCCGCGGCCTTTGTAGGCCATGTACTTGGCGCCTTCCTGGCACATGCCTACGCCGTGCCCCCAGCCGCGCCCCGAGATCTCGTAGCCGCCGCTGACCGCCCTGATGGAGGTGAGGAAGGTGCTGCGGAATTCGAAAGTGCCGAAGCGCTTGCGCATCTCCGAGGCCTGCACTGTCTTGTAGCCCTGGTCCGTAGCGACCCGCAGCGATAGCGCCCTGCCCGAGCGGTCCTTCTGGTGTATCTTCAGGCCGGCCACCTTCAGGGCCGTGGAACTCTGGGCCTGTATGAACTTGAGGAGTTCCTTGGCGGAAAGGAAATATTCCCAGCGCGAATGCCGCGAGGGTTTGCAGAAAGGGTCGGCCACGCCGTACAGCGGCTTCGTAACAGTCTCGCCCCAGGCGGCCTTGGCGCTGGCCGTATGGCCGCCGCAGGCCGCGTGAAAATAGGCCCGGACCAGCGAACCCTTGTATTTCAGCACCTCGCCGCGAGTCGAGTCCACCGCTTCTATGATGCGCGGGTTGATCCTTGAGGTGCCGTTATAGACCTGCGTTTCCACTCCGTTGGTAACGTCGTAGGGTTTGGCGGGATTGATATAGCGCATCGCGTAGGTGCGCGACGCCACGGCCTGCGCCTTGAGCGCCTCCAGCGGCCAGTCGGGGCTCATTTCGGCCGGGAGCACGCCGTACAGGTAGTCCTCCAGCGAGAGGTCCTCTATGATGTCCAGCCGGCCGTCCTGGTTGGCGTGCAGGATGATGTCGCCCTTGTAGAGGTGCTTGCCCAGGCGTATTCGCTCAGGGCCCGCGGCGGCGAGCAGCTTCACCGGGGAAGAGAGCTCCTGCCCCGCCACGGCTATGCCGCCGGAGCGGGGGCGCACTTCGTAATTGGCGTTCTGCACCAGCATGAATTTCTGGCCGGTACGCATTTCCTGCACGTAGATCTGCGAGGCGGTCTTGAGCTTGAGCGAGGGGGAGTTGCGGGCGATGGCCACGCGGATGCGGGGCGACGCCGCGCCGGCGGCCGCGGGGGGCGGGGCCGTAAAGGCGCATACTAGCAGGAGGGCGGCGAGTCTTTTCATTAACGGTAGAAGATCAGAGAAGTTCAGCCTGACGGGGAAGTTTGAAGCCCATGTGCGCGGCGGCCTTGGCCGTTATCACGCGGCCGCGGGTGGTGCGCTTGAGGAAGCCGCCCTGCATCAGGAACGGCTCGATGACGTCGGTCAGCGTGTCCGCTTCCTCGGAAACGGCCACCGCCAGCGTCTCTATGCCCACCGGCCCGCCGCCGAATTTCTCGGCGATGACGGACAGGATGCGGCGGTCCAGGTTGTCCAGGCCCTCGGCGTCTATCTCCATCGAGGCCATCGCGGCTTCGGTCACGTCGACGGTGATCACGCCCGCGGCCCTTACGTCGGCGAAGTCGCGCACGCGCTTGAGCAGCCGGTTGGCGATGCGCGGCGTGCCGCGCGAGCGGCGGGCCAGCAGCCGCAGCGCGGGCCGCTCCGCCTTGCTGCCCAGGATGCCGGCCGAGCGGACGAGGATCTGGGTGATCTCCTCTTCCTCGTAAAAGCCCAGGTTGAATACGATGCCGAAGCGGTCGCGCAGGGGGCCGGTAAGCAGGCCGCTTCGGGTGGTGGCGCCTACCAGCGTAAAGCGAGGTACCGCCAGCTTGAGCGTAGTCGCGCCGGGGCCCTGGCCGGTATTGATGAAGAACAGGAAGTCCTCCATGACCGGGTACAGCGCCTCTTCCACTGCCGCATTGAGCCGGTGTATCTCGTCGATAAAAAGGATGTCGCCTTCGGCCAGCTCGGTGGTGAGCATGGCGGCCAGGTCGCCGGGCTTGGAGAGCACCGGCCCCGAGGTGACTTTCATATTGACGCCCATTTCGCGGGCGAGGATGTGCGAGAGGGTGGTCTTGCCGAGGCCCGGGGGGGAATAGAAGAGGCAGTGGTCCAGCGGTTCCTTGCGCTGCCGTGCGGCCTGAATGAAGACCTTCAGGTTCTCCTTAAGGCGGGTCTGCCCCACGAACTCGTCGAGCGAGCTGGGGCGCAGGGCGGATTCCATGCGCGCGGTCTCGTCAGTGGCCGGGCGGGCCGAAAGGATGTCGTCGTTCTTGGACATGTTATTTGGGGGAGAGCCGCTTGAGCGCCAGGCGTATGACCGCTTCGGTGGAGGCGCCTGCGCCGGCCTCGGCCGCGGCGTCCTCGAGGGCGGCCCGGGCCTCGCCGGCCCTGAAGCCCAGTCCTATCAGGGCGGCCAGCGCCTGCGTGTAGGCGCCCGAGGGAATGCCCGCCACGCTGGAAGCGCCGCCGGCGCCGGGCAGCGTTTTGTCTTTGAGGGCCTGGATGAGCTTGTCGGCGGTCTTGGCGGTGAAGCCGAAAATGGCGGTAAGGCGCTTGGCGTCCTTGGCGGCCACGGCGGAGGAGAAATCGGGCATGGACCTGACGGCCTTGCCCAGGTAGTCCAGGGCTTTCTTGGCGCCGGTGTTGGGCACCGCGTCGCGCAGCAGGTCGAAGAGCTGCTGCTCTTCCTTCGAGCGGAAGCCGTAGAGGGCCGTGCCGCCGTACATGCTGATGGATTCGGCCAGGAAAAGTTCGGCCGGGGAGCCTTCGGGCCCGAGGGCCTCCAGCGAAGGGGAGCAGAGGAAAACTTCATAGCCGAGGCCGTTTACCTCGATGACGGCGCTCTCGTCGCTCTTGGCGACCACGCGGCCGCGCAGGTAGGCTAGCATTTGCGGGGCCCCCGGGCGGCGGCCAGCGCGCGGGCGAAGGGGGCCAGGCGCAGGTGGCAGAGGCCGGCGGCCATGGCGTCGGCCACGTCGTCGGGCTCGGGGATGGCGGCCAGGTTCAGCGTGATCTGCACCACGCGCTGCATCTGCTTCTTTTCGGCGGCGCCGTTGCCGGAGATGGTCTTCTTGATGGTCTTGGGATTGTAGGCGCTGATCGGGAGCCCGCCGTGCTCGCAGGCCAGCAGTATCACGCCGCGCGCGTGGGTGGTATTGGCCTGGGTGTCGGCGCGCTTGGAGAAGAACACTTCCTCTATCGCGGCCTCGGCGGGCGTGTGGGCTTTTATCAGGGCGCTGAGCTCGGAGTAGATGGCCGCCAGGCGCTTCTCCAGCGGGGTGTTCTTAGGCGTATGTATCAGCCCGGCCGCCGCCAGAGCGGGAGCGGCCGGGCCGTCTTTTTGAAGGACGGCCCAGCCGGTCCTGTCCAGACCCGGGTCTATGCCTAAGATCCTCATCAGGAGGCTTATTTCTCCAGCTTCGCGAGGATGGCGTCGGGGATGTTGAAGTTGGAATAGACCTGCTGTACGTCGTCGTGGTCTTCCAGCGAGTCCATCAGCTTGACCACCTGTTCGGCTTTGTCCTCTCCGACGTTCACTTCGTTCTTGGGGAGCATCGTGATCTCGGAGGAGGAGAGGGGGATCTTTTTCTCGGTAAGTTTCGCCTTGACCGCTTCGAAATCGGCCGGCGCGGTGATGATCTCGTACTCTTCGGACCCTTCGGGGGAGCGGAAGTCCTCTGCGCCGATCTCCAGCGCGAGGTTCATCAGCTCGTCTTCCTTGGCGTCCTCTTTCTTCACGGAGATATAGCCTTTCTGTTCGAACATCCAGCCCACGCTGCCGGTGGAGCCCATGTTGCCGCCGTGCTGGTCGAGGATCTTGCGGATCTCGCTGGCGGCGCGGTTCTTGCTGTCGGTGGTGACGTTGATGATGATGGCTATGCCGCCGGGTCCGTAGCCCTCGTAAATTATTTCTTCGTAGGTGACGCCGGGTTCCTGGCCGGTGCCGCGGCGGATGGCGCGCTTGACGTTGTCGAGCGGCATGTTGCTGGCTTTCGCGTCCGCGATAGCGGAGCGCAGGCGGGGGTTGTCGTCGGGGTTGCCGCCGCCGGCCTTGGCCGCGATGGCGATCTCCTTGATGATCTTGGTCCAGACCTTGCCTCTTTTGGCGTCCGTGATGGCTTTCTTGTGCTTTATACCGGCCCAGTGAGAATGTCCGCCCATGGTAAGCTCCTTGATGCTTGTGAGTGCGTTTCCGCAGAAAATTCGCCGCTTTTTACGCTTGCGGCAAATAAATTCTATAATAATATGAATAGTTTCTCAACCGCCCGGGCAGGATTACCTTGCCAGGCCGGAGCGGGGCGGAGTCCGGCCGCCCGCTTTGGTGGCGGGACAAGCGCCCTCTTAGCTCAACTGGATAGAGCAACTGCCTTCGAAGCAGTAGGTTAGAGGTTCGAATCCTCTAGAGGGCACGCTTTCGCGTGCACGCTAAGCGCGGCATAATTATGCCGCGCGTGAGGATTCGAAAGGCGGACCAGCGAGGCCAGCAGGCCGCAGCTGGGAGCCGGGGCCGCGACCGAGGGCGAACGACGGTGAGCCCGAGAGTTGTGGCCGAATCCTCTAGAGGGCACGATTTATCGTGCGCGTTCCGTAACTTATTTGTAATCAAAAGTTAACCATACCGTAAACAGGAAAAACTAGAATTTATATATGGCCGCCTTACTGCTCTCAGTCTTTCTGGCCCTGCCCGTGCAACCGGCGCAGGCCCAGGCTTTTGCCATGAAAGAACTTGGGCCGAAGGCGCTGAAGACCGTGGTGGACCACCTCAAGAGCGACGACTCCGACGTGCGCGCCCTGGCCGCGGAGATCCTGGGCGAGACCGGCAACAAGGCCGCGGCCGGCATGCTGCGCGGCCTGCTCGAAGACCGCGACAAGTACGTGCGCATCGCCTCGGCCCGCGCGCTCTGGGAGCTGGGCAGCCCCGCCGGGATGAAGACCATCCTGGCCATAGTCAACGACGTCCCCGCCCAGGGTCCCATCCCGGTCACCAATAATCCTCTCGTAGAGCTGAAGATCATTTCTCAGAACAAGATCCGGGAGAAGGCGATAGAGGCCTACACCTGGATGAAGGGCGAGCGGGCGGCCGACCTGCTCTATAAACTTAAGAACGACAATTACGGCCCCGTGCGCGACGCCGCCGCCCGCGAGCTGGCCCGCCTTGGCCGCGCCGAAGAACTGGCCCAGATCACCGGCGCGCTGGCCGACGAGGACGAGGCTATGCGCTACGAGGGGGCCACGCTGCTCGCCAAGGTCTGCCACCCTTCCGCCGCCGCGCCGCTGGCCAAACTGCTCGCCGGCGAGACCTCGGTCAGGGTTCGGATGGCGGCGCTCGACGCGCTGCGCTGCAACCCGGCCCGCAAAGACGCCGCGGAAGCGCTGCTCAAGCTGGCCGATGATGAGAACCCTACGATAAAATTGAAGGCCATAGCCGCCCTGGGCGGCATAAAGGATATAAAAGTAAAGAGCAAGCTCACCGCGGCGGCGGCCGAAAGCAAGGATATACGCGTTAAGATAGCCGTACAGAAAGGCCTCGTGCAGGCCGGCTCGCCGGCAGACGCGCAGACCGCCAGGGACGCCATGACCGCCGCCAGCGCCGACATCAGGCTGGAAGCCATCGAAGTGGCCGATTCTCTTATAGACGACGAGGCGCTGCCGCTGCTGGCCCTGACCCTCGACGACCCGGATACCAAGGTGAAACTCTCGGGGGCGCTGAAGATCCTCCGGCGCGCCGCACGGAAGTAATTTTATGTCAAACCGCCTGCTCCTGCCCGCTTTCCTCCTGCTCCTCCTCACGGGGGCGGGAGAACTCTGCGCCGCCCAGAAGGCGCGCGAGCGGCGCCATTCCCCGCTGGCCGATTCCCTGCGGCAGGTGCGCAAGGCCCCGGCGCCGGCCGCGCGCGAAGCGTTCCGCAAATTCTCCGCCAGGCACGGCGGCGGCTGGAAAGTCCGCTATAACCCGCGCACCGCCCTGCCCGAATCCATCACCGGCGGCCGCACCGCCCGCTACGCCGGCTCGCCCGAGCAGGCCGCCATGACTTTCTTCGCGGAGAACAAAGACCTGCTCAAAGTGGAGCCCTCCGCGCTGCGCCTGACGCTCAAAAAAGAATTCCGCGGCGTCACCCACCTGCAGTACCAGCAGTACAAGGACGGCGTACCCGTGGAATTCTCCTACGCCAGGGTGCACGTAACCGCCTCCGGAGAGGTGCGCGGCTACCAGGGCAAATTCGAGCCGGACCTGCAGATCAATACCGTTCCGGCCGTCACCGAGCAGGCCGCCGTCACCGCCGCCGTGATGCACCTGGGCGCGCAGCTTAAGATCAAGCGGACGGAGCTGGTGATCTACCCCGACGAGGCCGCCGGGGAATTGAAGCTGGCCTGGAAGATACGCGGCCGCGCGGGCGGTCTGTGGGTTTACTACGTCGACGCGGCCGACGGCTCCGTGCTCTACCGCTACGACGACCTGCGCTATATCTGCAACGGCAGCGACGGCTTTTTCCTGACCAACGGCACCTCCTCGGGCACGGTCTACGCCGTCTCCCCGCTGCCCGGCTACGAAGCGGATTCGCTCAATATCGCCGAGGATTTCTGGACGCAGCCCGTGCGCAGGTCCCTGCGCGACCAGTATTTCTGGGCCAACGACTACTCCAGCATGACGGCGACCACCCAGTACGGCGACTACTGCATGCAGCAGAACGGCAAGGTGTTCTCCTCGCTGAAGGGACCTTTCTTCGCGGTGACCAATTTCCGCGGCGAGAGCGCCCACTTTGACAACGGCGGCGGCGTCTGGCTGACCAAGAACACCCCGTTCGCCGCGCCCAACCCCTACGCCAACAACGCCAGTTACTCCAATAGCGTCACCATAAACAGCGGCGACTGGACGGACCAGTACCCCGATGCTACTTTCGCCAAGGTGATGCCCCGCTTCTCGGCTTTCAGCGCCGGCGTGCTGGATACCTACGGCTCCGTGCTCGACGAGGATATAGTAAAGGTGCAGAACGGCAGCGCCGTGCTGGGCGCCTATATAGGCTCGCGCACCGTGGCCTTCTACGGCGCCGCGGTGGAAAATCCTTCTTTTCAGGTCACGATGGAGACCGACGCTTCCGGCGTGTCCACCGGCTTCACCGTGGACCATTCCAAGTTCCTGGTGCTGACCAATGCCCCCTGGGAGCGCAGCAACCCAACAGGCTCGGTCGTGTGGTCCACCACCACCGCGGGGCTCAACCTCGACGCCAGCCTCGGCGAGGCCAACGCGCTTTCCGAGGTCAACGCCTTCTACCACCTCAACGCCATACGCCGCTATTTCGACCCTATCAACAAGCAGCAGGACGGCAGCGCCGCGGCCAACCTGGACGGCCAGGTGCCGGTGATGGTGCATGCCAACGGCCTGCCCGACAGCCTCACCGGCTGCGAGGCCTGCCACGGCATGATGAACGCCTATTACGACCTGGAACACGGCCATATCATCATGGGCGACGGTCCGCGCGACTGGAACAAGAAGTTCCGCTCCTTCGCCCTGGACGGGACCATAGTGCGCCACGAGTACATCCACCTCGTGATAGACCGCATCTACCCTATCATCAATTTCGGCGAGTTCGGCGCCATCAGCGAGGCCTTGGCCGATTATTTAGCGCTGGCCTCGTTCTGGAGCGAGGGCTACGACGGCTCACCTTACACCAACCAGAACGTGCTGGGTAATTTCATAGGCGCCGGCGAGGGCTCCGCCCGCGACATCTCCGGTTCCAATCAGCCTACCGGCATCCGCGTGATGCCCGGAGACTGGTGGGGCGAGGTGCACGAGGACGGCATGATACTCTCGCAGGCTCTCTACAAACTGGGCAATCCCAACGGGACCCGCTACCTGGGCAACCTGACCGGGGATTTTGCCGGCCGCAACGCCGCCGACGTGCTGGCTTTCGCGGCGCTGTTCTATTTTCCCGACAACTTCTATAACTTCCGCGAGGCCATGCTGGACGCCTGCTCGCAGCTGGAACTCTCCGGAGACGGCTGCACGGCCGCGATGCGCACCAAGATCAACCTGGCCTTCGCCGACCACGGCATAGGTTCGGCTCCGGGCGGCGACGCCTACGAACTCAGCGGGGCCAGCGGCCTGTGCGACACCAACAACGGCCCCGAGTGCGCCGCCGACGTCAGCAGCCTCTCTTCCCTGTCCGCCACGGTCTACCCGCTGGGCGACGTGGACTATTATTCCCTGCCGCTGGCCGAGGGGGAGTTCACGGCCAGGCTGGACCTGCCGGCTACCGCCAGCGAGGGTATCTACCACGCTTACTCCATGTTCCTCTTCGACGCCGACCGCGAATATGTCACGGAGGCGATCCCGGCCATCTACGGCACCGGTTCCAACGCCTGCCCCATCAGCGGGGCCTGCTCCACGCTGAGCCCTTCCGTAACCCTCAGCTATCCCGTGCCCTACGGCGGAGGGCGGTATTACCTCGTGGTCTCGGCCGCGCCCAACATATATTACGGCAACTCCGAGGACAATTCCACCACGCCTTACACGCTGACCCTCTCCCGCAAGACCCAGGGCACCGCGTCCGCGCGCGTCTACTCCGCCCTCTACGACAACGACGATATCGCCTTCGACGCGCCCTACCCCTACTTTTCGGCCACGGTGGCGCCCACCTCCTCCACCCTTACCGGGGCCGAGCTGGTGTTCGAGTACGCCCAGCTGCGCGACCACAACTACGAGCCGATCGCGCTCACCAAAACGAACGCCCCCGGCTCCTACATGGTCGTCTCCCAGGCCGTGCTGGCCACCCCGGGTAATACCGATTCCCTGGGCCGCCGCCTGATGTCGGGCCGGGTGCGCCTGCAGCCCGGCTTCGCCGCCCGCTACCCCGGGGTAGGCACGGTGTACCTCGAGGTATTCGGCCGCAACCACCTGGGCCACGTGCTCTCGCTGGGCGTTTCCAACGCGCTGAACCTGACGGCCAACCGCTCGGCGGCCACGGCCTATAACAATATCATCACCGGCGATTCCGCCTCCATCATCAAGTACGAGGTGCAGTCCCCGGGCAGCCTCTCGGTGAAGGTCTATACCCAGTCGGGCTCGCTGGTAAAGACGGTCTACGACGGGCCGGTCCCGGCCGGCAAGGGCACGGTGGACTGGGACGGCCGGAATTCCTCCGGCGGCAAGGCGGCCAGCGGCATCTACTTCGTGAAGACGAAGGGGCCCGGCCTGGACAAGATCGTGAAAATAGCGGTGATCCGGTAGGTCTGCGCTACGGCGGCTCTTATGAACACCAGGACTAAAATTATATCGGGAAAGACGGCCGCGGCACTGCTTTGCGCCGCCGCTTTCCTGGCCCACGCCCTGCCCGCCGCCGCCGGCGGCCCCGGCTCCGCCGCGATGCAGGTGCTCAAGACCGAGATGAGCCCCCGCGCCGCCGGCATGGGGGGGGCTTTCGTCGCCGTTGTCGACGACGTCTACTCTATCGCCTACAATCCCGCCGGCCTCGGACGGCTCTACGTCCCCGAAGCTTCGGCCATGTACCATTCCGGTTTCGACGATTCCTCCCTCAACTACCTGGCCGGCGCCACGCCGCTGCCCCTGATCGGGTTCGCGGGCCTCTCCAAACCGGGCGCGGCCTTTTCCCTGATGATGGCGGACGCCGGCTCCTTTCAGTACAACCTTATCGCCAACGACGGCTCCGTCGTCTCCAGGAATTTCGACGCCCAGAAGGACCTGGTCCTCACGGCTGGCTACGGCGAGCGCGTCTACTCCGACGAGGTCAACCTCGAGGGCTTTAAGGCCGCGATAGACCAGTACCTCGGCCTCAACGTGAAGTATGTCCGCTCCACCATGCTGGAGGACGACTCTCCTCCCTCCGCGCTCGCTTTCGACGCGGGCTGGCTGCTTACGGAGCGCAACCTGGGCCTGTCGCTGGGCGCCTCCATCTCCAACTACGGCGGCGGGTTGAAGTACGGCACGGAGACCACGCCGCTGCCGTCCATCCTGCGCCTGGGCGCGGCCTGGGAGCGGCCCACGGTGATGGACCAGTCGGTGCTGCTCGCCGCGGAGTCCGACTTCTACATGAACGAGTCCATCAAGAGCCTGCGCTTCGGTCTCGAGTACCATTTCCAGCGCATCTTCAACCTGCGCCTGGGGTACAAGGCGGCTGAGGACAATAAAGGCATGACGCTGGGCTTCGGCCTGCATTACGGCGACATGGCCCTGGATTTCTCCACCGGCATGGGCAACGAGGTCTACAATTCTTCGCTGATAGCCTTCTCCTATAAGTTCAGCAGCATAACAATCAACGAGTACAAGAAAAAGACCTCCTATAAGGCGCCGCGCCCGGATCGCCAGGCCCCGGCCAAGGCGGCTCCCGTCAAGCCCAGGGCCAAGACCGCCCCGGCCCCCGAAAAGAAGAAGGACTCCGACTTCTTCTGGATCTACTAACCAACGGGGAACGCCAGGCCCGGAGAAGGCGTACCCTTGTCGGGCCTATGCACGTATCCTAAGTCAAATTGACACCATGGAGTTTTGTTTATAGAATTACTTATGAAAGTTAAGGAGGGTTTATAAATGAAAAGATTACTTTTTACCGCCATGGCCGCTCTGCTGGTAGCCGGCTGTTCGTCTTCCCCGGATAAGGGCTCGGTCGGCAAGACCGGCGAAATAGAGAGGGAGTGGGTCGAGGAAGGCATCACCAAGAATTACATCTTCGCCCGCGGCATAGGCGCCGCCGACCAGACGCTGGAGAACAAGACCCAGCGCATGGCCACCTCGCGCAACGCCTCCATCGTCAACGGCCAGTACAACATGCTCTCCTTCATCAAGGGCGTGCAGCTGGAAGGCGGCATTACCGTAGAGAAAGCCATAGAGACCGATTCCGTGCTCGCCACCAAGATCGACGCCGTGATCAAAGGCGCGCAGGTGGTCCGCACAGAATGGACCTCCGACGACGGCTGCATCGTCGTGCTGCGCCTGCCCAAGAAGGCGCTCAAGGAAGCCGGCATCAAGCTGGCCGAGTAAGGCCGCCCGATGACGTCCCGCCTTTCCCGCGCGCTGCTCGCGGCGGTCTTCCTGGCCGCCGCCGGCTGCGGGGGCGCCCGCAAGAGCGCCCTTAATCCCGCTTACGAAACCGAGGTGGTGGAAGCCGAAGGCATGGCCCCGCTGGTAGGGGGGGACACCGAAGGCGCCCGCAAGACCGCCCTCGCCGAGGCCATGAAGAACGCCCTCGGCCTGGTGGTCGGCGTGTACGTCTCGCAGGACGCCATGGTCTCCAAGGCCATCCTGATAGACGACAGCATCACCTCCCGCAGCGAGGGCTACATAGAGAAATACGAGACGCTCAAGGAGTGGCGCGACGGCGAGTTCTACAAGACCCGCATCCGCGCCCACGTGCGCAAGGAAGATCTTTCAGCCAAGCTCCGGACGCTGGAGACTGAGCCGCAGAAGCTGGGCAACCCGGTCATCGGCTTCGACATCGCCGAGTCGGCGGACGGACAGCCGCTGCAGACCGATTATGCCGCTCTGGAACTGAAGAACCGCCTCATCGAGGCCGGTTTCATCACCGGAGAGAAGGACAAGGCCGACATCGTCATCAAGGGCGATGTCCGCACCTCCTTCAACACCAGGGAAGGCCTCGGCGGCTTCGTGTCCTACCGGGCCGGCATCTCTCTGGCGGCCGTCAAGCAGGGCTCGCTGGAGACGCTGACCTCGGTGCAGGAATCCGCCGGCGGCATAGACCTCAACGACCAGGCCGCCGCCCGGGCCTCCATCATCAACGCGGCCAAGAAGGCCTCCGACCCGCTCAAGGACAGCGTGCTCAAGGCCCTCAGGGAAAAATCCATTGTGCGCCTGAACCTGGCCAACGTGGCCACCATGAACGACCTCAGCGAGTTCACCAAGCTGCTGCGCAATATCCCCGCGGTGCGCGCCTCCTGGGTGCGCTCTTTCAGCGGCGGCGTCGCGGTGCTGGACGTGGCCATGCATAGGGGCGGCGCGGCCGACCTGTCGCAGCTGCTCATCAAGAACGCCAAGCGCCCGGTCAAGGTCAACCGCACTTCCTCTTACGACCTGGACGCCGAACTGCAGTAAGATTCCGCGGAAATGAAGAAAGGCCGGGCTGTCCCGGCCTTTTTCTTTTGGCTGGCGGGTTATTTGCGGCCCTTGAGCCTTTCCTCGCGGCGCGCGTCGAAATCGGCCAGTTTTTTGGCCTGCTTATCCATATACTCGTCGAGGAAGGTTTCACGCTCGGCCAGGCGCTTGCGCAGCCCCGCTACCCTGCCGCGGACTTTGGCGCAGCGGCGTTCCTCGGCCCGCATGAACTTCGAGAGCCTGCCCTCCACCGTCAGCCCGCCCGGCCCCGCGTAGGCCTCCTGGCCGGCGACGATCTCGGTCTCCTGCGAGGCGCCGGTCACGGCTACCGCCCCTTCGAACAGGCCCACCGTGGTTTCGCCGGCCGTGGAGACGGCTATGGAGAAATCGGTGCCGCGCACCGCGCAGACCGCCGATGGCGTCCGGACCGAGAACTTGGAGAGGGTCTTGGCCTTTAGCCGGGACGCCATCCACAGGGCCTTCCCCTTGAGAAAGGAGAAGGAGAAAGCGCGCTCTCCGGCCGCGGTCTTCAGCTCGTCGGCGGCGGTCTCGGAGCCGGCGTCCAGTTTAATGTAGCTGCCGTCGCGCAGCAGGAGCTCGCACCAGGCCTTCTCGCCGGTGCGCACCCGGTCACCCTGGTCCAGGGCGTCGCCCTTGCGCGCGGGGGCCCAGCCGGGCGCGCCGGCCTTGAATATTTCCACCGGGCCGGACAGGTCATAGAGGCAGCCTGAAGGCGCGGCGAACAGCGGTAGCGCGGGAAGGAACAGGGCCGCGGCCAATAATATTTTTTTCATAAAATCCTCCGTATCCCTCAAATATACAATATACCGCAAATATTATAAAATCAAGACATGAATTTCTTCCGCCTCAGGGCGCTGAACACTTTCCTCCTTTTCTTCATAGGCATCATCCTGGGCTTCATACTTAAGGACAAGTTCTATCCCTCCAAGCCCCCGGCCCACCCGGCCTCTTTCCAGACCCCCTACTCCCCGCAACCTTCGGCGCGGGCCGAGGGCGAGGAGGGGGCGGGGTCCGAGGAGCCCGAGGCGCCGCCTGACCTGGAGCCGGAGGAGGAAGAACCGGCGCCGCCCGCGCCGGCTCCCGTCATAGCCCCCGCGGCGCCCCGCCCCGCGGAGATCGTCATGGAAGAGGCTCCCCAGCCCGCGCAGCGCGCGCTGCGGGGGGAAGAGGACGACTTCTTCGCCCGCCCCGAACGCTACGAGGGCCGCGACCTGGAGATGCAGCTGCAGATGATAACCGCCAAGCGCGTGCCAGCCGGCTGGCGGCTCAATTTGGTCTATTCGGGCCGGGCTAAGGAGATCGACTACCTTTACGTGGAAGACTCCGGCGTGCTCGGGCCGAAGCCGGACCTGCGCATCGGCTATGTGTATAAAGTGCGCTTCCGCTGCGGCAAGGGCTCGTCGGCGGCCGGCAATACGCTGCTGGCCATAGAGCCCACCGGCGGCAAGGCGGACTGGGCCACGGGCCTCAGCGCCACAGAGTAGATGTCCTATTTTTTTATCATCAATCCCAAGGCCGGCCTGCGTCACGGCTCCGTACGCGAGCGCATAGAACGCTTTTTCTCCGGCCGCAAACTGCGCTGCGAGATAGCTTTTACAGAGGCCCGCGACCACGCCTCCGAACTTTCTTCGCGCGCCGTGCTGGCGGGCTTCTCCCGAGTCGTGGCGGCGGGCGGCGACGGCACCATCCGCGAGGCCGCCATCCCGCTCATCGGCAAGGGCGCCGCGCTGGGTATTCTCCCCTGCGGCTCCGGCAACGGTCTGGCCCGCAACCTGTATATCCCGCTGGACTTCGACGCCGCTCTGGCGGGACTGCTCAAGTGGGAACCCCGGCCGGTGGACGCTGGCCTGGCCAACGGGCGCCCGTTCCTGGTTTCCGGGGGCGTGGGGCTGGACGCCGAGGTGGCGCACGATTTTAATTCGCTCGGCTCACGGCGCGGCATCCTGCCCTATGTGTGGCACGCCGCCAGGCGCCTGATCTCCTATAAGCCTGCCCCGGTTACCGTCAACCTCGACGGCCGCCGCCTGGAACTGCTGGCCATGGTCAACGCGGTGCTCAACGGCGTGCAGTACGGCGGCGGGGCGCGCATGGCCCCCGGCGCCTACATCGACGACGGCCTGCTAGACCTCGTTTCCGTGAAAAAAGCCCCGTTGTACAGGCTGCTGGCCGCCGTGCCGGCCCTGTTCCGCGGCACGCTGGACCGGCACCCCGGTATCTATTCCGCTTACAAGGGCCGCGTTATTGAGTTCAACTGCGGCGGGGGCGCGTGGTACCACCTCGACGGCGAGGATTTCTACTCCCACGACGGACGCATCCGCTTCACGGTGCTGCCCTCCGCCCTCAAAGTCATAGCCCCCAAGCCCAGCCTGCAGGGGAGCTGATGCTTTTTCATCCTCAATTATCGCGCGAGGCCGCCCTCTCCGAAAAACTTGCCGGCGGCCGGGTACGCTGCCTGGCCTGCGCGCACCGCTGCGCGGTCCCCGAGGGGGGCGCCGGCATCTGCGGCGTGCGCTTTGTCCGGGGCGGCGCGCTGCGGGCCCCGTGGGGCTACGTTTCCGGCGCCGCTCCCGACCCGATAGAGAAGAAGCCCTTCTTCCACGCTCTGCCCGGAGCGCGCACGCTTTCCTTCGGCATGTACGGCTGCAACTTCCGCTGCGGCTTCTGCCAGAACTGGCAGATCTCCGACCTGGCCTCCGCCTCCGGCGCCGGCGCCGAGCCGGAGGAGGTCTCCGCCTCGTCGCTGGCCGCGGCCGCAGAGGAGGCCGGGGCGCGTTTGCTGGTCTCCACCTATAACGAGCCCCTGATAACCGCGGAATGGGCCGCCGCCGTCTTCACCGAGGGGAAAAAGCTGGGCCTGCGCTCGGCTTTCGTCTCCAACGGCTACGCCACGCCGGAGGCCGTCGCGCTGCTGCGGCCGGTGATGGACCTCTGGAAAGTGGACTTAAAATGCTTCAGCGCCGAAAATTACTCCAAGGTCTGCGGGGCCAGGCTGGACAGGGTCCTCGACGGCATACGCGCCATCCGGGAGGCCGGCTTCTGGCTGGAGGTCGTGACGCTCCTGATCCCCGGCTTCAACGATTCCGACGGCGAGATAGGGGAAATGGCCGGCTTCCTCGCCGGGCTGTCGCCGGATATCCCCTGGCACCTTACGGCTTTTCACCCGGACTACAAGATGGCCGGCGCCCGGCCCACCCCGCCGGAGACGCTCGCCCGCGGCCGGGCCCTCGGTCTTGCCGCCGGCCTGCGCTACGTCTACTGCGGCAACGTGCGGGGCGCGCAGGGGCAGCACACCGCCTGCCCGGCCTGCGGAAGGCGGGTGATAGAGCGCGAGGGGTTCGCCGTAAAGGCGAACCTGCTCGGCCCCGGGGGCGCCTGCCCCTGCGGACAGAAGATCCCCGGCGTCTGGGAATAAATTAACGGAACAGAGAGGAGACCGAAGGCGGCCACGGATTCTCCGTGTCGGCCTGGTAAACCGCTTCCAGGCCGCCCAGGAGTGCGGCCAGCGTGACGGTCAGGCCGGAGAGGCCGTAGGCGCCCAGGCTGGAGAACAGCGCGGTCCGCCAGAAGAGCAGGCCGCAGAACAGCGCGGTGAAGCCGCAGATGACGGCGAGGAACATTTTCTCGTCGGCTGCGCGCCGCAGCAGGCTGACCAGGAAGTACTGGGCCAGCGCGGTGCCGGCAGAGGCGAGGGCGAAACCCGCCGAGTCGTAAAGCGCGGGCTTGAGCCAGTATACCGCCTCCGGCCCCAGCGCGTAGCGCGCGGCGGCGAAGAACAGTTTCATCGACGCCAGCGAGAGCAGCAGCAGCAGTACGGTGGCCAGCAGCGAGGCGCCGAGGTATGCCGCCAGCGCGTAGACCACCCGCTCCTCTCCGCTACTTCTTGTCATAGAAACCGATTTCTTTCAGGAAAACGGGGTTATCCTGCCAGCCGGGGGTCACCTTGACCGTGAGGTGCAGCTCCACCGGGCGGTGGAGGAAAGAACCGATGGCCTTGGCCGAAGCCTCGCGCAGCCGGGCGATGGCGGCGCCGCCTTTGCCGATGATGATGGGTTTCTGCCCGGCGCGCGCCACGTGCACCGCGGCCAGGATCTGGTCGTCCTCGCCGGGCGCTTCCCTGAAAACCTCTATCTCCACCGCGCAGGAGTAGGGGATCTCCTGGGTGTACATCTTGAAGATCTGTTCCCGGATTATCTCCGCGGCGTAGAACTTCTCCCAGCGGTCGGTGACCTGGTCCACGGGGTAGTAGGGGGGATGTTCCGGCAGCGCGGCCTTGAGGCCGGCGCGCAGTTCCTTCAGGCCGCCGCCGGTGAGCGCGGAAACGTGAAAAACCTTGTCTATGGTGAGCAGCCGGGAATAGAAGTCTTCCGCGGCCTTGGCGCGGTCGCCGGTCTTTTCCTTGTCCAGCTTGTTGATGACCAGGTAAAGCGGGCAGCGCACCTGCTTGAGCGGGTCGAACAGCGGGATCTTGTCCTCCGGGGGGAGGCCCGGCTCGACGATGAGGATACAGAGGTCCCCTTCCTCGGCGGCGGCGCGCTTGATGGCGCCTTCCATGCTGCGCTCGAACATGTTGCGCGCGCGCAGGAAGCCGGGGGTGTCCACGAAAACGGCCTGGTAATCCTTGCCGTTGAGGATGCCCAGGATATTGTTGCGGGTGGTCTGCGGTTTTTCCGAGATGATGGAGAGACGCGTGCCGCACAGCGCGTTCATCAGCGTCGACTTGCCGGCGTTGGGCAGGCCGGTGATGGGCACGAAGCCGGCCCGGAATGAAGATGGAGGCGGTATCAGGCCGCCTCCATCCGTGGGTTCAGGTCCGCCGTCCGTCATTTAAGGCAGACCGGGTTGGCCCACAGCGGCAGCTGCGTGGCTTTCTCCAGTTTGCGCACCTTGATGTCGCCGGTGAGTTCCTGTATGAAGACCTCGGCGCTGAAAACGCGCGAGCCGGCCACGAGGTGGCCGCCGAAGGCCTTGCCCTCGTTGTCGGAGAACATAGCGTGCGCGTGCACCATGGGCTTGTCGTCGAACAGGCTGATGTTGCCGGAGAGGGACAGGATCTCGAGTTCCTTCTCTATCGTCAGCTTGTTGTACTTCTTGGCCTTCTGGTCGTAGACGCTGAATACCGCCTTCTCCACGGCGCCGATGGCGTTTATCAGGCCGCAGCGGACCTGGTGGTGGTGGCAGAAATATTGGATCGCCTGCAGCAGGTCCTCGCCCTTATGTATGCTGAATAAGAAGGCCCTGCCAGTAAGATACGGTTTTTCCTGTTGCTGCATTTTCCCTCCGTTGTCCCCGTTAGTTCCCCGACCCCCTGACCCCGCGCATCGCATTGTGCAGGAAAGGCGGAATAATGTATTTTAGCAAATTTCATTGGGGGGAAGTAAGTTTTGACGGCGCCGTTTTAATTCATATAATGGTTTTGCAGCGCAATTTCAGCCGGAGGACAATATGCCCGTATCATACAAAGAGCTCGGTTTCGTAAATACCCGCGAGATGTTCAAGAACGCCATGAAGGACGGCTACGCCGTTCCCGCCTACAATTTCAACAACATGGAGCAGTTGCAGGCCATCCTGACCGCCTGCTGCCGCAGCCGCTCGCCGGTGATCCTGCAGCTCTCGAAGGGCGCGCGCGATTACGCCAACGCCACGCTGCTGCGCTGGATGGGCCGCGGCGCGATGGAGATGATCAAGGAGTTCAAGGAAGGCCCCGTGCCGGTGGCCCTGCACCTCGACCACGGCGACACCGTGGAGTTGTGCAAGAGCTGCATCGACAACGGCTTCTCCTCCGTCATGATAGACGCCTCCCACCACCCCTACGAGAAGAACGTGGAGATCACTAAAGAGGTCGTGGAATACGCGCACAAATACGACGTCACCGTCGAGGGCGAACTGGGCGTGCTGGCCGGCATCGAGGACGAGGTCTCCCACGAGCATTCCAACTACACCGACCCCGCGCAGGTCGAGGATTTCGTCAAGAAGACCGGCGTGGACTCGCTGGCCATCTCCATCGGCACCAGCCACGGCGCCTTCAAGTTCAAGGTGAAGCCCGGAGAGAGCGCCCCGCCCCTGCGCTTCGACATCCTCGAGGAATGCGAGAAGCGCATCCCCGGCTTCCCGATCGTGCTGCACGGCGCCTCTTCGGTGCTCAACGAATATATAGACATGATTAACAAGTACGGCGGCAAGATGGAGAACGCCGTAGGCGTCTCCGCCGAGCAGCTGCGCCGCGCCGCCAAGAGCGCCGTCTGCAAGATCAATATCGATTCCGACGGCCGCCTGGTGATGACCGCGGTGATCCGCAAGGTCTTCGCCGAGAAGCCCACCGAGTTCGACCCGCGCAAGTACCTGGGCCCGGCCCGCGAAGAGCTGATAAAGATGTACATGGACAAGAACGCCACCGTGCTCGGCAGCGCCGGCAGGGTGTAGGCGTCGACAAGGGGACAGGAACGCAAAAACGGCGTCGGCCACACCGTGGCCGCGCCTGCCGCTCTCGGCCTCGGCGCTTACGCAAGCCTCGGCCTCCGAGGGGCTTTTGCTAACCCTGTCCCCTTGTCGTTGCGTGAATATTTATGGAAAAGACGTATGACGTGTTAGTCACCGGGGCCGGCGCGGCCGGCCTGGCCGCCGCCGTGGAGGCGGCCCGCGCCGGGGCTTCGGTCCTGGTGCTGGAGAAGAACCACGTGCCCGGCAGGAAGATCCTGTCCACCGGCGCCGGCAAATGCAATTTCTCCAACGCCTCGGTGACGCCGGCGCGCTACCATCCGCCGGCCGCCGCCTTCCTGAAGAAGACCTTCGCCGCGCTGCCGCCCGCCGGAGTGACGGCCTTTTTCGAGGGGCTGGGCCTGCTCTGGGTCACGGAAGCCGACGGGCGCCTTTTCCCGCGCTCCATGCGCGCGCAGGACGTGGTTGGCGCCCTCTCCAACGAGCTGGCTTTCCGCGGCGGCCGCATACAGACGCTGACGGAAGTGACCGCGCTGGCTCCCGGCGGCGGGGGCTTCTCGGTGGAGGCCTGCAAGGTGGCGCCGCAGTGGGAGAAGAAGGCGGAGCGCGGCGAAAAGTTCCTGCTGGGCGCGCGGCGCGTGATACTGGCCGCCGGCGGCCCGTGCTACCCCCAGATAGGCGGGTCGGCCTCCGGCGCGGCGCTGCTGCGGGCGCTCGGGCATGAGGTCTCCCCGCTGGTCCCGGTCATAGCCCCGCTGCGGTCCAACGAAACGTTTTTGAAGGAACTGGACGGGGTCCGGGCGCCCGTGGCGCTGCGGCTGATGCTCGACGGCGAGCCGGTGGCCGAAAGCTCTGGGGAACTGCTGTTCACCGCTTACGGGGTTTCCGGCCCGGCCGTGCTGGACCTCAGCCGCGCCGCGGTCACGGCCATGAAAGATTACAAGGTTTACCTGGAAGCCGATTTCTTCCCGGAACTGACGGAGAAGAAACTCGCCGCGCTGCTGGAGAAACGCGCCGCCTTGTTCGCGGGCCGGCCGCTGCGGCACTTCGCCTGCGGCCTGCTCAACGAGAAACTGATAAAGGCCGCCGCCGCCCGCTGCGGCCTCGCCTGGGACGCACCGGCAGGGCCGGGCCTGGACGGCCTCGCCGCCATGCTCAAGTCTTTCCCGGTGTCCATTAAAGGCTCACTGGGGTTCGAGGACGCCATGGTGACGGCGGGCGGCTGCGCGCTCGCGGAAATAGACCCGGCCACTTTCGCCTCCAGGCTGGTCCCCGGCCTCTACGTGGCGGGGGAGCTGCTGGACCTCGATGGCGACTCGGGCGGTTATAACCTGCACCTGGCCTGGACCTCCGGCATGCTGGCCGGCCGCGCCGCGGCGGCAAAGTAACCCGGCCGCGCCAATAAAAAAGGGCCGCGCTCAGCGCGGCCCTTTTCTTTTTCAGCGGCGGCTTAACTGCTGAACAGCCCGCTCGAGAGCAGGTAGACCAAGGCGGAGATGAGGGCCGCGCCGGGGATGGTGAGGATCCAGGCCCAGATGATCTGGCCCGCCACGCCCCAGCGTACAGCGCTGAAGCGCTTCATCGTGCCCACGCCCATGATGGCGCCGGTGATGGTATGCGTGGTGCTGACGGGGACGCCCATGCCGCTGGCCAGGTACAGGGTGGCCGCGGCGCCGGATTCGGCGCAGAAGCCGTCCACCGGCTTGAGCTTGGAGATCTTGTGGCCCAGCGTCTTTACTATGCGCCAGCCGCCGAACATCGTGCCGAGGCCCATCGCGGTGTAGCAGAGCACGGCCACCCATTTCGGGATGTCGAACTCGGTGCCGGTGGGCCCGGCGTTGAGGTAGCCCGCGCTGACCAGCAGGCCGGCGATGATGCCCATCGTCTTCTGCGCGTCGTTGCCGCCGTGGCCCAGGCTGTAGGCGGCGGCCGACAGCAGCTGTCCCTTGCGGAAGAGATGGTCGACCTTGCTCGGGATGGCCTTGGCGAAGAGGCGGTAGACCACCACCCCGAAGACCAGGCCCAGCAGCATGCCGAGCAGGGGGGAGATGACGATGAACGCCACCACCTTGTAGATGCCGCTCATCACCAGCACCTCGGTGGAGCCGGCCTTCACCACGGCGGCGCCGGCCAGCGCGCCTATTAGCGCGTGGGAGGAGCTCGACGGCAGGCCGAAATACCAGGTGAGGATGTTCCAGGCGCAGGCGCCCACCAGCGTGCCGAAGACGACGTGGCTGTCTATCACGGCGATGTCCACGATGCCTTTGCCCATCGTCTTGGCCACCGAGTGGTCGAAGATGAAGAAGGCCACCACGTTGAAGAACGCGGCCCAGATCACCGCCTGGCGAGGCGTCAGCACGCGGGTGGAGACTATGGTGGCGATGGAGTTGGCGGCGTCGTGGAAGCCGTTGAGGAAGTCGAAGACCAGCGCCAGGGCTATGAGCCCTATGACCACGAGCAGCGCGCTATCCATGTTTTACGAGGATGGCTTCTATGACCTTCGCCACGTGCTCGCAGGTGTCCAGCGTGCCCTCGGCCACTTCGTAGATCTCCTTCCACTTGATGACCATGATCGGGTCCTTCTCGGTGTCGAAGAGGCGGCTGATGGCCTTTTCGCGGATCTGGTCGCCCACGTTCTCGAGGCGGTTGACCTCTATGCAGTAATCCAGCACGCGGCGGGCGCGCTTGGTGTCGTGCATGTGCTTGACCGCGTTGGCCAGCGCCTGCGTGGACTGGTCTATGGTCTCGGCGAAGAGGTTCATATGCTCGTCGTTGGTGTCGAGCTTGTAGAGTTTTATGCGGTTGGCCATCGAGTTGATCATGTCGAGGATGTCGTCGAGGGTGTTGGCCAGCGCGTAGATGTCCTCGCGGTCTATGGGAGTGATGAAGGTGCGGTTGAGCATGTCCACGATCTCGTGGGAGAGCGTGTCGCCCTCGTGCTCGAAATTCTTTATCTTCTTTACGGTCTCTTCGTCGAAGCGGCCAGCCTTGACGGCGTGCTTGAAGCAGTCGGCGGCCTTGACGATGTTCTCGGTCTGCAGGTTAAGGAAGTCGAAGAATTTTACTTCTTTGGGCATGAAGCTGATGGCCATTTGCGGGCTCCTTGAATGACTGGATGCTTTAATTATATCCTTTTTCCGTTGGGAACGTTAAGTGCTGGAGGCTGCATGGACCTGAAGAAAGAGATCTACGAACGCTTTGCCCGGTACGTCCGGATAGACACCGCCAGCGACGAGAAGTCGCAGACCTTCCCCTCCACTAAAAAGCAATTCGCGCTGGCCCGCCTGCTGGCCGCCGAGCTGAAGGCCATCGGCGCCAAAAAGGTCAAACTCGACAAGTACGGCTACGTCACCGCCGAGATCCCGGCCACCGTGAAGGGGAAGAAGCCCGTCATCGGCCTGCTGGCGCACATGGATACTTCGCCGGCAGCCTCCGGCGCCGGCGTGAAGCCGCAGCTGCACAAGGCCTGGAAGGGCGGCGACATCGTCATCAGCCGCAAACTGGGAGTGATCCTCAACGAAAAGAACTGCCCCGAACTGGCCGGCTGCAAGGGCGAGGACATCGTCACCGCCTCCGGAGACACCCTGCTGGGCGCCGACGACAAGGCCGGCATCGCCATTATCATGGCGGCGGCGCAGCACCTGCTCCGCCACCCGGAGATCCCGCACGGCGCTCTGAAGATAGGTTTCACCCCGGACGAGGAAGTGGGCCAGGGCGTTAAATATTTCAACGTTAAGGCCTTCGGCGCCGAGTGCGCTTACACCTTCGACGGGGACGTGGCCGGCGCCGTGGAGGAGGAGAATTTCAACGCCGACGGGGTGAAGATCGTCATCACCGGCAAGAGCGTGCATCCCGGCACCGCCAAGAACGCGCTGGCCAACGCCGCGCGCATCGCCGCCGATATCGTGACCGCCTGGCCCGAGAACCTGCTGCCCGAGACCACGGCCGGGCGCGAGGGGTTCATCATGTTCTCGGACATCGCCGCCGAGACAGAGAAGGCCGAGGTGTCCGGTATAGCGCGCGAGCACGACCTTAAGAAGCTGAAGGACATGGAACGGCAGCTGGAGGCTCTGGTGGCCGCCATGCGTCTGAAATACCCGCTGGCGAAGATAGAGCTTTCCTTCAAGGAGCAGTACCGCAATATGAAGGAAGTGATCGTAAAGCATCCGAAGGTTATGGGCAACCTGCTGGCCGCGGTGCGGCAGGCCGGGCTGGTGCCGCACATCAAGCCGGTGCGCGGCGGCACCGACGGCGCCCGGCTCTCCTTCATGGGCCTGCCGGCGCCCAATGTCTTCACCGGCGGCTACAATTACCACGGCCGCTACGAGTGGGTCTCGCTCGACGGCATGAACAAGTCCGCCGAGGTGCTGGTTAACCTGGCCCGCGAGTGGGCGAAATAGGGCGATGGTAAGCCGGCGGCTGTTAGACCTGTTCCTGGAGCTGGCCCGCATAGACGGCCTGCCCGGCAAGGAGGACGCGGTGGCCAAGCGCGTCTTCGCCTTCCTGAGCTCATTGGGCCTGCCCGCGCAGATGGACGGCGCGGCCGCCGCCGCCCTCTCCAGCACCAGCAACGTGGTCTGCCGCGTGGGCGGCGGGGGGGAGCTCCTCCTGCTGGCCCACATGGACACGCAGCGCTATACTTCCTCTACCGTCCCCGCGGTGACCGCCGACCGCGTCTCGGCCGACGGCAGGAACCCGCTCGGGGCCGACGCCCGCGCCGGCATGGCGGCTATCCTCTACTCGCTGGAACGCGCGGTCCACACCAACCTGCCCCTGAAGCCGTTCACGCTGGCCTTTACCACCAAGGGGCGCCACAACATGGCCGGCGCGAAGCACCTGGTCCTGCCCGATACGGTGCGCTGCGGCTTCGTCTTCGACGCGCCGCTCGATCCCGGCGCCTATACCGTTTCCTCCCACGGCGTGGCCCAGTTCTCGGCCGACGTGCTGGGCCGCGCGGCCGACGCAGCCGTCGAGCCCGAGAAGGGCGTCTGCGCCGTCAGCATCGCCGCCCGCGCGCTGGCGGCCCTCAAGTTCGGCCGGCATGACGCCGAAACCACCTCCAATATCGGCACCATAGCCGGCGGTTCCGGGCCCGGCACCGTGCCGCTGGCCGCCATGGTCAGAGGGCAGGTGCGCGCCTCCGTGGCGGAGAGCGCCGGGCCGGTACTCGACAGGATCAAGGCCGAGTTCGAAGCGGCGGCCGCCGCCGCCGGCGGCGCGGCCGCCTTCAAGTGGTCCTGGGAATTCGCGCCGTACTCGCATCCAGCCGGCGCGGCGGTCCGTCTGACGGCCGACGAGGCCATGCTGGGCGCGGGCCTGGCGCCCGCCCCGGTCCCGGCGCCTTACGGCAGCGAGGCTAACGCCCTCAACGCCCGGGGCGTCGCCGCGGTGAGCGTGGGCACGGGGGTGAAGAACCCGCAGTCCAACGGCGAATACCTGCTGCTGGACCACCTCTCGAAAACCGCCGACATCGCCTGGCAGCTGATCAAGAAGTAAGCGCCTTTCCTTTCTCCGGTATTTAGTAAAATAGCGGAAATGAAATTACTCCTCGCCTGCCTGTTGCTGCCCGCCGCCCAACTGGCGGCTCAGGATTTCTCTACCTCCTCCATGCGCTCCATAACCGTGGCGGAAACGCGCTCCCTGGCCCTCGGGCGCAGCGAGGACCTTGCCGCGGCCGCCGAGGGAGTGGCCCAACTGGACGCGGCCGAGCGGCAGCTGGCCTCGGGTTTCCGCCCCTCTTTCGATTTCAACGCCTCCCTGAGCAAGCAGCAGAACTCCGACGCGGCGTCGCGCGGCTATTTCTCCGCGGCCTATAACCTCTATTCCGGCATGCGCGACTATGTCGCCGTAAAGGCGGCCTCGTCCCGCTCGGGCGCGGCCCGGCTGGACCTGGAGCGGGCCCGCCAGCGGCTCTACCTCTCCGCGGCGCAGGCCTATCTCAACCTGCTCGCCGCCCAGCGCGAGGCGGCCATCCGCGCCGGCCAGCTGGAGGTTACCGCGCGGCGCATAAGCGAACTGGAATCCCGGGCGGCCATAGGGCGTTCGCGCCGCAGCGAGGTAGTCTCGGCCCGCTCGCAGCTGGCCCAGGACAAGGCCGGCTACCTGGCCGCGCTCTCCGACGAGCGGCTGGCCCAGCAGGCGCTCCGGTTCATGACCGGCCTCCAGGAAGACCTGGCGCCCGCCGAGGTGGAACCGCGCGGCGGGGCCCCGCTGGCCGGTTATCTGGAACTGGCCCGCTCCCGGCCCGACGTGGAGGCCAGGCGCCTCGCGGCGCGGTCCTACGGCTACCTGGCCGAGATCCAGGAGCGCGGCTCGCTGCCCACGCTGGACCTGGCCGCCAATTATTTCGTGCTCCGCGACCCTATGCCCGCCCCCGAGAGCCGCTGGGACGCCGGGGCTTTCCTGAAGGTCCCTCTTTATACCGGCGGCGCCCTTAAGGCCGGCCGCGACGCCGCCTACGCGGCCCGGCGCGCCGCAGGGCTGGCGCTGGACCTGGCGCTGCGGCAGGCCCTCTCCGAAGTGCTCTCCGCCTACGACGAGCTGAACTATTCGCTGCTGCAGGAGCGGACGCTGGCGGAAGCCCTGGTCCTGGCCGAGGAGAACGCCCGCTACCAGGCCGAGGATTATAAGCTGGGCCTGGTCAACAATCTCGACGTGCTCGCGGCGCTGACCACCGCGCAGCAGACCCGCCTGGCCCTGTCGCAGGCGCAGGCCCGCGCGCGCCTGGCCCTGATAAAACTGGAAACCGCCGCGGGAGCCGAACTTAAATGACCCTTTCCGACCTCTCCATAAAGCGCCCCGTCTTCGCCTGGATGCTGATGCTGGGGCTGATCGTCTTCGGCGCCATCGGTTTCGGCCGCATGGGCATCAGTCAGCTGCCCGACGTGGACTACCCGGTGGTGAACATCAGCGTGGCGCTGGAGGGAGCGGCCCCCGAGGTGATGGAGACGCAGGTCACCGACGTGCTGGAGAGCGCGGTGATGACCATAGCCGGCATCAAGGACATTTCTTCCTCTTCGCGCCGCGGCTCCGCCCGCATCACGCTGGAATTCGAGCTGGAGCACGACATCGACGACGCCATGCAGGAGGTGCAGGCCAAGGTCTCGCAGGCGGCCCGCAACCTGCCCAAAGAGATAGACCCGCCGGTGGTCACCAAGACCAACCCGGAGGACCAGCCGATCATCTGGATAGCCCTTTCCGGCGACCGTCCCGTGGCCGACCTGATGAACTACACCAACGACGTGCTGCGCGACCAGCTCAGCATCATCGAGGGCGTGGGCGAGGTCAGCATGGGCGGCTACGTGGACCCGGCGCTGCGCGTCTGGCTGGACTCAGACAAGATGGACGCGCTTCAGCTTACGGTCACCGACGTGCTGGGCGCCATTTCGGCCCAGCACGCCGAGCAGCCGGCGGGCTACATCGATACCGGCAAGAAAGAACTGAACGTCCGGGTGCTCGGCGAGGCGCCCACCCCGGAAGCATTCTCCCGCATCGTCATCTCCGGGCGCGGCGGCTCGGCCATCTGGCGCACCTACCATATCGGCGACGTGGCCAGGGTCGAGGACGGCCTGGCCGACGTGCGGCGCATCACCCGCAACTGGGGCCGGCGCGCGGTGGGCCTGGGCATCAACAAGCAGCGCGGCTCCAACGCCGTTGCTACCGCCAAACGCGTCAAGGCGCGGCTGGAGCAGATAAAAAAGACGCTGCCCGAGGGGATGCATTTGGAGATCGTCAACGACGCCACCCGCTTTATCGAGGAGTCCACGCGCGAGCTCAATTTCACGCTGGTGCTGTCCGTCATCCTGACGTCGATGGTCTGCTGGCTGTTCCTCGGCTCGTGGTCCTCCACCTTCAATGTGCTGCTGGCCATTCCCACGTCCATAGTGGGGTCTTTCCTGATCCTGTATTTCATGGGCTTCACGCTCAACACGTTCACGCTGCTGGGGCTGACGCTGGCCATCGGCATCGTCGTCGACGACGCGATCATGATGCTCGAGAACATCGTGCGCCATAACGAGAAGGGCGAGGGGCGCGTGCGCGCCGCCATCCTGGGCGCCCGCGAAATGACCTTCCCGGCCATGGCCGCCTCCGTGGCCATTCTGGCCATCTTCCTGCCCGTGGTGTTCATGCAGGGGATCATCGGCAAGTTCTTCTTCCAGTTCGGCGTCACCATGACGGCCGCGGTCATGCTGTCGCTGCTGGAGGCGCTCACGCTGACGCCTATGCGCTGCTCGCAGTTCGTGGACGCCGAGCGCTCGCTGTGGATAGGCCGGGCCATGGACGGCCTGATGGAACGGGCGCGCCGTTCCTACGCCGGCCTGCTCGGCCGCCTGCTCGATCACCGCTGGGCCGTGATCCTGGCGTCGCTGGCCGTCTTCGCGGTCTCGATGGCGCTCATCCCTTCCATCCCCAAGGAGTTCTCGCCGGCGCAGGACCAGAGCCGTTTCCTGGCGCGCGTGCAGATGCCGGTGGGCACGCCTCTGGACGTGACCGCCAAGGCCATGGAAGAGGCGGAGAAATGGGCTATGGCGCAGCCTAATATCAGGACTTTCATGGCCAACAGCGGCGGCTTCGGCGGCGGCCAGGTGAACCAGGGTATGCTGATGATAGCCATGAAGCCCCCGGCCGAACGCGTGCCGCTGCCCGGCCAGAAACGTCCGCCCACGCAGCAGGAGTTCATGCGCTACGCCCGCAAGCCGCTCAACGCCATTCCCGGCGTGCGCCGCGTGGCCATACAGGACCCGTCCCTGGGCGGCTTCACGGCCCAGCGCGGCTTCCCGGTGGAGTTCAGCGTGCGTGGGCCCAACTGGGATAAACTGGGGGAATACAGCGGCCGGCTGATGGAGGGGATGACCGCTTCCGGCAAGATGGCGGACGTGGACACCGATTATCAGGAGGGCATGCCCGAGGTGCAGGTGGTGCCGGACCGCGAGAAGGCCGCGGCCCGCGGCGTCAGCGTGGCCTCCATCGGCGACGCCGTGAATTCGATGATCGGCGGCGTACGCGCCGGCAAATTCACCCGCGGCGGCAAGCGTTACGACATCCGCGTGCAGCTGCTGGGCAAGGACCGCAGGGACCCCGGGGATATCAACAAGATCTGGGTGCGCAACAACCGGGGGGAAGTTATCAGGCTTTCCGAGGTGGTTAAGGTGGAGCAGAAGACAACGCTGCTCACCATTTCGCGCAAGAACCGCGAGCGCGCCATCGGCGTGTTCGCCAACGTGGCGCAGGGCGCCTCGCAGGAGCAGGCCATAAAAGAAGTGGAGCGCCTGGCTAAAAAGATACTGCCCGACGGCTACAGGGTAGTCTTCTCCGGCACCTCCAAGACCTTCCAGGAGTCCTTCTCCAGCCTCACCTTCGCGCTGGTCCTCGGCGTCTTCGTGGCCTACATGATCCTGGCTTCGCAGTTCAACAGTTTCCTGCACCCGTTTACGGTGCTGCTGGCGCTGCCGTTCAGCCTGACCGGCGCCTTCATCGCCCTCAAGCTGGGCGGGCACTCGCTGTCCATCTACAGCATGATAGGCCTGATCCTGCTGATGGGCATCGTGAAGAAGAATTCCATCCTGCTGGTGGATTTTACCAACAACCGGCGCCGCGAGGGCGGCCTGGGCGTGAATGAGGCGCTGCTGGAGGCCTGCCCGATACGGCTGCGGCCCATCCTGATGACCTCCTTCGCCACCATCGCCGCGGCCATTCCGCCGGCGCTCGGCTACGGGCCCGGCGCCGAGACGCGCGTCCCCATGGCCCTGGTGGTCATCGGCGGCGTGCTGCTGTCGACGCTGCTGACGCTGCTGGTGGTGCCCTGCGCCTACAGCCTGATGGCCCCGCTGGAAAGCCGCCGCCACGAGGAAGCCCTTAAGACGGCCCTAAAAGAACTGGGCGAGACCGCCGACGGAAAGTAACCGCTGGTCCTGCCGGCATCGATCCGCATCCAACCAGATAAAAGAAAGAACCGGGAGACTTCTCCCGGTTCTTTCTTTGCGCTCGAGGGCTTACTGGCCGCCCTGGGAAGGGCGCTGCTGGAGCGGGGGGTAATGCTGGCCGGCGGGCTTGACCCCCGGCAGCGGCGCGGCGGCGGGGGCAGCCCCGGCCTCGATGTCGGCGGCGCGCTGCCTGGTGGCGGTGAACACCTTGCTCACCGCGGCCACCATGCCGGCGGTATCGCCGAGGTCGGCGGGGATGATCAGTGTGTTGTTGGTCTTGGCCAGCTTGCCGAACTCCCCGAGGTACTGCTCGGCGATGCGCAGGTTGACGGCGTCGGAGCCGCCCTTCTCGTTGATGGCGGTGGCGATCTCGCGTATACCCTTGGCGGTAGCCATGGCTATGCGCTCGATCTCCTGGCCGCGGCCTTCGGCCTCGTTGATGCGCTTCATCTTTTCACCCTCGGAGAGCGCGATGTTCTGCTGCTTGTCGCCCTCGGCGCGGTTGATCTTGGCCTGCTTGTCGCCTTCGGACTCGGCGATGATGGCGCGCTTCTCGCGCTCGGCGCGCATCTGCTTTTCCATGGCGCCCTTGATGCTGTCGGGGGGGGTGATGTTCTTGATCTCGTGGCGGGTCACCTTGAGGCCCCACGGGATGGAGGCCTTGTCGACGGCGTTGACGATCTCCATGTTGATCTTCTCGCGCTCCTCGAAGG
>MGTZ01000006.1 GCA_001799715.1 Elusimicrobia bacterium GWB2_63_16 | reverse complement strand
TTCGTGCTATCAACTAAGCATTGATAATCCCGACTACTGTTTAAGAGGCTCTAAATATCCGGAGCTGGTGCTCAGCGGCAGCCTATCCGGCATGATCAGAGGTTTGTCCCACGGGGATTCCATGGCATCGCTGACCGGCGCGCCGGGCACCTACCTGGCGGCCGGCCAGAACGTGAGCGTCAACCTGGGCGACATATTGACGGTCACCATTGCTAATGTGGCGAACCCCGGCTACCTGAGCGCGGCATTGGTAACGCCGCAAGGCTATCCGGGGCTCGCGCCGCTGGCTTCGTTCCTGCTGAACGCCCCCGCGCCTGTGTCGTACTCGGGGCAGATAGGGTTTACGGTCAAATACCCTGCCGGGCTCACCGCCGGGCAGGAAGGCGGGATAACGGCGTATCAGATAGTCATAGACCCGGAGAGCGGTATCCGTCTGATGAAACCGCTTACCGCGCAGATAAACACCGCGGCTAAAGAAGTTTCGTTTTACGCGGACTCCCTAGGGGAGTTCCTTGTGGCGGCGCCTAAATATACTACGCCCTGGACCTTGGAAAGCGCCCCGGCCCCCGACGGCCAGCCCGAGCTGAGCGCGATTTCCAACAACGGCGCCCTCTCCCAGCGCATGCTCGTTCCCGGCTCGCAGGAGGCACTGGATGCGGTCCCTATGCTCGCCAATAAGAACCTGTTCCCCGCCGGGAACATATTCCACGTCGGCCCCGACGATACCGCCCTGGAGCCCGCGGCGGCGCTGACAATGCGCTATACGGACGCCGAACTGGCCGACAGGGGGCTTTCCGAGGATGACATCGCGCTGTATGAGCTCAGCGCCGACGGGAAGGTGTTTTTGAAGCTCCCTAATCAGGTGCTGGACAGGGAGCGCAATGAGATAGCCGGCGAGGTGCCGCATTTGTACTCCCTGTTCGCCATCCTGGGGTCGAGCCGCGGCGAGCAGGTGCCACTAAGGGACGATGCGACTCCCCCGATGACCAATGCGGTGCCCGGCGTGCCGCCGTACCGGTCCGGGGAGATGGTTTTTGTCTCCACTGCGGCCGAGATATACCTTGATGCTTACGATCCCACTATGCCTGGCGCGGCCACGGCCGGGGTGGATAACACAATGTATGTGGTGGATTTGATAGAGGGTCAGCCGGCGGAGCCGGTGCTGTATACCGGTCCGCTGCGGCTGGACGAAGGCAGGCACACGCTCAGCTTCGCCAGCACGGACAAGCGTGATAATGAAGAAGTAAGAAAAACCGAAACGTTATATATGGACGGCACGCCGCCGGAAAGCGCGGTGTCGTTCCTGGGAGAGGGCGGCCTGGATAACGGCGTTCCTTCGTTGATGGCGGGGAGTTCGGTGGTGATCAATGCCGTTGACCCGGAGAGCCATGGTCTGGCGAGCGGCGTGGGGCTGGTCTATTTCGACGTCTCGACGACGCCCTGCGCGGGTTTCAGCGATTATCCCGCGGCACTCGGCGAGTGCCGAAAGCTCCTGTACACCGGTCCGTTTTCCCTGCCGGCGGGGACACACACGGTATATTACGCCGCCGCGGACAACGTGGGGAACATGGCGGCTATAAAAAGCGTTAATGTTAACGTGAGCGCGATACGCTTAATTAGCTTTTCGCCGGGCGAAAAGACCGCAACTTCGGTAATGTGGCAATGGGACCTGTTGGAGGGTGTGACCGCGTACCAACTGTTTTCATCCACCGGCGGTGCGGTCTCCCCGGTTTTAGCGGCCGGCACTTCAGAGTATTTACAGGCAGGGCTGTCTCCGAATGTCCGGTATTCTAATTATGTCCGCTCATACGGCGAAGCCGCTCTTGAAAGCGCACCATCGGAAGTTGTGACGCTGGCGAGTGTGCCTGAAATTGCCGAGGTGTTTGATTTTGGACAAAATGCAGCAATCGTGATAGGGCAGCCGAATTTTGCCACGACCACAAGCGGCACTTCACCCAACAAGTTGAGCTATCCGCGCGGGCTGGGATTTGATAAAACCGGGGCCTTATGGATCACTGATGTTTCCAATAGCAGGGTGCTGCGTTTCTCGCCGCCATTCAGCAATTATATGTCAGCGGATCTTGTACTCGGGCATCAGAATTTTTATATGGGATATGAGCAAAATTCTTTCCCCACTGCCTCTTCGCTGCAATCACCCACCAGCCTGGATTTTGATCAAGATGGTAATCTCTGGGTCCAGGACTGGTATGGGAGAATTTTGAGATTCAGCCCCCCATTCTCAAATGGAATGGATGCGAATCTGGCGATTGGTGTTAATGCATTTTATGGCAGGGGCGGTGGATGCGCCCCCAATAAGGTCAGTGTGAGTAATTGGGGGGAAATCTCGTTTGAAAAGAGCGGGGCGCTCTGGGTACCTGATTTTTATAATAACCGCGTGTTGAGGTTCTCTCCTCCTTTTTCGATGGGGATGAACGCCGACATGGTGGTTGGACAGACCAACTTTACAACGTGCGCTAACAGTAATATTCCCAGCGCGTGGAGCATCTCGTCGCCTTTGTCAGTTAAGCCGGATTCCAATGGCAACATTTGGGTGGCCGATTTGAATAACAGCCGGGTATTGAAATACATGACGCCGTTCTATATCGGGATGCCAGCGTCGGTGGTCCTGGGGGAGAAAAACTTTGTTGAGAAAAATTCCGCATATACCGGGCAGCAGCCAAGTGCCACCAGCCTGAGCTATCCCCTGAGCCTAGCGGTCGACGGACATGACAACTTGTATGTTGTGGATGGAAAGGATAACAGGGTATTAAAATATCGCCCACCGTTCTCTAACGGGATGGCCGCTTCGTTAGTGCTGGGGCAAAACGACTTCAACAGCGTGTTCAATATGAACATGCAGGCGACGTTCAACTTCCCTATTGGAGTTGAGACTTCTGGTTTTGCGGCTACGGATGAGCAGGGGCGGTTATGGGTCTCCGATTCCAATAATAACAGGGTTTTGATGTTTGAACCGGTCAGAAGCGGGATTTTTACTGGCATCGGAAACAGTTCGTTTACGGTCAACTGGCTGTCTGATGGCAATTCGGCGGATACTTTGTATTTTGCGGAGATATCGCCCCGAGAGGACTTTTCGTCGCAAATCACTGGGAGCGGATATGTGGCGCAAAACCAATATACATTCTCGGGTCTTCCCGCAGGCATGGGATATTATGCCAGGGTGAAGGCAAAAAATCTCGAGGGCATGGAAACTGCCTACAGCTACCTGGGCCTGGTTAAAACCAAGGAAGAATATGTTTCCGAAAGCACCGGGACCTTGAATGGTTTCCCTGAGGCGTCTTTTGCTTCCAATCGGATCACACAAATTCTCCAATTAAGCACCGCGGCAGGTGCGGGGACGATAGTTCTGGCTTCTGCAACAGCGAACGGCTTAACACTGGCCAGCAATTTGTACGAGATAGGGCCCGAGGGGATCTACGATCCTCCCGCAACCCTGACGTTCCAATACTCCAGCAGTACACTTGCCGATCTGGGGCTGCTTGCTGGGGATATCGCGGTATATGAGTATTTTTCGGACAGCGGCTGGGTGAGGTTGGCCGGCCAGAGCGTCGATGCCGCTGGTCTTAAAATAACGGTTCCGATAACTAGGATCGCATCTAAATTCGGCGTATTCGGCATTGTAAGGGACCGCGTCCCCCCGGTCTCGGGGTTCGCCATTCAGGGCAGTTCTTTGAACGCCGCGGGCACGCTTTATGTCAGTATTCGTTCAAGTGTAAGCCTTAGCGCGCTCGATCCCATAGCCTATGGGACTGCGACAGGGGTCGCATTCACTGAATTCAGTATTGATTCTGCTACGGGTCCGTTCATGACTTACGCCGCTCCTTTCATCCTTGGAGGCGGCTCACATACCGTGACTTTCCGTAGCCAAGACAAAGCGGGTAATCTGGAGGCAGTGAAATCCGTGTCCCTGCGCGTGGATGGGGCCGCGCCCCTGAGCAGCGTCGTGCTCACCGGCGAATCCGGGCGGAACGGCTGGTATGTGTCCACCGTTTGGTCACAGATCGCTTCGACCGACGGAATGAGCGGAGTAGGCGGAACGTATTTCTCTGTCGATGAAGATACTTATACTCTGTACTCCTCGTCCTTCGCGATCCATGCTGAAGGCGCCCACGCGATACGGTTCTATGCCATGGATAATGTTCTGAACATGGAAACTGCGCAGGTGCGCCTGTTTGGCATTGATCTATCCACGCCAGCCGCTAATTATCATCTCGCTCCGGAACCGAACGCAATGGGATGGAATAACACTCCGGTGGAAGTAGTTTTCTCCGGAACGGATGCGGTTTCCGGGATAGAACAGTGCAGTTCATCTTTTACGGCGGTGAGCGAGGGGCGCGATGTCTCTGTCGCCGGCTATTGCTCCGACTACGCGGGGTGGACTTCAACCGCGGTGTTTACCTTGAGTATCGATACCACGCCGCCTGGCTTGTCTTATGCTCTTCCGACCGCCAATAAAGCCGGATGGTATAACTCCGACGTTACGGTGAGTTTCGTCTGCTCGGATAATCTCTCCGGAGTAGGCTCCTGCCCCGGAGATGTCTTGCTGTCCGTTGAGGGGGTGGATCTTTCCACCTCCGCCAAAGCTTACGATCATGCTGATAATTCAGCCGAAGCCGTTGCAAACGGCATACGGCTAGACAAGACCGCTCCGGAAAGCGCCACTATTCTGACAGGTGCGCTCCGAAACGGCTGGTATTCGGGCGTGGTTGAGGTGGGCCTGACTTCCACGGACTCATTATCAGGGGTAAAAGAAATACGCTATTCTCTGGATAACTCCGAATATTCGGCTTACATCGGAACCAGGATGGTCTTTAATGAGGGGCAACACAAGCTTGGCTATTACGCCCTTGATGTGGCCGGCAATGTTGAGTCAGGCAGGGCACTGGAGTTTAAAATCGACTCGTCCGCGCCAGTAATGAGTTGTACGGCGCTGCCGGCTTCCAACGCGTCCGGCTGGAATAATAGCGTAGTTGAAATAAAATTCACCTGTTCTGATCAATTATCGGGGATATCTGTTTGCCCTGAAAATATCCTGCTGGCTGCGGAAGGGACCGAGATTTCCACAAGCGCCAAGGCCTTTGATGTCGCTGGAAATCCCGCCTTGTCTGAGATTTCTGGGATAAATATCGACCGAACTGCGCCAGCCAGTACTGCTACGATTTTGGGTGCTTACCGTAATGGCTGGTACTTCTCTCCTGTCGAACTGGTGCTGACTTCTTCCGATGCGCTGGCGGGGGCTAAAGAGATTCGCTATTCGCTGGATGGCGGAGAATATGTCCCTTACGATGCACCGTTTCATATTGATGCAAATGGGGGGCACTCTTTGAAGCATTATTCGGTGGATAGGGCCGGGAATGTTGAAAAAGAAGTTATCGTTAAATTCAAGATAGATCGTGAAATCCCGGTAGTGAACTACATTCTGCAGCCCGCCGCTAACGGCAAGGGATGGAATAATAGTTCAGTCCAAATTATCTTTAAGGGTAGCGATACATTGTCCGGGATTGAAGAATGTTCTTCAGCGACAATCACTGCCGAGGGCGCTGCGCGGCGTGTTCTCGGCTGGTGCCGTGACCTGGTCGGCAACGTGGCATATGCCACGGCCACGGTGAACGTGGATCTGACACCGGCTGCGATAGAACTTAATTCCCCGCTCGCCGGGCAGACGTACATCGCCACCCGCGGCAAGATTGGGGTGGACTTCACCGTGTCGGACAACCTCGACGCCGCTCCGGCGGCGCAGGCTTACCTGGTGCAGGTCGAAGACAGGGGCAGCCCGCGCGGCGGCAGGCCGGGCAGTATAGCGGTAGCCGCCGGCCAGGCCGTCGAGCCGCTGGACATAGACGACGGCCTGTGGCGGCTGACGGCGAGCGCCACCGACTTCGCCGATAACGCGGCGTACGTCGAGGGCGGCCCCTTTGAGGTGATCCACGACGTACTGGCGCCGCGCAGTATGGTCGAAGCCTCGGGGCCGGTTTACGCCTCTGCCGGCGGGACTTATCTGACTTCGGCCGCACAGTTCGTGCTGCGCAGCTTAGACGACCTGGTGGCCGTGGAAGACGCTCTTGGCCTGGGCGTCAGGTCGCAGAAGGTGGAGTTGAAAGCCGGGGAGTTAGCGCTTAAAGAGCTGTCCTTCCAGAATCAGCTGCCCAGGCAGGGCGCGGCCTTCGTGTCCACGTTCGGTTTTGTTTCCCTGGGGTATCTCCCCGACGGGCGCTACCGGCTGTCGTACGGATCTGAGGATATTCTCGCCAATGAGGAACGGCCCGCGGACTGGGCCTTCGCGCTGGATAATACCCCGCCGCTTACCGGATTCGACGTGACTGGCGCCTCTTTCAATGGCGGGGACCTGGTGTACGTGACCGGGCTTTCCGGCCTGTCGCTTGCCGGCGTGGACGTGAGCTCCGGCGGCGTGGCCGCCGGCCTGCTGTTGACCAAGTACAAGCTGGACGACGGAGCCTGGCAGGTTTATGCGGGTAGCTTTACTGTGGCGGCGGCGGGAAGGCACGCGCTGGCATATTACAGCCTGGATAATGTGCAAAACGCCGGGCAGCGGCAGACGCGCACGATAATAGTCGATAACGCGGCACCCGCGGCTTCGTTAAGCCTCGGGGAACCGCGCTACGAGGTTTTCGGCCTGCAACTGATAACCCCTGCCACGCCGCTGGCGCTGTCGGCTGTGGATCCCGGCGCCGACGCCTCCGGCGTAAAAGCCATATACTATGAGCTGACCGGCGCCGACGGCTGGAGCTCCGGCGCGCGCGCCTACCTTGAGCCGTTCAGCGTCGGGCGGCAGGGCACGTTCCTCGTGCGGTACTGGGCGGTGGACAATGTCGGCAACCTTGGCGCCGCAAAAGAAGAGAAACTGCGGGTCAGCGACCTGCGGGCCGACGCGCTGGACGCCGCCGAAGGCCTGGACATGGCCGGTACGGCGGATATAGCCGGCGCCGTCAGGTCCAACGGCGTGGTCTCGCTGGGTGGCAACGCGCGCATACTGGGCGACGTATGGGCCAGCACCATAACGCTGGCCGGGAAGGCGCAGATAACCGGCCAGGCGCATAATGGTTCTGCCGCGCTGACGCCGTCGCCTCTGGAAATGGTTGATATAGTGGCAATAGCCTCCGCCACTAGCTGCAATGCGCTTATCCCCGGGAAGTACCTGACCGGAGGAAAGTTGATAGTTTCCGCCAAGGAGACGCTGACGCTTTCCACCGGCGTATATTACCTAGCCGGTCTTGAGCTGGCCGGCGGCGCGGTGGTCAACCTGGACGGGAAAGTGGACATTCTGGTGGCTGGCAGCGTGAGCATAGGCGGCGGCTCCGCGCTTAATGCTGCGGGTGCCTCGTCGGGCCTAAATATATTCCTCAGCACGGACTCTGTGGTTACGGTCGCCGGCGGCGGCAGCCTGGTGGCTTATGTTTATGCCCCGTACTCCCAGTTGAAGTTGTTCGGCAACGCGCTGCTGGGCGGCCACTACTTTGTAAGGACGGCGGTATTGAGCGGAACAGGTAACATCATCCAGGCCGGAGAGACCTTGCCGCAGACGACCGCGGCAACTGGCGACAGCGGCGGCAAGAAGCGGGTGTCGGGCATGGCCGCCGGGGCCGGTTCTTACTCGGTCCTCTCCGGGCCCGATCCCGCGTTCAGGCTGGGCGAGGTGTACGTCTTCCCGAACCCGGCCCTGCGCGGCGCGGCGCCCGTGCTCCACATAGAGACCGGCATAGCCGACAGCGTGAAGATAACCGTCTACACGGTGTCCGGCCGCCAGGCGCACGAGCATATACTCACCGGCGCGCCGGCGGCGTTAGACGACGGCAACGGCCTGAGCTACGCCTATGAATACGCCTGGCGCGACAGCATACCGAGCGGCGTTTACTATTACCACATCGAGGCCCAAAAAGACGGGCAGAAGCTGAGAAAGTCCGGCAAGTTCGCCGTGGTACGCTAGGAGGGCTTATGAAAAATAACGATAACCCTCATCATGATGTGGTCAACCGGGCGGTTTACCTGCTGTCGCGGCCCTGGGTCTTCGCGCCCATGCTGCTGCTGGTGCTGATCCCTTCGGCCAAGCTTAGCCAGGCGCTGGAAAGCGGGGCCGAGTTCCTGCGCATAGACACCGACGCCAGGGCGGGGGCTATGTCCTCGGCGGGGGCGGCCTCGGCCAGCGGGATAAGCGCCCTTAATTACAACCCGGCCGGCCTCGCCTCCATGGCTAAAGGCGAGGCGGCGCTGAGCCACAGCGCATGGTACCTGGGCTCTTCGCACGACTTCGCCGGAGCGGGGTTCACCCTGCCGGGCTCGCAAGGGTGGAAGATGGGAATAAGCTTCGCCAGGCTGTCTAGCGGCGATATCGAGGGGCGTTCCGCCACGCGCGGCCGCTCGGGGGGCTACAGCGCCTATGACCAGGCCGCCGGCTTAGCTTTGGCGCGCCGGCATGGCGCCTACAGCCTGGGCGGCGCAGTAAAATATATAGAAAGTTCTATCGCCGGCATAAAAGGCCGCGGCTATGCGGTGGACCTGGGTATGAAGCGCGGCCTTAAAGGCTTGCCCGCGGCGGTGGGGCTGTCGGTGCAGAACCTGGGGCCCGGCATCACCTACATTTCCCAGCGGGAGAAGTTGCCGCTAAGCATGAACGCCGGCATAGCGTTCATGCCGGCGCCGGGCTTTATGTTGAACTTCGACGCCAAGCGCTATGTGTACGATAAGTACACCGCCTTCAGCGTGGGCACCGAGTACGCTTTGTTCGGGGGGCCGGGCAGCGTGTCCGGGCTGAGCCTGCGCGGCGGCATGAGCGGCGGCGCGCGGCAGGGGGCGGCCGGGGCTTTCAGCGCGGGGGCCGGTCTGAAAGTGATGAACGCCGAACTGGATTATTCAATGTCGCCTGAGGGGAGCCTGGGCGGTACGCAGCGGATAACGTTAAAGAAGAAGTTCTGAGGCTTATGGATATGGTAAGGCACACTGGGAGCGGCTTGCAGATATCCGGGAAGGCGGTCCTGGCGCTATGGGACTGACCGGGACCGGCGGCTCGGCGGCGGCGAGGGATATACTGCTGCTCTCGGCCTTCGAGGAGGCGCGCGCGGCGGCCGCGGCCGTTGGCGTGGAGGTGGTGCCGCTCAAGGGAGCTGCGCTGCTGGAGCTGGGGCTGTACGCGCCCGGCGAGCGCGGCATGACCGACGCCGATGTGCTGGTGCGGCCGGCGGCGCTGGAGACTTTCGAGAAGATACTCGGCGGCCTGGGCTACCTGCCCATGCCCCACAGCGCCGACGCCTGGTACAGACCGGCGCCCGGCGAGGCCCCGCCCGTAGTCATAGACGTGCATACCGGCCTGTGGCATATCAAAAATACCGGAGAACTGTTCGACTGGGGCCTGGAGCCGGGGCCGGCCGGCCTGTCGCTCAACCTGGCGGACCTGTTCCTGCACGCCGCGGCGCACCCGCTGCTGCATCACGGCGAGCTCACGCCCCGCGCCCTGGAGGACTGCGCCCGCATAGCCCGCAGCGCCCCGGGCGACGGCTCCAAATTCTGGGCCCTGTGCGCGCGCAAGGCCGAGGTGTACGGCCTGCGCCCGGCGGTGTGGCCGGCCGTGTCGCGGCTGGGCCTGGCCGAGGGCCCGGCGCTGGAAGCGCTGCGCCCGCGCGGAGCGGAAAAAATAAAAGCGGCCCTCTTCGAAAGGGCCGCCAGAAAACATTCTACGGCGCTGGAGTACCTGCTGCCGGCCTTGTACCGCCCGGCGCTGCTGGCGCGGTACGCCGTGCCCGACCGGCGCTTTATGCTGCGGCGCTACGGCTCTGCGGGCGCCGCCGCCTACGCGCTGCGGCCGCTAAGGCTGCTGCTCTCCGTCCCGCGCCGGCGCTAGGCCGCGCAGCAGCGTCACCATCTTCAGCATATTCGAAAGCCGCTCCAGCCCGGGCGGCTTGATCACGAAATCGAAAGCGCCTTCCTTGACGGCCTTGGCCGCCATGTCCACGTTGTCTATGCCGGTGATGAAGATGACGCAGGCGTTCTTGTTCTTCTCCAGGGCCTTGAAAGAGAATTCCAGGCCGCTGGCGCCGCGCAGGTAGATGTCGGTGATCACCACGTCGAAGGGTTTCTCCTCCAGCAGCGCGCGCGCCGACTCGGCGTCGTCGAGGCGGGTGACCTCGAAATGGGGGAAGGCGCGCAGGATCTCCTCCACGCGGGCCACCACGTAGCCCTCTTCCTCTATGAACAGCAGTTGTTTCTTGTCGCCCATGGCCGGCTCCGCTTACCAGTCAGTCCACCAGCGGGAAAGCTCCAGCTTGCCGGCATAGACGGGGTTCATTTCTTCCAGCTCGGAGAAGGTCAGACCCCGGTCTATGGAGACCAGCGGCTGCTCGCGCAGGTCGGCCAGCTGCGGCGCGGCCTCCGAAAAATCGGGGGCCAGTACTATTTCCACCACCGGGCGGCTAAGCAGGCCGCGGTTGACCTTGAGTACGCGGGCGGTCTCGCCTGTGGAGAGCGTTACCAGCGAGCCCGGCGGGTAGATGGAGATGACGGCTATGAGCATCTTCACGGCCGAGGCGTTGAAGCCGCGGCCTTCCTTCTCTATCAGTTCCTTGACGGCCGCCGGCGGGTCTATGGCCTCGCGCCAGGCCCGGGGATGGGTCATGGCCTCGTAAGCGTCGGCTATGCTGATGATCTGGGCCAGCGGGTCCAGCTCCTCGCCGGTAGCGCGGTCGGGGTAGCCTGAGCCGTCGGCGCGCTCGTGGGTCTGCAGGATGATGTGGCGCGCGCGGTCCTTTATGCGGTGGTCAATGTCCACTATGCGGTCCAGCTTGGCGGCGCCGGCCTCGGCGTGCAGCGACATTTCGGAGAAGTCGCCGTCGTCCAGGCGGCCGGCTTTGTTGTAAATGGGGGCGTATTCGGTCATGCCGGCGTCGTGCGCCATGGCGCAGAAGCCCAGCAGGCCCAGTTCCCTGCTGTCCAGTCCGCCCTCCAGGCCCATCGCCAGGGCCAGGATGAAGGTGTTGAGGGTATGGCCGCGCAGGTAATCGTCGGCGGTGGACTGGACGGTGCAGCCTAGGAAAGCCGGGTTATTCTTTAGCGTCTCGGCCGCCAGCGCCGAGGCGGCGAGTACGGACTCGTATTTTTCGCAATAGGGCTGGTCCACGGCTTTAAGGAACGAGATGGCCTGGCCCATCAGGCGGGAGTAGATCTCCTTGGCCTTGGCTTCCGATTCATGGAAGGGGATTTGCGGCAGGGGCTTGGGTTTCGGGGCGGCCTGCCTGGCCGGTTCGGGCGCGGCGGGTGCCGGGACGGCTGCGGGAACGGCCTCTCTCGCGGGCGGAGGCGCGGGGACAGGCACCGGCGCGGGCGCCGGCGCCGCTAAGACGGGAGGGGCTTCACGGCGCGGCTGCGCGGCGCGCGTGTCGCTTTCGGCCGCGGCCTTTATCTTTTTAAGGTCTGAGAACCGCATAGTATTATTATAGCGGAAGGGGATTAAATAAAGATTACGGAAACATTAAACCCGCGCGGGGCTAAAGCTTCTTTTCGAAGACGCGGTACTTGCGGTAAACGCGGCCGCCTATGGCCTCGATCACGCTGTTGATCTGCGCGTTGTCCTCCAGCGTCCAGGACATCTCGCCGTAAACCCACTTCATCTTCTGACCGGCCTCGAAGCCCTTCTTGATCAGCAGCATCTCCAGGCCGCGCCCGCGGAATTCCTTTTTTACGCCCAGCGTGAGCATGCGGCCTGCCCGCATCTTGAAATACAGGCGGTACAGAAAGGGCAGCAGGTTCAGCGGGTTCAGGCTGCCGCGGGCCGCCTTGAGGGGGATGTTGAGATCCGGCAGCAGCAGCACGAAGGCGGCCGGCTTGCCGTCCACGTCGGCGAAATAGAGGTATTCGGGCTTGAGCACCGGCTTCATGGCCGCGGCCATGTCGTTGAACTCGGCGTCGGACATGGGCACGAAGCCCCAGTTCTTCTCCCAGGCGGAGTTGTAGATCTCTTTGACTTCGGCGATGGCCTTGTCCAGGCCGCCGGCGTCCACATGGCGGACCTTTATGTCCTTGCCGCGGGTGAGGCGCTGCACTATCTTCTCGAAGCGCTCGCCGAAGCCGTGGGCCACTTCCACGCGGAAAGCCAGCAGGTCCTTGGCCTTGGCGAAGCCTGCCGATTCGGCCAGCCCCAGGTAATATTCGGGGGTGTAGGGCATCATCACCATCGGGGGGCCGTCGAAGCCCTCCAGCAGCATGCCGCAGGTCTCGTTGGTGGAGGGGTTGACCGGGCCCACGGCCGAGTCCATGCCCTTGGTCTTGAGCCAGGCGCCGGCGGCGGCGAACAGCGCGTTCGCGACTTCCTTGTCGTCCTCGCAGTCGAAGAAACCGAAGAAGCCGGTGCGGTCGCCGTGGAAATTATTGTGGGCCTGGTTGACTATGGCGGCTATGCGGCCTACGGGCTTGTCGCCGCGCCAGGCCATGAACAGCTTGCGCTCGCCGTGGCGCCAGAACGGGTGGCCGGTCTCCAGCAGGTGGCGCACGTCCTTCTTCAACTCTCCTACCCAGTGCGGGTGGGCCTTGAAGAGGCTGTAGGGGTAATCTATGAAGACGCCGAGGTTCTTTTCGGCGATTTCCCGAATTTCCAGTGACATAAATTGAGGTCGCGGGGGAGCGGCCGCTTACTTTAAGGCTGCGGCCGGCTTCTTCTTCAGGACTTTCTTTATGCAGGTCTCGAAGATGTCCAGCGCGCGGTCCAGCTGCTCCCTAGTGTGCGTGGCGGTGGCCACCACGCGCAGCATGGCGCGCTTAGGCGGCACCGCGGGGCTCACTACCGGGTTGGTGAACAGGCCGTGGTCGTAGAGCATGCGCCAGAGCATGAAAGTCTTTTCATTATCGCCGATGATGACCGGAATGATGGGGGTCTGCGTCTCGCCGGTGTTGAGCCCCATCTCCTTGAAGCGCTTCATCAAGTAAGCGGCGTTGTCCCACAGCCGCTTGATGCGCTGGGGCTCTTCGGTTATGATGTCCAGGGCCTTGGAGATGGAAGCCACGGAGGCCGGCGGCAGCGAGGCCGAGAAGATCATCGAGCGGGAAATGTGCTGTATGTAGTGAAGGATGTCCGCGTCGCCCACCACGAAGCCGCCCACGGAGGCGAAGGACTTGGAGCAGGTGCCCACCACCAGGTCCACGTCCTTGCTGCTCAGCCCGAAATGTTCCATGGTGCCGTGGCCGTGCTTGCCCAGCACGCCGGTGGCGTGCGCGTCGTCCACCATCAGGCGGGCGCCGTAGCGGCGACAAACTTTGGAAATCTCCGGTATGGGGGCTATGTCGCCTTCCATGGAGAACACGCCGTCCACTATGACGAGCTTGCCGTGGTTGGGGCCGATCTCCTTGAGCACCTTTTCCAGGTCTTCGGGATTATTGTGCTTGAAGCGGCGCAGCTCACCGTGGGAGAGGCGGCAGCCGTCGAGGATGCTGGCGTGGTTGAGCTTGTCCACTATGGCGAAATCACCTTTGCCCACCAGGGCCGAGACGACGCCGAGGTTCATCTGGTAGCCGGTGGCGTAAATGAGGGCGGCTTCGCGGCCCTTGAATTTAGCGAGCTTGGTCTCCAGTTCGGTGTGGAGCACGGTGTTGCCGTTGAGGAAGCGGCTGCCGGCCACGCCGGTGCCGAATTTCTGCACCGCGTCGATGGCGGCCTTCTTCATGCGGGGGTCGTTGGCCAGGCCCAGGTAATTGTTGGACCCGAACATGATGAACTTCTTACCCTTGATCGTGATCTCAGGGGCCTGCTCGCTCTCGAGTTCCTTGAAATAGGGGTAGATGCCGGAGGCGATGAGCTGTTTTACAATGTGGAAATTGCGGCACTTATTGAAAATGTCGGTCATATTATCCTGATATTTTATCATTTAAGGGGACGTTCTTAACTATCGGACTATTTCAACTGCTCAGTATCCATGAGACTCGAGTTTTAAAAGCTAAGGGGCAATAATCGGCCAAATAGTCCGATAGTTAAGAACGTCCCCTATTCAGCTTGCGGGCCAGGCTGGTGGTGGAGCGGCCTTTCAGCAGGGGGATCAGGGCGACCTTGCCGGCATATTCGGCGCCGACCACGGTGCCGTTGCGGTAATCGGCGCCCTTGACCAGAATGTCGGGGCGCAGGGCTTTTATCAGCTTCAGCGGGGTGTCCTCACCGAACACGACTACGGCGTCCACGGCCTGCAGGGCGGCCAGCACCAGCGCGCGGTCCCCCGCCTTGTTGATGGGGCGGGAGGGGCCTTTGAGGCGGCGCACCGAGGCGTCCGAGTTGAGGCCGAGGAACAGAAAATCCCCCATAGAACGGGCTTTTTCCAGCGAATAAATGTGGCCGGCGTGCAGCAGGTCGAAGCAGCCGTTGGTGAAAACGGCCTTTTTTCCGCTTTTTTTAAGGGAGGCGCGCAGGGCCAGGGCCCTTTTTAACGAAACTATCTTGCCTTTGGTTCGCATGAGGTCAAAAGTAAAGACCTGACCCCGTCAGGCTTTGACGGGGTCGGCCGGGGCCAGCAGGCGCTCCATGAAGCCGGTGTCGGTCTTGCCGGCCTTGAAATCCGGGCTGTCCACTATCAGCTGATGGGCGTCTATGGTGGTCTTCACGCCCTTCACCATGAATTCGGCGAGCGCGCGGCGCGAGCGCTCCACCGCCATCTCGCGGGTGGGCGCCCAGACTATGAGCTTGGCCAGCATGCTGTCGTAATAGATGGGCAGGTTGTAGCCGGCGTAGACATGCGTGTCTATGCGGATGCCGGGGCCGCCCGGCAGCATCCACTCTTCGATGCGGCCCACGGAAGGCGCGAAGTTGCGGCTGAAATCCTCGGCGTTGATGCGGTGCTCGATGGAATGGCCCTGCAGCGGCACGGTGTGGCCGCCAGTGTAGGTCAGTTTCTCGCCGGAGGCCGCGAGCAGCTGCTCGCGCACCAGGTCGAAGCCGGTGACGCACTCGGTGACGGGGTGCTCCACCTGCAGGCGGGTGTTCACTTCCATGAAATAGAACTCGCCGGTCTGGGTGAGCAGGAATTCCACGGTGCCCACGCCCACGTACTTGGCCGCCTCGGCCAGGTCCACGGCTGCCTTCTCCAGCTTGGCGCGCAGCTTTTTGTCCACGGCGGGGCTGGGGGTTTCTTCCACCAGCTTCTGGTGACGGCGCTGTATGGAGCAGTCGCGCTCCGGGAAAGCTATCACGTTGCCGTGCATGTCGCGGGCGAATTGCACCTCTATGTGGCGCGGCAGCTCGATGTACTTCTCGAAATAGACCTCGCCGTTGCCGAAGGCGGCCTTGGCCTCGCTGGAGGCCATGTTCATCTCGTTGGCCAGCTGGTCGGCCGAGCGCACTATGCGTATGCCCTTGCCGCCGCCGCCGGCGGCCGCTTTGATCATTATCGGAAAGCCGATCTTGGCCGCCGCGGCGGCCGCTTCCTTCACGGAGACGCAGTCCTTGGTGCCGGGCGTCACGGGCACGCCGGCCTTAACGGCCATCTTGCGGGCCTCGGCCTTGTGGCCGAGCTGCTGTATGGACTTGGGGGAGGGCCCGATGAAAGTAATGCCGTTGTCGCGGCAGGCGGCGGAGAAGTCGGCGTTCTCGGAGAGGAAGCCGTAGCCGGGGTGGATGGCGTCGGCGCCGGTCACCTTGGCGGCCGAGATGATGGCCGGGATGCTGAGGTAGCTTTCTTTGGCCATGGCCGGCCCTATGCAGACGGCTTCGTCGGCCAGTCGCACGTGCAGCGAGGACCGGTCGGCCTCCGAATAAACAGCCACCGAGTTCACGCCCAGTTCGCGCAGCGTCCTTATGACGCGCACGGCTATTTCGCCGCGGTTGGCGATCAGAACTTTTTTAAACATCTTTCCTCCAATTGTAATACCCGCGCCTGGCGCGGGGGGCTGTCAAATTATCTCTTGCCGGGCGGCGGCGGAGCTTTTTCCACCTTGGCCTTGCCGGTCCACAGGTTGATCAGGAATATGAAGACGTCCTGCGTTTCCGGCTTGCGCGTCTGCGAATTGTGTCTTTCCTCGCGCAGGAAAACCCGGTACTCCGGGCCGGCCACGTGCACGGCGAGCCACTGGTCCTTGGGCAGCAGGCGCGCGTTCCTGGGGCCGACCCGCTTCTTGAGCTCTTCGAGCTGCAGCTGGCGCGCCTCGCCGATGGGGGGCATGCCCTGCTGGAGGCGGGATTTCTGGGCGAAAGAGACAGCGTCGTCCCCGGCGGCGCCGCTCATGTAGCGCAGGCGCTTTTTGGCCTCGTCCTTGGCGGGGTTTTGCGAGCAGATGCCCTCGGCGGTCATGACTTCCTGCAGGGCCCGGTCGTACTCTTTGAGGTAGATATAGGCGTCGGCGCGGTTCAGGCGCACCGGGCAGGCCTCTTCGGCGGTGATGCCGGGCCATTTCAGCAGTTTCTCGTATTCAGCCAGGGCCACGCGGTCGCGCTGCAGGTAGCGCAGGCTGTCGGCGTAATGCGACTGGTACTGGAACAGGTCCTTGCTGGTGTAGCCCACCGGGTAGCTGGCCGCGCTGTCGAGGGTGCGCTTGCAGGACTCGGTGGCCTTCTCGTAAAGGCCCATGAAGAATTCCACCTCGCAGAGGTAGGCCGAGGTGCGCGGGTCTATGGGGTCTGTCAGGTAGAGTTTCTGGGCCAGGAACAGGGCCTGCGGCAGGTCCTGGCGCTTTATGGCGTCGTCGATGGGCTGGAACAGGATCCAGATATAGGGCCTGGTCCAGCGGTTATGCTCGCGCACGAAAGAGATATAGTCGTTCTTCCACTCGCCGTCGCCTTCTTTGAGCTGGTAGCGGATCATCGCGGCGGTGTCCGTCATCGCCATCACCTGTACGTCCTTGAACTGCCAGACGGGGGCCTTGGCGTAATAGTCCTGGCTATTGCGTACATAGTCGCTCATCGTGCAGGCGGCCTTGGAGTTGGTGGAGAGCAGGTCGTAGGCTTTTTCGAACTCTCCCTCGGAAATACTGGCCAGGTAGGACTTGGCCGTCATTACCAGGCGCAGGCGCGGCAGCGACGGGGCTACTATCATGTAGAGTATGCCCAGCAGCACGGCCGACAGGAAAGCGGTGATCACGGGGCCGGCCAGGCGCTTCATCAGCGGCGGGCGCGGCTGTTTAGGCAGCGGCGCCTGGGCCGGCAGCCGGGCGGAGTCGGGGGTGAAAGCGCTGGTCACCTTGCCGGGGGGCGGTTGCTCCGGGGCCTTTACAGGGGCGCCGGGAGGGGGCGGCTTGGGGCCGGAACCTGACGGCGGCGGTTTAGGGGCCTCCGGGGGCGGTACGGCCTTGCTCCTGAAGGAGGTGGCCCTGTCCGCGACGGTGTCCTGTATGGACTCCATCTCCACTTTGAAAGGGCTGGGGGCGGGCCGCTCGTGCTGAGCTTCCGGGGCCGGGCCGGGCGCGGCCTTGGGCGGTGGCTGCAGCGCCAGCACGGCGCCGCACTGGTCGCAGTAGTTCTTCTCTACCGAGTTGGCAAAGCCGCAATCGCCGCAGACCTTCTCCAGGCGCGTATTGCACTTAAGGCAGGTGTCGCCCAGCATGTTCGGCAGGTAGCCGCACTTGGGGCATTTGATTATGGAAGGCTTTGCAGTCATGTTCACCGCTTTCCGTCGCCCGGCGTTGCCGCCGGGCTGCCGCGTAGTTCCGGGTTTTACCGGGGCTCGAAGAAGAAGAGGGGCTGGCCGTATTCCACCGGCTTGCCGTCCTCTATGGAGATGATCTTGAGCAGGCCGTTGGAGGGGGCCGTGACGCTCTTGAAATCTTTGCCCACTTCCACCACGCCCAGTTCCTGGCCGCTCTTCACGGAGGAACCTTCCTTGAGGAGGTTCGTCTTGCCCGGGCGGGCGAAGCGGAAGATGCCGATAGAGGGCGCCAGCACCGGCTCCATCGAGGAGGCGATGGTGGCGCTATGCTCGGGGTTATTGTTGATCTTGAGGCTTATCTTCTCGTCGCCGCTTTTCCAGGTGATCTCTTCCAGGTCCGTAGTTTCCATCCACTTGGTGAGTTTAGTCAGGGTTTTGACGTCCATTTTGTTCCTCCAGTAAATTTTAGAGACCCGCTTCCGACGGGTCAAAGGCCTGCGGCAGCAGGCGGCCGGCGCGCGTGCCGGTGATCTTGGCTGTCTTCGCCTTGGGGTGCCAGTCCACGTAGAAGACCGGCGCGTCCTTGGGTGCGAATTCTATGATGACCTGGCGGCAGGCGCCGCAGGGCTTGGCCGACTTGGCGGACACGGCGAGGGCCATGACCTTCTTCTCGCCGGCGCTGACGGCCTTGAAGATGGCCACGCGCTCGGCGCAGATGGCCAGGCCGTAGGAGGCGTTCTCCACGTTGCAGCCGGTATAGATGGCGCCGGACTCCGTCATCACGGCGGCCCCTACCGGGTAATGCGAGTACGGGCAATAGGCGTTCTTCTGGGCGTCTTTGGCCGCTTCTATCAGCCGGCTCTTCCAGCCGGCGCTCTTCTTCTGAACGGGCTTTTTAGCCATTTTTTACCCCAGTATCAGCTTGAGTTTTTTGTACGTCGCGGCCGGGAAGTTCTCTTTATGCGTGAGCAGGGAGTTCTTGATGAACTCCGGGCAATTGCCGCGGCAGCCGGCCCCCGCCACCAGGGGGATGATCTT
>MGTZ01000005.1 GCA_001799715.1 Elusimicrobia bacterium GWB2_63_16 | reverse complement strand
GCCTTCCTTGTCGTGGATGGTGATGCCGCAGTGCATGGTGCAGCTGGGGCAGCCGTAGGTGGCTATGCGGGCGTCGTTGAGGCGCTCGCCGTCCAGCTTCCAGGCTTCGGGGTGGGCGGTCTTGCGCATATTCTGCACGGGCAGGCCGTTGACCTCATTGCACCAGGCCAGCACGGCGTCGGTGCTCTGCTTGCTCCAGCCGCTCGCCTGGTCCAGATCGCGGGCTTTCTTCAGGCCTTCTATGCCGAGCTTCCTCATCAGGTCAGGGTCGGCCTGCGGTATCTGCTTGGTGCCCTTTACGACAATGGCCTTGAGCATTTTGGAGCCCATCACGGCGCCTATGCCGGGGCGGCCGCCCGCGCGGCCCTCGAGGCTGCGTATCACGGCGAACAGCACCTTGTTCTCGCCGGCCTGGCCGATATTGAGCACTCCTACGCCCTTGCCGTGATTTTTATATATCCATTCGTTGGAGAAGTAGGTGCCCTTGCCCCACATCTCGTCGGCGGGCAGGAACTCCACCTTGTCGTCCTCGATGTTGAGGTAGGTCGGCTTGTCGGCCATACCCTCTACTATCATCGCGTCGTAGCCGGCCTTGCGCAGCTGGCTGGAAACGTTGGAGCCCAGATTGCCGTCGCCGTAGAAGCCGGTGAGCGGGCTCTTGGCCGCCACCACCACCTTGCCGGTGTTGGGGGCCGGGATGCCGGCTATGGGGCCGAGGGCCACCACCAGCTTGTTCTCCGGGCCCAGCGGGTCTATGCCGGGCTTGAGCTCGTCGAAAAGGATCTTGGACGCGAAGCCGCGCCCGCCCACCCATTTCTGGGCGAATTCTTCGGTAAAGGATTCTTTCTTCCAGGTCTTGTCGGTGAGGTTCACCCTCAGTATATAGCCGGTCCAGCCTTTCATGCAAGCCTCCTCGGATAGCTTTTAAAGATAATAGATTTTACCCTTTTAAATTAATTAATGGAACCCGCCGGCCGCTAAAACAAAACCCCCGCCAGGTTTTGCCTTGGCGGGGGTAGTGGAAGCGCGGCGGCTTAGATCCACTGCACGTCCGGTTTGGGCTTCTGCGGGGGCACGTAATTCGGGATCGGGATGATGGCCGGCTGCTGGCTCTCCTGGTCGGCCGCGCGCTTGCGCAGCATTTCCAGCATCACCGGGTACAGCTTGCCCTTGGCCTTGCGGTTCATGTCCAGCATGGTCGCCTCGCGGCTGTTGGCCGGGATGCTGGCGGCGGGCACGGAGATCTTGGTGCAGACCTCGCCCACGCCCTTGCCCAGGTCGGCCGCGCCGGCGTCCTGCGGGAAGTTGGTCACGCGATTGCGGCCCGGGTTGTCCGGGTCCGCCTCGTAATCCTCGTCGCCGGACACCAGAATGCCCTCAACCAGCAGCGTGTCGAGGTTGAATACCGGGCTGCCGGAATTGCAGTGGAAGGTGTCGAGGTTGGTCAGGAAGGAGTAGCCCTTGTCCACCCATTTCATGTTCATGCCTGCGTTGTTTACATAGACGTCGGTGCTGGCGGCTATCACGCGGGCGTCGCCGGCCAGCTTGAGCGGTATGCCGCTGGGATGGCCGATGACCAGCAGCGGCGTCCTGGCCGAGAGGCCGGCGTTCTTGCGGTTGATGGCCAGCGGCCGGATGCCCGCCACTTTGCGGTCCAGCTTTACTATCGCGTAGTCGGGGCCGCCCCTGAAGCTGTGGGTCACCACCTGGGCGCATTTGTAGACATTGTCGGCCGGCACGGAGCGCGGTATCCAGCCGCCCAGTTCTTTGCGGAAGCCGAAGACGAACTTGATGTCCTCGCAATACCTGCCCTTGGAGAGGTTCTCCTGGCAGTCGCCGGCGTGGTCCTTCGGGGCCGCGGCATCGGTTTTGTGATGGTCCCGTACGCAATGACCGGCAGTGGCTATCAGGTCCTCGCCCACCAGGAAGCCGGTGCAGAAAGTGTTGGCCGGCTGGTTGACGAAGCGCTGGCTCTCGGACAGGGAATACTTATCCCTCAGCGTGCGCGTGCCGAAAACGTACTCGCCGCGGGCCGGCTCGGTGCTGCCGTCGGTGAACAGCCCGGCCACCGAATCGGCCAGGTCGCGCAGGATGACGTTCTGCGAGCAGTAATCCTCGCGGTTGTCCTGCCCGTAAGTGGCTACCTGGCGTATATTGCCGCAGTCGCCGCGCAGGTCCGTGCCGGGATCGCCGGCCAGGGCCGCGCCGGGCAGGGCCGCCAGGGTCAGGACAAAAAGTGCTTTCAGACTGTTTTTCATATGCCAACCTTCCTCGTTTTCGTCTCTAAAGATAGGATAATGCAGGCGCTAAAACCTGTCAAGGGACCCTTGGGCAGGCTAATGCCCGCCGCCGCGCATCATCTCCAGGGAATGGGGGATGAGGTCCAGCACGGCTTCCAGGGATTCCCGCACTGCCTTGGGGCTGCCTGGCAGATTGAGGATAAGGGTGTTCCTGCGTATGCCGCAGATACCGCGCGAGAGCACGGCCTTCTTGGTCTTCTTCAGGCCCTCGGCGCGCATCAGCTCTGGCAGGCCGGGGATATTCTTCTCGATCACCTGCAGCGTGGCCTCGGGGGTGACGTCGCGGCCGCTGAAGCCGGTGCCGCCGGTTGTAATGACCACGTTGACGGCCAGGCTGTCGCAGTAATGCAGCAGCTTCTCTTTGAGCGCGGGGATCTCGTCGGGGACTATGTCGTAGGCGGCCACGCGGCCGCCTATGGTCTTTACCATCTCGGCTATCAGGCGGCCACTGACGTCCTCGGCCTCGCCGCGCGAGCAGCGGTCGCTGGAGGTGAGTACGGCTATTTCAATAAAGCTCAATGGAGTCTCCTACGGCTATCTCGCCGCCTTCGAGGACTTCGGCGAAAATGCCTTTTTTGGGCATGATGCAGTCGCCCACCTGGTGGTAGATGGCGCAGCGGCTGTGGCATTCTTTGCCTATCTTCGAGATCTGCAGCACGGCGGTCTTGCCCACGCGCAGCAGGTCGCCGATCTTGAGCGCCGCCAGGGTCAGGCCCTCGGTGGTGAGGTTCTCGGCATAGATGCCGGGGCGTATCTGTACCGTGGCCTTTTTGGCGGCGGCGTCGGCTATCTGGCCGCGCACGCTCTCCATGTCCAGCAGGCTGACCTGCCGCACCGGCGTGCCGGCATGCGCGTCGTCCTTTATGCCGTGCCCTTTGACCAGAACGGCTTTAGCCACGTTCTCCTTAGGCACGCCCTTGCCGGCGCTGACGTTTATAGAATAGATCTTTCCCATATTGTCCTATTTCGGCATATTCCCCGGCGGTTTCAGGCTGCCGGCGAGATAGCTTTCCACGTAACTGATCCGCTCCCCGGTCTGCGGGTGGGACCGCAGGTATTTAGCGAGCGCCAGGTCTTCCCCGCCCTTCTGCAGCGGCAGCAGTATCCTCAGGAATTTAAGCGACGCGTCCGGCGGATAGCCCAGCCTGACCAGGTAGCGGGCCGAGCAGAGGTCCGCCTCCAGCTCCATCTCGCGCCCGTAGCCCAGTTCCATGATCTGCGTGGACATGGCGCCGGCCTGCTTGGCAGCCGAGTTCTCGAAACCGAAGACTATAAAGGTGATCAGGCCGTAGCCCAGTTTCGCCTGCAGGGTTTCGGCGCCGTGGCGGCGGGCTATATGCCCGATCTCGTGCGCCAGCACCCCGGCGAGGGCGGCCGGGTCCTGCCCGGCGTACTTCAGCAGCCCGGTGGTCACGAAGACGGAACCGTCCGGGACCGCGAAAGCGTTCACGGTGGAGGATTCGACGATATAGTAACGGTAATGGTAGGCCGGGCGCTCCGAAACCGCGGCGATCTTGCCGCCCAGCTTCTCCAGGTAGGTCTGCCAGGCCGGGTCCTTGTGCAACGGCATCTGCTCCAGGACGGCCCGCGTGGTCAGCTCGCCCACGCGGTTCTCTATTTTTTCGGGTACCCAGACCCCGGAACAGCCGGCCAGCAACAGGGCCAGCGCCGGCAAAAATATCCTTATCCGTGCCATGGGTGCCACCTGTCGGGATCGGCTATGTCAACAAAAAGAGCGGCCGCGAGCGCCAGTTCCGGATTCACTTTCGTCAGAGGCGCAATGTCCAGGTTATACCGGTTCCAGACGGACCATTCGCGCTTGATGGCGCCTACTTCCGCGCCGCCGGCCGACACGACGTAATTGGTACGGAGCAGGCCCCACAGGTGTCCGAAGAACTTCCTGGCTATGGCCCTGCCGGCCGAATCCTCCTGTATGTCCAGCAGCACGTTCCCTTCCAGGTCCAGCAGCTGCCAGCGCCTGCGGATCAGGACGAAGCCCACGCGCTTGAGCCTGGCCCCTTCCACCCCGGCGGCGTCGCGGATCATGAAATAAAGGGAGCCGAAGGAAAAGCGCTTCTGGCAGACGTCCAGCAGCAGTTTGCCGGAGGCGTCGTACAGCTTCATCTTTTTGCGGAAGAAGACGAAAAGCACGGCCCCGACCATTATCAGGAGATTGGACAGGGACAGCAGGCTGGAGATAGGCTGCAGGACGGCCATGGGGACGGTCTCCAGGTCCACGCCGGCGAACAGCATCCCCTGCACCGTTGCCTTCAGCAGGAAATACAGGACCAGGCCGGTGCCCAGCATCAGGGTAGGCACCCTGGGGGAAACGGCCTTGTACTCCTGCCCTGCCGCGTCCTTGATATCGAAAACCGTATTGAAAGATAAATAGCGCTTCTCGATATGCAGGGGAAAAAGTGAGCCGGGAACGGGAGGCGTCTCTACTGTTTCCTGGTCCTTTTTGGCTACGGCCCGGTAGCCCAGGGCGGCGGCGGAAAGCCCTAAGGCTATCAGGACAAGCATCAGGGAACTGCCCATGTTCCGCTCTGGCAGGGCGGGCAGTTCGGCCGGGACCTCAGGGGCCGTGCCTTCCCCCGGCGGCGTCTCCGCTGGCGGGGCGGCCAGGGCCCCGTCGGCGGCCTCCGGCGGCGCGGAAAGCTGGGAGACGGCCGGCGGCACGGGCTCCCCGGCGGGAGCGGCGGCGGCCTGCGCGGCGGGAGCCGCCGGCTCTTCGGCCGCCAGGGGGCCCAGCGACGCCGGAATGGCCTTGAATTCCTTAGCGGACAAGTCGGCCGCCAGCAGGCTGTAAGTGCGGCCGCCGAGGTTAAAATAGCCGGACTGGTATCTCCGGCCTTCCGAGACGAACTCGATAAAGGAGAAGCGCAACCCTGAAGCCGTGGCTATGCTGTAGATCTTTTTCGCCGCCACGCCCTTCTTTTTAAGTTTCGCCTGGGTGGCCCGCAGCCGCGTCTTCTGCTGCGTTTCGGCAAGCGGCGCGGGAAGGGCCCGTACCGTTATTTCGGCGTGATCGTTCTCCGCCTGCAGCACCACCGCCGCGCTGTCAGCTTCGCCGGCCACCCATTCCCCGGGCAGGTCCAGCGAAAAAGCGCGGTCGGAGGATCTCAGCACGGCGGCCACCGCGGAAGGCGGCGACAGCAGCAGCCCGAATGCGGCGGCAAACGCCAGGGTATTCAGACACCTTGATATCGGTACCATTTTTTTCTCCGACTGCGTTCTGTACGGGCGGATCAGCGCGGGACCGGCCTTTTATAGTGGCCGCTTTTGCCGCCCAGTTTTTCGAGCAGGAAGATGTCCTGTATCTCGAGGTCCTGGGCGAACATCTTGCACATGTCGTAAATGGTGAGGGCGGCGGTGCTGGCGGCCGTCAGGGCCTCCATCTCCACGCCGGTCTTGCCGGCGCAGCGGGCTTCGGCGGTCACCAAAATGCCGGCTTTATCCAGCTTGAACTCCACGCCCACGTAGTTGAGCGGCAGGTTGTGGCAAAGCGGTATCAGGCCGGCGGTGTTCTTGGCGGCCAGTATGCCGGCGAAGCGCGCGGCTTCCAGCACATTGCCCTTGGGCAACTTGCCGGCCTTTATAAGGCCGATGATCTCGGCATTGAGCCTGATGTAGGCCTGCGCCCTCGCCGTCCGCTTGGTGTCTTTCTTATTTCCCACGTCTATCATATTTTCCTTTAGCCACCCAGGCTGCTCATCTCCACGTGGCCGGCGGTATCAGAGTCTTTGCGGTATTTAGATTTTACTATAAATACTTTTTTCAGGTAGTCGGCCAGGGCGTCGTCGTTGGCGCCGCCGCGCAGCAGGGCCTTGAGGTCATGAGTGGCCGGCGAGTACAGGCAGGGGTAGACCTTGCCGGTGCAGTCCATGCGCACGCGGTTGCAGGCGCCGCAGAAGTAGCTGCTGCGGCCGCTGATAAAGCCTATCTTGCCCGCCGCCCCTGCCAGCGCGTAAACGCGGGCAGGGCCGCCGCCGTACTCCGGCGGCAGCTCGCGCAAGGCGCCGACGGAATCTTCAATGAGTTTCTTAGTCTCGGCGGTGGTGACCAGCGCGTCGCCCAGCCGCGCCGAGCGCGCGTTGGCGGGATAAAATTCTATAAAGCGCACCGTCAGCTGGCGGTCCAGCGAGAGGCGCGCGAAAGCCGGCACCTCGCCGTCGTTGACGCGTTTTATAACCACCATGTTCAGCTTGGTATCCTCGAAGCCGGCCGCCAGCGCGGCGGCTATGCCGTCCAGCACTTTGGAAAGGCCCGCCGAGCCGGTGATGCGCTTGAAGGTCTCTTCGTTCAGCGTGTCGAGACTGATGTTCAGGCGGGTCAAGCCGGCCTCGCGCAGCGGCACCGCCAATTCCGGCAACAGCAGGCCGTTGGTGGTGAGCGCCAGCTCGCGCAGGCCCGGTATGTCCCGCAGCAGTTTGACCAGACCCACGATGTTCTTCTTCACCAGCGGCTCGCCGCCGGTCAGGCGTATCTTGGTCACGCCGGCGCGCACGAAGGCCGCCGCCGCGCGGGCCAGCTCCTCGTGGCGCAGCAGCTGGTCATGCGCCAGGAAGCCCGACTTTTCCATGGGGGTGCAGTAGATGCAGTTGAGGTTGCACCTGTCGGTGAGCGAGAGGCGGAGATAGTCTACAGCCATGAGATGAACTTGGTCTTTTCCCCTTTGCGCAAGGCGCCGCCTTCGGGCACCATGGTGAAACCGTTGGCCGCGGCCAGCGCCAGGATGTCGGCCGAGCCGTTATTGGCCACCGGGGTCAGCGAGAAATCGGCGGCGGCGCGCACGGTGGAAAGCACCATGGCGCGGCGCGGGGTGCGCGGGTCGAACTTCACCTCGCAGGCGCCTTCCAGGAACAGCGGCGCGTAATCCGGCCGCCCCGCCATTTTGCGTATAGCGGGCCTGACATAGGCGAGGTAGGCCATGAAATTGGCCACCGGGTTGCCGGGTATGCCGAACACCAGTTTCTTGCCCTTCAAGCCGAAGAACATGGGCTTGCCGGGGCGCACGCGCACCGTATGGAAGATTTTTTTCACGCCCAGCTCTTTGAGCAGGCCGGGCACCAGGTCGTAGTCGCCCATGGATACCCCGCCGGAGACCAGCACGATATCCGACTCCAGGGCCTTGGCCAGCGCGGCGCGGAGCCTGGCCGCGTCGTCGGGCACTATCAAGGGCGCGGCGTTTATGCCGTCCGTTCTCAGCATGGCGGCCAGCATGGGGCCGTTGCTGTTGTAGATGCGGTTCTTGCCCAGCGGCCGGCCGGCAGGCACTATTTCCCCGCCCGTATTGACCAGCGCCACAGAGGGCAGCGCTCCGGTCTTCACCCTGCCCCGGCCCGCCGCAGCCAGGGCGGCTATATGCGAGATGGTGATCACGGTGCCGCGGCGCAAAATAAGCTGGCCTTTCTTGATATCCTCGCCCCGCCGGGCTATATTGGCCGAGCGCATGGTTCTGGAGAATTCCACCAGGCCGCCGTTCTCGGCGGTCTCTTCCACCATCACCACGGCGTCGGCGCCGGCCGGCACCGGCGCGCCGGTCATCACCTTCACGCAGTCGCCCGGCTTCAGCCTGCCCTTATAACTCTGGCCGGCCTGCACCAGGCCGCGGCAGCGCAGCCGCGCCCCGGGGCTCACTTCGGCGGCGCGCACGGCGTAGCCGTCCACGGCGCTCTTGTCGAAAGGCGGCATCTCCACCGCCGAGCGCACGTCCTCGGCCAGCGCGCGGCCCACGGCTTGCTCCACCGGCGTCGGTGCGGGCGGCAGGGATTTGGCCGCCCTGAGCACGGCGGCTATGGCTTGTTCGAAAGTTATCATAAGTTCCTCTTTATCAGATGGGCGGCCACGGCCTTGAACGAGGCGTACACTTGCGCCCCCGGCTTGAGTCCCAGGCCGTCCACCAGCTGCTTGGTGACCGCGGCCTGCAGGGTGAAACCGCAATCCAGCTCCACTTTATACTCCAGGCCCCACGGGGCCACGGACGCCACTTTGCATTTGAAATTGTTGCGGCGGCCGCCGGCTTCGGGACCTGGCGACACCGAAATATCCTCGGGCCGCAGGCAGAAGAAGACGCTGTCTCCGGCCTCGCAGGCCGAAACGGCCATCAACGTATGGCCGCCGGCTTCCACAGCGCAGAGGTTCTCGGCCTTCGAGATTACCTTGCCGGGCAGTATGGTCTCCACGCCCACGAAATCCGCCACCTCTTTGCAGGCCGGCCTGGAGAAGATCTCCTGCGGCTCGCCCTGCTGCAGTATGCGCCCGTTCACCAGCACGGCCAGCGTGTCGCACAAGGTCAGCGCTCCGGCCTGGTCCTGCGTCACCAGCACCACGGCCGCGCCCGACTCTTTAACTACGCGGCGCAGGTCGCGCGTAATGGCGTCCTTCACCCGCTCGTCCAGCGAGCCGAAGGGCTCGTCGAGCAGCAGCAGCCGGGGCCGCGTCACGAAGGCCCGCGCCAGCGCCGCGCGGTGGGACTCGCCCTGCGAGAGGGTTTTGGCGTTGCGGTCCCTGAGATGGCTTATCCTGAAAAGTTCCAGCGCCTGCGCCACGGCGGCGGCGTCGGCACGGCCCCGCAGCTTGAGCGGCAGGGCCACATTATTAAAAACGGTGTCGTTGGTCAGGTAGGGCTGGGAGAAAACCACGGACATGGCACGGCGCAGCAGCAGCCGGTTGGCCGGGGCCAGCGCGTCGCGGCCCATGATGGTCAGCGAGCCCGCCGACGGGGCGTTGAGCATGGCCATGGCGTTGAGCAGGGTGGTCTTGCCGGCGCCGTTGGGGCCTATGACGGCATACACTTCGCCCTCGCGGATCTTCAGCGAGTCCACGGCCAGCGAGAAGCCGGTACCGAAAGAGAGGCGCAGGCCGGAGAGTTTTATCACCTGGCCACCACCTTGTTCTGCTGTATCAGCGTCAGCGCCAGGTTGACGGCAAAGCCCACGGCGAGCAGCAGCAGGCCGATGGCTATGGCCATGTCGAAATTGCCCATCTGGGTTTCCATAACGGTGGCCGTGGTCAGCATGCGGGTCTGGTGGCGTATATTGCCGCCCACTATCATCACCGCGCCCACCTCGGCCACCAGCCGGCCGAAGCCCGCTATCACGGCGGCCACCATGGTGAGCCGTATCTCTTTGAGGCAGACCCAGACGACCTGCCGCTCGCTGGCGCCCAGAGCCAGGATCTGGTTATAGAACTTGGGGTCCACGTTCTGCATGGCGGAGATAGAAAGGGCCGTGATGATAGGCAGGGCTATGATGAACTGCGCTATGATCATGCCCTTCGGGGTATAGAGCCAGTTCAGGAAGCCCAGCGGCCCGCTGCGGGCGAGGAAGAGCATGACCACCAGGCCGGCCACCACCGGCGGCAGGCCCATGCCGGTATTTACCAGCGCTATCAGCAATTTTTTGAACGGGAATCTTTTTACGGCTATCCAGGCCCCCAGCGGCACGCCGGCCAGCACGGCCAACGCCGTGGCGGAGAGGGACACGGTCAGCGACAGCCGCGCTATGGAGAGCACCTCGGCGTTGCCGGAGAGGATTATGTGCACGGCTTTCCTGAAGCCCTCGAAGATGAATTCCATCGTCAGATCCCGCTTGACCGCCTTTATATCTTATGAAACTGCGCGTCGGGGAACCAGTCCTCGCGCGGCCCCGGCTCCGGACCAGCGGCCCTTATTTGGGCTCGTAGTCGTAGAAGAACAGCTGCTGCCCGTATTTCTCCACGCCGAACTTCTCTATGGTCTCCTTGACGGGTTTAGACAGCACGAAGTCGTAATAGGCCAGGGCCCCGGAGGCATTGACCTTGGGGAACCTGGCCGGGTTGGCCAGGATAAGGCTGTAGCGGTTGATCAGGGCCTCGTCCCCCTCGTTAACTATGACCAGCTTCAGGTTCTTGGCCATGGACAGGTAGGTGGAGCGGTCGGCCAGCACATAGGCCTTCTTCTCCTCGGCTATGGACAGCGTGCCGGCCATACCCTGGCCGGCCTCCAGGTAGAAGGCCCCGGCCGGTTTTATGCCGGCGGCCGCCCAGAGCTTCAGCTCTTTCTTATGCGTGCCGCTCTGGTCGGCGCGGGAAATGAACTGCGCCCCCGCGGCGGCTATCTTTTTAAAAGCGTCGGCGGCTTTATTCTCGCCTTTGACCCCGGCCGGGTCGGCCGCCGGGCCCAGGATCACGAAGTCGTTGTACAGGAAAGTGGTGCGCTCAATGCCGTAGCCCTCGGCCACGAACTTCGCCTCGTCGTCGGGGCTATGCACCCAGAGTATGTCGGCCTCGCCGGTACGGCCCAGCTGCATGGCCTGGCCGGAGCCCACCGCGATGGCCTGCAGCGTATACTTGCCGTCCCGCTCGAAAGTCTCGTTGAGCATATCCAGCAGGCCGGTGTCGCGCACGCTGGTGGTGGTAGCCAGCCGCACTATCTCCCGCGGGGCCTGTTTCTGACAGCCGAAGGCCAGGCCGGTAAGCGCCACCGCCAAAAATAAATATTTATTCATTTCCCCCCCGTCAGGCCCGCTCCAGCTGCGAGGCCTTTATCTGTTTAAGGTAGGCCAGCAGCGCCCGGTGCCTTTCCAGCCCGGCGCGCCCCGCCTTCTGATACACGTAAAAATTGTCCTCCAGCAGTTTAAGCTGGGGGAAGACGTTGACCAGCGTGCGCGCCTTCAGCTCCTTCATCACGCAGTAGCGCGGCACGAAGCCCACCCCGAGCCCCTCCATGGCGGCGTTGATGATGGCGCGGATATGGTTCATCTCGGTGACGCTGGCGAAGTCGGGCCGCTCGGCCGCGGGCAGGGCGTTGAGGAAATTGCCCCACCATAGGCAGGCCTTGTCCATGGACAGCACCGGGCAGGCGGCCAGGTCGCGCGGCTGCCTGAGCCGGCGGGCGCGCACGAATTCCGGCGAGGCTATTACGGCGTAGTCCTCGCGGAACAGCGGTGTCTTCTCCAGGCCTTCGGCCTTGTGGCTGCGGCAGTCGATGATCACGTCCAGCTCGTCGCGCAGCAGCGGGGCCAGCAGCTCGTGACGGAACTGGAAGTCCAGGTGCACGTCCGGGTTCCTGTTGATGAAGCCCTTCAGGTATTTCACCAGCAGCGTGGTGCCGAACTCCACCGTGGCGCCCAGGCGGATGACGCCGGCGGCGCGGCCGGCGGCGGCCAGGCGCTCCTCGGCCCGCTCCAGCTCGTAGAAAACGGTCTCGCAGGAGCGGTAGAGGATCTTGCCGGCCTCGGTGAGGGCCAGCGCCCCGCCTTCCTTGCGCAGGAGCTCCTCCTTGAGGCCGCGCTCCAGCTTGGCCACGGCGTGGCTGACGGCCGGCTGCGTGACATAGAGGCGCCGCGCCGCCCCGGTATAGCTGAGCGTCTGCGCCACCGCGAAGAAGGTCCTGAGCTGGTAGAGGTCCAGGGGCATATAAATTCAATTCATAACCGACATGAACACTATGAATTATACTAATGTCTCGCCGATTGTTACCATATCTCAAGACCAAGGAGGCCCCGTGAACACCCTTAACACCATTTTCCAGATCCCCGAACCGGTGAACGAACCGATACTGAATTACGCCCCTGGCAGCCGGGAGCGCGCCGAGCTCAAGGCCAAGATCGCCGAGCTGCGCGGGCAGGTGATCGACATTCCGCTCATCATCGGCGGCAAGGAAGTGCGCACCGGCCGCACCGCCGACATAGTCATCCCGCACGAGAACAACAAGGTCATAGGCCGCTACCACAAGGCCGGCCCGAAAGAGGTTGAAATGGCCGTGCAGGCCGCGGCCGAAGCCCGGCAGACCTGGGGCCGCATGCCCTGGCACGCGCGCGCGGCCATCTTCCTCAAGGCCGGCGAACTGCTGGCCACCACCTGGCGCTCTACCTTGAACGCCGCCACCATGATAGGCCAGAGCAAGAACCCCTGCCAGGCCGAGATAGACTCCGCCTGCGAACTGGTGGACTTCTACCGCTTCAACACCTGGTTCGCCGAGCAGATCCACGACCAGCAGCCCCTCTCCCCCTCCGGCAGCTGGAACTATGTGGACTACCGCCCGCTCGAGGGCTTCGTCTTCGCGGTGACGCCGTTCAACTTCACCTCCATAGCCGGCAATTTACCCACGGCCCCCGCCATCATGGGCAATACCGTCATCTGGAAACCGGCCTCCAGCGCCGTCTACTCCGCCTACTTCCTCAACAAGCTCTGGGAGGCGGCCGGCCTGCCCGCCGGCGCCATCAATATGCTGCCGGGTTCCGGCGGCGAGGTGGGCGACCCGGTCATAGCCAGCCGCGACCTGATGGGCCTGCATTTCACCGGCTCCACGAAAGTCTTCAACGGCATGTGGTCCGCCATCACCGGCAACTTCGGCAAGTACCGCGGCTACCCGCGCGTGGTGGGCGAGACCGGCGGCAAGGATTTCATCTTCGTCCACGAGAGCTGCGACCGCGAGGCGCTCAAATGCGCCCTGATACGCGGCGCCTTCGAGTACCAGGGGCAGAAATGTTCCGCGGCCAGCCGCGCCTATATACCGCGCTCCGTCTGGAACGCCATCAAGGACGACCTGGTCTCGCAGATAAAAGGGATCAAGATGGGCCCGGCGGAGGACTTCACCAACTTCTTCAACGCTGTCATAGATAAAGGCGCTTTCAAGACCATAAAGGGCTATATAGACTTCGCTAAAACCGCGCCGGACGCCAAGATACTGGCGGGCGGCGGCTGCGACGACTCCGAGGGTTACTTCATACAACCCACGCTGATAGAGACCAGCAGCCCGAAGTTCAAGACGATGGAAGAGGAGATCTTCGGGCCGGTGATGACGGTATATGTCTACGAGGACGGGAAATTCGACGAGACGCTCAAGCTCTGCGACGAGACGTCGCCGTACGCGCTCACCGGGGCCATCTTCGCCCAGGACCGCGCCGCCGTGCTCAAGGCCGAGGACGCACTGCGCAACGCGGCCGGAAACTTCTACATCAACGACAAGCCCACCGGCGCCGTGGTGGGCCAGCAGCCTTTCGGCGGCGCCCGCGCCAGCGGCACCAACGACAAGGCCGGTTCCGTCATCAACATGATGCGCTGGACCTCGCCGCGCGCGGTGAAGGAGAACTTCACCCCCCCGCACGACTACCGCTACCCGTTCATGCTGGAGAAATAGCGGCAGCCTATCGAGGCGAAGCCTCGATAAACAAAAAAACCGGAGGCCTCCCTCCGGTTTTTTTGCGCCCCGCGGGCTTATACCAGGCTGAACAGCAGGCCGGCGCCGAAGGCGAAGAGCAGCCACCAGGCGGCGTAGACCGCCAGGCCGCGGCGGCCGATGAGCTTCTGCGACATGATCATGGTAGGTATGCAGGTGCCCACCGAGCCCAGCAGGAAGGCGAAGGCCGGGCCGGGCCCGAGACCCAGCTTCAAGAGCGACAGCGTGAGCGGTATCTCCTCGCCCTCGCAGACATACAGCGGCACGCCCAGCAGCACGGCCGCGACGTAGGCCAGCGGCCCCGAGGAGCCGATATAGCGGGTCACCAGGTCGGCGGGCAGGAGCACCACCAGGGCGCTGGCTATGGCCATGCCCAGGGCGAAATACTTGCCCAGGTCCTTGAGTATGTCGATAAAGACCGGCCAGAACTTTTTAGACCCCTCGGTCTCTTCGCCGCCGGAGCAGCCGCAGCCGGAGCAGCATTTCTTCTCCGGCGCCGGCGCGGGAACGTCCAGGAAGCCGGGGCGGCTGCGCTCCAGCCACAGGAAGATGGCGCCTATCATGATGCCGCCCAGCAGGGCCGCCAGCGTCCGGGCCGCGGCGAACTTCCAGCCCAGCAGGGCCCAGGTCAGCACCAGCGTCTGCGGGCTGGCCAGCGGCGAGGCCAGCAAGAAACTGGTGACCGTGCCCAGGTCGGCGCCCTTGCGGCGCAGGCCTTCGGCCATGGGCATGGTGGCGCAGGAGCAGCCGGGCATGATCATGCCCAGCGCCGCGGCCTTGGCCATGGATAGCCAGCCTCCGCGCAGATGCTTGAGCGCGAATTCGGGTTTCAGATAAACGTCCAGCGCCGCGCCGAAAGCGGCGCCGCCCAGGAAATAAGGCAGCACGTCCCAGGTCAGCTTCAAAAATTCCCGGCCAAAAGCGTAGAGGTATTCCATTATTTGCCCCCCGCCAGGCCGCGCGCCGTCTTAAGCAGGGCCGCGCCGCCGCAATAAGTATAGAAAGCCAGCTTGCCCTCGTTGCGGTAGCGCACCAGGCCGGCCGCGCGCAGCAGGCGCAGCTGGTGGGAAACGGCCGATACGCCGGCCCCCAGCACCTGAGACAGGTCGCAGACGCACAGTTCGTCCCCCGCCAGCGCCAGCAGCAGGGCCAGGCGCCCCGGGTCGGACAGCAGGCCGCACAGGTCGGCCGCCGCGCGCAGGCGCGCCGCGGGCGGCAGGCGCCGCCTGGCGGCAGCCACCTTCGATCTGTTGGAGCAGAACTCCGCGCAAACAGCCTTTCCCGCCATGCCGCCTCCAGCGCTCGTTTGAATGATTGCTCAAGTGATATTATATATATTCCGGCGGCCGGGCGCAAAAAAAGACCGGAGGGGCCGCCTCCGGTCTCTCCCGCGGCGGCACTTAGGCCGCCGGCAGTTCCTCCAGTGCCATGATCAGGTCGTCCACACGGAAAGGCTTGGGCAGCACGCCGCAGAAGCCGTAGTCGCGGTAGGAGGCCAGCACCGGGTCCTCTGAATAACCGCTGGAAACTATGGCCCGGGCCGACGGGTCCAGTTCCCGCAGCCGCCGCATGGCCTCCACCCCGCCCATCCCTCCGGAGATCGTAAGGTCCATTATGGCGGCATCGAAAGGCTTGCCGGCTTCCCGCGCCGCTTTCCAGGCCGCCAGGGCCATGTCGCCGTCCGTGGTGATCTCCGTTTCATAGCCGAGTTCTTTCAGCATGCGCGCCAGCGCCTTGTAAACTATCTCCTCATCGTCCATCACCAGCACCCGTCCCCTGACGGCCCCGTTAGCGGCGGGGGGGGCGAGCCGGTTGGAAACCTCCGGGCGCTCCTCGGTAAGCGGCAAGTACATGGTGAAAACGCTGCCGCCGGAGCCGGTGGCTACGGCTATCTGCCCGCCGTGCCTGACGGCAATGGAACGGCATACAGCCAGGCCCAGCCCCCGCCCGGTGCCCTTGGTGCTGAAATAGGGCTCGAAGATCCTGTCCAGGATCTGCGGCGGTATGCCCGGGCCGCTGTCCCGCACCGTAACGGCGGCGTAGCGGCCGGCCGCAAGGCCGGGCACGGCAGCATTCGGCAGGTCCAGGGCGGACGTATCCACCTTTACCACGCCGGTACCGCCCATCGCCTGCACGGCGTTCATGGCCAGGTTCTGCGCCGCCTGGAAAACCTGGTCCCGGTCGGCCAGCGAGAAAACGCCCTCACCGCCGGAGAACTCCGCGCGCGCCCCTGAACCCCGCAGGGAAAACTCCATGCTTTCCCTGACCAGGTTGCCCAGGTCCAGTGGTTTGCGCTGTGGTTCGCCGCCGGAAGAAAAAGTCAGCAGCTGCCTGGCCAGGTTCCTGGCGGCCCGGCAGGCCACCTCGGCCTCCGACACAAGTTCGGGCAGTTCCACTTCCGTTCGGAGCTTGTCGCGCAGCAGCGAAAGATTGGCGGAGATGCCGGTGAGCAGGTTGTTGAAATCGTGAGCTATGCCGCCGGCCAGCGAGCCCAGCGACTCCAGCCGCTGCGCCGACTGCATGGCGGCCTCGGCCGTCTTTTTTTCCGTTATATCCCAGAGCAGGCCGTCCAGCAGCCAGGGCACGCCTTTTTCGTCCCGGCGCAGCCTGCCGCGCGAGCTGATATAGTGCACACTGCCGTCAGGCCAGACCACGCGGTACTCGGGGTGATACAGCGTATCCGTTTCCACCGCGTGTCTCATCGCCGCCTTCAGCGCCGCGGCGTCCTCGGGGTGCACGGCGGCGTAGAATTCTTCGGCGCGGCCGGTGAATTTTTTCCGGTCTATACCCAGCAGCCCGCAGACCCGCTCGTCGAAATGGCGGCGGTCCGCCTTTATGTCCCACTGCCACAGTCCCATCCCGGCGGAAGACACCGCCAGTTCCAGCCTGCCGGCGCTCTCGCGCTGGCGCTCCTCGGCCTCCTTGCGCACGGTTATGTCCTGGGCATAACCCTTCAGCACCGACGGCCGCCCCTCCCGGTCCGTTAACAGCTCCGAGGCCTCCCCGTACACCCAGCGTACGCCGCCGTCGGGCAGCAGCACCCGGTATTCGGTGGCCTTGGGCAGGCCGTTCTCCGCTACGGCCAGGTTGGCAGCCGCCACCAGGACCTTGTCATCGGGGTGTATGACGCGCGCCACTACATCGGCCAGGTTGCCGGAGAAGCTGTCCCGATTCATCCCGAAGATGTTGTACATCTGGTCCGACCAGCTCAGCCGGTCGGCTTTTATATCCCAGCTCCAGGTGCCGAGCCTGGCCACCTTCAGCGCGCCGTGCAGCGCCCGCTCCGCCTCCACCCTGCCCTCGAAATCGGTCCTGGCGTCAGCCAGAATGCGGCGGTTCACCATCAGGAACAGGCCGAAGGTAAGCGCTACCACCAGCAGCTGGAAAGCGAAAACCAGGGAGGTATCGACCGCTCCCGAGCGGAAGAAATCGGCGGCCGGGTGGCCGAGAACGGCTAACGCGGCGCGTATCAGCCCTACCAGCGAAAAGAGGCCCAGGACCACGGCGGGGAACCTGGCCATGGACCGCAGCCCGGCCGGGGCGCCGTAATATACGGCCCTGGCGCAGAGCGCGTAAAAGAGCATAATGAAGGCATTGAGGTTAACGATGCGGGGCGGCAGGCTGGGATCGACGAAGGTGAAATAAAAGTGCACTGCAGAGAAGATCAGAAACAGCGCCGCCGGCAGTACTTTCCCGCAGGCCCGGTCCCAGAACTTGTTAAGTCCAAAATATAACAGCATCAGGCCGGCCATCCCGGTGATGTTAGCCACGCCGATGGAGACGGCGTCGGGCAGGCTGCCGCGGCCCAGTATAAGGGCCATGCCTGCGGACTGCAGCGAAAAAGCCGCCAGCCACAGCCCCAGGCCGGCGTAGCGGCGGCGGTTATGCCAATACAGCAGGCCTATGACCAGGGCGCAGATGAAACCGGTAGCCGCCAGACTCAGCACGACGGTGCGCATGTCTATGAAATTCATTTTTTAAGTCTACAATTTCCCGAAATAAAACGAAAGACCGGAGGGGCTGCCTCCGGTCTCTCCTGGCGCGGACAGGATCTACTTGTCGCCGCGCTTGACCATCAGGTCCAGGTCTTCACGCAGGCTCTGCAGGTCTTCCTCATGCTCCACTTCCTGCTCGAGTATGGTCAGGGCCATGTTGTAAGTGACCATGTCCTTGTCCTTGGTGGCGTCCATCAGGGCCTTGTAGGCGCTGATGGCGCACTGCTCGCCGGCGATATTCTGGTCCAGCAGCACGGCCACGTAAGGGTCGGCGGGGGCGTCGTACTTGCAGGGGGTGAGCGTCAGCCAGTCGGCGGGGCCGAGGGCCGGAGTGCCGCCAAGCTGTATGATGCGCCCGGCCAGCATGGTGGCGTGCGTCAGTTCCTCGGTGGCGTGCAGGGTCAGCTCGGCCGCCACGGCGTCCTTCATGGGGCCCTTGATCACCTTTGCGCCCAACCAGTACTGGTAATAGGCCAGCCACTCGCTGGCGAATGCCTTGTTGAGCATCTCCAGCAGCTTATCCACGTCCATCCCGATAATTTCACGTCCGCGTGTTCCCATTTTATCCTCCCTGACAGCTAAAGCTTAATGTTTTCCGGTGCTGCCGAAGCCGCCCTCGCCGCGGGTGGTGGCGGCCAGTTCCGGCGTCTCAGAAAAAGACGCATGCTCCACCCGGGCGAAGACCATCTGCGCCACTTTCTCGCCTTTCTTTATTTCGTAAGGGGTCTTGGTGTCGAGGTTGATCAGTATGACGCCGACCTCGCCGCGGTATGGCGCGTCCACGGTGCCGGGGGTATTAAGCACGGAAATGCCGTGCTTGAGGGCAAGGCCGCTCTTGGGGCGCACCTGGCCTTCGTACCCCTCGGGGATGGCCATCTTCAGGCCGGTGGGCACCAGCACGCGCGCGCCGGGCTGCAGGGTATGGTCGATGGTGGAGAAAAGGTCCACGCCGGCGTCGCCGTGATGGGCATAGGCGGGCAATTTGGCTTCGGGGTGTATCTTCTGTATCGCTATTTCAACTTTTGACATGTCAGCCTCTTAACTGGGTATTGGGAAGGTGTTTGAGCACTTCCTGGTGTATGTCCTGCAGCAGCTGCACGGGGGTTTCGGGGAACTCCTCCAGGCGCTTGTCCAGCAGGCCGTCCTTGCGGGGCACGAACTTCTGCACGTAATATTTGTGGACGTCGCTGCCGGTGGCCTGCACTACCAGGCGGGCCGCCGCGGACATTTCCTGCACGGTCAGGAAAGAGATCTCACCGTCGCCGCGCACCACGGGGGCGACGGTGGTGCGGAACTCGTAGACCGGGAAGCGGGCGACCAGGCGCAGGCTTTCGCTCATCGCGTCCTCGTGCCCTTCCACGCCGGCGGTGGCCGGCCACAGGAAGCGCGGCCCCTTCACGTCCATGGCCACGTAGTCCACCAGTTTCTCCCCCAGCAGGCGCTCGAGCACCCGCGGGTTGCTGCCGTTGGTGTCCAGCTTCACGGCAAGATTTTTAGCGCGCACCTGCTCTATGAAGGGGATCAGCCCCTCCTGCAGCGTAGGCTCCCCGCCGCAGATCGTCACGCCGGTGACCCATTCCCTGACGGTATCCAGGTACTCCAGGAAGCCCTGGTCGCCCAGGTCCTTGGCGCCGGCCAGCAGCGGCGCGGCGTGGCAATGCGGGCAGCGGTAATTGCAGCCGGGCGTGAAGGCCACCGCGGCGATCTTGCCGGGATAGTCTATCAGGTTAAAACCGAGCGCCGCTCCAATTTTCATTTTTAGTGTGTAAAACGCCTCAGACGCAACCGCAGCCTCGCGAGGGTGTGCCTTCGGAGGGGCCTCGCGAGGGCCCGGCTTGCGTAAGCGCCGGGCCCGAGTGAAAGAGCGGGCCCACGGTGCGGGCCCGCGTACCCGGAGAGGGCACACCCTCGCAAGGCTTACGCCTACTTCACCGCGTAGGCGCCTTCCACCATCTTATAGTATTCCACTTCCTTGCGGTGCACCGGCTTGCCGCGCTTGAACTCCAGCTCGTAGCGGCCCATGGTGCCGTTGTTCTTCACCAGCACGGTAGGGATAGGGTCCAGCGGCACGTTCCAGCGGGCCGCCACCAGGCGGGCTTCCGGCTTGCTGAGATCGTAGAACTCCACCGGGATCTCCATGCCCTTTTCCTTCAGGGCCTTGGTCAGGCTGTTCTTGGCTTCCTCGCACATCGCGCAGCCTTCCTTGCCGAACACCATAACCTTCTTGGAGCTGTCCTTCTCGTGCAGCCAGGGCACCTGGGGCGTGAAGTCGGCGTAATGCTGCGCCACCGCCTCGCGGGCCTTGCTGATCTCCAGCTGGGAGTCGTTCCAGCCGGGCAGGTTGGAGAAGTAGCCCACGATCTTCGTGCGCTTGGTCATGTCCGTGCTGCCGCATTTGCCGCACTTGTCCTTGAAGCCGAAGTAGTTGGTGTGGCAGCCGTTGCAGTGTGTGAACTCCGGGGATACCGTCACCTGCGAGGCGCGGGTGTTGCGGTAGGTCTTCTCCACCAGGGCGCCGATGCTCTCCGCCGGGATCTGGCTCTCGCCGCAGTACACGTGGATGATGGAGCCCGACTCTATCATGTCGTGGAACTTCGACTGCAGCTCGATGCGGTCGAGGATGCTGATGTTGGCGCCGGGGTTGAGGTGTATCGAGTTCGTGTAGTAAGGGGCGCGCTTCAGGTCGCCCTTGACCACCTTTTTGGCCTCGGGGAAGCGGGCCATGTCGCCCTTGGCGAGCTTCTGCGTGGCCGATTCCGCCGGGGTCTCTTCCAGCGTGATCTTCAGCTTGAACTCGGCGCGCAGGCTGTTGACCTTCTGGTACATCCGGTCGATGATCTGCAGGCCGGTCTCGTAGGCGTCCTTGCTTTCGTGCAGCTCTTTGCCGGTCAGGTACTGCACCACCTCGTTGAGGCCGATGAGGCCCATGATGTAGGTGGCCTTGTTGAGGTCCACGTAAGGCGTGCCGTCGTCGGAGGGCAGGCCCAGCGAG
>MGTZ01000004.1:67819-77816 GCA_001799715.1 Elusimicrobia bacterium GWB2_63_16 | reverse complement strand
TTCCTCGGCGGGGCCGCTGATGATCAGCGGGGTGCGGGCCTCGTCGATCAGGATCGAGTCGACCTCGTCGACCACGGCGTAATTCCGCTCGCGCATCACGCGCTCTTCCTTGTCCATCACCATGTTGTCGCGCAGGTAGTCGAAGCCGACCTCGTTGTTGGTGATGTAGGTGATGTCGCGGTTGTACATCTCGCGGCGCTCTTCGTTGCGCATGTCGTGCTGCACGGAGCCGACTGTGAGGCCCAGGAACTCGTGCACCGGGCCCATCCACTGGCTGTCGCGCTTGGCCAGGTAGTCGTTGACGGTCACCACGTGCACGCCCTTGCCGGTGAGGGCGTTGAGGTAGGCGGGCAGCGTGGACACCAGCGTCTTGCCTTCGCCGGTGCGCATCTCGGCGATCTTGCCGCGGTGCAGCACGATGCCGCCGATGAGCTGCACGTCGTAGTGGCGCATCTTCAGCACGCGCTTGGACGCCTCGCGCACGCAGGCGAAAGCCTCGGGCAGCAGGTCGTCTAAGGTCTCGCCCTTGGCCAGGCGCTCCTTGAATTCGGGGGTCTTGGCCTTGAGCTGTTCGTCGGAAAGCTTGGAGATCTCGTCCTCGAGGGCGTTGATGCGGTCGACTATGGGCTGTATAGTCTTCATCGAACGTTCGCTCTTGGAGCCTATGAGGGTTTCAACCAGTTTCTTGAGCATATCTTCCTATTAAACAACTTTTAAACGCGTTTATAAACCGTGTTGAGGGCCGGCCCCGGCCCTGAAGACGAATTCGCTGCAGCCATGGCCGCTATCGAGCCGCGAGGCCGCGAGGGAAAAACCGCGCTCCCGGCAGAACGCCTCGACGGCGGCCGGCGAAGCGACCTCGAAGGGCAGGCCGCCAACCCAGTCCACGACGTCGTACCAGGCGCTCATGCCGCGGCGGCTGCGGTAGGCGCGCAGCGGGGAGACGGAGCGCCCGCGCAGCAGGCCCTTCAGAAGCGGGACCAGCCAGAAACGCAGAAAGAAAACCGAAACGTAAACCGGGCGCAGCGGCGCCGGCAGGGCGTTATAGGCCCGCTTAACGGCCAGCCAGAACCGGCTGAGCGCGCCCTGGTCGTTGTAAAGGGCGATGTAGAAAAGGCCGCCCGGCCGGGTCATGCGGGCGGCCAGGTCCACGGCCCGCCACATGGCGCCGGTATGGTGCAGCACGCCCCAGGAATACACGCAGTCGAAAGTCCCCAGCGAGGCGACGAAAGCCTCGTCCAGCACGGACCCGCGCTGTATGGTCCAGCGCGCGTCCCCCGGCGCGAACCGTTCTTTGACCGCCAGCGAGGCCGCCACGCTGTCGGCGTCGTAGTCGAAGGAGGTCACCCGGGCGGCCCCCAGGCGCAGCGCCGCCAGGGAAAACAGCCCGCTGCCGCAGCCGACGTCCGCGAAGGTCTTGCCTGCCAGCGCGCCCTCCCCCAGCAGCGCCCGCAGGGAACGCTCCGCGGAAAGGATGCGGTCCTCCCCTATGCAGGCGGCGTAAGCCTTCCAATTTTCACCAAAACCGAAACGCGCTTCTTTGGTCATATATGTCTGTTCGCCCGCCGGCAAAGGCCGCCCCCCCGCCCGGCTGCCTATTATTAAACAATTTCCTGACCTCTTTATAAACCGCCGCGGCGGCCGGGCGCGCGGCATATTATATAATTGGACCGATGGAGAACGACGAGAGCCTGCTCAAATGCCCCTACTGCGGCGCCGCCAACTCGGTGGAAAGCGAATTCTGCGGCGCGTGCTTCAAGCACCTGCGCATCCCGGCGGAGGAGCGCGCCGAGGCCAGGGCGCGCCGGGCCCTGGAGGAATTAGCCGCCCCCGCGGCCGCAGCCGGGGCTGAACGCCCGGCCTCCAGGCTGTGGGGCAGGGCCGCGCTGATCGGCGGGCTTTTTGTTTTTTACCTGCAGTGGCTGAGAGAGGAGAATTATTTTTCCTTCCTGGATTACATCAACCTGGCCTTCCACGAGGCGGGCCACGTCTTCCTCGGCTTCTTCGGGCGGTTCATCATGACGCTGGGCGGCACCCTCTTCCAGCTGCTGATCCCGGCCGCGTGCCTGGTCCACTTCCTGCGGCAGGGCGCCAACCTGGGCTGGCAGCTCTGCCTGTTCTGGACAGGCCAAAGCCTGCTCAACGTCAGCATCTACGCCGCCGACGCGATAAAGCAGGAGCTGCCGCTGGTGGGCGGCGGAACTCATGACTGGACCTATTTATTGACGGAGGTCGGCCTGATAGCGCACCCCGAAGCGGTGGGCAGGGCTATTTTCCTGATTGGCTCCGCGATAATTTTTTACAGCTTTTACCTGATAGGCCGCGACGCGGTAAGACGCGAGCCGGTGGTGCTGGGCGACATGAAGCTATACTGACCATGAAAATACGCATCCTTGCGCTGCTGCTGCTCCTGCCTTCCCTTGCCCCGGCCCAGGGCCGCGGCCGGCCGCCCGCCGGGGACAGCCTGCAGTTCTCCTCCTCTTTCTCCGGCAGGGACGGCTTCGACGCCAGGTCGGCCGGGGCGAGCGCCGCGTTCGGGCTGGGCCGGACGGGCGGCTACGCCCTCTCCGCTTCGGCCGGGGTGGAGCATCACCGCACCTGGACCGGCGGCTGGTTCCCGGCAGAAGTCTACGACGCGTCCTTCGGCCTGCGCGCCGCCGGCAAAAAATGGACCTTCGGCGCCGGGGCCAGGAGCAATTCGGACCGGCCCTTCAATTCCGCTTCCGAGACGGACATCAACCTGGACGCCAGCACCGTCCTGCGCCGCCGGGGCCCGCATTCCGTCATGTTCGGCCTGAACTATTCCTCGCGGCGCAGTTTCCTCAAGGGCGTGCCATTCCCCTACCTCTCCTACAGCTATACCGGCGAGCGCCTCACCGTCTTCTTCCCGTTCGCCCTGACCTGGAAATTCTCGGAAGCCTCCTCTCTGCAGGCCTCGTATTTCCCGCCCAAACATTTCTCGCTTTCGGTCTCGCGCAAGTTCACCCGGTCGCTTACGCTCGCCCTCTCCGGCGGGATACAGCTGCGGCAGTACCTGCTGGCCGGGCGCGCGGACAAGGACCAGTCCCTGTTCCTCGAGCAGACGCAGGCGGGGCTGAAAGCCTCGCTGACTCCGGCGAAAGGCTGGGAAGCCGCGCTCTCTGCTGGGTGGGGGTTCAAAGGCCGCTACTACTCGGGCGAGCAGTACGACGAGCACCGCGCCGTAGTCCGCACCGGCGCCGGCCCGCTGCTGGGCCTGAACCTGAAAAGATCGTTTTAAACCGATCGTTTCCGGCCGTATCAGTTTTTCCGGAGCGGCGCCCTTTGCCCGAACGCCTTACGAAGCGCGGCTTCCAGAAACTCCAGCGTTTTTTTAACCGCCGGGTACGCCGCCTTCAGACGCTCTTTTTTATAGACGAGGCAGTTCCACGCCACCAGCCGCGCGAAAGCCGGCCGGAAACCGCACTGTTTCCCGATAAACCAGAATATTTTCAGCCATTCTTTATAAAGCGTGGCGGCCTGTATGGTATCGGTGTCCCGGTACACCGCGTTATTCTGCAGCGCCAGGGCCTCCGAGATCAGGTAAAGCGGGCGGTCCGGAAGAAAAGAAAAGATCACATAGGCGTGCGGAGCGGCGGTCTTCATGAATCGCTCTTTTTCCGCTACCGCGTCCCAGCGCTCCTTCCTGATTATCAGCGAGGTTATGAAGGTGAATTTGGCCACATCCCATTCGTTGCTGGAAAAGTGGCGCAATCCGTAGCGGACATACTCCCTGCCGCTTTCGAAGAACATATCCTCCGGCAAATTTATTTTTTTCAGGCCTTCGCTGCCCTTCTGTTCGTAGTTGACGTAGAATAAGTCCGGGCGGGGATTTTTAACCAGGATCCCCAGTATTTTCTTCAGGGCGCCTGGCTTGATGAGATCGTCATCGCCCACGAGCCAGAAATATGACCCGCGGGCCATTTTTATGAGCAGTAGGAAATTTTCTATCGGCCCCAGGTCCGCGGCGTTCTCGTTGTACCTTAAGCCGCTGTAGAGCCCCGCGAATTTGCGCGCCACCGCCGCCGTTCCGTCGGTGGAGGCGTTGTTCGAGACGATTATCTCTACCAGTCCCCGGTCTTCCAGCGCCAAGGTCTGGTTTACCAGCTCGGCAAGGCAGGCGGCGAACTGGCTTTCCCTGTTGAAGGTGGGAAGGCAGATGCTCAGTATCGGCTTTGTCTCCATATAAGCGTCCTCGCTACCCTACACCGGCGCCCCGGGGCGCGGCGCCGCCGGCGCCCCGAAAAACGGAGCCGCTTTCTCCTTAAGCATCACGATCAGGCTGTCGTATTCGTCGAACTTGAAGAACCGGGCCAGCCCGGCGAGCAGCAGCAGGCTGAGAAGGATCGGGCCGGCCAGCAGGCAGGCGCGCCCGAGCACCGAAACCGGGGGCCAGAGTCTTTCAGCAAAAGCATATGCGAAATGGGCGAACACCCCCATGACCAGGGCGATAGCGGCGACGCCCCCCAAGCCTTTGGCGATGTACCTGCCGGGAAGCCCCCCGAGCCGCTTCCCGAGAATGTAGTACAACAGGCCGAAGCTTACCGCGTACATTACCGAGGTGGACAGAGCGATGCCGGCCACCGGAGGGGTAACGGTCTTGATGAACAGGTAGTTGAGCGCCGCGTTCAGCGCGACCGTTACGATCGAAACCTTCACCAAAACCCAGATCCCCTGCATGGCGAAAAACACGCGGTGTATGATCGCTACCCCCGTAATGAACACCAGCTGCAGGGAATAGCAGCCTACGGTCAGGGCGATCAGCTCCGTGGCCCTCGTGTCGAATTTCCCGTACTGGAAAAAAAGCTCCAGGGCCGGCCGGGCGAACAGCATTATCAGCACGGTCATCGGCAGGAAGATGAACCCGGCCATCCGGATGCTCCTCGCCAGCGAATATTTCAGCTCGTCGTACTGCTGTTTACTGACCTGGTTCACGAAGTAGGGGAAGATCGCGGTCGCCAGCGGGATGGAAAAAATAAGGAGGGGAGCCTGGATAAACTTGGTCGCGTAACCCAGCACCGCGACGCTGCCGGGCGGAAGGTACGAGGTCATCATCTGGTCCACCATGAGATTGGCCTGCCCCGCCACGACCGCGACCAGGAAAACGCACGACAATTTGAAGGTCTGCATTATCTCGGGGTCCCTCCAGTCGAGCGTGAAACTGTAGCGGAAACCGAGCCGCCTGAGCACGATGAAAAGCGCCGCCGCCTGCAGCGCCAGCCCCGCGATCAGCCCGTAGGCGAGAGTAAACACCCCCAGGCTGTCCGCGAACAGGACCACGAGGGCGATAGTAAGAGCGGTTATGAACATCTGCGAGAAAGCGGGCCATACGAAATGTTCGCGGGCGTTCAGTATGCCGGTAGCCAGGTTGACCAGGGAATACAGGAAAAGCGAGCAGCTGCCCAGGACCAGGAGCTTCACGCCAAGCAGGCGGACTTCCTGGGGCAGGCCGTGAAACCCGGTGTTCATGATCGGGCCGGACAGTACAGCTATCAGCGCCGCCATTACCGCCATGATGCCGATGAACCAGTTGGAGAGGGAAGAGATGACCCGGTCGGCCTTCTGCTGGTCCTTCGATTTTATCTTGATGTAGGCGGGGATAAAGACCACGAACAGCGTCGACTGGACTATATTGCCGATAAAATTGGACACGGACAGCGCCGCGTTATACGCGTCCATGCCGGCGTCGATGCCGAAGAATTTAGCCACGACCATTTCTTTGCCCAGGCTGAACACATGCCCGAGCACGCTGGCCGCGATAAGAATGGCCGAAACGTTCGCTATTTTCCTGTTTGTGGTCGTCATTGGTCCTGGAGAACTGTCAGCCTCCCGGCTGCGCCGCCTACTCCGTTTTATCCTCTTCGGACGGAGTGCCGAGTATTGAATCAAAAAGCCTCTTCAGGAAGGTTCCCGGACGCGGCGAATAAACGCGCTCAAGCCGGTCCCTGAGCCTGTTCCCCTTTGCCTTGATGCGCTTGCGCACCGACAAAGGCAGCGCCCCCAGCAGAGAGATCCGCATTCGCAGGAACAGGTCCCAGCCGAGGGCTGAAAGGTTAGCCGCGATATTCCCGCTCAGGAACACTTTCCTGAAATATCTCGGATCCCCCAGCAGCGAGACGCTGGTCGGCAGGCGGAAGCCGTAAACCCGGCCGGAGTAATCGTTCAGCACTTCCTGCAGCGGCAGCTCGTGCCGGCATAGTTTAAAATATTTAACCACGGCCGGGCCGCGGGTCTTCAGAAGGTCGTACTGGGCTTTTTCCAGCTTGGGATGCACGTATTTCTCGTAGATAGCCGTTCCGGGATAAGGGGTCATTACGGACAGGCTCAGCTCGTCGGGCCGGATGCGGTCCAGGAGCCGCTGCGTGAGCCTCACGTCCTCTTCCGTTTCCCCCGGGTGGTTGCACATAATGTCCGCGAGGGTCTTAACGCCGTGTTTTTTGCACAAGTCGAAGGTCCTGGTGATCTGCTCGGCGGTCTGCCCTTTCCTTATCCGGGCCAGCACCGCGTCCGAGCCGGATTCCACCCCGAACATCAGCATTACGCAGCCGGCGTCCTTCATGGCGACGATCATTTCCTCGTCGACCTGCAGTATCCTGGCCTGGCAGCCCCAGATCAGGCCGCTGCCTTTTATCGCCCGGCAGAAATCAAGCACCCGCTGTTTTTTAATAGTGAACGAATCGTCGGCTATCAAAAAAGCCTGGATCTTGTATTTTTCCTTTAAAGTTTCGATCTCCCCGAGAACGGCTTCGAGGGGGCGGGAGCGGACCGAGAAGCCGGAATTACATTTCCAGATCGTATTGGCGGCGCAGAACTCGCAGACGGAGGGACAGCCGCGGGAAGTATGGACCAGAAAAGTCCGCAACGAGATCCCCACGAAAAGCTTGGCGAAAGGGCTTAAATAAGGGCCCATGTCGATGAGCCCGTGGTCCAGCGGCGGCAGAACGCCCAGATCGGGGATGAGGTCCCGTTTCGGCCCCTGAAGGAATTTCCCTCCGGGGCCGAGCAGGGCCACCCCGGGAATACCCGCGGGATTCTCCCCCCTGCTTAACGCCAGCGCGAGCTCCGTCAGGCTGACTTCCCCCTCGCCGACGACGGCGTAATCCACCGGGCTGCCTTCATAGATGAAATCTTCAGGAAGCAGCGACGCATGCGCGTTGCCGACTATGATCTTCGCCCCGATCTCTTTTTTAACCGCGGCGGCATAGCGTATAACGTCGTTGAAGTCGCTGGTAAAGCAGGAAAAACCGACATACTCCGGGCGCTGCTCCCGCAGGATCCCGAGCATATCATTTTCAAAATCTTTCGAAGAGGTCAGGTTCAGGATCCCGGCTTTAAGCCCGGTGTTGTGGTTTAAATATGAGGCCAGCGAGAGCAGGCCATACGGCGGATACCAGGTATGCTGGGGTAAGGAGACGAAAGTGATAAAAGGTTTCATGCGGGAACTAGGTTTTAACCCGGGCCTCGAGCTGCCGCAGCCCCTCGTAGAGCGCCACCCCGGCGGAGGTGGAAAGGTTCAGCGACCGCACGCGGTCCGACCACATCGGGATCTTGTACATCCGCTCCGCGTACTTCTCGTAGATCTCGTCGGGAAAGCCCGCCGTCTCCGCGCCGAAGATCAGGCAGGAATCCTGCCGGTACGGCGCCTCCCAGTAGCTCCGCCCGCCCCGCGTGGAGTAGAAGATCAGCGACGGGTTTTCGGGGAGGGTCTTCAGGAACGCTTCAAAATCCGCGTGCACCGAATATTTCAGGAACTGCCAGTAGTCCAGCCCCGAGCGGCGTATCTCCTTGTCGCTCAGGTTGAACCCCATTTTCCCGACGAAGACCAGCTCGGTGCCGGTGGCCACGCAGGAGCGGCCGATATTGCCGGCGTTCCAGGGGATATCGGGGTTTATCAGCACTATTTTCATAGCTTGAAATCGTCCGCGAACTGGCGGTGCCAGAGTTCCAGCATGAGCAGCGCCCAAAGGCGGTAGCCGTGGTCGCGCGCGCCGCGCTGGTGCTCGTCCCAGAGACGGAACAGCTCCTCGCGCTTGAAATAACCGCGGTCCAGCGCCTTCTGCGACAGGCAGGCTCCGGCCCAGTAATCCTTCAGTTCGCCGCGGAACCACGGGCCCAGCGGTATGCCGAAGCCCATCTTGCCGCGCTTGTAGATCTTGCGGGGCAGCATGTCCTTGAAGGCTTCCTTCAGTATCCATTTGGTGCCGGTGAAGCCGCGCAGTTTCACATTATCCGGCAGCAGGTGGGCGAACTCCACCACCTTGTGGTCGAGGATTGGCGAGCGCGTCTCCAGGGAATTGGCCATGGACGCGATGTCCATCTTGGTCATCAGGCATTCCGGCAGGTAGGAGCGCAGGTCCGTATACATGATCTTTTCGGTCAGCGACCCTTCCCCCTCGTTGAACAGCTTGCTTATATAGCGCTCGGGGTAATTGATGTCACGCCCCAGCTCGTTCTTGAAGCGGTCGGACAGCAGCCGCTCCTTTTCCTCGGCCTTGAAAAAAGAGACCGTGGACAGGTAGGTCATGGCCAGGTCCCGCTGCGAGACCGCCTGCAGGAACTTGCGCAGGCGCCAGACGGTGTTGAACGGCGCGGTCTTTTCCGGGAAAGGCTCCATGGCCGCCAGCGCGGCCCGCTTGGCCCAACCGGGCAGGGCCGTGAAATAACCCGCGGCTTTCATCGCCTGGTAGCGGATGTACCCGCCGAAATTCTCGTCGCCGCCGTCGCCGTTGAGGGCGACGGTGACCTCCTTGCGCGTCTCGCGCGAAACGAAATAGGAGGGCAGGGCGCTGCAATCGGCGTACGGCTCGGAATAATGCCAGGCCAGTTTCTCCAGCACCGAGGCCATGTTGGCCTCCACCATGAACTCGGTATGCTTGGTGCCGTACATCTCCGCCACCTGCCGGGCGTAGCCCAGCTCGGAGAACTCGGCTTCTTTGAACCCTATCGAGAAGGTTTTCACCGGCTCAGCGGAAGCCTTGGCCATCAGGGCCACCACCACGGAGGAGTCTATGCCGCCGGAGAGGAACGCGCCGAGCGGCACTTCCGAGATCAGGCGGATCTTGACGGCCTCGGCCAGTTCGGCGCGCAGGCGCTCCTTAAGCTCCTCCACCGGGGTCCCGTCCAGCTTGCGCTGGCCCAGCGGCAGGTTCCAGTACTTCTGCGTGCTAAGCCGGCCGTCCTCGAAGACCAGGGTGCTGGCGGGCTCCAGTTTGCGCGCCGCTTTGAAGACGCTCATGGGGCTCGGGATATACTGCAGCGTAAGATAGGAATCCACCGCTTTGAGGTCTATATCGCGGGGCATGCCCGGCACGGCCAGCAGGCAGCGCAGCTCGGAGGCGAAAGCGATGAACGCCGGGGTGACCGCGTAATATAGCGGCTTCTTGCCCAGGCGGTCGCGCGCCAGCGTCAGGCGCTTCCTGCGCTTGTCCCAGACGGCCACGGCGAACATGCCGCGCAGCTCTTTCGGGAAATCCTCGCCCTTTTCCTCGTACAAGTGCAGTATGACCTCGGTGTCGCTCTTGGTCTTGAACTTGTGGCCGCGGGCGAGCAGGCCCTGGCGCAGTTCCTGGAAGTTGTAGATCTCTCCGTTGAAGACTATGTGCAGCGTGTCGTCCTCGTTGGAGATAGGCTGGTGGCCGGTGGAAATGTCTATGATGGAGAGGCGGCGCATGGCCAGCCCGGCGTTCTCGTGAGCGAAGTAACCTTCGTCGTCCGGGCCGCGGTGGACCATCAGGTCATTCATGGCCTTAAGGCTCTCCCTGGTGACAGGCAGGCCGGAACCGTAATTATAGATGCCGCATATTCCGCACATCAGTCGCCTCCGTATATGTCGAGAAGATCGTCGGTGACGCGCGCCATGGAGTACTTCTCCACGGCGGTCTTGCGGGCCGCCTCTCCCATCCGCACGGCCAGACCGCGGTCGGCCATGTGCCGGCGCAGGCAGGCTTTTAACTCGGCGCGGCTGAGCGGGTCGAACAGG
>MGTZ01000004.1:67491-67780 GCA_001799715.1 Elusimicrobia bacterium GWB2_63_16 | reverse complement strand
CCCACGCGGCTGGCCAGCACGGCCACGCCGCAGGCCATCGCCTCCAGCATGGAGTTGGACAAACCCTCCGAGATCGACGGCAGGATGAAAACGTCGGCGGCCTGGTAGTACGGCAGCAGGTCGTCCTTGCGGCCGGCCAGGGTCACGCTGCCGGCTAAGCCCAGGTCGGCCACGGCCCGCTCCAGCGCGGCGCGCTCGGGCCCGTCGCCCACTATCAGCAGCCGGGCCCTGGGCGGGGCGGCCTCCTCGCTGAAGATCTCGGCCCAGGCTTCCATGAATTCCTTCACGC
>MGTZ01000004.1:46727-67434 GCA_001799715.1 Elusimicrobia bacterium GWB2_63_16 | reverse complement strand
GGCCGGTGTCCACGCCGTTGCGGAACTGCCGCAGCCGCAGCCCGGAGAATTCCGGCGAGCCTTTGAGCCAGGCCAGCACCTCGCCGTTCATCACCAGCAGCTCCGGCCTGGCGGCGCGGAAGAAGGCCAGCTTGAGCCGGCCCAGCAGCGTCCCCTGCGACAGCGTTATCTCGTCGACGCCGCGGCCGCCGCCCAGCTTCACCACGGTTCGCCGGCCGGTCAGGCGCCCGGCCAGCACGGCCGCCACCGCCGGGGAGGAGGCCAGGTGCACGTGCACCGCGTCGTACTCGGAGCGGTGAGCCAGCAGCCAGAAAAAACTCTTAAGCATGAAGAGGGCGGAGTCCACCGCCCGCGGTCCGAAAACGGGCAGGCGCCGCACCAGCACGCCGCCCATGTCCTCCTCGGCGGGCAGCCCGCCGGGCTGGCGGGTCAGCACGGTCACGCGCAAGCCGCGGCCGGCCAGCGACCTGGAGAGTTCCAGCGCCTGCTTCTCCGACCCGCCCATCGCCGGGTAGAAGGTCTGGCTGAGCATCACCACGGACCCCACGGCGGGGCTCATTTCGCCCCCCGGCCGGAGGTGAACTCTCCCCACACCTTGCCCAGAGACTGGCCCATCTGGTAGATGAAGAACACGCCCAGCAGCGTGACCAGCAGGTAGCCGGCCACGTGGAAATATGAGGCGTAGGCGAAACCGGTATCCTCGGCTATGCCCCAGGAGACCAGCACCTTGGTCAGCACCAGCTCGAAGTTGCCGAAGTAGCCGGGCATGCCGGGCACGGAGGCGGCGGCCGCGCCGGCGAAGATCAGCGCGACGCCTTTGTAAATGTCGATGACGCCGCTCAGGCCGAAAGCGAAACCCAGCAGCACGAAGTTGACGGCGTCGAGCAGCCACTGCAGCGCGGCCAGCAGCAGGATCAGCGCCCCGCTCTTGAAGGAATGAAAGCCCTTCACCCCCATCGCCACCCGCTCGAAGAGGGAACGCAGCCGCGGGAAACGCGCGAAGAAACCGGAGAACCAGGCGTGCGCCACCAGCTCGTCGGCGAAGATCAGGGCGGCTATGCCGGCGGCCACGCCGCCGAACAGCGCCCACAGCAGGCCGTTGTAGTCCAGGAAGCCGCCGGTGATGCCGCCCAGCCGCGCCGCGGCCACGAACATCAGGAACAGGACTATGATGTCCACCAGCCGCTCCACCAGAATGGTGGCCAGCACGGTCAGCAGCGGGATCTTGAAAAGGCGCGCGGCGAAAGTGGCGCGGGCCAGTTCGCCCAGCCGCATGGGCAGGATATTGTTCAGGGCCAGCCCCGCGGTCTCGAGCCGGAAAGCGTCGAGAACCCGGATCTCCGGGTTGGAGGGCTTCAGCAGCAGGCGCCAGCGCGCGCCGCGCACCACGAGTTCCAGCACGCCCACCGCGGCGAAGGGCAGCAGGTATACCGGGTCCACCCTGGAATAGATGGCCGCCAGTTTGGAGAAATCGATGTTGCGCAGGGCCAGGTAAAGCAGCAGCCCGCTGACAAGGAATCCCGCTACGATGGAAAGCTTCGCCTTCATTCGCTCCTCTCGCGCCAAGCCTGTTCTGCCCCCGGCGCCATAGATATCTTTATTATACCAATGCGGACCGCCCAATAGCCACGCGCCGGGGGCTTGTTTAATCTATATGTATTCCAAAAGGCCCAGACGGGCCTAGGCCCTAAAACTTCCTTTTTTTGGGTCCTCCGCCTCTACTGCCGGGCCCTTCTAAGCGCTACACTATAAGCATGATAAACAAAACTTTCGTTTCCGCGGTACTCTCCGCTCTGGTCCTCGGGACCTCCGGCGTAAACGCCCAGGACTTCAACCTCAACGGCCTCAGCGCCGCCGATGTCCGCGCGATGCAGGCCGACAAAGGCATCCTCGATTTCATCAAGCCCGACAAGCCCCAGCCGATGCCCGTGAAAGAATGGACCATCATGGTCTTCATGAACGCCAAGAACGACCTGAGCGACAGCCAGCTGATGGGTCTGGTGGGTAAATGGGCCGAGAAAGATATTAAGGAAATGAAAGAGGTCGGCACTTCCGACAAGATCAACATAGTGGTGGAGCACGGCATCAAGGGCAAAGGCTCCAAGCGCATGCTCATCACCAAGAAGAACGGCGTGCTCTCCTCCGGCGAGAAAGTGTACGGCGAATACCCCAACGCCGACATGGGCGACTATAAGCGCGTCGTCGAGTTCGCCCGCTGGGCCAAAACCACTTTCCCCGCCAAGAAGACCATGCTGGTGCTCTGGAACCACGGCCTCGGCTGGATAGATCCCAAGATGGAGCAGGCGCCCGCCGGCACCGGCACCGCCAACAAGGGCATCCTCTTCGACGACGAGACCAAGAACTATCTCCGCACCGCGCAGATGAAAGAGATGATGCGGCAGATCGGCTACACCGACATCGTCATGCAGAACGCCTGCCTGCAGCAGATGGCCGAAGTGCTCTATGAGATGAAAGACTACGCCGGCCTGTTCGTGGGTTCCGAAGAGACCATGCTGGCGCAGGGCTTCGATTACACCGGCCTGCTGAACTTCATGAACGCCAACCCGGCCTTCACGCATGAGCAGCTCGGCGAGTACCTGGTCACCTGGTACAAGGCTTTCTACGCCGGCGGCATGAACATCGGCCCCATCTCCATGCCCCTCGACGACATGGGCGCCACGCTCTCCCTGGTGCGCCCCGCGGCCCTGGGCGAGCTGCCCGGCTACCTGGACGCTTTCGCCAACGCCGCGATGCGCAACAATGAAGAAGAAGCCGCCGCCGCCGCCGTGCAGGGCGTCATCCGCTTCACCAGCCTCGACCCCGCCAACGACAAGCAGAAGATGATAGCGGCCTACGCCGACCTGGCGGACTTCGCCTCCATCCTCGGCGCCAACGCCCGCTCGCAGGAGACCAGGCAGGCAGCCCAGAACCTGGTGGGCTTCATCAAGGGCGCCCTGGTGCTGCGCAACGTGGGCATCAACGGCGACAAAGTGAACGGCTACGATTACACCAAGGTGGGCGGCATAGCGATCAACACCACCATGAAGATCAAGCAGGTGCCGGCCGCGCTCAACAACCTCTACGAGACCAAGTACGGCGACCTCTCGCTCTCCAAGGCCTCGCAGTGGGACGAGTTCGTGACCTGGACCGACGGCGTCTGGCGCTCCGCCAGGTAAGCCTCTCCAACGCCCAACGGCAGGGACCCCGGGGAAAAACCTCCCCGGGGTCCTTGTTTTTGCCCTGTGCGGTTGCTACCGAGCCCCCCCTACGGCTATAATACCCCGGGGTCGGACTGAGACGCCAATGCGCTGACCGAGAGGGATTTCATGAAAGCAAAATACAATTCCCGTTTGACTTGGACCTTGCTGTTTATAGCGGTCGGGCTGCACATCGCGATGGTAGGCAGAGCCCTGTATATCCTGGGGCATCTCCGCGGGATCAGCGCTGTTGCCGGGGAAGAGCAGCTGCGCCTCACCAGGGTCCTCAGCCTGACCGACGCCGTCCGGCTGGCCGAAGAGTCCATCCGGACCTGCTCCCTTCGGCCGTCCCGGGACAATCTGGCCGCATACTGCGCCAACCTGAAGGAAGCCGACAAGGCCGCCGCGGAGGCCGGGGCTGCGGGCGTGTTTTCAGACGCTTTCTCGGAGCCGGATATACTCGCTCTGCGTGACGCCATAAAAGGGCACCTGGTCCGCTGCGGCCCGGCCGGGCTTACGCCTGACAAAAAAAGTTCCCAGGAAGAGTTTTCCCGCTTCTATGATACCGCCTCCTCGCTGAGGAAAAAACTTTCGGCGCATTCCCGGGCAAAACTTGACGCAAACTCCGCCCTCGCGCGAGGCGCGAGAAAAGAGACATTGCAGCTGGTGGTCTCCAGTTCCGCTATCGCTACCTTCATACTGCTGCTGCTGGGCTGGGTGGTTTATTCCCTGCGCGCCCTCAACCGCGCCGTAAGCGAACAGCGCGACGAAATCCTGCTGTTGAAGAGCGGCATAGAGGAATCCCCTTTGGGCGTGGTCCTCACGGACACCTCCGGAAACATAGAATACGTGAACCCGGCGTTCAGCGCCATGCACGGCTACGCTCCCGAAGAAGTCATAGGGAAAAAACCGAGCCTGCTTAAATCGGGAGAAATGCCGCTGGAACTCTACCACAGCCTCTGGAAAACGCTGCTCAGCGGGCGCGGCTGGAACGGAGAGCTCCGCAACAGGACCAAGTCGGGAACACTGGTGTGGATACGGGCCAATATCTCCCCGGTGCGCAACAGCGCCGGAAACCTGACCCACTTCATGGCGCTGCATAAGGATATAACGCTGGAGAAGCAGCTGCTGGCCGACCTGGTACAGGCCAAGCGGGAAGCCGAACAGGCGAACCAGGCCAAGAGCGATTTCCTGGCGTCCATGAGCCACGAGATACGCACCCCCCTTAACGCCATAGTCGGCATGTCCGAACTTATAGACGAGGCTTCCCTCGGCAAGGAACAGGCCCAATATCTCTCCATCATGCGCAACGCCAGCGACACGCTGCTGTCGCTCATCAACGATATCCTGGATATCTCCAAGATCGAATCCGGGAAGATCGACATAGAGAAAGCCCCTTTCAACATGGAGGACATCGTCTCCCAGGTCTGCGAGCTCATCTCGGTCCGGGCATTTAAAAAGGACGTAGAGGTGACATGCAAAATAGAAAATGATGTCCCGGTATTCGTGGAAGGGGACGCCACCCGCCTCAAGCAGGTCCTGATGAACCTGATGGGGAACGCGGTGAAATTCGTGGAAGCCGGCTGGGTCTCTCTCAACGTAAAGAAGGGCCGTACAGACGGGGACAGCGTAGAACTTCTTTTCACCGTTAAAGACACCGGCATAGGCATCCCGGAGGACAAGGTCGGGACGGTTTTCGAGAAGTTCATGCAGGCCGATTCGTCCACCACCCGCAAGTATGGCGGAACGGGGCTGGGCCTGCCCATATCCAAGATGCTGATAGAACTTATGGGCGGAAAGATCTGGCTGGAAAGCGAGCCCGGGAAGGGGACCTCGTTCTTTTTCACGCTCCTGCTGCGACCGCAAAAAGACAATGCCGGGGTCTACCTGCCGCGGGCCGATGTAAAGGAATTGAAGGGACGCAGGTTCCTGGTGGTCGACGACAACCTTGTGAATCGCGTAATAACCAGGGAAGTGGCGCAGAGCTGGGGCGCCTCCTGCGAAGGCGCGGCCGACGCGGAATCCGGATTGAGCAAGGTCCTGGAGGAGCAGCGCAAGGGAACCCCTTTCCACGGTGTTTTCGTGGATTTCAACATGCCGGGCATGGACGGGTACGAATTCTGCAAACGCCTGATGTCGGACGCCGCCATAGACCCGAAACCGGCGCTCGCTCTAGTCACCTCCGACACGGTGCGGGTAAAAAAATCCGATTTCCGGGCGATCGGAGTTTCCACGCACATAATGAAGCCGGTTAAGAAACAGGCCCTGCTCGACGGAGCGCTGGAAATGCTGGCCGCCGGCCGGGAGGCGCCGCCGGCCGCCCCCCGGAAGGACTCCGGCTACGCCAAAGAGGACCTGCCCGCGCTATCGCTGCTCATAGTCGACGACGCGGAGGATAACCGCATCCTGATGGGCGCCATGCTGAAAGGCTCGAAAGTAAAATTAGACCTGGCGCAAGACGGCCTCGAGGCGCTGGACAAATTCAGGAACAACCAATACGACATCGTGTTCATGGACATGCATATGCCGGGGATGGACGGGTATGAGGCCACTAAAAAGATAAGGGAATTCGAAGCCGCCGGGAGCCTGGCAAAAACCAGGATAGTGGCCCTGACGGCCCTCGCCACGCGCGCGGACGCCGACAAGGCGCTGCAGACGGGCTGCGACGACTACCTGAGCAAACCCATCAGGAAGAACACCTTTTACACGTACCTGATCAATTTCGCTGCGGAACACGCCTGAACGCGGCGGCGGATCCATATGGATATAAAAATACTTATCGCGGACGACAACGAGGAGACGCTCGGGGCTCTTTCCAGGCTGCTGGCCAACTATGACCTGGTCGCGGCCAGCGACGGGAAATCGGCGCGGGAACTGGCCGCCTCCGAGAGGCCGGACCTGGTGCTGCTTGACGTGGAAATGCCGGGGCTTAACGGCATCGACGTTCTGAAGGGGATGCTGTCGCTGCCGCGCAAACCGCTGGTGATCATGATAACCGCGGACGGCTCCAGGGAAACCATCGAGAAAGCCCTCTCTCTCGGCGTTTTCGCTTATATCACGAAGCCTTTCGAGAAAGACGATATCCTGGGGCAGGTCGGGCGGGCGATCACGTTCATCGAAAACCGCGGCGGAGATTGAGCGCCGCTCCCAAGGGCCGGGGAAAAAGAGAAAGCCGGGGAGTTCCCCGGCTTTCTCATCGCTAGCGGCGCCGCCTAGCGGAAATGGTCGCGCATCATGCGCACCAGGCCCTCGGTGGCCTTGCCGGGGATCTCCTCGCCTTCCCAGTTGATGGAGAAGTGGGCGTTCTTCTGCGTAGGCTTCACGTAGGTCTCGTACATCGGCAGCACGGTGGACAGGATCTGGTGCTTGATGCCCTCTATGTCGCGGCCGCGCTCGCTGATGTCGCGCTGCACGCGGCGCAGCACGGCGGTCACCATGCCGGTGGAGACGAAGATCTTGTAGTCGCAGACCTTCAGCAGTTTCGGGAAATGGAGCGTGTAGAGGCCCTCCACCACTATCAGCTGCGTGGGCTTGCAGGGCACGCATTCCTGCTCGCGGGTGTGCTGCTTGAAGTCGTAGACCGGCTGCTGTATGGTCTTGCCGCCGCAGAGGTCGGTGAGATGCTTCACCGCCAGCGCGGAATCTATCGCGTCGGGATGGTCGAAGTTATAGGTCTTCCTCTCGTCGAAATCCAGGTGGTCGAGCGGCTGGTAGTAATTGTCCAGCGAGAAGATCTGGCCGGTGATGCCGATCTTGGCGCACTGCTCCACCAGCTTGCCGGCCAGCGTGGTCTTGCCGGAGCCGGAGCCGCCGGCTATGCCGATGATGAAGCGCGATTTCTTGGTGTTGTCCATTATTGGGCCGCTCCTCGAATTTTGCCGAACCTGCCTCTATCATACAAAAAATGGACGACGGGCGCGGCTTGTCTCCCAACAAGTCCTCATAATTTTGTAAAATCATTATGATGTCCGCTACACCCCCTCAGGAGACCCTCATGGAAATGGAAAACGAAGAGAATTTCGCTGAATTATTCGAGCAGAGCTACAAAGAGCCGTCCAGGATGGAGCCCGGCCAGAAAGTCGAAGCCCCGATCGTGAAGATCACCCCCGAATGGGCGCTGATCGAAGTCGGCGGCAAAGGCGAAGGCTACGTCGATATTAACGAGCTGAAAGACGCCGAAGGCAACCTCATCGCCCGCGAAGGCGACACCATCCGCGCCTGGTTCCTGCGTTCCGAGGAAGGCGAGATGCGCTTTACCACCCGCATCGGCACCGGCCCCGCGGCCCGCGCCCAGATGGAGGACGCCTTCAAGGAACACCTGCAGGTGGCCGGCCGCGTAGCCAAGGAGATCAAGGGCGGCTTCGAGATCACGCTGCCCGGCGGCGCCCGCGCCTTCTGCCCCTTCTCGCAGATGGGCATGCGCCGCGACGAGAACCACGAAGCCTATGTCGGCTCCGAACTGGCTTTCTATATCATAGAGCTGGACCGCCGCAACGTCGTGCTGTCCCGCCGCGAGATCGTGGAGCAGGAGCGCCAGGCCAAGGTGGCCGAGCTCAAAGAGACGCTGCAGGAAGGCCATAAAGTGCGCGGCGTCGTGACCTCCATTCAGAAATTCGGCGCCTTCGTCGACATCGGCGGCGTGGAAGGCCTGCTGCCCGTATCCGAACTGGCCTGGGGCCGCACCGAGAAGGTCAGCGACCTGCTCACCGCCGGCCAGCCGGTGGAAGTCATCATCAAGAACCTGGACTGGGACAACCGCAGGATCTCGCTGAGCCTCAAGGACGCGCTGCCCAACCCGTGGGACACCGCCTCCCAGAACTGGCCGGCCGGCTCCTATCAGAAGGGCCGCGTTTCCCGCCTGGCCCCGTTCGGCGCCTTCGTCTCGCTCGGCGACGGCGTGGACGGCCTCATACACGTCTCCCGCCTGGGCGGCGACCGCCGCATCAACCACCCCGAGGAAGTCCTCCAGGTAGGCCAGGAGATAGAGGTGCTGGTGGAGAACGTCGACACGGCCAACAAGCGCATCTCGCTGGTGCCCGCCGAGGTCAGCCGCCAGGAGCAGGAGACCAACTCGACCATCCAGAAGTACCAGAAGCCGGAATCCCACGAGGAGCCGGTGATGGGCTCGCTGGGCGAGCAGCTCAAGCGCCAGCTGGAGACCAAGAACAAGTTAAACAAGTAACCGGAGCAGCCCGTTACGCAGAGCCCCTCCGGAAAAGACCGGGGGGGCTCTTTCATTCGGCGCGGTTCAACAAGGAGACGGCATGAGCCATATAGACTGGGTCAAGGGCGCGGTGATCTACCAGATCTTCCCGGACCGCTTCGCGCGGTCCGCTGCCGCCGGCATAGACGGGGAATTCGAGAAGTGGGAGACCCCGGAGACCTCCGAGGGCTTCAAAGGCGGAAACCTGAAGGGCGCGGAGGAACGCCTGGACCATATTAAAAGCCTGGGCGCTACGGCCGTCTACTTTAACCCGGTCTTCGCCTCCGCCGCCAACCACCGCTACCACACCTACGACTATTATAAGGCAGACCCCATCCTGGGCGGCGACGCGGCGCTGGCTTCCTTCATCCGGGCGGCGCACCGGCGCGGCATCAAGGTAATCCTCGACGGCGTCTTTAACCACGCCAGCCGCGGCTTCTTCCAGTTCAACCACCTGCTCGAGAACGGCGCCGCCTCGCCGTACCGCAAGTGGTTCCACCCGCGGGGCTGGCCGCTGAAGGCCTACAACCTGGGCAAGGACGAGAAGCCCAACTACTCCTGCTGGTGGAACCTGCCGGCCCTGCCCAAGTTCAACACCAGGAACCCGGAGGTGCGCCGCTTTATACTGGACGTAGCCCGGTACTGGCTGGAAAAAGGCATAGACGGCTGGCGGCTGGACGTGCCGCACGAGATCGACGACGACGCCTTCTGGCGCGAGTTCCGCAAGGTCTGCAAGGGCGTGAACCCGGGCTGCTACATCACCGGCGAGATCTGGGGCGAGGCGAAGCGCTGGCTGGCCGGCGACCAGTTCGACGCGGTTATGAACTATCAGCTCAGCGCGGCCTGCATCTCCTATTTCGGCGGCAAGAAGCTCAGCCTCACCCATTCCTACGACGGGCGGCGGCTGGAGCCCGGCGACCAGAAGAAATTCATCGCCGATATACACACGCTGCTGGGGCATTACAGCTACGCCACGACGCTGGTGCAGATGAACATGATGTCCAGCCACGACACGGACCGCATGCTCAACACCTACGGCGGCGACGAGGCCCTGGTGAAGATGGCCGTTGTCTTCTCTTTCCTGTTCCCCGGCGCGGTGAACGTCTACTACGGCGAGGAGATCGGCATGGAAGGGGCGCTGAACGCAGGCGCGCGCGACGCCATGCCGTGGCACGACCGCCGGGGGTGGAACACCGGCCTGCTGAAACTCTACAGGCAGCTGGGTGCGCTGCGCCGCGGCAACCCGGCGATAAAGAACGGGAGCTTCGAATTTCTGGAGCAGCATTGCGACGGGGAGATACTGGCCTTCCGGCGCCGCCTCGGCCGCGCCGGCCTCACCGGCTATATCAACAACAGCCCGGCGGCCCGGGAGATCCGCGTAAAGAAAAGCGCGCCGGGCCCAAGCCCGCGCGCGCTGATAAATTCCGGCGTCAAAATAAAGGCCGCCGGCCGGGACCTAATTCTTCGGCTCCCCCCCCGCGGCTTCATCGCGCTGGGCTGACGGCGGCTCGGCGGGCAGGCCGTCGAGCAGCGGGGTCTCGTAGACCTCCAGCTGTACGCGGCGCCGCTTGCCCTCCTGCTCGGCGATGAATTCGTTGAACAGCTCCAGGCAGGCGGGCCGCAGCTTTACGCAGCCGCTGGTATCACGCCAGCGGAAATCATGTTTTTCGGGCCGGCCCTCGTAGGCCGGATCGCCCAGCCGCTCCGGGTCCTCCCAGCGGTCGGTGTGCACGGCGAAACCGTGGCGCCCGTAAGGGCCGCGGTAATAGCCGGGATCGGCCGACAGTTGGCGGGCCCGCAGCGAACCCTGCTCCGGCGTCAGCCCCTGGGGCGGACGTTCGAACACCGGGACCCCCTGCCCCTGCGAACCCGTCTGCGCGTCCGCCGCCCAGAGCATGTCCACCGGCACCGCCAGGGAATTCTTCGGGTACCAGTGGCTCCAGACCGCGCTGAAGCGCCGTTTAACTTTCTTCGGGGTCTTCTTCGGCCTGGCGGTACGGGCCAGCAGCGCCTCGTCGGCCTGGTTGAGGAAATGCACGTCGTAGATCTCGGGCGAGATGTTGCGGATGTCGTAAACCCCGGGCACGGTGGCCCCGCCGGGGAGGCGCATCGGGACGTAATAGATGGTCGCGCCGCCTATCAGGCCGCTCTCCCATTGCTCGCGCGGCTCTCGCGCGGTCTCGCCGCGGCCCAGCGCCTCGCACTGGTAGATGCCAGCGCGCGCGCCTTTCTCTATCTCGAAGCTCAGCGCGCCGGCTCCGGAGCGGTCGCGCGGCAGCAGCAGCAGCGCCCGCGAAGTCTTGTTCTTCCCGTTGAGTCCCAGCGTCGTCAGCCTGCCGCGCAGGGCGGCCGTCAGCTCGGGCTGGGCGGGACGATCCACCGGCAGGTAGGCGGGGGCCAGCGATTCCGGCTTGAAACCTTCCTCCCCGGCGGCGGGGGCGGCGCACAGCAGGCAGGCGACCAGGATTTTCATCATAAGTTCTCCGTAAAAAATAATAGCATGGGCCGGGTCAGAAAAGAAAGGCCATGCCGCCCAGGAAGAAGACCAGCGAAACCAGCAGGTAGCCGGAGGGCAGGCGCCGCTCGGCCAGGCACTCGAACAGCGAGGCGAACAGCGTGCCGGTGATGGCTATGCCAGACACCGCCGCCAGCGCGCCGGAATAGCGGATGGCGCTGAGGTAGAACATCAGCGACAGGTAGGTGCCGGCCACCGAGCCCAGGGTGATCCAGAGCAGAGCAGGGCGGCTGAGCCCCCTGAATTTCTCCGCGAAGTGGAAGGGCTTCAGCCGCGACAGCGCCGCGAACAGCAGCAGCGCGCCGCAGGCGCGGTAGAAGTTGCCCTCGGTGGTGCCTATGCCCGGGCTGTTGTTAAAGGCGTAGCGCGTTATCAGCACGCCCAGGCCGTCCAGCGCCACGCCGCCCAGCGCGAACAGACTGGCCCGCGCGTTCCAGTGGCCCTGCTTGCGGAAGGACTCCAGAGAGAAGATAAAAAGGCAGACCACGAAGAACAGGATGGCGTAGAGCTTCCTGGCGTCTATGGCCTGGCCGAAGGCGAAGTAGCTTACCACGCCTATGATCAGCGGCTGGAAGCCGAACAGCATCATGGTGCGGCCCGGGCCCATCAGCGAGAAGGCTTTTATCAGGAAAATGTCGGCCAGGCCCAGGCCGAGCAGGCCGGAGAGGCCGAACAGCGCCGCGCTGCCCGCGCCCACCTGGTGAAAGCCGCCCTGCAGCAGCACGGTAGCCGCGAAGAGCAGGGCGGCCACCAGCCCCTTGAAGCAGTTCACCCAGAGGCTCGAGATCCTGCGGGCGTAATGCGTGAAGAACTGCACCCCTATGGCGAAACTGAGGTTGGCAGCGAAGGCGAATATATAAGCTTTTTCCATGTTGTGCTTTGGCGGCGGCTTATATTATAGAAAACTAACCCGACACGCCCTTGTCGGGGTGGTCTGCTATGCTAGATACTATGGACCTACAGCGCAAACTTGAAATACTGGCGGATTCCGCCAAGTACGACGCCTCCTGCGCCTCCAGCGGCTCCAACCGCGCCGGGCGGGGCACGGGCGCGGCCCACCAGAGCGGCGTCTGCCACAGCTGGACGGCCGACGGCCGCTGCGTGTCGCTGCTCAAGATCCTGATGACCAACGAGTGCGTATACGACTGCGCCTACTGCGTAAACCGGCGCTCCAACGACACCCCCAAAGCCATCCTCACCCCTGACGAGATAGCCGGCCTCGCCTTCGAGTTCTATAAGAGGAATTATATAGAAGGCCTGTTCCTGAGTTCCGGCATCGTGGTTTCGCCCGACCGCACCATGGAGCTGATGCTGGAGGCGGTGCGCAAGCTGCGCGAGAACTACCATTTCAACGGCTACGTGCATATGAAGGTGATCCCCGGCGCCGACCAGCGCCTGATAGACCAGGCCGGCCTCTGGGCCGACCGCGTAAGCGTAAACATCGAGCTGCCCTCGGACAAGAGCCTGCGGCTGCTGGCCCCCGGCAAGACCAAGGACACCGTGCTGCGGCCCATGAACCGCCTGGCGCAGCAGATAGCCGCCCACAAGGACGAGCGCCGCACCATCAAAAGCTCCCCGGCCTACGCCCCGGCCGGCCAGAGCACGCAATTAATAATCGGCGCCACGCCCGAGACCGACCGAGAGATCATAAAGTTGAGCGAGGCGCTGTACGGCAAGATGGCCCTCAGGCGCGTCTACTATTCCGCCTTCATCCCGGTCATGAAGGATAACCGCCTGCCCGCCCTGCGCGAGCCGCCGCTGTTGCGCGAGCACCGCCTGTACCAGGCGGACTGGCTGCTGCGCTTCTACGGTTTCACCGCCGACGAACTGCTGGACGCGGCCCACCCGCAGCTGGACCTCTCTTTCGACCCCAAAACCGTATGGGCGCTCAATAACCTGGATAAATTCCCGCTGGAGGTGAACAAGGCCTCCTACGAGCAGCTGCTGCGCGTGCCCGGCATGGGCGTCACCTCGGCAAAGCGGATAGTGCGCGCGCGGCGCGCCGGCGCGCTGAAGCTCGACGACCTGAAGAAACTGGGCGTGGTGATGAAGCGGGCGGTCTACTTTGTAACAGCCGGCGGCCGCTACGGCGGGATAAAAAAAGAAACAGAAGCGGCCATAAAGATAAAGCTGCTGGAGCATAAGAACCCCAACGGCCAACTGGACCTGTTCGGCCAGGGAGAGCTGGTAAGGGAGGGCCTGGAGGCCACCGTGACCGGCCAATTATGAGGACCTATCTTTACGACGGCACTTTTGAAAGCTTCCTGACCGCGCTTTCGCTGGCCCTGGAGCGGGATGAGGACTGCGCCATAGCCAGGGAGGCCGGCGCGGAGGCCGGGCTGTTCTCGGAATTCGTGAACGCCGGCAACGACCCGGCGCGCGCCGCCGCCATGCGGGACTTTTTCGAGGAACTCGGTTCGGCCGAGAGCTGGCATCACGCCCGCTGCGCTTTCCTGTCGGAAGCGTCGGGGGCGGAGGACGCCTTGCTGGCCTACGCCCGGCTGATAAAAGAGAAAGGCCGGGGAGCCGACGATATGCTGGCCGACGACCGCGTGAAGCGGGTGCACGGTCTTTCGGCCTCGGTGGGCGGCGAAGCGCACATGTTCAAGGGCTTCGTGCGGTTCAAGGAGCTGGCGGACAAGACCTTGTACGCGCGGATAGAGCCGGACCACAATATCCTGCCGCTGCTGACCGGCCATTTCAAGGGGCGGCTGGGTGAGTTCAACTGGGTCATCCACGACGCCAGGCGCGGGCGGGCCGCCCTGCATTTCAAAGGCAGGCTCGTTTACGCCCCGCTCACCCCGGCCGGGGCGCCGGAGTTCGACGGCAAAGAGGACCGGGTGCAGGCGCTGTGGCGGCACTTCTTCAAGACCGCCGCCATAAAAGAACGGACCAACCCGAAACTCCAGCGGCAGAACGTGCCGCTCAAGTACAGGAAGAACCTTACGGAGTTCGGCGGGTAGAACAGTGTACACTTGGATACAAGTAAACAGCGTCACCTTGCCCCTCCGCCGTGGCTGAGCTACACTCTATATAGAGCTATACGCGGGAGGTAACAGTATGAAACTCCACAAGACCATTCTGGCGGCGGCCGTACTGGCCGTACTGGGGCTGTACCCGGCCGGGCAGGCTTACTGCGCCGAGAAAATAGCGGCGGTCTCCGTCTTCGTGCAAGGCGACGTCACTTACGCCCGGGCGGGGAGCGAGACCTACGCCGAACTAAAAGCCAACGAGCTGCTGCACCCGGGAGACCGGGTCAGGACCGGCGCCGCGGCCAAGGCCTCCCTCATCACCAAGACCGGCGCCGAGATCCGCGTCAACGAGAACTCGGTGCTGGAAATGCCGGGGAAGGGCGGCCTGCGCGAGATGTTCGGCCTGGCCATGGGCCAGGTCTGGAGCCGCATGCTGCACAAGAAGGCCAAGCTGACCGTGCGCACTCCGGCCGCTGTCTGCGCCGTGCGCGGCACCGAGGCCGACATAGAGCAGCGCAGCCTGCTGACCGTCAAGGTTTACGAGGGCCACGTGGACCTGGAGAACGCGCTCGGCAAGCAGTCGCTGTTCGCCGGCCAGATCAGCACGGTGGCTGACCCGAAATCGGCGCCGGCGCCGGCGCGGAGCATGACCCAGGGCGAGGCCGGCAACTGGCAGGAGGCCATAGACGTAAAGGATATCGGCAAATATCTCAAGCGCGTGGGCCTGAGCGACAAGAACCTGCGCGTCAAGATAGCCAGGGACGGCCAGGAAAAGGACGTGGACGTGGGGCTAAAGCCCAAGTAAGCCTCGGCGCCCACAATAAAAAACCCCGGCGGTAACCGGGGTTTTTTATTGTCCTGGCGGGCTATTTTTTAAGCCGTTTTATGGCCTTTACCACGTGCGGCGGCACCAGTTTGGACACATCGCCCTTGAAATGGGCTATATCCCGCACTATGCTGGAGGAAAGGTAGGTGTAGCGCTGGCGCGGCATGAAGAACACCGTCTCTATGCCGGGCGACAGGGTCCGGTTCACCGCGGCGATCTGGAACTCGTACTCCAGGTCCGAGATGGCGCGCAGGCCCCTTACTATCACTTCTGTCTTCTTCTTTTTGGCGTAATCCACCAGCAGGCCCTCGAAACAGTCCACGCTGACGTTCTTTTTACCTTTCAGGGCGGTCTTGAGCATGGCCACCCGCTCCGGCACCTCGAACAGGTGACGCTTGGCGCTGTGTACGAAAACGCTGACTATCAGGTGATCGAAGATCTTGGCGGCCCGGTCTATGATGTCCAGGTGGCCGAAAGTGACCGGGTCGAAACTGCCGGGGTAAACCGCAACGCGCTTTTTCATGATAATTCGATTATACTAATTTAGCCCGGACGGCCCGGACGACAAAAATAGTATTATTGGCCTATGATCAGAACCGCTTTTATACTGCTCATTTCGCTCTGCTCCGCGGCGGCCGCCCAGGAGCTCATACCGTACAACGCCGGTAAGTGGGGCTACGCCGCGCCGGGCGGCAAGGTGGTCATACGGCCGGCCTACGGCTACGCCGAGCCGTTCAGCGAAGGCCTGGCCCTGGTGCTGTCAGGCGGCAAGTACGGCTTTATAGATAAGAAAGGAAAAAAGGTCATAGCGCCGCGCTACCAGTCGGCCGGTTCTTTCAGCGGCGGCTGCGCGCCGGTAAAGAGCCGGGGCCGCTGGGGTTGTGTGGACGCGGCCGGCAAAACGGTCATCCCTTTCGACTACGATGAACTGTTGCCCTTCCGGGAAGGCGCCGCCCCGGCCAAGAAGGACGGGCGCTGGGGCCTGCTGCTCAAGGATTCCCGGGAACTCCGCGGCGGCAGGTATGAGGAGATCTACCCCGTCAGCGAAGGCCTGGCCCGCGTGAAGGTGGACGGGAAATACGGCTACATAGACTTCTCGGGCAAAGAAGTGCTGCCCCCGGTCTATGCCGAGGCCTTCCCTTTCAGCGGCGGCTACGCCACCGCGCGCCTGGGGGATAAATATGGCTTTATCAGCCGGGAGACGCTCTCGCTCAAGTTCCGCGACTATATCTCCATCGGCCCCTACAGCGAGGGCCTCGCGCACGCGCAAACCCTGGAGGGCGAGGGACGCTGCGGCTATATCGATAAGGAAGGGAAACTGGTGATCCCAGTCTCTTTCGCCATGTGCGCCTCCTTTGACGGCGGCCTGGCCCCCGCGCTGAAGGATTTCAAGGGCGGCTGGGGCTACATAGACAAAAACGGCCAGACGGTGATAGATTTCAAGTACGAGCAGGCCGGCGGCTTCCGCGGCGGCATCGCCCGGGTGACGCTGGGAGGACGCTCCTTTTACATAGACCAGAAGGGTTTCGAATATAAAAAATAGGCCGCCGGGCCAAACCCGGCGGCAAAAAGTGAAGGGCCCGCATAACCCACTGAAAGGGGCTGCGGGCCCATTCATAGTATAGCAGAAAGTCTTGACTTGTCAAGCCCCCTGCCACCACAGCTTTCAGGCAAATTAAAACCGCCGCTATCTTAGCGGCGGCGGGACAAAAGAAAGGGTCCGCGAGAAACCCACTGAGAGGGGCCGCGGACCCATTCATAGTATAGCAGACGGCAAACAGGTGTCAAGGCCCAAAAAAGTCCTAGGGGACGCTGATCCCTAATTCCTAATTTAATGGCCATCCACGGCGGTTGGGGCATAAAACATAATTAGGAATTAGGAATCAGCGTCCCCATGCCGAAGTAGACGGCTTTGGGGTTGTGGAAGACTATGGCGGACACCGAAGCCTCGGGGTCCATCATATAGCCCTCGGTGAGTTTTATACCGGCGTCCGGCTCCGGCCGCAGGAGATCGAACAAGCCCTTCTGGTTGGCCAGGTCGGGGCAGACGGGGTAGCCGAAAGAGTAGCGCTTGCCGGGATACTTGCTCCGCAGCAGCGGCTTGGCCGGATTCGCTTCGGCGATGCCCCAGGCCTGCCTTATGCGGTAATGCACCACGTCCGCGGCGGCCTCGGCCAGCGTCAGCGCCAGCGCCTCTATCATGTAGGAGCGGACATAGTTGCCCGCCGCCCGCTCCCGCTTAGAGATCTCCAGCACGCCCTCGCCGCAGGTCACGACCAGCAGCGCGGCGTAATCTTTTGCCCCGGCGGAAGCCGGCGCCGCGAAGTCGGCCAGGCAAAGCCTGTCCCCCGCGGCCTGGCGCGGAAAATTAAAAACGGCCGCGCGCTCGCCGCCGGGGCCGTAAAAAACCAGGTCGTCGCCCTCGGAATTCACGGGGAAGAGCCGGTAAACGCCGCGGGGCTTGATCAGGCCGCCGGCTATTATCTCGGCCTTCAGGGCGGCCAGCAGCCGCTGCGCCTCCAGCCGCTTCTCCTCCTGCGCCTTCTTCAAACCGAGGAAACGCAGGTTGAACAGGTCCTCGTCCATGTTCTCGAACAGCTCCGCCAGGGACGGTTCGACAAAATGGCGCTCCAGGTCCGCGGGGACCGGTATCCGGTCGGGAGAGAAGCGGCTGGTCACGCGGCGCTTACCTTGCGCAGCGCGTAGTTCAAACCTTCCATCGCGTCCTTGGCGTAGAAGACCTGTCCCTTATAGTTGGGGACGATGTTGGTCTCGGTGAACTTGGGCGTCAGCGCGGCGCCGCCCACCAGCAGCGGGCAGTCCAGCCCCGCCTTGGCGAGTTCGCGCGCGGTCACCGTCATCTGCTCGCAGGAGCGCACCAGCAGGCCGGACAGCCCGATGAAGTCGGGGCGGGACTTGGCGGCCGCGGCGGCTATATCCTCGGGCGCCACCTTGACGCCCAGGTCCTCCACGTCGAAACCGTTGCTCTCGAAGATGATGCCCACCAAATTCTTGCCGATGTCGTGCACGTCGCCCTTTACCGTGGCCAGCAGCACGCGGCCGCGGCGCGGGGCTTTCTGCGCCTTCAGCGCGGGCTCCAGCGCGGTCACGGCGGCCTTGGCCGCCTCGGCGCTCTGCAGCACCTCGGTCACTATCAGGTCGCCGCAGGCGAACTGTTTGCCCACCTCGGCCATGGCCCGCATCACCGGGCCGTTGATGATGTCCAGCGGGTTCTCGGTCTTCAGCAGGGCGGCCACGGCCTCCGCGATGCCCGCCCGGGTGCCGCCCAGCACGGCCAGGCGCAGCGCCTCGGCCGGGGAAGCGTCCGGCGCGGCCGCCGCGGCGGGGCCTTTCTTGGCGTCGCGGTAGCGCGCGGCGAACCTGGCGGCGGCGTCGGGCCGGCGGGCGAAGACAAGGTCCTCGGCCAGCTCGCGCTCCTCGGCGGAGATGCCGGCGTAGCGCTTGAGCTTCTCTATGTTCACGATAGCCAGGTCCAGGCCGGCCTTCACGGCGTGGTGCAGGAAGACGGAATTGAGCACCTCGCGGCTCGCGGGCGGCAGGCCGAAAGAGACGTTGCTGACGCCCAGAATGGTTTTTACTCCGGGGAATTCTTTCTTGATGGCCTCTATGGCCTTTATGGTCTCGTGGGCCGTTTTAGCGTGCTCGCCGCCCACGGCCACGGGGAAGACCAGGGTGTCGAAGATGATATCCCCCGCCTGCAGGCCGCACTCGCCGGTCAGGAAGGCGTAGGCCCGGCGGGCTATGGCGAGCTTTCGCCCGGCGTCCAGCGGCAGGCCGTGGGTCTTGTCGGCGTCTATGCAGCCGAACACCAGCTTGGCGCCGTAGGTCTTCACCAGTTCGGCGGCGGCGCGGGGCTTGTCCTCGCCGAATTCGAAATTGACCGAGTTGAGCAGCGCCTTGCCGGGCGCCGTCTTGAGCACTTCTTCCATCACGGCGGTGTCGGTGGTATCCGTCATCAGCGGCAGCCGTACGGCGCGGGCCAGCATCGGCGCGAAAGTCTTCACGTCGGCCAGCTCGTCGCGCTCCGGGTTGGCCAGGCAGACGTCCAGGACATGCGCGCCGGCGGCGGCCTGGGCCTTGGCCAGCGCCACGGCGCCGGCCCAGTCCCCGGCGGCCACCATGTCGCGGAACTTCTTGGAACCTATGGAATTATTGCGCTCGCCCACCATGGCGGGCGGCTCTATCTCGTCGAAGAAGAGGGCCTCCACACCCGACACTACCCAGGGGCCGCTGGCGCGCGGCGCGCGCGGCTTAATACCTTTAACGGCTTCCGCCAGGGCTTTTATGTGCCCGGGATCGGTACCGCAGCACCCGCCGGCGGCGTTGAGCAGCCCCTTGGCGGCGTAGTCGGCCATCACGGCCGAAAAAGTCTCCGGCGTCTGCAGGTAACGGCCGTTCTCGTCGGGCAGGCCGGCGTTGGGCATGGCGAAGACGGGGAACTGCGCGCGCGCGGCCAGCCGCTCCAGGCGCAGCCCCAGGCCCTCGGGCCCGGTGGAACAGTTGAAGCCTATGGCCGCCAGCGGAAAATGCTCCACCGCCGCGAAGAAGGCCTCGGCGTCGTGGCCGGACAGCATCTTGTTGCGCTCGTCCATCGTGGCAGAAACTATTACCGGCAGGTCGCGCCCCGCTTTTTTAAAAGCCAGCCGCGCGGCCGCCAGGCCGGCCTTGAGGTTCAGCACGTCGTGCGCGGTCTCCAGCAGCAGCAGGTCCGCCCCGCCGTCTATCAGGCCGGCGAACTGCTCGAAGTAAATATTCCTCAGGTCGTCGAAGCTCAGGCCCCCGGTCACGAACAGGGCCTTGTTGGTGGGCCCCACCGAGCCGGCCACGTAGCGCCGGCGCCCGTCGGAAAATTTGTCGGCGGCCGCGCGGGCCAATTTCGCCGCGGCGAGGTTGAACTCGCGCACGCGGCCCTGCAGGCCGTACTCGGCCAGCACTGCGGCGTTGGCGCCGAAGGTGTTGGTCTCTATGAAATCGGCCCCGGCGGCGAGATAGTCCTCGTGCACCTTGCTCACCACGTCGGGGCGCGATAGGGTGAGCATCTCATTGAGCCCGTCATGCCCGGCGAAATCCTTCTCGGTCAGGCCGAAGCCGGGCAGGTAAGTCCCCATCGCCCCGTCGAAAACCGGTATACGCTCCGCAAAAAGTTTTTTAATTTCTTCGTTCGTCATCTCTTTCCCTTATTTAACAAGATCCCCGAACAGCTCGATGGCGTTGGCGGTGGTCTTGTCCGCCATCTCCCGGTTGCTGGACCCCAAGTGCCCCGCCACCATCGCCGCTATCTCGGGGATGAAAGAGGGGTCGTTGCGCTGGCCGCGGGCGCCCTGCGGCGGCAGGTAGGGGCAGTCCGTCTCCAGCACGATATTGTCCAGGCCCGCGCGCCGCACCGTCTCGCGCAGGCCGTCGTTCTTCTTATAGGTGAAAGTCCCGTTCACGCCCAGACAGAGGCCAAGGTCCAGGCCCGCCCGCGCGTCCTCCCAGGAGCCCGAGAAGCAGTGCAGCACGCCGCGGAAGCGCCGGGCCGGGCGGTAGTCCCAGCCTTTCAGCGCCTCCAGCAGGTCCGCGTAAGCGTTCTCGCCGGAGGTCTTGCCGTTGCGGGCGTGGAACACGGCCGGCTTGTCGAATTTGGAGCAGAGCGGCAGCTGCGAGCCCAGCAGGGCCAGCTGTTCCTCTTTCGTGCCTATATCCCACCAGTAATCTATGCCCACCTCGCCCAGCGCCGCGGCGCAGGGCTTGGCCATATAGGTTTCCAGCCGGCCCATCAGGTCGGCCGGCAGGGTGCGGGTATATTCGGGATGCGCGCCGAAGGCGCAGACCACTTTGCCCGGGTAGGCGGCGCAGAAAGCCTCGCCCTGCGCCCAGTCGGAGGGCTGGCAGGCTATCTCCACTATCCGCTCCACCCCGGCGGCGAAAACCTTGTCCAGCACCGCGGGCCGGTCGGCGTCGAAAGCCTTGTCGTTGAGATGAGCGTGTGTT
>MGTZ01000004.1:0-46663 GCA_001799715.1 Elusimicrobia bacterium GWB2_63_16 | reverse complement strand
TGAAAGAGCCGGGCCACGGTGTGGCCCGGCGTACCCGGAGAGGACATGTCCCCGGCGGTCTTCACCGTCAATCCTCGGAACTGACGCTGCGCTTCTTCCTGCCCCCGGCCACCCAGGAGAGGTAGGAGTGCATGAAGGGGTCCAGCGCGCCGTCCATCACGGCGTCTATCTGCGAGCTTTCCTCTCCGGTGCGCAGGTCCTTGACCAGCTGGTAGGGCATGAACACGTAGGAGCGGATCTGGTGGCCCCAGCCTATGTCGCCCTTGGCGTCGTAGTGGCGCTCCATCTCGGTGCGCTTCTTGTCCATCTCTATCTCGTAGAGCTTGGCGCGCAGCAGGCGCATGGCCATCTCGCGGTTCTTCAGCTGGCTGCGCTCCACCTGGCAGCTCACGATGACGCCCGTCGGGACGTGGGTCAGGCGCACGGCCGTTTCCACCTTGTTGACGTTCTGGCCTCCGGCGCCGCCGGAGCGGAACGTGTCCATGTGGACGTCCTTGTCCTCGATCTTGATCACGATGTCGTCGTCGATGTCGGCGAGCACGTCTATGGAGGAGAAAGAGGTATGGCGCCGCTTGTTGGCGTCGAAAGGCGAGATGCGCACCAGGCGGTGCACCCCCACCTCGCTCTTGAGGTAGCCGTAGGCGTAGCGGCCGCGCACGATGGCGGTCACGCCGCGCACGCCGGCCTCTTCTCCGGAGAGGATGTCGGTGATGGAAAAAGTGAAGCCCTTCTGCTCCGCCCAGCGGGTGTACATGCGCAGCAGCATCTGGGCCCAGTCGCAGGCCTCGGTGCCGCCGGCCCCGGCGTGGATGCTGATGATGGCGTCCAGCTTGTCGTTGGGGTCGGACAGCTTCAGCTCGAAGTCGAGGATCTTCAGCTTCCTCTCCACCGCCAGCAGCCCGTCCATGATGACCTGCAGCTCGCTGGCGTCGCCGGCGTCGCGCGCCAGCTCGAAATGCACCTTGAAATCTTCCAGTTCCCTCGCCACGGTATCGAGCAGCTCCACGCCCTTCTTGAGGTCGTTGAGCTCCTTCATGTGGGTCTGGGCCTTGGCGGCGTCGTTCCAGAAATCGCCCGAGCCGGAGACGGCTTCCTTCTCGCGCAGCTTGGCGCGCTTGTCTTCCAGGCCGTAAAGTTTGCCCAGCGCGGCGAGCAGCGCGTCCAGCTCTTCCAGTTTGTTGCTTATGTCCTTAAGTTCCAGCGTTCCAGCCATTTGACTATTTTACAATTTTATTCCCCGCCGTATTTTAATAGAATTCTATATTATGACGGATAAGCTCGCCGCAGCGCGCGCGAAGATAGACGCGCTGGACCGCAGGATAGCGGCACTGCTCTCGCGCAGGTTCGCGCTGGCCGCACCGCTGCGCGCCCTCAAAGGCCGCGCCGCCGACCCGGCCCGCGAGCGACGCGTGCTGGCCAACGCCGCGGCCGCCGTGACCAAAGGCCACGCCCCTTACGCCCGCGCCGTCTTCGCCGAGATCATCCGCCAGTCCAAACGGCTCCAGGCCCCGAAATGAAAATATTGCTCCAAAGCGGTCTGCCCCGCGCCCGGCGCGCCGAGATAGCGCGGGCCGCCGCGGCGCTGCTGCCCGGCTGCCGCCTCTCCGCCGCCGCCGGCGGCTTCAGCGCGGCCCTCCCCCGCCCCGAAAGATCCGCCGACGCCGCTCCCGCCATCGAGAATCTTCCCGGAGTGGCGGCCGTGACCTTCACCGACGCCGAACTCTGCCCGCGCGCCTGCGCGCCCGGCAAAAAAACTTTTTCCTCCCCGCTGCCTTTCGGCCGCGGGCCGGTATTCATCGCCGGCCCCTGCGCCGTGGAGGACGGCCTCTCCTATCTGGCCTCGGCGGCGGCGCTCAAGGCCGCCGGCGCGCACGCGCTGCGCGCGGCCATCTTTAAGCCCCGGTCCTCGCCTTACGCCTTCCAGGGCATAGGCTGGCCCGGCCTGAAAATAATCGCCGCCGCCCGGCGGCTGACCGGCCTGCCGCTGGTCACCGAGACCACGGACCCGCGCCAGGTGGGCCGCCTGGCCGCCGTCTGCGACGTGCTGCAGATAGGCGCGCGCAACATGCGCAATTACGAACTGCTCAAAGAAGCGGCCGGTTCCGGCCGGGCCGTGCTGCTCAAGCGCGCCATGCGCTCCACGCTGCGCGAGTGGCTGCTGTCGGCCGAGTACCTGCTGGCCCACGGCGCGAAAAAAATAGTGCTCTGCGAGCGCGGCGACGCCGATCCGGACGGGCGCGGGCCGCTGCTGGACTTCAACCTGATGGCCGCCGCCCAAAAGATCTCCGGCCTGCCGGTGCTGGCCGATCCCAGCCACGCCGCCCGCGGCCGCGAACGGGCCGCCGTCCTCGCCGTACAGGCCCTCAGGGCCGGGGCCGACGGCCTGCTGCTGGAAGCCAGCGCCGAACCGCTGGCGGCCCGCGTGGACGGCCGGCAGACCGTGGACCTGAAAACTTTCCGCGCCATAGCGGGGACGCCGTGCAAAAACCGCCGCTGAAGGCCGGCCTGATAGGCCGCCCGCTCTCCAAGTCGCTCTCCCCCGATATTTTCGGCGTCTTCGCCTCGCTCACCGGCGAGCGCATCGTCTACGAATTGCGCGAGGTGGAACCCCAGGGACTGCGCCCGGGCATAGAGCAGGCGCGGGCCCAGGGCTGGGCCGGTTTCAACGTAACTCTTCCATATAAGAAAGAGGTCTGCTCGCTGCTGCAGCTGGCAGACCCTGCGGTAAAGGCCGCGGGCGCCGTGAACGCGGTGCGCTTCGGCCGCGGCGGCCTGGAAGGCATGAACACCGACGCGCGCGCGCTGCTGGAAGCCCTGCAGGAACTTTCCTATAACGCCGCCGGGAAAAGCGCCGTGGTCTATGGCGCCGGCGGGGCCGCCGCCTCTTCGGGCTGGGCGCTGGGCCGGGCCATGGCGGCTTCGGTGGTTTTCCGCGCGCGCGACGCAGCGGCGGCGCGGGCGCTGGCCGCCAGACTGGCCGACTGTTTCCCCCGCACCGCTTTTTCCGCCGCCCCCTGGGAGGCGGAAAAGGGAGCGCCGGACATTTTGGTCAACGCCACGCCGCTGGGTATGTACGAGCCGGGCCGCCCGCCCTGCGAGCCGCTCCGGGGCCAGCTCTGCGCCGACCTGGCCTACGCCCCGGCCGGCACCGGGTTCACGGCGGAGGCCGCCAGGGCCGGCGCCATAGTCATCGACGGTCTGTCGCTGCTGGTCTGGCAGGCGGCGCTGAGCCTGCGCTTCTGGGCCGGCCTGCCCACCGGCGATATAGTAAAATTCAAGAGGGAAGCTTTCTCCCTGCTGGAGAAAAAACTTAAAGGGGGCTCCTGATGCTGCGCTACCTGACCGCCGGAGAATCGCACGGCAAATATCTGACCGGCATAATAGAAGGTTTTCCGGCCGGCGTTAAGATCGACCCCGCCTATATCGCGGCGCAGCTCAAGCGCCGCCGCCTGGCCCCCGGCCGCAGCGCCCGCCAGGCCGCGGAGACCGACGAGTTCGAAATAACTTCCGGCCTATCCCGCGGCGCCACCACCGGCGCCCCCGTCTGCGTCCTGCTCAAGAACGCCGGCCGCGACCTGCCCGCCCCCTCCAGCCTGCCCAGACCCGGCCACGCCGACCTGCCCGGCATGCTCAAATACGCCACCCTGGACGCGGTGCTGATCCGCGAGCGCGCCAGCGCCAGGGAAACGGCCATGCGCGTGGCGCTGGGCTCCTTCGCGCTGCGCCTCAACGAACTGCTGGGCGTAGACATCAATTCCCGCGTGATAACCCTGGGCTCCCTGCCCTCGGTCACCGCCGCCTCGGCCGCGCAGGAGCTGCTGAAAGCGCGCCGCGCCGGCGACACGCTGGGCGGCATCTTCGAAATAACCGCCGCCGGCCTGCCGGCCGGCCTGGGCTCGTGCATGCAGTGGGACCGGCGGCTCGGCGCGCGCCTGGCCGCCGCGCTGACCGGCATCAACGGCGTGAAAGGTTTCGAGATCGGAGGCGGCTTCGAAGCCCCGATGCTCACCGGCAAGGAAGCCGCGGCCTGTCCGGAGCTCTCCGGCGGCCTCGACGGCGGCATGACCAACGGCCGCGAGCTGCTGCTGCGCTGCGCCGTGAAGCCCGTACCCGGCCTGCCCGGCGGCGTATTGGCCACGGACCTCAAAACTTTCAGGCAGAAACTCTGTGTCTCCAAAACCTCGGATACCACCGCCGTCTTCGCGGCGGCCGTGGTGGGAGAGCATATGACGGCGCTGGAGCTGGCCGGGGCGCTGCTGGAGAAATTCGGCGGCGACTCGCTGCCGGAGCTGAAGCTGCGGGTGGACGAATGGCGCAAAAAAACATCAAAGATCTTACGCCGCCTGTAGGCAACCTCTATCTTACCGGCTTCATGTGCGCCGGCAAGACCAGCGCCGGCCGGGCGCTGGCGAAAGCGCTGCGCCGGCCCTTCCGCGACGCCGACGCCCTTTTCGTCAGGTCCTCCGGCCGCAGCGTAGCCGAGTTCGTGCGCGCCGAGGGCCTTGCGGCTTTCCGCCGCGCCGAAGCCGCCGTGGTTCGCGGGCTGGCGGCGGGCGGCGGCCGCGTGGTGGCGCTGGGCGGCGGCTTTTACCCGTCGGGCACCAGGGCGCCGCTGCTGAAAAAGTCGGGGACCACTATTTTCCTTTACTGCCCCTGGCAGGAGCTGGAGGACCGCCTGAAGGCGGCGCGGCGCGGCCGCCCGCTGCTGGCCGGCCCCTGGGAAAAAGCCGCCCTCCGCGCCAAGAAACTTTACGAAACGCGTCTGCCCTGCTACCGGCGGGCCGACCTGGTAGTCAACATAGCCGGCCTGAACGCCGAACAGGCCGCCGCCAAGATCAAGAGGTCCCTTAAACTATGAAAACTTTCAGTTTCAACCTTAAAACCACGGGCATCGTGAAAGCGGCGCTCGGCCGCAACATGGAGAATGTCCCGGCCCAGTTCCCGGAGCTGTTCCGCTCGGTGGACAAGGTCTGCCTGGTCACCGGCTCCGACGCTCCGCCCAGCCTGCGCGCGCGCGCGCTGGCCCTGTTCCCGGAGGGCGCGCGGCCCCATTCCTATTTCTGGCTGCCCCCGTCTGAAAAAGCCAAGACGCTGGAGCAGGCCGGCCGGCTCTGCTCGTTCCTGTTCGCCGAGGGCTTCTCGCGCGGCTCGCTGCTGATAGCGGCCGGCGGCGGCGCGGTGACGGACCTGGCCGGTTTCGCGGCCTCCGTCTACATGCGCGGCATACGCTGGGTCAGCGTGCCCACCACTTTCCTCGCGCAGATAGACGCGGGTCTTGGCGGCAAGACCGCGGTGAACCTGGCCGGAGCCAAAAACATAGTGGGCACCTTCCACCAGCCGGCCCTCGCGGTCTGCGACACGGCTTTCCTGGACTCGCTGCCGCACGCCGAGCTGCGCTCGGGAGCCGGCGAGCTGGTGAAGTACGCTATGATAGGCCCCGGCGACCTGTTCCGTACGGTCAAGAAGAACCTTTCCAAAGTCCTGGCCGGCGACCGGGCCGCGCTGACCGCCTGCGTCAGCGCCTGCGCGGCCTACAAGCTCAAGCTGGTGGCCAAGGACGAGCGCGACGAACGCGGCGTGCGCGAGGCCCTTAATTTCGGACATACCGCCGGGCACGCCTTCGAGGCCATGTCCGCAGGCCGCCTGCCGCACGGCGAGGCCGTGGCCCGCGGCCTGCGCTTCGCCTTGATCGCCTCGCGCGGCACGGGCATACTCGGCAAGAAAGACTACGACGCCATGGACGCGCTCGTAAGCGCCCTGCGGCTCAAGCCGGCCCTGGTGCGCAGGGATTTCAGGCATTTCCTGTCGCTGGTCTCGCGCGACAAGAAGGCGCGCGGCGCCGGCAACCGCTTCGTGCTGGCCGCCGGCCCCGGCCGCCTCTGCCCCGCCGAGGACCTGGACGCCGCGCTGCTGAAAAAAGCCTTCGAGGGAGCCCTGAAATGAACCTGCTCGTCATACACGGCCCCAACCTGCACCTGCTCGGCCGCCGGGACCCGGAAGTCTACGGCAGCGCCACGCTCAAAGAGCTGAACGCCGCCATAAAGAAGCATGCCGCCGCGCGGGGCGCCAGGGTGCGCGCTTTCCAGAGCAACTGCGAAGGGGAGATCATCGACCTGCTGACGGCCAACGCGGCCTGGGCCGGCGCGCTGGTGATAAACCCGGCCGCCTACACGCATTACAGCTACGCTATACGCGACGCCATAGAGGCGCTGGGCCTGCCCGCCGTGGAAACGCATTTGAGCGACATCTCGAAACGCGAGCCTTTCCGTCGCACTTCCGTCATCAAGCCGGTATGCCTGGCCCAGTTCAAAGGCGAAGGCCCCACTTCCTATTTCAAAGCTATCGATTATTGCCTGGGCTTAAAGAACAAGAAAGGCGAATGAGAACCTACAGCCCGCCGGCGGACAAATCCATAACCATACGGGCGCTGTTGCTGGCGGCCATAGCCTCCGGCAATTCGCGCGTGGAGAACCCGCTGATCTGCGCCGACACCGAGGCCGCCCTGGCCTGCCTGGAGGCACTGGGCGTGCGCCACAGCCCGGACGGCAACGCCATCATAATTGAGGGCCGCGGCCTCGGCGGCCTCAAGATGCCGGCCGGGCCGCTGGACGCCGGCGAATCCGGCGCGCTGGCCCGGCTGCTGGCCGGCCTGCTGGCCGCGCAGCCCTTTCCCTCCGGGATCACCGGCCGCGGCACCCTGCTCAAGCGGCCAATGGCCGAGACCGCGGCAGCTTTAACGAAAATCGGCGCCAGGATAAGCACGGCCGGCGGCCTGCTTCCCTTCGCCATCAAACCCGCCCTGATAAAAGGCGGCGCGGTAAGCGGCGTAAAAAGCGCCCAGGTAAAATCCGCTCTGCTGCTGGCCGGGTTGTACGCCATGCGCCCGGTGGAGATAAAGCAGGCCGTCCCCACGCGCGACCATACCGAGCGCCTGCTGACGCTGCTGGGCGGCAGGCTGACCGCCGGCGGCAATAAATTAAAATTGGAAGCGGGGCCTCTCACCGCCAGGCCGGTGACCGTGCCCGGGGATATCTCGTCGGCGGCGCCGTTCATAGCGGCCGCGCTGCTGGCCGGCAAGCCGCTGAAGATAACCGGCTGCGGCCTCAACCCGCTGCGCCTGGGCTTCATCGCCGCGCTGCGCCGCATGGGCGCGAAAATTAACATAAAGACAGACAGAGGCTTCCCCGAGCCGGCCGGCGAAATAGAAGTACTGCCGTCCAAACTCAAAGCGGTAAAGATAAACCCGGCCGAAATAACGGCAATGATAGACGAGGTGCCGCTGCTGGCCTTGCTGGCCGGGGCCGCCGCCGGGAATACCGTCATCGGCGGCGTGGACGCCCTGCGCGGCAAGGAATCCGACCGGGTGGAAAGCGCGCTGGCCCTGCTGGCCGCGCTCGGCGTGAAAGCCGCCTACAAGCGCGGCTCGCTGCTGGTGACCGGCGCCAGAAAGTTCTCCGCCAAGGCGGCCATAGACACCTTCGACGACCACCGCATCGCCATGGCCGCGGCCGCCGCCCGCGCCGCCTGCCCCGGACTTAAAATAAGAAACCCGGGCTGCGTGAACAAGTCATACCCGGGTTTCTGGAAAGATTTCAGGCGAGTCTTCAGCTTTTCTTCTTGAGCAGCCCCTTCACTTTATCCTTCCCGTCCTTGAGCTCGCCCAGATATTTGCCCGGCGAGGCCTTGAATTTTTCTATGGCCGCTTCTCCCGAGAAGAAATAGGTCTTGCCTTTGAAATCCAGCGCCGGGGTTTTCTCGGTGACCGTGACCTTGGCCTTGGTGACGGGACAGGAGACTTCCTTACCCAGCTCGGTCTCGAGCACCTTATGCACGGCCACGGCCGGCTTCTCCGCGGCAACCGTAGCGCCGGCGGCCAGTACGCCCACCTTGGGCATCCGCTCCAGGATCTTGCCGCCGCGGTGTATGCTCTGCGGGGCTTTCTTGTGCAGTTCCTCGCTGAGCTCCGTCCCGGCCTGGTGCATCTTCATGTGCGTGCCGGTCTTCCAGTACTTGGACTTGGTCAGGTCGTAGACTATGCCGTCCACGGCCGCGTAAACCGGCATGCCGTCCTTGCCGTTATATTTTTTCAGTTCCTCTGCGGTAAAGGTACGGGTCTTCCAGGCTTCGGTCCCTCCGGCCGGCTGCTGGGCCGCCGCGGGCGCCGCCAGCGCCGCCACCACCAGGGCTATGTTCAGTATTTTCATTTTTTCCTCCTTACTTCAAAGCCTCGGCCAGCGCCTGGCCGTATTTTTTGGCCGGCACCGGCCCATTGGCAGTTATCAGGTTGCCGTCGATCTCCAGATCGGAGCCGGTATACTTGGCCCCGCCTTTCTCCACCTCGGCCGAGCCGTCCGGGAAGCAGGTCACCGTGCGTCCCTTCAGCAGGCCGGCGTGGGCCAGCACTACGGGCGAGATGCAGATGGCGCCGATCACCTTGCCCTGCGCCAGCGCTTCCCTGAAAAGAGCGTGCACCCTGGCATTGTCCAGGTCCTCGAGCGTGCCGGGCCCGCCTACAAGCGTCAGCGCGTCGTAGTCGGCGGCTTTTACCTCGTCGATAGTTTTGTCCACCTGCGCGGTCAGCCTGAACTTGCCGCGCGCCTCGCCCCTGGCGGTGGAAACCGTGGTAACCGTGTGGCCGGCCGCCTCCAGCGCCTTCTTGGGTTCGATATACTCCTCGTCCCTGAAGCCCTGGAAAGCTATGAACATGGCGATCTTTTTCCCCATATTTCCTCCTCGCGGCGAGCCGTCAGCCGTTCTGCTGCGGCGGTTCTGGCCGGGGGGCCTCTTCCGCTATTGGTGCAGGCGCCGCCGCGGCGGCCGGGGCGGGGCCGTACTTATTGTCCCCTTGATCGCCGCCCAGGCAGAACATGACGAGCAGGGCCACGGGGCCGATAAAGGGAACTATCAGCAGCAGCATCCACCAGGCGGAATAACCGATGTCGTGCAGCCGGCGGACCGAGACGGCGAGGCCAGGTAACGCCACTGCCAGGCCGTAGACCAGGCTTATCGGCCTCATGCCAAGGAACAGCACCTCCGAACCGGAAGTCGCATCCACAAAGCGGGCTACGATGGTGAAGATGAGGTTGAAAAGCAGGAACATCCAGTATTCCCGCCGGCCGGCGCGGCCGGAGAAGACCGCGTATTTGCTGAGCACCGCTAAGTATTGATCCATATTGCCCCCCCTTGTACCGTTAGCTACATATTACCACAGCGCCGCCGGGCCAGGCAACCCTGGCGGCCGATCGGCCCCGGCGGGAAAAGCCGGTAAAAAACCCCGCCGGAAAGGCGGGGTTCTCTATCTGGCGCGTTGCTGGCACGGCGCAGGTTGTTCTTCTGTATATAGCGCTCAGTCGGAAACGGGAGCGGCCCCGTCTTGCAGCTGGTCCAGTGCGGGCGAGCTGGCGTTCCGCAGCTCGGCCGGGTCCCAGGTGACCGAGACCGGGACGAGGCGGGTGAGCGGGCCCTTTTCGGCCAGCTCGCCGGTTTCAGAGCGGATTACCGGCTTGACGGGACCTGGCAGGTTCTTGTCCGGGGCGGGGATGGTGAAAGACTGCGTGCCGGCGGTGGTCAGGTAGATCTGGGCGCCGGCGTTGATCAGGCGGGACAGGGTTTCCTGGTGGGGGTGGCCGTACTTGTTGTTCTGGCCGACGGAGATAAAAGCGTAGTCCGGCCGTACGCGGGCCAGGAAAGCGTCGCTGGTGGAGGTGCGCGAGCCGTGGTGGCCCACCTTGAGGATATTGGACTGCAGGCCGGACTTGAAGTGGCGCAGCATCTCGGCCTCTATTTCGGAATTCGCGTCTCCGGTAAGCAGGATGCCGTTGCCGTTATAATAGAGCCGTATGACCAGTGAGCAGTTATTAGTCTCGTCGTTCTCGTGCATCTGCACCGGCTGCCAGCAGGCGTTGAAGACCTTCACTGTGACCTTTGGATCCCAGTTGAGAATGTCTCCGGGTTTGGGGTAATGGGTTTTGCAGCCGGGTTCGACCGCCGCCAGGTCGCGCAGGTTATTGTCGCCGGCGGCATCCACGTTCTCGGCGCGGGTGTCGTAGTAGTTATCCACCTGGTAATTGGTGAAAACTTTCTTCAGGCCCCGGTAATGGTCGCTGTGCGGGTGGGTCAGGGCCACATAATCCAGCCGGGTCACGCCCCTGGACCTCAGGTAATTATCTATCAGCACCCCCGAGTTGCCGCCGTCTATCAGCGCCTTTTTACCGTTGGGGAACTCGATGAAGATGGCGTCGCCCTGCCCGACGTTCACGAACGTCACGTCCAGTTGGGCCAGGAGGCCGGTAGCGGAGGATACGATCAGCGCGAGGGCGAGAAGAATTTTTTGCATGTGTTCCATGGCCAGGCTGTCTTACTGTCTACTATTATATTAATAGTGTAGGTGAAATAACCGCCCGGGGTGAGGGCCAAAGGGCCCAGGCCGCTGGCGGCAATCGCCCCAAACACAGGCGCCCGAGTATTATTGTAAAATAGACAAGTCGCCGACTTAGCTCAGCTGGTAGAGCAGCTGTTTTGTAAACAGCAGGTCATCGGTTCGAACCCGATAGTCGGCTGAATTTTTGCCGCCGCGGCCCGCTATTTGGTAAAATATTGACTTACGGCCCCTTCGTCTAGCGGTTAGGACGCTGCCCTCTCAAGGCAGAGATCACGGGTTCGAATCCCGTAGGGGCCGCCAAATTTTCTCCCGGGAAAAATTGGCGCAAGAAACATCCGCTAGCTTGCCCAAAAAATGACCGCCGGCTTGTCCGGCGGTTATTTTTTGCCATTACACGCCCGATGAAGAAGGCTTCTTCGGAAACAACAAAAACCGCGTCATCAGAGACGCAGTTTTTAATTTGTCGCTGCTGCCGAGTAACGCTCGTTAAAGCGCTTGTTACACTAATACTTCCAGGTAAGCCGCAGCCTCTACAAGAATAGTCTATTTTTTCTGCAGTTTCTGATCCAACCGATACAAAGGGTGCATCAGGCCAGTTGGAGGATAGAACACATCAGATGTATAGACAAACCCTAGCTTGCCAAGCAGAAGACGGGATGCCTCGTTGTGTGGACTATGCCCGGCGAACAAAGCCTTGGCGCCAATTTTGGAGAACGCATATTCTATGACGCGACAAGCGGCCTCCCACGCATACCCCTTGCCCTGCATGCTTGGCTTGATGTAGAAGCCCATCTCATAACACCCGGGCTCCGGACAGGATTTCAGCCCGCAACAGCCCACGAATTCGCCATCGTCCCGGCGGAACAGTGGCCAGTACTGCACGCCAATGCACTCGCGCGAGGACATTTCGGAACGAATCCGTTCCAAAACCTGCGCCCTGGAGAAAGGCCCGCCTACGTACTTGGTGATATCGGAATCGCCAAAAAGCTCCCAGGCCAGGTCTATGTCCGACTCACGCCAGAAGCCAAAGCACAGGCGTTCGCTACTTAAAAAATTTTCTCTTATAGGCATACTCTCCGTTTCTATTCTACAAAAACATCCCATTGCAATATTTCAACCCACGCTTTGAAGCTGCATATCCCGAATTGCGAATGACCTGTAAACAGGCCATTTCCGGATTGGAGGCATTACTCCAGGGAATGTCTGATTCCCTTTGAAACTAGGTTATCAATAGATCATCTTTTGACCATGTACCAGCCCTCAAATGACAAAAGCCGATGGTTTTGCCAGAGTGACCCTCAAAACTTAATCAAAATCAGCGAAAGCACCCCCGATGCAACTATCAGCGATTTCCGCATCGTTAGTTTTTCCTTGAGCACTAGGATTGAAAGCAGTATTGGCGGTACCATCGAAAGGCACAAAATTCCTTGGACCAGACTTATTGGACCGCTTTCCAGAGATTTCAGCATACAATAGAAACCTATCGCGTTTATTGGCCCTATGATAGCGGCATATCGCCAATACATTGGCCTCAGCATGGCCTCTCCACCGGGGTTCCGGATCTGCTGCCAAGGATGCAGTAAAATCGCGTTAGTGAGCAGATATGCCATGCCGTATGAGACTGTCATAAATTGATATTTCGGAACCGATATGGAAGCGAATTTCGCTGTGAACATGGATCCAGTAACGGCCAGCATAGAAAGAACTGAGAACAGGATCCCAGAGTTCAGTTTAGGAATAGTGCGAATGACACAAACCTCTTTTATTATTAAGAGGACAGTAACCACCGATAACCCGAGCCCGATACTCTGGTAAAATGTCGGACGCTCATTCATGACAAGTATTGAAATCAGGATCACAAGGATGGCACTCATTTTCGTAACAGGAAGCACCACCGCGGTCGGCAAATGTTTCAGTGCTGAGATCTTAGAAGCTGTTCCAATTAGGAAGAGTGAGGAATCCAGACAGGCGAAAAGAATGATGCCCCGGAGCGGGAACTCCTTGGAAAGCCAGCCAAAACAGCTCAGCGAACAACAAAGAGCCGTCACGAGCGTCGAACGCGATAAAACGCTAAGTGGCCGGCACCCAGCGTTTGCCGCATGCTTATAGCAAAAGTCGATTGTTCCGTAACACATAACAGCAATGCCAGCGAACGCAAAGTATCCCATAGAAATATCCCACATAGCACGACGCCAATAAGCAGCACTGATGTGGCGGATCCCTCCTAGTAGTGTTCCTTCTCTAATTTCCTGAGCGCGAGATAATCGTCCTCAATCTGCCCGGGGTTATCGTGCATAAGGAAGACCACCCCCGGGCACGACATCAGATCGATCGTTTTCGGGATAAGTTGCCCTTCTTTAACTGATACATACAGCGAGAAGCAACTTTTCAAAGCGCGGATCTTTTCCTGGAAGTCGGACAATTTCCTGACGCGGGCAGACTCGCCACAAATAAGATTGATCCAGCAAGCGTGACTGTTCAGTTTCGCTTCGTTCACCCGTATCCCGTCAAACGCGCTTTCATTCAAAGCCACATCAAAAGCCGCAGACAGTTGATTAGTCCCAGTACAGGCATCTAGGAGTTCTGTGTTTATCCCCCCCTGTATGCGGGATGCCGTCTCTATAAGAACCGGTCCGTTCCCGGTCATCATGACCTCGGAGTGCGCCGGGCCAAACCGGACCTCAAGCGAATCCAGTGCCCGAAACACGTAATCCTGAATCCCCAGCCGCGAACAATCCGAGACCGGCAACAGGTCCTGCCTATCATAGATCATCCCCGCACCGGGCACGGTCCTTTTCGTATACCGCCAGAAGTCAGTGATGCGATGCCGCCCATCGGAAGAAATCGTGTTCACCACGTACTCCGTGCCCGGGACGAATGACTGCGCAAGAATTTTCGTGTTCGGATTCCCGAACATATCCCGCGAAGCGAGAATACTTTCCGCGTGCCGCCGCAATTCCCCAAGGTCAGATGAAAAAGACAGCCCGTCCGTTCCAGCGCTCTGCAGCGGTTTAACGACGACCGGCCAAGATATCTCGTTCCCAGAATCCTTCTCGATCCAGCCAAGTATCTCTTCGAAACTTGAGGCTTCTATCTGGGCGGGTATACGAAGCCCGCTTTTGCGCAGCGCCATATGCATCCGATATTTGTTCCGCCTTAACTGGGTCGATCCAGGGTTGTTCGTTTTAAACCCAAGAAGAGCGCGTGCTCTTTCCGCAAGCTCCACAGCGGACTCCGTCCCCGGAAAAACGGCCCGTATTTTCCCGGATTTTACCTTGCTCGAAATCAGTTCCCCCAAATCATCCGCATCCTCAAGTTCAAGGACCTCGTCATACAGCTCCCGGCTGAATGTGTTTTTGGCAAAAGAAGGAATCTCCCGCCAGGCGATTACTGCTGTGGTGTTGAACCCGCGTCTTTTCGCCTCTTGGGCGATCTTCGTCCCGGTCAGCACAGGATCTATAATCAGGATCGTTCCTTTCATTTCCACCGTTCCGTGATTCTTGCTCATATTGTGTAGCACCTCCGGCCAAACGTCCGCTTATCTAGTTCAGGTTCAAAACCAGACAGCGCAGGCTTGCCCCGCTCTTTTTGAACTCGCTGACATCGCAGGTAAGGACCTCGAAGTTAAGCTTTTCCAACCGGCGCCTTAATTCGATGGAGCAGTCGTGGAAAATCACTTTCCTGCCGATCACGATGTTGTTGCACACGATATTCTCTAGGACGTCGTAATCATCCGCCGCGATGGCGTGCCGGAACCGGCTGCGGATCTTCTCAGTGTCCGCGGTGGAGAAGGCCTTCGGGTAATAGATGATGGTATCCTCATCCAGCAGCCCTGCGCCCATAGCCAGGTGGAAGAACCTGTCGTCGCGTATTTGAAGCTCCGTAACGACCTGCAGCTGAGGAAAGGTCTTTTTTATCCAGCCCTCTGCATCCTTATGGGATCTCGGCCCATGGCCGAACACCACGCGTTTCCCCGAGATGATCACATCTCCGAGCCCCTCGAAATAAACATCTGCCGGGATCTCTTTTATTTTGTAATTTTTTTTTCGCAGCCAGCTCAGGTAGTGCTCGCGCTCAGGCTGACGCTCAGGATGTTTGAAATTGCTCGCCAAAAAGGTGCCGTCAACCAGGATTCCGCAGTCGCCAGCGAACGTCATATCCGGCAGTCCTGGAACGCCCCGGATGATCTCGACACTGGCACCGTGCTTCTGCAGGACTTCTATCAGCCCCTCCCACTGGGCCGCGGCTTTTTTTCTGTCCACCTTGTTCTTCAGGTCCATCCAGGGATTGATCACGTATTCAATATCATAATACTCCGGAGTACACATCAGGAATTTTGTCGACATATCATCCTCCTCATTTTATTGGTCCAGCTCGTATGCAGGTTGAAAGTGTTTCCGTAACCGGCCGCATCTCCGGACGAGAAACGGTGTCCGTAATTGTAGACAGAAACGGCGCCTTTATACAGCGAGTATGGAGAAGACCTTTTCACTATTTCAAAAGTCTTATCCGACAGTTCCAGCACGATCTCCCCTGTAACGAACTGGTTGAGGCTCGCTAAGGCGGCCTTGACATGCTCCATAACTGGATCGAACCACAGGCCGTCATAGAGCTTCTTCGAAAAGAGCTGATCCAGCGAATTTTTAAACTCAAGCTCATGCTTGTTCAGCACAAGGTGCTCGAGCTCCTTATGGGCAGCGATGATGCATGCGGCAGCTGGATGCTCGTATATGGCACGCGTTTTAAAACCTACAGTCCCGTCTTCGACCAGATCATAACGCCCAATACCGCGCACCCCGGCTTTTTTGTTAAGGGCCTCGATTATCTCATGCAACGGACATCGGCTCCCGTTAAGTTCTACTGGGACCCCGTCGCGGAACCGTATAGAAACAAGCTCAGGCTCAGACACTTCGCCAGCAACACGCCGGCATACCCCGTATGATTCCGCCGCGGCCGGGATCTCTAGGTCCTCCAGAGGCCCGCACTCTATGCTCCTGCCCCAGATATTGTCGCTCACGGAAAAAGGGTTGCATGTGCCGAACTCTTCCGGTATCTTAAGGCTGTCGGCGGTCTTCTTCACTTCCGCCTCATCAATATCGAACGCGGACAGCGCCGGCAGGAAGTCGGTTTCAAGGGCTTGGTATCCCATATTCATCCTGACCATGTCGTTGCCGCGGAACTCGTGGACCACCGTATCCCAGCCGTCCCGCTTTGCGAGCGACGCAGTGATCTCGGCCAGGCACGGCCTGGCTATAGCGGCACTCAGATAATATTTCTCCTGATAACACGCGTTCGCCCGGATAGCCCATGAAATATAATTCTCTGAGAATATTTTACGCCCGTCGATATTGACGACATTCTCCGATCCTGCAGCTCGTATCTCCGCCGTCAGACTTTCCGAACGCGGGAACTCGCCAAGATTGACTATCACCGTGTCGGCTTTGGCCGCCCCGGACTCCAGGAGTTTCCTGATGACGACCGGATGATATCTCCGGTTGTAAAAGAGCACCAAAGTCTTCTTACCGTTCAATTGCGTTGACATTGCATCCCTCCGCCATTGCCGCCGCAACGAGCTCATGGTCTGCCGTTCGCTGCAGAATGGACTCCTGCAGGCCGTGGGCTCTCAACCACTCATCGTCGAAAAGCGAGTCTATGTAGCGGTCCCCGATATCCGGGATGACACCCACTATCCGCTTACCCGGTCCACAACTCGCTGCCAACTTCATGGCGACATGCGCGACTCCACCGCCTGAAGACCCCACCATGATACCTTGCACGCCGGCCAACTCCCTAGACATGCGGAACGCCTCAAGGTCCGAAACCCTATGGACCTCATCCACAACTTTTCTGTCAAGGATGGACGGCACGAACGAAAGGCCTCCTCCTGCAATAAGGTATGGCTTCAACTGCCCCCCGAATATAGCGGAGCCTTCCGGCTCTACCGCTATTACCCGGATTTGCGGATTGCGCTCCTTTAACGCCTGCCCAATTCCGGAAACCGATCCACAGGTGCCGCAAAATATCACGCAGGCATCCAATTGCCCGGCGGTATCCATTAATATCTCCGCCCCCGTTCCGGCATAATGCGCGGCCACATTAGCCTTGTTGCCGTATTGTTCCAGTGTCGCACAGCCTTTAATCCTGGCCGCCAATTTCCGAGCCAGGGCTATCCGAATCTCGACGGTGTCCATACCTTCCGGTGTCGGCGGGATAAAAACTATCTGCGCGCCCAGCGCAAGCAGCCTGTTCCTCTTGCCGATGGGAAGATGCCTATCGCAGATGGCGACAAACCGATACCCTCGTTGCGCGGCCACGATAGCCAAGCCGATAGCGGTGTTGCCGGAAGAGGATTCTATAATCGTCATCCCGGGACGCAGAGCCCCATTTTTTTCAGCTTCTTTGACCATGTTTAACGCAATTCGGTCCTTGGTGCTCCCGCCCATGTTGAACCATTCCAACTTGAGCAGGATCTGCGCAGACGCGCCGCTTAGCGCGAAGTGATTCTTAACTTCCACCAGCGGCGTATTACCGATCACCTCTGTTATGTTTCGAAATATCATTCCCGGTTGTCCTCCTTTGTGTTGTCTTGCGGCGCCGGTTCCTGCCGGTCCAGCCTCAACGCTGCTGTCTGGGCTTTTCTCTCTACAAGCAGATTCCCGAGGGCCAGATAATCGATCCGCGTCTTACAGAACGTATTAATAGCATCATACGGGGAACAAACAATTGGCTCGTCGTCGTTGAACGACGTGTTCAAGACCAGAGGCACACCGGTGATATCGTAGAAATGGCTGATTAGCTTGTGGTATTTCGGATTGGATTCCCGGCTCACTTTCTGTATCCTGGCCGTTCCATCAACATGAACCACGGAAGGGATGACTCCGGCTTTATCTTCCGCGACCGGATTTATCATCAGCATGAAGTAATTTGGGTATGCACCATCTTGAACCTTGAACCATTCGGAGGCCTTCTCTTCAAGCACGCTCGGCGCGAACGGCCGAAAAAGTTCGCGGTGTTTAACCTTAACATTAAGGATCTCGCGTATCTTCTTGTTCCTGGGATCGGCGACAAGGCTTCTATTTCCCAAAGCACGGGGGCCGAATTCCATCGCGCCCTGGAACCAACCTACAACCTGCCCCTCGCTCACTAATCTGGCCACCACCTCTTCGATGTTTTTGTGATAGGTATATGTCAGACCATTTTTACACAAGGCCTCTTCATACTCCCCCTCGGAGAAGTCAGGTCCGTAATAAACCTGCTTGGAAACTGCCGGACTTTTTTCGTTCCTTAACAGGTGGTGCCACACATAACTGGCCGACCCCAGCGAAGTCCCGGCATCGTTGGCGCTTGGCTGGACAAAGACGCTCTTGAACGGCCCATTCTCCAGAAGGTGGCTGTTGCTTACGCAGTTCAACGCGACGCCGCCGGCAAGACAGATATTTGAAGAAGGACAGGCCTTATGAAGTTTCCGGGCCAATCCCAGCACAATCTCGTTCGTCTTTTCCTGTAAGCAGGCGGCCAGATTTTCGTGGTGCTTAAGCAGCGGATCTTTTCTCTCCCTTTTCACGAAACCAAACAGGTTCTCGAGCGAAGTGAAATCCGCGCTTCGGAATTTAAGGATATCGTTATCCATCGAGAATGAACCATCCTCACGCAATTTCAAGATGGCGGCGAACTCTTTTTTATATACTCCTGGATCGCCATATGCCGCAAGCCCCATCAACTTGCAGGCGTGGTATTCGGAAAACCCCAGGAATTTACAGAACTTCTCCCACATAAATCCGATGGAATTCGGATAGGAAATGGTCTCCAGCGTGATTAGAGACTCATTATTACCGTACATCAGCGCTGTTGAATCGCTTTCTCCTATCCCATCCAGGCTCAGCACCGCCGACTCCTTATAGGGCGAATAATAGTATGCCGAAGCGCCATGAGCGACCTGGTGGTCTATCCAGTGTATCTTGGAATTGAAACCCAGTTCCTCAAGCTTGACCTGGACCTTTTTCAGCGAATCCAGAAATACACGCTCCGCTTCGGGAGAGCCCCAATCCATTGCCACATATTCTTCTTTGGGCCACCTGACAGTAGACCTCTTCAGCGGGTTGAAGGAATAGGCGATATGGGCGATATCCTTTGGGGAAGCATTCGCTTTACTCAAGCAGTAACGGATACTGTTAACCGGCAATTCATGCGCATTGGAAGGAAGAGCTTCCTTCCCGTGTTTAATCCGGTTAAAACGTTCCTCTTCCGCAAAGGCAATCAATTTCCCATCCTTCAGAATACAGGCGGAACTCTCATGATAAACCGAATTGATTCCTAATATCAGCATGCCTTTCTCCTTAAATTACGGTACTCACAAAGCCACACGAAACACAGAGCAATTTACATGCCATTCCACGTCCACCCTACCCCAATGAATACGAATAAGTCCCCTTCTGAAAAGATTTTCATACAAAAAAATGTTCTTTATTTGGAGTCTCCTATAAGTCCACGGAAACGTTCCGATTTCCTAAGCAACCGATCAAAAGGCTTCAATTGGGCGACGGCCACCAGGGAGCCAGGCGCGCCCGGCCTGGCCCCTCTCCTTATGGTCCCCGTTCCCGCTCCCCCCGGTGGCTGCCCAACATTAACAGGAAAGACCACCGCGGCGGCCGCAGCAGCGGACGCCGGGGTGGTTTTTCTTTAATACTGCGGCCACCGGTCAGCCTGAGATAGATAACAACAACAGGCCCGAGCCGCGAGCGGTGCGCGGCGCGCCGCTGGCGAGCGAGGGCAGATACTTTATAGAATTAAATCGTTCAATTTGCTCTTTGCAGTGGGCGCGGGAAATAATTTTCTGCGTTGTACGGACGCCGAAGGCGGACGGGAGCGGCCGGGTAAGGCCTGTTTGGGGCCGGCCGGCCGCGCATCGGAGGTGTTGATAAGATGCAGAACACCTTTGGAGCAGGTGCGACGGCGCGTAGTGCCGGAGCCCTGCGAACCGCCTTCTCGCGGCAAGGAGCAGTGCGGGGCCGCGCTTCGTGGCCACGCCTGCGACGACATCTCGCGGATAAGATCCGCCTACCGCTGCTCTAACGGCTAGAAAGCGGTATTTATAAAGTTACCTCAGGATGTTGCGCGAAGAAGGTTCGAACTTCATCCTGAAAAGACCGCCAAATTTTCTCAGTCTGGATTTGGCGACAAAAAATGACCGCCGGCTTGCCCGGCGGTTATTTTTTTAAAGAACTGCTAGTGTCCCGATTAAAAAGGCTTTTCCCGCAACAGAGCAAAACCGCGCCAGCAGAGGCGCGGTTTTAAATTTTACCCAGATTTCCACAAGAGATCCCGAATTGACCGTCTAGAAGACCCGATTTTGATAAAATTATCGCATGAGATTCATAAGGTTCGCCCTTAAAGGGCGCGAGGGACTGGCCGTTCTCGACGGAAGCGCCGCGCATGGTTTTTTTGGGGACGAACCCGGGTATCCTGGCGGGCTTTCCGCGCTCATCCGGGAGGGAGCGCAGGGCCTGACGCGGGCGGCCGCGCAGCTCCGTAAGGGCGCGGCGGTGAACCTGGATATCATCGATTATCTGCCGCCTGTGGACCACCCGGGAAAGATACTCTGCCTCGGTGTGAACTACCGCGCACACGGCCAGGAGGCCGGCATCGCGGCGCCGCCCCGCCCCACCGTTTTTGTGCGTTTTCCTTCCAGCCTGGTCGGGCACAGTGCCGCGCTGGTGCGTCCGAAAGTTTCCGTCCAGTTCGACTATGAAGGCGAACTAGCCGTTGTCGTAGGCAAGGGCGGCCGTCATATCCCCGTGGAAAAAGCGTTGGAGCACGTGGCGGGATATACCATTCTCAACGACGGTTCCATCCGCGATTACCAGCTTGAGACGCCCCAGTGGACCATAGGGAAGAACTTCGACAGCAGCGGCGCCATGGGCCCGTTCTTCGTGACCGCAGACGAACTGCCGCCAGGAGGCGCGGGTCTTAGACTCGAGACGCGGCTCAACGGCGAGGTGCGACAGAACGCTTCCACCGCCGACATGGTGCACGACGTGGCGCACACCATAGCTTTCCTCAGCCAGGCCATGACCCTCTCCCCCGGAGACGTTATCGCTACCGGCACTCCTCCCGGAGTCGGAATGGCGCGCAAGCCGCCGCTCTACATGAAGGCCGGCGATGTCTGCGAGGTGGCCGTGGAGGGGCTCGGCGTGCTGCGTAACACTGTGAACGATGAAGCCTGATACGGAGACCCACGCCTTTCCAGATAATATCGCCGCAAAAGCTGACCCTCTCCCTGTAAACCCGCCCCCTCATTCAAAAGGTTGACATGAAATCAATTATAGTTCTGTTTTCATTACTGTGTTTTTTCGGATGCGTCAGCCCGGACGTTAAATTTAAAAGCATATCCGAAGATGTCTCCGCCTCTGGACGCAACAGGGATATGGCCCGCATCGCAAAGATCTCCGATTCGATCAAACCTTCACAACTTTCACGGGAGCGCATGGGAACATACTCGGATGCCGCCGTGGAAGGGCTTTTTGAAGCCCTATGGAAAATATCCGGATACCTCCCGGACAATGAGAACTATGCGCTAAAAGCCCGCTCTGTTTTTTACGAAAAACTTCGCAGAAACAAGTATAGCGAAGAAAACCTTGACCGCGTATTCACCGTTTTAGTGAATGCAGGGCTTTTTGACGAAGCAATGAAATTCGCCGAAGAGTTCCCCTCTCATCCGCAACCGACGCTGCCACAAATATCTGTTAACGGAGATCCGGCTGCCACAGGCTGGTGGATTTATCGGATTTCCGGACAGGGAGCCCGGGCGACGCTTGAACGATTGCCACAAAAGGGCGCAAAGATAGTGATGTTCATGCATCCAGAGTGCAAATTTGCCACGATAGCGGCCAAGACGCTTCTCGCGGACGACACTCTTGGCCCGATCTTCCGCTCAAGTGGTTTCATGTTGACCAGGACCTTCGATTCTGAAGGGGTCAAGTCCGCAAAAGAAAGTCTTAATTATGACGCGGTATATATCGCCAGAAAGAACACGGACTTTCCAGGGTTTTCCATGCTTGGAATCTCTCCTACATTTTATTTCGTGAAGGATGGGGGAATATTATACAAGTCCGTCGGCTGGAGTTCGGATGACGCCGGTGAATTCTCCAAGGAAGAATTTAAAAAAGGTCTGGCCGCGATCGGGATATGACCCGCTATTCCGCCAAGTCGATCCTTAAATAACTTTTCAGCGCTCTTCGCGGGCCTCCCCTCAGGTGACGGCCAGGCAATACCAGGAAAGACCACCCCGGCGGCCGCTGCACGGCCGCCGGGGTGTTTTTCTTATGTCTGCGGCCACGGCTCGGTTAAGCAGAAGCAAACAGCGTTGCACAAGCGGGACATCCGGCGAATTGATATAATTTACTCTCAGATTCAACCCGACAAGGACTAAAACATGGACATCGGAATCGTCGGTCTGCCCAACGTAGGCAAATCCACCCTGTTCAACGCGCTGACGCGCGCCGGGGCGGCCTCCTCCAACTACCCCTTCACCACCATCGACCCCAACGTGGGCGTGGTGCCGGTGCCGGACAAGCGCCTGGACGCGCTGTTCGACCTGTTCAAGCCGCCCAAGAAAGTGGCCTCCTACATCAAATTCGTCGACATCGCCGGCCTGATGAAAGGCGCCTCCAAGGGCGAGGGCCTGGGCAACAAGTTCCTCGCCAACATCCGAGAGGTGGACGCCATCGTGCAGGTGGTGCGCGTGTTCAAGGACCCCGACGTGGTGCACGTGCTGGGCGAAGTGGACCCGATCCGCGACATAGAGGTCATCGAGACCGAGCTGATGCTGGCCGACATGGAAACCATCGACAAGGCGCTCGAGAAGAACCAGCGCGACCTGAAGGCCAGGACCAAGGACGCCGAGGAAAAGAAGGTGCGGCTCGAGGCCATAAAGAAGCTGCTGGCCGACGGCAAGCCCGCCCGCGAGGCCGGCTATACCATCGACGAGGTGCGCGACTTCAATTTGCTCACCGTGAAACCCGTTTTTTTCGTGGCCAACACCTCCGAGCAGCCCGACAAGGAAGTCATCGCCAAACTGCGCGAGTTCATAAAGACCCGTGGCTCGATACTGGTGGAGATCTCGGCCAAGATAGAGTCGGAGATAATCGAGCTGCCCGAGGAGGAGAAAGCGGTCTTCCTCAAAGACCTGGGCGAGGACTATACCGGCCTGGAGAAGATGGCCATAGCCGGCTACAAGCTGCTGGACCAGATCAGCTTCTTCACCGCAGGAAGCGAGGACGAGGTGCGCGCCTGGAACCTCAAGCGCGGCCTCAAGGCCCCGCAGGCCGCCGGCCGCATCCACACCGACTTCGAGAAAGGCTTCATCCGCGCCGAGGTTTACTCCTTCGACGACATCATGAAGTACAAGGAGGAGAAGGCGCTGCGCGAGAAGGGCCTGATCCGCTCCGAGGGCAAGGAATACGTGATGAAGGACGGCGACATCTGCTTCTTCAAGTTCAACGTGTAGGCTCGTCGCCCCGGCGAAAACCGGGACCCAGGCACTATTATTGTTTACTGGATTCCGGCTTACGCCGGAATGACGAAAGGAAAAGCCCGCTCTCCGGCGGGCTTTTCCTTTTTCGCGGCCGTGTCAGGCGGCCTGCAACTCGAAGACTTCGGCGGCTTCCCTGTAACCCTTGAATTCCATCACGCCGGCGCTCTTGTAGGAGAAGGCGCCGTCGGTCTTGGCCTTTACCGCGCCCGAGACGAACACCGCCCCGGCCGGGGCCTTGCCCTGCAGCCGCGAGGCGAAATTCACCGTATCCCCCATCACCGTGTAGTCCATGCGCGACTCGGAACCCACGTTGCCGGCTATCACCGGGCCGCAGTGCACGCCTATGCCCACGCCCAGCGTATGCCGGCCTCCGGCGGCCTGTTCGCGGTTGAAGGCGTCTATCTCGCGCAGCATCTCCGCCGCGCAGGCCACCGCGCGCCGCTCGGCGTCGGTCTGCTCGAACGGGTCGTTGAACACCACGATCAGCGCGTCGCCGACGAACTTGTCCAGCGTGCCGTCGTGGCGGAACACCACGTCCACCATGCGGCTGAAATAGGAGTTGAGCAGCGCCACCAGCGCGCCGGGGTCCATGCCCTCGGACAGCGGCGTGAAGCCGCGTATGTCGCTGATGAGCACGGCCGCCTGGGTGCGGCGGCCCACGCCCATGGCCGAGCCGCCGTCGGGTGAGTCCAGGATCTTTTTGGCCACCTGGCGCGAGACGTAGCGCGACAGGGCGCCCTCGGCCATCTCGCGGCGGGCGAAGTTCTCGGCGAATTTCAGCACCAGGCCGCGCATCTTGTTCACCGCGTAGGCGGAGAAGGCGCCCATCATCACCATGATCAGCAGGTGGATGACGGCCGAATAGGCCGGGATGGGCGTCAGCCGCGGGTTGCCGAAGGAGGTGTACCAGACCGCGGCGTAGCCCAGGGCCGAGAAGGCCGAGGCGGCCAGGATGGCGCGGTAGCTGTAGCGCAGGGCGCAGCCCACTATGAGGATATAGAAGACCGGCACCAGCGGGCCGTTATTGCCCTCCACCAGCACTATGGTCAGCGCCAGGAACAGCGCGTCGGCCGCGGCGGAGACGTATTTCACGGCCCGGCCGTAGAGGCGGCGGCGGTTGACCAGGTACCAGGCGCCGGCGGCGTAGGCTATCCAGGCCAGCATGGTCCAGACCGAGCGCTCGTGCAGCCAGCCGGCCACCACTTTCAGCAGGTAATAGTTGGAGAACTCGTTGGCCAGGAAGACCAGCAGGAAGACCAGCCGCAGCAGGTTGATCTTGCGCTCGCCGGACTGCTCCTCGGACAGGAAAAAGGCGTCTAATCTTTCATTGGTCATGGGTGTTATCCCATGATACAAAAAAGGGGTGCCTGGCGGCCGGGCCGGGCGCCTTTTTATGCCGGCCCACAAGGCGCTCGTAAAATTATAAAATCTTACTCCTGTGAGCCTAGAACTTAACCTTAACCCCGCCCTGCTGCCCAAGCTGGGCCTCAATCCTAAACAATCGGAGGCCGTGCAGTATTTCGCCGGCCCGCTGCTGATCCTGGCCGGCGCCGGCACCGGCAAGACCAAAACGCTCACCTCCAAGATAGCGCTGCTCATCGCCTCGGGCATTTCCCCCTCCCGCGTGCTGGCCATCACGTTCACCAACAAGGCCGCGCAGGAGATGCTGCACCGCGTTGGCAAGCTGGTGCCCTATTCCGGCGGCATGTGGATACATACCTTCCACGCGCTGGGCGCGCGCATCCTGCGGCAGCACGGCCGGCTCATCGGCATCAAGCAGGATTTCGTCATCTACGACGACGACGACCAGAAGAAACTCATCGGCCTGGCGATGGAGGAGCTCGGTTACGAGGCGGAGAAGAACAAGGCCTCGATGTACCTCTCCATCATCTCGCGGGCCAAGGACGACCTGCTGGACGCGGCCAGCTACCTGATCAACGCGCAGGCGGTCAACGACGAAGCCCGCCTGAAGGCGGCCAAGATCTACAGCCGCTACCAGAAAAAGCTGGTGGAGGCCGGCGCCATGGACTTCGGCGACCTGATAGTGCGCACGGTGGAGCTCCTCAACGAGAAAGAGGAGATCCGCAACTACTTCCAGGAGAATTTCCAGTATATCCTCGTAGACGAGTACCAGGACACCAACCACGCGCAGTACGTGCTGGTGAAGACCCTGTCGGCCAGGCACAAGAACCTCTGCGTGGTGGGCGACCCGGACCAGAGCGTGTACGGCTGGCGCGGCGCCGACATCCGCAACATCATGGAGTTCGAGAAGGACTTCCCGGACGCCTTCACCGTGGTGCTGGAGGAGAACTACCGCTCCACCGCCCGCATCCTGCACGCCGCCAACGAACTCATCAAGCACAACCGCAACCGCCGCCCCAAGAACCTGTGGACCAAGGCCGACCACGGCGACGCCCCGGAAGTGCTCGAGTACCAGAACGAGAACGACGAGGCCCGCGGCATCACCGACGAGATCAAGCAGCTCACCGGCCGCGGCAGCTTCACCTACAACGATATCGCCGTCTTCTACCGCACCAACGCGCAGAGCCGCTCCTTCGAAGAGGCCTGCCGCCGCGCGCGCATCCCTTACCGGCTCATCGGCTCGGTGCGCTTCTACGACCGCAAGGAAGTAAAGGACGTGCTGGCCTATTTAAAGCTGCTCGTGAACCCTAGCGACACCATCAGCCTGCTGCGCGTCATCAATACGCCGGCGCGCGGCATCGGCAAGACGGCCATGGACCACGTGATGGCCTACTCCCGCCAGAAGGAGATGCCGCTCTACGACGCGCTGCTATCGGCCGAGCAGGTGCCCGCCGTAACCAACACCGCCCGCCGCGGCATCAAGGAATTCCTGGACCTGCTCGAAGGGGTCAAGTCGGACCTGTTCTCCGCCACCCCGTCGGCGATGCTCACCAATATCCTGGAGAAGTCCGGCTACTGGAAGATGACAGAGGACCTCTCCGAGAAGGAACCGCAGGAATCCATCGCCCGGCTGGGCAACCTGCAGGAGCTCGTGAACGCCGTTAAGGAATTCGAGGAGCACTGCGTGAAGGAAGGCGCCGCGCCCACGCTGCACAAGTACCTCGAGGAGGTCATGCTCTCCTCGCAGGTGGACAAGCTCAACACCGACACGCACGCCGTCACGCTGATGACCGTGCACCTGGCCAAGGGCCTGGAGTTCCCGGCCGTCTTCCTGACCGGCCTGGAAGAGAACCTTTTCCCCATCAACGCCGCCAACGCCTCCGAAGAGGACCTGGAGGAGGAGCGGCGCCTGGCCTACGTGGGCATGACGCGCGCGCGCCAGCGCCTGTTCCTCACCTGGGCCAACACCCGCCGCGTCTACGGCACCACCTATCCCAATTTGGGCTCGCGCTTCATCTTCGAGGCCAAGGTGGCCAAGGAAACCGCCACCCGCAGCGGCGAGGAGGACGTGCAGGTGCTGGCGTCCTACAGCCCGCCGCCCACCATCCCGCGCGTGGGCAAGGGGCGCAAGGTGATGCACCCGATACACGGCCCCGGCCGCGTGGTGGACCAGATCGGCTCCGGCGAGCTGGCCAAGGTGACCGTAGTCTTCGACAGCGGCGTGCGCCAGACTTTCATGCTGAAATACGCCCCGCTGCAGCCCATCTAGCCCGACGCGAAATGACCACCGACAAAGAACATTCCGCCGGCGGCGTGATCCTGGAGGACGGGCGCGTGCTGCTCATACTCATGCGGACCCTGCGCGGCGAGCGGGTGTGGACCTTCCCGAAAGGCCACCTGGACCCGGGCGAGACCCCGGAGCAGGCCGCGGTGAGGGAAGTGCTGGAAGAGACGGGCTGGGAATGCGGAATAGTGTCGGACCTGTATACCGCCCGCTATTCCTTCTCGAGGAACGGCAGGCCGGTGGACAAGGACGTGCGCTGGTACCTGGTGAAGCGCACCGGCGGCGACGGGGTCCCCAAAACCCCGGACGAAGTGCTGGAGCTGCGCTGGGCTACGCTGGCCGAGGCCGGCGGGCTGCTCTCCTACCGCAGCGACCTGGAGATCCTGGAACTCCTGAAGAAATTTTAAGATTTTTCCGGCCGTGAACGCGCGGCCGGTTTTTTTATTTGGCTACCGCTACCGCTGCCGCGCGGCCGCGCCGGCTTTTGCCGGCCGCTATGTCCGCTATGGCGAAAGCCGGGCGGAACTTCGGAAGCCCATTACCCGGCAGCACTTGCAGCTCCACCGGCCTGAAGATGATCCCCCAGGAAAAGAACTGCACCGCGCGGTTGTGCGCGGCATAAGCCGCCACGGCGTCGGCGCTGCGCTCCAGCCCCGCCGCGTCCAGGCCGGCCACGGCGGAGATGTCGCCGGCGGCGGCGCCGGCCAGCGCGTCGGCCAGCGGGGCAGCAGCGGCCGCCAGCTCCGCCAGCGCGCGCGGGTAGGGCGCGGCCGGGAAGAAAGCCGCCTGCAGGCGGTACACCGCGTAATCGTTGAAACAGGAGAAGCCGGCGCCCGCGGCCTTGCGCCGCAGGTTCTCCAGCGCGTCGTAAACGGTGTAGCGCATGTACAGCCTGGCGAAAGAGTCTTCTCCTGCGTTGACCAGCCTGGTCAGCTCCGCCAGGTCCGCCCCGCCCGAGGCGGCACGGGCCGCGAGCGCCTCCAGTTTCCCGGCGGCGGCCTGCAGTTCGGCCAGCAGCGCGGCTGCGGCCGCCCCGGCGGCATCTCCGCCCAGCGCGGCTCCGGCTTCCTCCAGCGCGGAGGAGCGCACCCGCAGCGCCATGGCCGAGAGAAGAGAGCGCAGGCGGCCGCGCAGGGCCTCCAGCCGCAGCGCCTCGCGCTCGCTTATGGCGGACCGCCCCTTCAGCGCCGAAGCGGCCACCACGAAATCCTGGTACGAGGCGAAAGCCGCGGCGTACACGCCGCCGGCGTCCCGCCCGCCCTGCGGCCTGGCGGCCGCCAGCCACTCCCCGGCGCGCGACAGCTCCCGCTCCAGCCCTGCCCTGTTCAGCCGGTAATCGGCGTAATCCAGCCTGGCGGAAGCGCCGCCTCCGCCCCCGGCGCCGCCGAAGACCACCGCGGGCGCCTCGTCGAGCAGCTGCGCCTCGCCGTACAGCCGCCGCGCCGCCATCTCCATCGCCTCCTGCGACACCGAGGCGCTGCCGGCGGCGGCGTTGAGCGCCTTTATCGCCGCCAGGAAGGACGGGTTGAATTCCCAGGTCATCTCGCGGGTCTGGATAGAGGTGTGCACCTTGCCGCCGGACCCCTTGATGCCCAGCCAGGTGGCGGCCGCGCGGCCGGGATTGAGGCGTATCCACTCCATCAGCGCCGAGCGCACGTCGGCGTGGGTCTCCAGGCCTTCCAGGCTGATAAAGCGGTCGGCCATGCCGGCGTCCACGATCTTGTCGGCCAGATCGCCGCGGGCGAACAGGCTGGAGGCCAGCTTGTCCCTGACGGCGGCGGCGTCCGCGGGGGCCTCGGCCCTGCCGGGGTCCGGCTGGCAGAAGCCCGGCGCGGCGGGCGCGCAGAGCAGCGGCAGCAGGAGGAGCAGTTTCCTGGTCATAGCCAGGAACGGAAAAGGTAAAGCAGCCTGGAGGCCGCCTTGGCCGTCAGCGGCCGCCGCCGCACGTCCTCGAGGGTGATCAGCCTGGAGTTGTGAAGATCTTCGCGGAAAGCCCTGACCATAGCCGTGCCGAAAGGACGATCATAGACATTCAGATTCAGTTCCAGATTATAGGACAGGCTGCGGTGGTCCAGATTGTGACTGCCCACCGAGGACCAGACCCCGTCGATCACGGCGGTCTTGGAATGCAATATCGGGCCCTGCCACTCGTAGAGCTTGACGCCGCTCTTTAGCAGGCGGCCGAAGATGGCCCACGAGGCCCAGCGCACATAGGGGTGGTCGGTCTCGCGCGGGCCGATGATGCGCACGTCCACGCCGCGCTGCGCGGCCCGCACCAGCCGGCGCAGCACCAGCTTGTCGGGCAGGAAGTAGGCGTTGGTGATATAAATATACTCCCGCGCCATGTCAATGGCGTAGCGGTAGGCGTGCCGGATGGAGCGCACGTTGCGTATGCCGTTGGCAGAGACCACCGAGGCGGCCCTGGTCCCGGCGGCGGCGGGTTCCGGGGACGGCAGCGGCGCCTGCGCCGCGGCGTCTACCGGAGTGGAAGCCGTCCAGGCCTCCCAGAATATCCGTTCTATGCCGGCGGCGGCGGGCCCGCAGACGCGCGCCTGCGTGTCCTTCCAGCCGCGCCCGCCCATGGACAGCGGGGCGTCGCTCGCCGTGATATTGAAGCCGCCCACGAAGGCGCAACGCCCGTCGACGCAGACCGTCTTGCGGTGGTCGCGTTTGATCCAGTTCCAGTAAGGCTTCCAGTAGATAACCGGCCGGAACTCGGCCACGCTCACGCCGGCGGCGGCCAGCTCCTGAAAGAACCTGCGGTCGGTCAGGATGGAGCCCACCGAATCGTAGACCAGGAAGACCTTCACGCCCTCGCGCGCCTTGCGGCGCAGGATCTCGGCGAAGGCGCGGCCGGCCGAATCGTCGGAGAAGGAATAGAACTCCAGCAGCACGTAACGGCGCGCCCCGGCGATGGCCGAGAGCATCGCCGGGAAAGCCTCCTCGCCGCCCTTGAGCAGCTCTACTTCGTTGCCCTCGAGGACGTCCTGCGGGGAGACGCAGTAACGCTTCCAGTTTTCTTTTTGCCGCATATTTCCTTCTTAAATCTTTCCGCGGCGGGCCGGTCGTAACCCAGCAGCAGCCGCTCGTATTCGCCGCTCGGTCTCGCGGCCGCGTAGGTTCCCGGTTCCTCCGCCGCGGCGCAGGCCTCGGGGTAGCGCCCGGCGGCGGCGTAAACTCCGGCCAGGCCCAGCCGCGCCTCCGCGAAGGCCGGCTCCAGTTGCAGCGCGCGGCTGAAGGCTTTTTCGGCCGCGGCCAGGTCGCCGGCCGCGGCCAGGGCCGCGCCCTCGTCGGCGGCCGCGAAAGCGCTGCGCGGCCTGGCCGCGGCGTCGGCGCGGGCCAGGGCTACGGCCAGCGCGCGGCTGCCACCGGCGCCGGCCTCCAGTTCGGCGGCGGCCAGGAAGGCGCGGGCGCCGGGGGCTTCTCCGGCGGGCAGGGCCAGCAGGCCGGTCACGAACAGGGCCGCCAGCGCGCGCGCCGAGGAGCCGTCTCCGGCGGGCGCGTTCCCGGCGGCGCAGAAACCGAGCGAGCCCCAGTACAACAGCCCGACGGCGCCTGAGTAAAAGATCATGTCGGCGCCGCCCTGCAGCAGCGCGGCCAGCGCGGCCAGCGCCAGCGGCAGATTATTCTTCCAGCCCCTGGCCAGCCCGGCGGCCGCGGCGGCCAGGAACAGCAGCGCGGCCGGCAGGCCGCCCTCCGCCGCCAGGTTAAGCGGCTCGCTGTGTGCGTGCAGGGTGGAGTGCCCGAAATAGGAGATTCCGTCCGCGTAGGGGAACTTGAAATACTCGAAGACGTCTCCGAACTGGCCGGGCCCCCAGCCCAGCAGCGGGCTGGCCAGCGCGGCCCGCAGCGCGGCGCCCCACAGGCGCGGCCTTTCATAGGCGCGCGCGTCGTCGAGCTTCAGGAATTCGGCCGGCCCGCCGGGGATCAGCAGCGCGGCGGCCGTCAGCGCGGTCAGCAGGCCCGCCAGCCAGGGCCAGCGGCGCAGCCAGGCCAGGCCCGCGCCGGCGCTCAGCAGCGCGGCCAGCACGGCCCCGCGCGAACCGGAGGCGGCCAGGCCCGCGAGCAGCAGCAGAGCCAGCGGAGCGTACAGGGCCCGCTGCCGGCCCGCGTCAGGTGCGGACAGGGCCAGGAGCGCGGCCGGCAGGGCCGCGGCGCAGAAGACGGCCGAGTAATTCGGGTTGGCCCCTATCAGGCCCGTAAGCGCCGCTCCGGACAGGCGCTGAAAGAGGAACACGGCGGCCGCGGCCGCGCCGACAGCGTACAGGGCGGCCAGCCAGCCGCGGGAGCCGTCCTTATAGGAAAGCGCGCCGAAGAAGAAAAGCCCCAGCAGCGCCGTCCTGGAAAAATTACCCAGCGCCGCGCCGGGGTCGGGCGCGAAGAGGGCGGCGGCCAGCAGCCAGCCGAAGAAGAGCAGCGGGCCCTTGAGCCCGGCGGCGGAGAGCGGGGCGGGGCGCAGCGCGTGCCAGGCCAGCAGCAGCGCGCCGAAGAACAGCCAACCGCCCTGTTGGCGCAGCCCGCCGGCGGCCACCGCCAGGAGCAGGAAGCAGGCCGGCATCCACGGCGCGGCTTTTTCCAGCGCGGCCCGGTTCATTTATACACCTCACGGCGGCGCCGGTCCAGCCCTTCGGCCCGCGCCTCCAGGCCGGGCGCCGCGTAGATGCGGCGCAGGGCGCCCCAGGCGCCGGCGCAGTAGCGGTTCTCCAGCAGCGCCATTTCATAGTAGACGGCGGAGCGATAGCCCGGCGGGGCTGTTTTGTCGCCCGCGGCCAGGCGGCCCAGGAATTCCAGGGCGGGTCCGCGCAGCAGGCCAGGGGCCAGCGCCGGGGCCAGCGCTGCTTCGGCCGCCGGCAGGTCTCCCGCCGACGCCGCGGCCAGGGCCCGGCCCCGGGCCCGTTCGAAAGCCAGGCTGCGCAGGTCCAGCGCCAGCAGCGCGGCGGCCAGCAGCGCGCCCAGGACGGCCGCCGTCGCCAGCGCCGGGGACGCGGTTTTCTCCGGCGCGGCCTCCTCCGCAGGCGAGGCCAGCAGCCAGCAGAAGATCCAGAAGTTGGCCGGCACCGACAGGCCGAAATCCACTAAGGAATGCGCCAGCGCCGCCACCAGGGCGTACTTGGCCAGCCCCTGCCGGCGCCGCAGCGCGGCGAAGACCAGCCAGAACCAGGCCGCGGCGGCGGGCAGGCCGTTCTCGGCAAGGAACTCGAGATAATAATTATGCGCGTATATGGAGTGCTCGCGGAAGGCGCCGTCCGGCTGGAAGGCGGCCTGGGCCCAGGTGTAGGAGGCATGGCCGAAGCCGGACAGCGGCCGGGCCAGGAACATCTCCCAGGCGCTGCGCCACCAGGCCAGGCGGCCAGCCACGGAATCGGCCTGCAGCAGGTAGAAGACGAAGACCGCCAGCGCGCCCAGCACGCCCAGAGGCAGCAGGTTCTCCCGCCATTGCCGCCCGCCCGGACGGGACAGGGCATAAGCCCCGGCGGCGGTCAGGCCGGCCAGCGCGGCCCCGAGCGACTGCGTCCAGACCACGAGTATGCCCATGGCCGCGGCCAGCGCCCAGTTGCGCCGGCCGAGGGCCAGCGGCATCAGCATCACGGCGTAGAGCGCCAGCGCGTTGAGGTTAGTGAGCGGGGGCAGGGCGGCGAAGTTGCGCAGCAGAAAAACCTGCGCCACGGAGACGGCGAAGACCAGCCAGGCCCCGTAGAGCAGGCCGCGCTCCACGCGGTCGCGGCCTTCCTTATCTATATAGGAGGCGAACAGGAACACCAGCAGCCCCGCCGCGTAGTTGCCCCATTCGTTGTAGATCCAGCCCCTGAACGGGCTGAAGACCAGCGAGAGCAGCGTCAGCAGGGCGGCGGCCCAGAGCGGGTAGAATTTCCGCGAGCCGAGCCCGGCGGGCAGGCCTTCGTTATAAGCTTTCAGCAGCAGCCAGGCCGCGACGGCGCACAGCACGGCGCGCTGCAGCGCCAGCTGCAGCGTCAGGTCGAAGACGGCCTGCAGGGCCGGGGTAAGGGCCAGCAGAAAGACGAAGATGTATGCGAACATTTAAAATCGTAGCGCGCCGCCGGGCGCCGCAAGAACAAAGGGCCAGGACGCGTCGCCCTGGCCCTCTATCCTGTACCGCCCTCGGCCTAGTCTTCCAGGATCCTGGGCGTAACGAAGATCAGAAGCTCCATCCTGGTGCGGCTCATGGACTTCTTCTTGAACAGGTAGCCGAGCAGCGGGATATCCCCGAGTATCGGCACCTTGAAGACGGACTCGGACTGCGTGTCGTGTATCAGGCCGCCGATGACGATGGTCTCTCCGTCGCGCACGATCACGTTGGTGTCGGCCGAGCGCGTGTCGATGCCGGGCGCGCCGCCGGCCACCGGGGTGATGGTGGGCGAGGGCTGGCTGACGGTCGGGTTGATCTTCATGGAGATGCGCCCGTCGGAGTTGATAGTGGGCGTCACCTTCAGCACGATGCCGGTGGTCAGGTAGGTGACCTTGGTGGTCAGCGTGGGCGGCGTGGAAGCGGTGGTCTCCGTGGTGGTGTACGGGATCTGCGTGGTGATGTTGATGTTCGCTTCCTTGTTGTTGAGCGTGGCCACCTTCGGATCGCTGAGCACCTTGGCCTTGCCCTTCTTGGCCGCCGCGGTGATCACCGCGTCGAACATGTAGTTGGAGGCCACCTTGCCCAGGCGGAAAGCGCCGTAGACCAGGTTGGCGGGCAGGTTCACGCCGGTGCCGCCGGCGGCGCCGCCGAGCGGCGAGTTCACAGCATACGCGCCGCCCAGGGCGGTGGTCGGCAGGTTGGAGATGTCCTGCGCGCCGATATAGGAGCCGCTCTTATTGGCGGAACCTGACCAACTGATGCCGTAGTCCAGCGAATTATCCAGCGAGACCTCCACGAGCTTGGCCTCGATGAGCACCTGCTTGGGCACGCGGTCTATGCTGCGGATCAGGCGGGCGGTGGAATCCAGGCCGATCTGCGTGTCGGTAATGACGAGGGCGTTGTTCCCCTCGTCGGCGGTGATGCGCGCCGAGCGCCCCTCGGCGCTGGACACGGCGTCCAGCTGGGCTTTCACGTCCAGGGCCTTTGCGTAGCTGAGATAGAATACCCGGGTCTGCGGCATGGCTTTCTTCTGCTCGGCCTGCAGCGTGGCGGGCGCGGCTATGCGCAGGATGTTGTCTCCGGCCTGCTGGGCGGCGAGGCCCTTCACGCTGAGCAGCGTCTTGAAAGCTTCGTCGAAAGGCACCTTGTTGAGGCTGATCGTCACCGTGCCGGAAACATCGTCGCCGTAGATGATGTTGATGTTGGCCTTGGCGGCGAGCATGTCGATGACCTCGCGCACGTCGGCCTCGCTGTAGTCGAAACTGATCGGGTCGCGCGGCAGGCTCTCCATTATGCCGCCGCGGTAGGTGGCAAAAACAGGGCGCTTCTTCGCGGAGCGGGCGGCCGGGGAAGAGGCGGCTTCGAGCGTCATCTCTATCGGCCGGGCCGGGGCCGGTTCGGGCTCGGGGGCTATCACCTTGACCGCGGCGGGCTGGACGGCGGCGGCGGGGGCGTCCTTGACGGCGGCGGGGGCGCGGCCGCCGAACATGACCACGAGCTCGCTGCCCTTGCGCACTATCTCGTAGGCGGTCTTCTGCGAAAGGTCCATGACCACCCGGGAGATGCTGACCGGGCTGGTCTGGAACTGGCCGGTGCGCACCTTCAGCAGCGCGCTCCCGTTGACCGGTATATCCTGGAGGGTCTTGAGCCTGGCGTCCATCAGCTCCACGACCAGCCTGTCGGGGTCGGCCGTGGTGAAGGACTTGTATTCCACCGGGCGGTCGGTGGCGATGTAGACGCTGTTGGCGGAGACCCGCACGGATTTGACCGTGGCGGCTTCCGCCGCGAACGCTATCGCGGGGTTCTGGCCCAGCAGCAGCGCCGTCACGGCTATGGCTGTGAATTTTTTCATGTTATTCGTTCTCCCGCAGGTTGAGATGGTGGACCTTCTTGTCCTCCGTCATCAGTATCACCTGCTTGCCCTTCACCACCCCGGACACGCCGGGAATGGTCTTCTTCTTCGCGTCGGTTATGTGGCCGGCCCTGAGCGTGTAGAGGTTGCCCGCGGCGTCGCGCAGCAGGGCCTGACGGCCGCTGGAGTCTTCCATGATGCCGGTCAGCGCGAGGCTGTACACGTTGAACGTGCTCGAAACCACGGCCGGCGCCTGGCCCTTGGCCTTCGGCACGGCGCTGCCCTTCGTGTCCCCGGACACGGTGGCCGGGACCAGCGGGTCGCGGCCGTTGGAGGGCCGGTAGGCCTGCTCCGTGGTGAGCGGCACGGCCTGTACGGCCGGAGCGGCCGTGGAGACGGCCACCTGGGCCGCGGCGGGGGCCGCGCTGCAGATCAACAGGGTTATCAGTATCGAGCGCATAATTTAGCCGTTGTACTGGTAGGCGGCCAGGGTGAACGTGCCCGTGGCCGAGGTCTCGGTGCCGACAGTGCCGGTGATGATGAGGTTCTCGGAGGTCAGGATGCGCTCCTCCAGGCCGAGCGCGGTCAGGAAGCGGCCGATATCGTGGTAATTGCCCTTCATCGAGATCAGGTAGTTGACCTTGGTGAAGTACTCAACCTTGGCCTGCCCCGACGGATTGATCGCCGTCACGCTGACGCGGTACTTCTTGCTGAGCCTGGTGACGGTGCGGATCAGGTCGGGGATCTTCTTCTCGCTGGGCAGCTTTTTCACGGCCGCCTCGCGCTCGAGCTTGAGGCTGACGAGCTTCTCCTCGAGGTTCTTGAATTTGGCCTTCTGCTTCTTGGCGTTGTCGATGTCGCGCTGCATCACCTCGGCCTTGGCGGTGTTCTCCGCTATCTTCTTGGCCGTCGGCAGCCAGAAATAGAAGAGGTAGAGGTAAATGAACAGCCCGCCGATCAGGACCCCGCCGGCGATCTGGCCTATCTGCTCTTTGGTCAGCTGTATCTGGTTCATATTATTTGTAGTCGTACTTCATCGAGAGCGGGAGCGTGAACTTCTTACCCATCTCGGTGTCGGTGACCGCTATCGCGCCCACCGTCACGTCCCTGTAGGGGCCGGAGACTTCGAGCGAATTGATCCAGTAAGCGAGGTCGTAGGCGGAATTGGCGTTCAGCGTCATCGTCACGCTGACGACATTGCCGGACAGGGCGGTGCTGACGTTGTTGAACCAGAGCGTCGCGGGCAGGTCGCTCACGAGGTCCTGCAGGAAGCGGGTATAGATGAAGCGGCCCTTGTTGATGCGGGTTATCGAGTCGAGGTATTTCTGCACCTCGGCGATCTGCTTCTCTATCTCCTTGACGCGGTCCACATCCTTCTGCAGCACCTGCATCTCGGCCTCCAGGCCGGCGAGCCGGGACTCGATGGACTTGGAGCGGCCGATGTGCCACAGCGAGACCATCAGAATGCTCGCCGCCGCCACCGCCACGCCAAGGACGATCTTGGCGACGACCACCTTGCGGTTGATCTTCGCGATGTATTCCGGGGGGATCAGGTTTATTCTAATCATTATTCCCAATCCTTCATCCTGCGCAGCGCCAGCCCGGTGGCCACGGCCAGGGCCGGCAGCACGTCCTTGGGCATGTTCTTGGGCGTCTCGGGCAGGAAGGCCAGCGGGTTAAGAACCTCCACCGGCACCTTGAACTCGGCGGCGAGGAACCTGTTTAGGTTCCCGAGGTTGGCAATGCCGCCGGAGAGGTATATCTTGGAAATGGAATGCTCGACGCCCTGCGAGAGGTAGAAGTCGATGGAGCGGGAGACCTCGGTGTAGAGGTCCTTCATCACGCCGGAGGCGGCCTTTGAGACGGCGATGCCCTCGCGGTCGAAGTTCTCTATCGCGGCCTCCTTGTCCTCGTCGGAGACCAGCATGGCGCGGGATTTTTTCGCCGCGTCGGCCGAGGAGACGTCGCACTTGAGCGCCTTGGCGATGGCCTTATCCAGCGTGGCGCCGGCGATAAAGATATCGCGCACGACCCGCGTGACGCCCTGCGTGACGATGGACAGGTTGGTCACCTTCTGCCCGATGTTGAGCAGCAGCACGGAATTGTTCTCTCCGGGCACCGAGAGGCGCTCGTAGAGCGTCTCCAGCGCGAAAGAATCCACGTCGATGATCAGCGGGTCCAGGCCGGCGCCGGAGATGATGTCGATCTTGTCCTGCACGGCGTCCTTCTTGGCGGCCACGAGGACGGTGTCGATCTTGGGCTCCCCCTCCTCGGCCGCCTCATTGAGGATGCTGTAGGTCAGGTTGACGTCCTTGATGTCGAAAGGGATGAACGGCTCGGCCTCGACGCCTATCGTGAGGTCCAGCTCCTTGCGGGTGAGCTTGGGAAGTTTTACGTAGCGCACTATGACGGCGTTGCCTGAAATGGAGGTGGCGGCGTAGGAGGCCTGCAGGTTCTTCTTCTTGATGTAGGCCCGGATCTCCTGCGAAATGATCTCTTTTTTCTCTTCTGGAGTGGTGTCGGGCTTGAACTGGAGCGGGATATAGCCCCAGTCCTTGAGCTTGAGCACCTTCTTCTCCTCGCCGAGACAGACCACTTTAACGGCGTAGTTCCCGATGTCAATGCCAATGACATCCTTGGATGGGAACATCTTTTTTACCAGGTTTGAAAGCATTTAGTTTTTTGCACCCTCCGGCAAATATACCGCCCCTGACTGCCCTACCCGGCCCTAAGTCCAGTATAGAGCATCTATATTAAATAATTATTACATTGAAATCAACGGTTGTCAACACCCTGTGAACAAGTTTTCAACAAAGTTATCAACAAATCCCGCCCACTGGCGCCGCCGGCATTTGTGGCGGGCTCCCTTTTTGCTTAAATATCGGTTATGAAAGGCGCTTTTATAGGCGGCAGAGCCGCCCTCTCGCGATTGGCCGGAACCCTCTCCGCGTCCGGCTTGGAAATTTCAGCCTTCTGCCCGGACGGGGCCGCGGGAGCGGCCCCCCTGCCGCGCGGCCTGCGGCTGCTCGGCTCGGCCGAGGAGCTGTTCGCGGAACCGGGCCTGGCCTTCGCCGCGGTCAGCCTGCCAGCCGGGCGAGCCGCCGCGGTAATAGAGTTCGCGCTGCGGCGCGGCCTGCACGCGGTCTGCGAACCGCCCTTCTGCGCCTCCACCACCGAGTTCGAGGCCCTGCGCGCCTGCGCCGCGGAGGCGGGCCGCGTTGTTTTCCCCCTGCAGCCCTGGGAGCGCTCGCCTGCGCTGCGGGCGCTCGAGAAGGCGCTGGACCGCGGCCTGGCGGGAGAAATAAACTACGCCTGCGTGCAGGAACTGCTGGCCGGGCCGCCCCCGCCGGAACCCGCCGCGGCGCTCTGGCGGCCGCTCTCGCTGCTGCTCTCCTGCGTCCGCCGGCCGCCCGTGGCGGTGGCCGCCAGGAATCCCGCCGGCCCGGCCGCGGCGGTACACGCGCACTTCAACGGGGCCGACGGCTTCGCGCACGTCTCTTTCAACGCCTCCGCGCCGCGGCTGAAGATCTCCGTCTCCGGAGCCGGCGGCCGCCTGGAGGTCGACGGAGGGCTGTTGCGCCTCGACGTGGCGGGCGCCCCGCGGGAGGAAGTTGAATTCACCGACGGGCCGGCCGCCGACAAGCCGGAATGGCTGGCCGCGGAGCTGTCGGATTTCAGGAAGGAAATGGACGGGGGCGCGCCGCGCGGCTCGGGCCTGCGCAACGCCAGGTACTGCGTGAAACTTATCAGGAATTCTCTCTACTCGGCGGCCGTCAGATCGGCCGCCGTGCCGCTCTAGGCCCGGCGGGCCGGGCTACTCCGCCTTGTCTTTCGCGGCCGGCGCGGCCGCCTGGGTCCCCTGGCGCAGGGCGCCGATAAGGAAGCGGCTGATCTCCTCGCTGGAACCGTAGATCTGCAGGCCGGCCCTCACCACGAAGAAAAGGGTGAACCCCAGGAAGACCGACTGATAAACCCACTCGAAGCCAGCGATGAACGGGAAGATGGCCTCCTGAAAAGCGTAGTAAGAGAACATCAGCGCCAGGATCTTCACCAGGCTGCGCCCCAGCCTGCCGGCCTCCGGCATGAAGGAGAACATCCCGTCCGCGGCCGGCGAGGCCTCGGCCCCGAACCGGACGAACACGATGACGGCCAGCAGCGAGACCACGGCGTTGAGGAAGACGCTGACGGGCAGGCTGGCGCTCAGGAAGGGCAGCGAGCGGGCGTAAGGCAGGCTCTCCACGAAGATCCCCATGGCGAACAGGGTGAATAGCGCCACCAGCGTTTTGACGGCCTTTACGGCGAGTTCCCACAGCAGTTCTTTTTTACCCATGAACGGACTTTAACAAAAAAGCCGCCGGTACGGCAAACCGGCCCGGCGTTCTATATTAATATGAATAAAATAATATTAATATTGAAAAGGCCGCGGACTTTATGTTAGTATTTTGGCTTAAGCGCGACCCGCTGGGGGGCCAGCGCGTGGAGGAAGACAATTATGATCGTTGAAAGAACCGAATACAAAGGGCAGCCCGTCCTGATACTCAAGCGCAACGAGAACGACAAGTACCCGTTCTCCTTCGGCCTCTCCAAGGCGCGCCTCATCATCGAGGGCATCGAGGACATCAAGAAGTTCGTGGCCGAGAACGACAACAAAGAAGAGAAGAAGTAACTTCCTCTCTTTTTTCCGCGTCATAAATGCCGTCTAAAACCGAGCTGGCAGTCGCCGGGTTTTACGACGGCATTTATCTTTTTTACGAGGCCGCCAACTCCTTCCTGACTTTCGGACTGGACCTCTACTGGCGGCGCAGGGCCGCCGGCCTGGCCCGCGCGGCGGCGCCGGCGGCGCGCAGCGCGCTCGACGCTTGCTGCGGCACCGGGGACTTCTGCGGGGCCCTGCGGCGCGTCTACGGGCCCGGCCTGGAGCTGACCGGGGCCGACCTGAGCGCGGCGATGCTTTCCAGGGCCGCCAAGCGCCTGCCCGGAGTGCGGCTGGTGCAGGCCGAAGCCAAGGAACTGCCTTTTCCCGCCGCGTCGTTCGACCTCGTGACCATCTCCTTCGCCACGCGCAACCTCAACCTCGACAGGGACAAGATGCTGGCCGCGCTGCGGGAATTCCGCCGCGTGCTCAAGCCGGGCGGCGTGTTCCTCAACGTAGAAACCACGCGCCCGGAGAACCCGGTGATAAGATTTTTTATGAGGCTTTACGTGAAGGCGGCCATCGGCGCGCTGGTGCTGGTCTCGCCGAAGAGCAGGCAGTCCTACCTCTTCCTGAGGAACACCATACTGAATTTTTACGGGGCCGCGGACTTCTCCGCGCTTCTGGCCGAAGCCGGCTTCGAAGAGGTGCGCGCCCGCGCCCTCTGCCCCGGCGCCGTGGCGGTGCACACCGCCGTCAAACCCTGAACCTTCCTAAACCCTGAAGCCTTCCGGCCCCCATGCCGGAAAAAGCCTACTGCTTGTGCTTTCGCCTGAACTCCGCCACCTTCATGCGCACGGCGGCGCGGCGCAGCGCGGCGTTGGCCTCGTCGAGGTCCAGGTCCGCCCCGCGTATGGCCAGGCTCTCTTTGGCTTTCTGGTAGGCCTGCCTGGCGCGCTCCTCGTTTACCTCTTTGGAAAGTTCGGCCGCCTCGGCGAGCACCAGCACCTTGTCGCGGTGTATCTCGGCGAAGCCGCTCAGCACGGCGAAGATCTCCCGGTGGTGGCCGTCGCGGTAGTGCATGACGCCCTCTTTGAGCTGCGCCGCGAAAGAGGCGTGCCCGGGCAGCACGCCCATCTCGCCCCCGAAGGCGGGGATCGTGACGGCGTCCACCGGCCTCTCGGAGAGGACGGTCTTCTCCGGCGTTACGATCGTGAGGAGGAGTCTCTTCTTTTCCATGCTTTTATTTCTGCTGCCGGCCGCGTTCTATGACCTCTTCTATCCCGCCGGCCATCCAGAACACCTGCTCGGGCAGGTCGTCGAGACGGCCGCTGAGGATCTCCTGGAAACTGCGGATGGTCTCTTTGAGCGGCACGTACTTGCCGGGGCGGCCGGTGAACTTTTCGGCCACCGAGAACGGCTGCGACATGAACTTCTGTATCTTGCGGGCCCGGTTAACGGTCTTCTTGTCCTCGTCGGACAGCTCGTCGATGCCCAGGATCGCGATGATATCCTGCAGCTCCTTGTAGCGCTGCAGGATCTTCTGCACGCCGCGGGCCGTGTTGTAATGCTCGTTGCCGATCACGCGGGGGTCGAGGATGCGGGAGGTGGAGTCCAGCGGGTCGACGGCCGGGTAAATGCCCAGCTCGGCGATGGAGCGGGACAGCGCCACGGTGGTGTCGAGGTGCGTGAACACGTTGGCCACGCCGGGGTCGGTAAAGTCGTCGGCGGGCACGTACACGGCCTGGATGGAGGTGATGGAACCTTTCTTCGTCGAGGTGATGCGCTCCTCGAGCGCGCCGATCTCGGTGGTCAGCGTGGGCTGGTAGCCCACGGCGCTCGGCATGCGGCCGAGCAGGGCCGACACCTCGGCGTTGGCGAGCACGTAGCGGAACACGTTGTCGAGGAACAGCAGCACGTCCTGGCCTTTCTGGTCGCGGAAATATTCCGCCTGGGTCAGGGCCGTCAGCGCCACGCGCGCGCGGGCGCCGGGCGGCTCGTTCATCTGGCCGAACACCAGCGCGGTCTTGGACAGCACGGTGGAGCCGTCGGAAAGTTTGGACTCCTGCATCTCCAGCCACAGGTCGTTGCCCTCGCGGGAGCGTTCGCCCACGCCGCCGAACACCGAGCAGCCCTTGTGCTCGCGCGCCACGTTGTTGATCAGCTCCATGATGACCACGGTCTTGCCCACGCCGGCGCCGCCGAACAGGCCCACCTTGCCGCCCTTCATGAAAGGCGCCAGCAGGTCGATGACCTTGATGCCGGTCTCGAAAATTTCCGGGGAGGTCTTCTGCTCCGTGAGCGGCGGCGGGTCGCGGTGGATCGGCAGATGTTCTTTGGTGTCGATGGGGCCGCGGTAGTCCTTGGGCTCGCCCAACACGTCCATCAGGCGGCCCAGGCAGGCGTCGCCGACCGGCACTTTAAGCGGGGAGCCGGTATCCTTGACCTCCAGGCCTTTGCCCAGGCCCGTGGTCGGCCCCATGGTGATGGCGCGCACGGTGTTGTCGCCCAGGTGCGCCGCGACTTCGGCCACCAGCGTCTTCTCCTGGCCGTCCTCTTTATATTTTATCTTCAGCGCGTTGAGGATCCTCGGCAGCTGGCCCTGCTGGAACTCGACGTCCAGCACGGGGCCTATGATCTGCACTATTTTACCGGTGTTCATGCTTAGCTCCTTAAATCAAACTTCAGCCGCCCAGCGCTTCGGAACCGCTCACTATCTCGTTAAGTTCCGTAGTGATCATCGTCTGGCGGGTCTTGTTCATCTTCAGCGTCAGATCTTCTATCAGCTCGGAGGCGTTCTTGGAAGCGGCCTCCATGGCGCTCATGCGCGCGGCCAGCTCGGCGGCCTGCGACTCGAGCAGCATGCGGTACAGCTGCGCGCCGATGTGGCGGGGCAGCAGCGCGCCCAGCAGCTCGGCCTTGACCGGCTCGAAAGCGAAGTCCCCGGACCTGCGCCCGTCGACGGAGGCGTTCTGGGCGATATGCATCTTGAGGGGCAGCAGCCGGTCGGTGACGATGCGCTGAGCCAGCAGCGACTTGAATTCGTTATAGATCAGAGTGACGCTCTCCACCGGCTTCTCGCCGTAGAGCTTCAGCGCGGCGTCGGCCAGCAGCTGCGCGTGCACGTAGCCCGCCTTGGGGAACACGCCCACCAGCTCATGGACGATCTCCAGGTCCAGGCCCTTGAGGCGGCGCAGGAAATCGCGGCCCTTGCGCCCCACCGCCAGGGCGTAGATCTTGCGGCCGCGGTTTTCCTTGAGCCAGGCCGCCGCGGCCTTGAGCAAATTAGTGTTGAAGGAGCCGCAGAGCCCCTTGTCGGCCGTGACCAGCACCAGGCACAGGGGCCCGCCGGCGGGCCGCTCGCGGAAAAGCTCGCTGGCGCGCGTGCCCTCCAGGTCCTGCTCGCCCAGCTCGGCATACAGGTCCGCTATCAGGCGGTCCATCTCCACCGCGAAGGGGCGCGAGGCCAGGATGGAGCTCTGCGCGCGCTTGATGCGCGCCGCCGCCACCATCTTCATGGCGTAGGTGATCTGCTTGATGCTCTTGACGGAAGAAATGTGCTTCCGGATGTCGCGCAGTGAGGCCATAGTACCTTAGATCCTGGTCTTCTCCAGTATTTTCACGTAGTCGGCTATGCCGTCGGCCAGGCTCCACTCGGGCCTGTAGTTCAGCAGCGCCTTCGCCTGGCGCAGGTCGGCCTGCGTCTTGTTCTGGTAGAACCCGTAAGGGTTGTCGAAATATTCCGGGGCGAGGTCGGTCTTCAGCGCCTTGTTCAGCGCCTCTATGACCTCGTTGAAGTTGCCGGGCTTGCCGGTGGCCAGGTTGCAGACGCAGGATTTCTTGGCGTCGAGGGCGTTGAGGTTGCCGCGCACCAGGTCCTTCACATAGACGAAGTCGCGCATCTGCTCGCCGAACTTGAAGATCCGCGGCCGCTTGCCCGCCTTGAGCTGGTTGTAGAGCTGGAAGACCATGCTGGCCATCTTGCCCTTGTAGTACTCGCGCGGGCCATAGACGTTGAAATAGCGCAGGCCCACGATCGTCATGTCCTTGTGCTCGGCCGCGAACTCGCGCGCCACGTTGTCCATGATGGCCTTGGAAAAGCCGTAGACGTTCTCGGGGGTGGGCGTCTGGTCCTCGTGCATCGGGCACGGGGAGTTGCCGTAGACGGCGGCCGAGGAGGCGTAGATCACGCGCTTGACGCCGTACTCCAGCGCGTACTCCAGCACGTTGCGGAAGCCGTCCACGTTGGCGGCCATCATCTTGCGCTGGTCGGCCTCGGTGGTGTCCACCACCGCCGCCTGGTGGAACACCGCGTCCACCTTGCCGGCGCGGGCGAACCAGGCGCGCGACAGGATGTCGTCCGCGATCACGTCCCCGCCGAAGCCGAGCAGGTTCTTGTAATTGCCGGAAGAGAAATTATCCAGCACGGCCACCCGGGCCTTGCGCTCGCCCTCGAGGGCGAACGCTATGTTGGAACCTATGAACCCGGCGCCGCCGGTGACGAGGTACTTTTTCATAAATCCTCTAGGCGAACCGCTTCTTGAAGTCGGTGATCGCGTCGGCCAGGCGCTGCTCGAGGTCCTGGTCCAGCTGCTTCTTCTCCAGGATGTCGGCCAGCAGGTTGGCGTAGGAGTCGCGCATGAACTTCACCAGCGAGGCCTCGAAGTGCCGCACCTTCTCCAGTTCGACGTCGTCGAGGTAGCCGCGCGTGCCGGCGAACAGCACCGCCACCTGCTCGTGGGCGGGCATCGGGGCGTACTGGTCCTGCTTGAGCAGCTCCACCATGCGCTGGCCGCGCTTGAGCAGGTCGGTGCTGGCCTTGTCGAGGTCGCTGCCGAACTGCGCGAAAGCCGCGAGCTCGTTGTACTGCGCGAGGTCCAGGCGCAGCTTGCCGGCCACCTGGCGCATAGCCTTGATCTGGGCGCTGCCGCCCACGCGGCTCACCGAGATGCCAACGTTGACGGCTGGCTTGATGCCGGAGTGGAAGAGGCTCGACTCCAGGTAGATCTGGCCGTCGGTGATGGAGATGACGTTGGTCGGGATGTAGGCCGTCACGTCGCTGGCCTGCGTTTCGATGATGGGCAGCGCGGTCAGCGAGCCGCCGCCGTTCTTGTCGCACAGTTTGCAGGCGCGCTCGAGCAGGCGGGAATGGAGATAGAACACGTCGCCGGGATAGGCTTCGCGGCCCGGGGGGCGCCGCAGCAAGAGCGACATCTGGCGGTAGCTCTGAGCGTGCTTGGAGAGGTCGTCGTAGATCACGAGCGCGTGCTTGCCGTTCCACATGAACTCCTCGCCGATCGCGCAGCCGGTGTAGGGGGCGAGATACAGCATGGAGGCGGGGTCGGAAGCGGAGGCGGAGACTATCACCGAGTACTCCATCGCGCCGTTGTCCTCGAGGATCTTGGCCACGCGGGCCACGGTGGACTGCTTCTGGCCCACGGCCACGTAGATGCAGATGGGGCGCTTGTCGGCGGGCTCGTTCTTCTGATTGATGATGGCGTCCAGGGCCACGGCGGTCTTGCCGGTCTGGCGGTCGCCGATGATGAGCTCGCGCTGGCCGCGGCCTATCGGGATCATGGCGTCGATGGCCTTGAGGCCGGTCTGCAGCGGCTCCTTGACCGGGGCGCGCTCCACTACGCCCGGGGCGATCACTTCCACGGGGCGCTTCTTCTTGGCGTTGAGCGGGCCCTTGCCGTCTATCGGGTTGCCGAGGGCGTCCACCACGCGGCCGATCAGCTCGGGGCCGACGGGCACTTCCAGCACGCGGCCGGTGCGCTTCACGCGGTCGCCTTCCTTGATCAGCGTGTCGGAGCCCATGACGACGGCGCCGACGTTCTCGCGCTCGATGTTGAGCACCATGCCGGACACGCCGCCTTCGAACTCCAGCAGCTCGCCCACCACGGCGCTGTTGAGGCCGTAGATGCGCGCGATGCCGTCGCCGATCTGCAGCACCTGGCCGGTTTCGGACAGCTGCGCCTCGGGGATGAATTTCTCTATCCGTCCCTTGATGATCTCTGTGATTTCCTCAGGTCGTATCATTGTAATCCTCGTTGTCCCGGAGCTATCGAGGCGAAGCCTCGATAGGGCCTATCCTTTCAGCAGGCGGGCCTTCATGGCCTCCAGCCTGCCGCGCACGGTGGCGTCGATAACGGTGTCGCTGATCTTGATCTCGAATCCGCCCAGCACCCGCTCGGCTATCACCTGGCGCAGGTTTATCTTCCTGCCGGCGGCGCCGGAGAGCAGGGCGGTTATCCTCTTCACTTCGCCTTCGGAAAGCGGGTAGCGGCTGTACACCTCCGCCCGCACTATCCCGCAGAAATCGTCGTTGAGGCGCAGGCAGTCCTGCATGATGTCCTCGAGCAGGCCGAACCTGTTCTGGCGCACCAGCAGGTCCGCGAAGCCGGCCGCCGGGCCGAAGTTCCCCTGGCCCAGGATCCTGGCCAGCGCCGCCAGCTTGACCTCGGAATTAACGGCGGGGTGCGTGAGGTTCTTCAGGTGCGGCCGGGCCGCCTCGAAGACCTTGCGCAGGCCCTCGAGCTTGACCTGCGCCGCGGTCTCGGCCGCGGCGGAATGCGCCTTGCCGTCCAGGTCCATGTAGGCCCGGGCGTAGCGCTTGGCGAGGATCCTGACGCTGGAATCCATTATTCTCCCCCGAGTTTAAGCTCGGGGCGCTCCTTCTCCAGCTCGGCGAGGTATTTGGAGGCCAGGTCGGTATTGGCGCGGTGGTCCAGCTGCTTGAGCAGGATGCGCTCGGCGGCCAGGATGGACAGCTCCGCCACCTTGCTCTTGAGCTCGCGGGCGGCGTCCAGCTTCTGCGCCTCTATCTCGCGGTGGGAGGCCTCGACTATGATGCCCGCGCTCTTGCGGGCTTCCTCTATGAGGATGTCCTTCTCTTTCTCGGCCGATACCCGCGCCTCGTCCAGGCGGCGGCCTATCTCGGCTTTCAGCTCTGCCAGCTTGGCGTCCAGTTCGGCCTTCAGCTTTTCAGCTTCCGCGCGGGCGGTCTCGGCGGTATTCCGGTCGTGCTTGATGGCCCGCTCGCGCTCCTCCACGGCCTGCAGCAGCGGCTTCCACGCGGTGCGCGAAAGCAGCAGCGCCAGCAGGACGAAGCAGGTTATAGTCCAGAACGTCAGCCCTATTTCGGGCCTGATCAATGCTTCCATAGTTCACCTCCCGGGCCGCGGACGGCCGCGGCCCGGAGCTTCCCTGAAGACCTTTTAGTGGGTGGTCTGGGTCTGTTCCGCGCCGGGGGCCGCGGGGGCCTTGGGCATCGCCAGGTTCATCACGGCGAAGAAGCAGATGACCAGCGCGAGGAAGCCGAGGCCTTCGATAAGGGCGGCGGCGATGATCATCGTGGTGCGCAGGGCGGGGCCGGCTTCGGGCTGGCGGGCGGTACCTTCGAGGGCGGCCGCGGCCAGTTTGCCGATGCCGAGGCCGGCGCCGATGAGCGTCAGGCCGGCGCCGATGCCCGCGCCGATGTAGCCGAGTCCGAGGAATGTAAGGTCGTTCATTGTACTACCTCCGTTAAGTT
>MGTZ01000003.1:4078-7028 GCA_001799715.1 Elusimicrobia bacterium GWB2_63_16 | reverse complement strand
GGGGATGAAAGACCGTGAACTTTCGGTAATAGCCGTCGACGACGACGAGGCGCTGCTGGGCTTTCTCAAGCGCGCGTTCGAGGGGGCCAAGTCCTTCGTCTCGTATTCGTCCGCGCCGGATTTCCTGGCGCGCGCCGAGCTGGAGCGCTGCGACATCGTCTTCGTGGACATCAACATGCCGGGCGGCCAGGACGGCCTCAGCCTGACGCGCCACATAAAACGCGTGGCCCCGCAATGCGACGTGGTGGTGATCACCGGCGAGGCCACGCTGGACAACGCGGTGGCCGCCATCAAGGCGGGCGCCTATGATTTCCTCACCAAACCTTTTTCCTTCGACGGCCTGGAGACCGCCGTGGACCGCTGCGTGGAGAAGCGCGCCATTTCGGCGGAGCTGCGGCTGATCAAGGCCGCGCAGGCGGAACTGGCCGCCGCCTACTCGCAGCTCAAGAGCGCCGAGCGCATGAAGGAGGCCTTCCTGTCCGTGATAGGCCACGAGCTGCGCACGCCGCTGGCCAAGATACAAGGCGGGCTGGAACTGCTCAGGGACGCCCCCGAGGCCCAGCGCGCCGCCCTGACGGGGGCGGCCCTGACCGGGGCCAGGGAACTGCATGAGGTGATAGAATCCCTGATACTTTACGCCGAGTCCAGCAAGGAGGCCGCGCCTGAAAACTGCGCCGCCGTAAACCTCGACGAGCTGGCCTCGGCCGTGGCTGAGGAACTGGCCCCCAGGGCCGCGGCGGCCGGCGTTACGCTGACCTTGCGCCGCTCGGAGGGCCTGCCGGTGGTGGAGGGCCACCCCGACTGGCTGCGCAGCGCCTTCCGGCAGCTGGCGCTCAACGCCATCGCTTTCAACAAGAAGGGCGGCAGCGCCGAGATCGCCGTGCTGGACAAGCCGGGCCACGCCACGGTAACCGTCAGCGACAGCGGCATCGGCATACCGAAGGAATTGCTCTCGGGCCTGGGCAACCCGTTCTACCAGGTGGCCGACTACCTGACCAGGAAGACAGGGGGGCTCGGCCTCGGTCTCGCTATCGTAAAGCGGGTGGCCGAGGCGCATAAAGGCAGCGTTACGGTGAGGAGCGAGCCGGGCAAAGGGACTGCGTTCACCGTCACTTTCAGGAAGGCCGGCGCCTGCGCCGGTTAGGGTTACTTGTGGTCCAGTTCGAACTTACGGTCGGAGGCCAGCTTGCGTATCTCTTCAGCGAAGGCCGGGTTCTGCGCCATCGCCGCGTCGAAATGGTCCGCCAGCAGCACGAATAATTTGGAGGGTTCCTCGCAGGCCACCGTGGCGGTGCGCGGGGCGCGCGAGAGCAGGGCCATCTCGCCGAAGCAGCTGCCCGGCCCCAGTTCCGCCACTTTTTTGGAGAAAGAGAACAGGCCGTTCTTAACGCTAACGCCCAGCTTCCCCTCAGCCACCACGTAAAAAGAATCGCCCGGGTCGCCCTGGCGGCAGATCTTCTCGCCCTTCTCGAAGCTGTAATAGGCGATATGGCCCAGGATCTTCTCCAGCAGGCCCATGTTCATGGAGGCGAAGAAGTTTATCTTGCGCACGATCTTCGTGAACAGGACGCTTTCGGTATCCGTTATCGGCAGTTTTTGCATGGTTCCCCCGGAACCAATTCTACTAAAGTCCGCCTTTGACGGCAAAGGCGGTCAGGGGCGTGCCGGTGGGCTGCGCTACTTCAGCTGCCGGCTGATATGCGTCCAGGCGCCCTTGAGCTCCTGCGTGAGGTGCCTCATCTCCGAAGAACTGACGCGGCCCACGCGCTGGTAGCGCGCCGCCACCTCGTCCACCACGGTGTGATAGGCTTCGCGGTTGAGCAGCTTCAGTTGTTTCATCCGGCGCAGCACTTCCGCCTTCATGTCCAGCGTCCAGGCCGCTATCTTTTCGCGGTTCTCGCGGCCGCGCCGCCCCGTGAGGAAATAAGTGGCCGCCGCCGCTATCGCGGCCAGCGCTATGCCGGCGCCTATCGCTTTTTTAGATCTTTCCATATGCCCTCCTGTACTTGCGACAATAATACTAAAAAAAAGCCGGCGCAGCGTCCGTGTTTCTCCGTATTTCACGGGTGCGCGCGGATATTGTAGGATTATATCGGCGCCGCCTGTCAGGGGCGTTACGGGAATTACGGACGGGGGAAATATGCGCTCACCTTATCTCACAGCCTTCGCCATTTTATCGCTCTGCCTGGCGGCCGCGCCGGGCGCCGGGGCCTACGACTGGAAGGCCGGCACGTCGCTGAACTACGACACCGGCAAGTACGGCACCGGCACCAGGACCGACTCTATCTATATCCCTCTCACCCTGACCCGCTATTATACCGGCGGCCAGGTGTCGCTGACCGTGCCCTGGCTGCGGCAGAGCTCCTCCGGAGCCGTGACGCGCGTGGGCGGCAGCCCGGTGCGCGCCAGCCGCAACGTGGAGGGCGCGTCCGGCGCCGTCTCCGGCGCGGAGTCCGGCTTGGGCGACGTGCTGCTGCGCGGCACTTACGCCATCAAGGAGGAGAGCCTGCACCGCTTCGACCTGGCTTTCGCCGGCAGCCTGAAGTTCCCCACGGCCAACGAGAAGAAAGGCCTGGGCACCGGCGAGATAGACCAGGGCGCCGGACTGGAATTCGCCAAGGAAATGTCGGGCAGCTGGACGCTGCTGATAGACGGCTATTACACCATCATCGGCGACCCGGAGGGCGTGGATTACGACAACCAGGTCACGCTCGACATAGGCTTCTACCGCGAGCTGCGCGAGGACCTTTCCGTGACGGCCCTTTATGTGACGCGCAGCGCGCTGGTGTCCGGCAATTCCGACCAGCGCGAGGCTACCGGCACGCTGGTGCGCACCATGCCCGACGGCGACCAGTTTTCCGCCGGCCTGCTGCTGGGCCTGTCCGAAGGCAGCCCGCAGCTGGGCCTGAGCGTAGGTTTCGCCCGCCGCTTCTAAAGGGCGGCGTCGCAG
>MGTZ01000003.1:745-4063 GCA_001799715.1 Elusimicrobia bacterium GWB2_63_16 | reverse complement strand
CCGGCCTGCTGGCCGCGGCCGCCGCGATGCTTACCGCCTATTTCGCCGAACGCGGCCTGGCCAGGCTGGCGCCCGGCGGCCTGGGCGTGGCCTTTTCCACCCGCATCTATTCGGCCCCGCATGAATTGCGCTCCGGCGCTCCGGCCGACCTGCCCGGCCTGCTGGAGCGGCTGGCGCGCCTGGACTACCGCGAGACGCGGCTCCCGGCCGCGCCGGGCGAGTACCGCCGGCAGGGCGCGGCCGTGGAGGTATACCTGCGCGGCTTCCGCAGCCCGCTGGCGGCGCAGCAGCCGCTGGCCGCGGTGGTGACCGACAAGGGCGGCGCCTGGGAGATACGCGATTCTTCCGGAGGCGCGCCCGGCGCGGCGCTGCTGGAGCCGGAGCTGGCCGAGGAACTTTCGGGGCCGCTGCGCGTGCGCCGCGACCCCGCCACCCTCGACGAACTCCCCGTGGAACTGCGCGACGCCGTGATAGCGGTGGAGGACAAGCGCTTCTATTCCCACTTCGGGCTGGACCTGCGCGCCACGGCGCGCTCGCTGCTTTACACGCTCACCCGGCGCGGCCTCTGGGGCGGCAGCACCATCACCCAGCAGCTGGCCAAGAACCTGTTCCTCACGCCCCGGCGCACGCTGAAGCGCAAGGCGGCCGAGGCCGCGCTGGCCTTCTATCTGGAATTGCGCTTTACCAAGGACGAGATCCTGACGCTGTACCTCAACCACATCTACCTGGGCCAGGACGGGCCGTCGGGCGTGGCCGGCATGAAGGCCGCGGCCCGCTTCTATTTCGGCCGGGACCCGGCCGCGCTGAGCCTGAGCGAGTGCGCCGCGCTGGCCGGCCTGATACGCTCGCCGTACCTTTATAACCCGCGCCGCGACCCAGCCGCCGCGCTGCGCCGCCGCGACCATGTGCTGGCCCGCATGCGCGCCGAGGGCATGATCACCCCCTGGGAACTGGCCGAGGCCGCCGCCGCGCCGCTGGAGCCCGTGACGCTGCCCGCCCGCCCGGATGACCGCGGCGCCGCCTACTATGCCGCCGAGGTGGTGCGGCGCCTGCTGCAGCGCTACGACGAGGATGAGATCTTCCGCGGCGGGCTGACCATCTATACTTCGATGGACCCGCTGCTGCAGGCCGCCGCCGCCCGCGCAGCCGCGGCCGGCCGCTACGAGGCCGCGGTGCTGGCCCTCGACCCCGCCGGCGGCGGCGTGCTGGCCATAGCCGGCGGGCGCGATTACCGCAAATCCCAGTTCAACCGGGCCACCCAGGCGCGGCGCCAGCCGGGCAGCGCTTTCAAACCTTTCGTCTACGGCGCGGCGCTGGAGGCCGGCTTTACGCCCGCCACGCTATTACAGGACACAACGCGCTCCTACCAGAACCCGGGCGGCGAGACCTGGGAGCCGCGCAACTACAACGGCGTCTACGCCGGCACCGTCACGCTGCGCGCCGCGCTGGCGCGGTCGCTGAACCTGGCCACGCTGGACCTGGCCGGCCGCGTAGGCCCGGCTAAAATAACGGCTTATGCCCGGCGGCTGGGCATAGACAGCCCGCTGGAGAGCAGCCTGGCCGTGGCGCTGGGCGCCTCCGAGGTGGGCCTGCTGGAATTGACGGCCGCCTACGCCCCTTTCGCCAATGGCGGTTTCCGCATAACGCCGGTGATAATCACGGCGGTGACCGACCAGCGGGGGCGGGTGCTGGAATACGCCGACCGCTCCCGCGTGCCGGTGATCACGCCGGCCCAGGCCTACCTGATGACCTCGCTGCTGGAGAGCGCGGTGACCGAGGGTACCGGCAGCGCCTTGGGCCGCTATTACGGCTGGATAGGGGCGGCCGCCGGCAAGACCGGCACCACCAATAAGGGCCGGGACGCGTGGTTCGTGGGCTATACGCCGCGGCTGCTGGCCGGCGTGTGGATCGGCGACGATTCCAATAAAGCCGTGGGCGCGGTGGGCGCAGGAGACGCGGCCCCGCTGTGGACGGCCTTCATGCGCGCGTCCCTGGGCGGCGTGCAGCCTGACAAATTCGAGCCGCCACCCGAGGGCCTGGTAACGGTGAAGGTGGACCCGATGAGCGGCCTGCTGGCCGTGGCCGGCTGCCCGGCGCAGCGCAAAGAGGTTTTCGCGGCCGGCACCGAGCCCAAAGAGAAGTGCCCGCTGCACCCGCGCGGCATAGGGGGCTGGTTCAAGCGTTTTTTCGGGATAGGGAAGGCGGATAAAAAAGATAGGAAGGAATAAAGGATACAAAATGAAAAAACTAATAGCAGTTGCGTTCGTTCTGGCCCTGGCGCCGCTGCGCGCCTCGGCTGCGGGCAAATACGAGCTGGGCCTGATAGTGGGCGAGCCCACCGGCATCAGCGCAAAGACGAACCTGGCCGGCGGCGGCGCGGTGGCCGCGGCGGTGGCCTGGTCTTTCTCCGGCGAGGACAGGCTCACCCTGCACGCCGACCGCCTCTGGTACAAGCACGACGTCATAAAGGTGGACAGCGGCCGGCTGCCCATGTATTACGGCATAGGCGGGCGCCTTAAGCTGGAGGATAAATCGAAGGCCGGCGTGCGCTTCCCGGTGGGCCTGCAGTACTTCTTCTCCGACGCGCGCTTCACCGCCTTCGGCGAGATAGTGCCGATCCTCAACGTCGCGCCCGACACCGACGTGGACGTGGCGGTGGCCGTCGGCTTCCGCGTGATCTTCTAGATCCCCGGCAAGCGGCAAAAACAAGAAAGCTCCCCGCGCGGGGAGCTTTTTTTGTCGTGCCGCAGCGCGTCCCATGCGGGCTGCTCTCCGGGGCGTGCGCGCTGAAGGAGAAAAAAGGTATAAAGTCATCGACCGCTGGCCGCGGCCGGGATAGGCTGGCCGCGGTGTAAAGTGCTCAAAAAGACATATAAACGGGCGGAACAGGAAATCTATGCACAAGGTTACGGCTTTCAACTGTAGCGCGCGCAAGGACGGCAATACGGCCATACTGCTCAACGCGGCGCTGGCGGAGATCAAGGCGAAAGGTTTCGAGACGGAGATGGTGCAGCTGGGGGGGCGGCCGCTGCGCGGCTGCACGGCCTGCTACGGCTGCTTCAAGAGCAAGGACCGTAAATGCGTACTGCCTGACGACGGCCTTAACGCCTGCATCGAGAAAATGGCCGGTTCGGCGGGGATACTGATCGGTTCGCCGACCTATTTTGCCGACGTCAGCACCGAAGCCAAGGCGCTCATAGACCGGGCCGGCATGGTGGCCATCGCCAACGGCGCGCTGTTCCGGCGCAAGGTCGGGGCCGCGGTGGTGGCGGTGCGGCGCGGCGGCGCGGTGCACGCCTTCGATTCCATCACCCACCT
>MGTZ01000003.1:0-667 GCA_001799715.1 Elusimicrobia bacterium GWB2_63_16 | reverse complement strand
GGCTGACGAAGAAGGCATGCAAATCATGTGTACTCTGGGTGAAAATATGGCATGGCTACTGAAAAAGTTGAAATAGATTTCCCCTTGGGGAAAAGATTTCAGATGGGGTTTCTTTTATCAGAATTGTTTACTTTTATTGAAGTAAACCGATTTTATAAAAATCCCATCATGTCGAAGAAAGGAAAAAGAACAAATAAAACAGGATTACCCCCCGGGTCTCTTGTCTATACCGGCCATATCAAGGAAGTAAAGACCCGTGTCGAATTCATTTGTTACGATGCTGAACAGTTTTCAAAACAGGAGGGTTCGGTTGAGCAAATCCCGGAACTCCGGAATGGCCAGATCAATTGGGTGAAAGTGACCGGCCTCGACGAAATTACAGAGATTGAGAAAATCGGCAAACAACTCGATCTGAACCATCTGTTGCTTGAAGATATTCTAAACATAAATCAGCGTCCGGGCCTCAGCGAGTATAACAAAGCGCTTTTCATTAGTCTGAAAGCCCTGCACCCAAATGGGAACTGGCCCGAATTCAGGCAACTGAGTTTTGTGCTAACTTCCGAAATGTTGCTTTCGTTTGCAGAAGAAGATCATTCTGCTTTCAAAATCATAGAAGAACGTTTATCTCAAAAAATCGGCAAAATCAGACAAAAAGGCATTGACTATC
>MGTZ01000002.1:131394-131595 GCA_001799715.1 Elusimicrobia bacterium GWB2_63_16 | reverse complement strand
GGCATTTTCTACGGCAGCCAGGACGCCAAAGTAGTCGTGGGCCCGAACGGCTTAGCCAACGCCGAAGTCTCGCTTCAGACCGGAGCGAGGACCGGCGGGAACGGGATAAACCTGGTCATTAAAGGTCCCGGGGAACTTGTGGGCACGGCCAGCGGCGTTTTTCAGGCCACTTCGGATACCCCGGCCTGCATGACCACCTCC
>MGTZ01000002.1:39783-131264 GCA_001799715.1 Elusimicrobia bacterium GWB2_63_16 | reverse complement strand
TGAGTTTCTCCATCCCCGGCAGCGCGCCGGCCTATAACGCCGTCACCCTGTTCCCGGACGGCGGCGGCTCCGCCGAGCAGCGGGTAGTCTGCAAAAAGGTGATGTCCGGCCCGAAGGGCAACGAGCCCATGATCATGTGCTTCGGCGACGTAAGGCTTAACGCCGCCGGCGGCGCGGCAGTAAGCGTGACGCTGGAATAAGAGGTAAAAAACGAAACCCCCGGCGCGCCGCGCCGGGCAAAAAGGAAGGCCGGCTTTATGCCGGCCTTCTTACTGCCCCGAGGGCGATAGGGTGCGCGAGCATTAGCGAACCTCCTCGTAAGAAATCACTCCTTTAGCCGCTCCCCGATAAAGAAAAGGCCATCCCATAAGGATGGCTTAAACATTTATTTCTAGCGCTCTGGAGCGGTAGCGACCGTTCTTCATAAGGAACGATTCCCTTCGCCCGCTCCTAGATAAAGAAAATGGCCATCCCGGAGGGATGGCCTACACATTTAAAATTTGGAGCGGGCGAAGGGAATCGAACCCTCGTCTGAACCTTGGCAAGGTCCCGTTCTACCATTGAACCACGCCCGCTTAGGCGTTACTACCTGAATATTCTACAAAAAATCCCTTCGCCCGCTCCTAGATAAAGAAAATGGCCATCCCGGAGGGATGGCCTACACATTTAAAATTTGGAGCGGGCGAAGGGAATCGAACCCTCGTCTGAACCTTGGCAAGGTCCCGTTCTACCATTGAACCACGCCCGCTTAGGCGTTACTACCTGAATATTCTACAAAAAACTTCCGGCTTTTGCAAAACTTCCGGTCAATAATGCTCCGGCGCGTGGCCTTCCTTCACTTCCTTGCTGAAGGAGAGGGCCAGCAGCAGGGCGGCCAGCGCCAGGTAGCCGATGGTGAACTGGTACGGCACCTGCCGCGCCATGTCGCCCAGCTGCCAAGGCAGGTACATGTTGCCGTCGGGTATGGCCGAGTGTATCATGCCGAAGAAAGTGAACACGCCGCACACCGCCACGTAGAAGGCGGCAGCGCGCACCTGGCGGTCTATCAGCTTGGCCATGAAGGCGCCCCACAGCATGCCGGTGAGGATGAAGCCGTTGCCCAGCGCCACCGTCACCAGCAGCTCGGGCAGGCCCTTGTCGGCGGCCGCCAGGTTCTTGTTGAAGAGTTCCGTGGGCACCATGCCGGGGTTGGACAGCTTTATCTGCAGCATGCGCGCCACCGTGGGGAAGTAGGCCATCGCCACGGCGGGGGCGTGCCTGACGGGGCAGGCGTGGAAAGCCTGGCACATGATGTCGAGCGCGACAAAGATGAGGATGGGCGCTATCACGGCCGCTGGGATAAGCTCCACCATGAAGCCGAGGTAGCCCAGGAAGCCACCCAGGCCGATGAACAGGCCGGTCAGCAGAGTGTAGCCGGCGCGGGCGCCCATGGCCTTGTAGGCCGGCTGGCCGATGTAGGGCGTGCTCTGCGCCACGCCGCCGCAGACGCCGGCCACCAGCGTGGCCACGGCCTCGGTCAGCAGTATGTCGCGGGTCTTGAAGTCGTCGCCGGCCACGCGGGCGCTTTCGGTCACGTTCACGCCGCCCACCACGGTGAGGATGGCGAACGGTATGGCGATCGGCAGGTACTTCAGCGCGTCGCCGAGGCCTTTCAGGAACTCGAGCGTCGGGATGGGCAGGCTCAGGTAGAGGGACAGCTCGGGCAGCGGCTTCGGCTCGCCGCCGGCGAGGCCGTGCGGGGCGAGTATGTAGTAGAGCACGGTGCCTATAGCCACCGCGCCGAACACGCCGGGGAAATTTTTGGGCAGCTTTATGCCGGCCACCAGCGTGTACATGATCAGACCCAGGGCGACCAGGCCGATGATGGGCATCTTGAAGACCTCGAGCATCGGGAAGAAGCCGATGAGCGCGAGGCCTATGCCGGCGAGGGAACCGAGGAGGCCCGCCTGCGGGATCTGCCGCTGCAGCCAGCCGCCGATGAAAGAGAAGGCGAACTTAAAGACGCCGATGAGCACCATGGTCGCCATGCCGAGGTACCAGGTCGCCATACCGGCGTCGTACTCGCTCATGCCGTTGGCCTTGAAGCCGAGGAAGGCCGGGCCGAGCACGGCGAGGGCTATGCCGATGGAGGACGGCGTGTCCAGGCCGAGCGGCATGGCGGTGACTTTCTCGTTGCCGGTCTTTTTGGCCAGGCGGAAGGCCATCCAGGTGTAGATCAGGTCGCCGAACAGCACGCCGAAGGCGGTGCCGGGGAACATCCGCTTGTAGACTATCTCGGCGGGGAAGCCGAAGGCGAAGATGAGGATGCCGGCCATGAACGAGAGCACGGTCATGTTGTCGAACATCAGGCCGAAGAAGCCGTTGATGTCGCCCATCGTGAACCACTCGTATTTAAAAGGAGCTTTCGCGTTGTTGTCGGCCATTAACCCTCCGCCTTATCCCTTTAACGTGCGCGCGCGGCTCAGCCGCGAGCCAGCTTCCACTTGGTGCCGCCGGGGGCGTCCTCTATCAGCACGCCCTTGTCGGAGAGCGCCTTGCGCAGCTCGTCGGACTTCTTCCAGTCCTTGGCCTTGCGGGCGGCTTCTCGCTCCTTGATCAGGGCCAGCAGCTCGGGCGCCAGTTCCCCCGCTTCCTTCGCCTTGAAGAGGTCCAGCGCGGTCACTTCTTCGGCGGCGGCCGCGAAGGCCAGGCGTTGCGGCGCCGGGATGGTATTATCCTTGAGCGTCTCCCACAGCACGGCCATGGCGGCGGGCATATTCACGTCGTCGGCCAGCGCCTCGCAGAAATCTTTGTAATACTTGGAGTCTTTGTCGAGGGAATGCGGGGCCGTGCCGGCCTCCTGCTTTATCTTCTGCGCCAGGGCGCGCAGGCCGTCGAGGCCGCGGGCGGCGGCTTCCACGCCTTCCCAGGTGAACTCCAGCTGCTTGCGGTAATGCGTCAGCAGGCAGTAGTAGCGGTAGGCCAGCGGCTCGTAGCCCTTCTGCGGCAGCGTCGAGACCGTCAGAAAATCGCCGGAGCTCTTGCTCATCTTGCCCAGGTCGCCCATCACCAGGAAACGCGCGTGCAGCCAGTAGTTGGAGAAAGGCTTGCCGGTGGCGGCCTCGCTCTGCGCTATCTCGTTGGTGTGGTGGATGGCCACGTGGTCTTCGCCGCCCCAGTGCATGTCCATGGTCTCGCCGAGGTGCTTCATGGCCATGGCCGAGCACTCCATGTGCCAGCCGGGGAAGCCCTTGCCCCACGGGGAGTCCCACTCCATCTGGCGCTGTTCGCCGGGGGCGGCAAACTTCCACACGGCGAAGTCGGCCGGGTTGCGCTTGGCGATATTCGCCTCCACGCGCGCGCCCTCCCTGATGCCTTCCACGTGCGCCTTGCCGGCCAGCTTGCCGTAGTCCGGCAGCTTGGAGGTGTCGAAATAGACGCCGTCGCCGGGGATGGGGTAGGTGTAGCCTTTAGCCTCCAGCGTCTGGCCCAGGCCTATCATCTCCTGTATATACTCGGTGGCGGGGCAGGTGACGTCGGGCTTGACGCAGTTGAGCGCGTAGAAATCCTTGAAGAAGGCCTCGGTGTAGAACCTGGCTATCTCCCAGGCGCTCTTGCCCTCGCGGCGGGCGCCCTGTTCCATCTTGTCCTCGCCGGTATCGGCGTCGGAGACCAGGTGGCCCACGTCGGTGATGTTCATCACGCGCTTCACCCGCCAGCCCAGGAAGCGCAGCGCGCGCACCTGCGCGTCCTCGGCGATGTAGGTGCGCAGGTTGCCGATATGGGCGTAATGGTAGACGGTGGGGCCGCAGGTGTAGATGCCCACCTCGCACTCCTTGAGCGGTTTAAAAACCTCTTTCTGCCTGGTAAGCGTGTTGTAGACCCTGAAGTTCATTCGGTGTTCCTCTTTACTGTCTGCCCGCTACCGCCTTGGATATCTTGCGCTCCAGTTCGGCGAAGAAATCGGCGCAGAGGCCGGGGCCGTGGCGCCGGGCGAATTTATCCTGCATGATGCACGAGACCTCGATCTCGGAAAAGGGGTAGACCGCGCCCCTGGGGGACAGGGAATAAGTGAAGCCTATTTCCATCGGGTTGGCGCCGGAGTGGCGCACCACCGCGGCGTCGTAGCTGGCCGACAGCAGGCTCTCGAGCTGCAATTCCAGGTCCGGGTCGGGCGTCTTGACCAGCTTGAAATTGCGTTTCTCAAAGACGCTCGCCGCCCCCGGTCCCGCCGGCTTCTGCGGCGGCGTCTGCGCGGCCTCGCGCGGCGCGGCGCAGGCGCAGAAAACTACGGCGGCGGCCAGCAGCGCCAGCTTGCTCATTTGATCACGCTCACTACGGCGTAGCAGACCATGGCCTCGCCGTGACCGATGTCGCCCAGGCCCTCGCGGCTCTTGGCCTTTATGCTGACGTCGGCCTTGTCCAGCTTGAGGATCCTGGCCACCGAGTCGCGGATGGCCTCGTAATGCGGCTTAAGCTTGGGTTCCTCGGCCAGTATCGTGGCGTCCACGTTGATGATGCGGGCCTTCCTGGAGGCGAGGATCTCGATGGTCTTCGCGGCTATCTCCACGCTGGAGATGCCCATGATGGTCAGGTCCGTGGGCGGAAAGTAGACGCCGATCTCTCCGGCGGAGATGGAGCCCAGCAGCGCGTCGCAGATGGAGTGCAGCACCACGTCGCCGTCGGAATGGCCCAGCAGGCCCTTGGCGTGCTCTATCTTCACGCCGCCCAGGATCAGCGGGCGGCCCTCCACCATGCGGTGGATGTCGTAGCCGAACCCCGAGCGCGCCACAGGGATCTTCACCCTGGTGCTCGCCGTCTTTTCGTCTTTCATGAAAGCCTCCGCTATCACCAGGTCCTCTGGCGTAGTCACCTTGATATTGCGGTAGTCCGAGAGGACCACCGCCGCCCTGATGCCGAGCCCCTCCAGCACCTGGGATTCGTCGCTGTAATCCTTGTCCGCGGCGGCGGCCACTATGTCCGCCAGCACGCTCCGCTTATAGCACTGCGGCGTCTGTACCGCCATCAGCCCCGCGCGCGGCGGGGTGCGCTCGAAAAATTTACCGTCGGCCGACACCGTCTTCACGGTGTCCTTCAGCGGCACGGCCGGCACGGCCGCGCCGGCCTCGGCGGCCCGCTCCAGGCAGGCCCGGATGAGCGCCGCGCCGGCGAAGGGGCGGGCCCCGTCGTGTACGGCCACCAGTTCGGCGCCCGGGCTGACGAGGGCGAAAGCGTTCTTCAGCGAGCCGGTGCGGGTGGCGCCGGCGGGAACGGCCTTAACCCCCGCGGCCTGCCAGGCCGCGCCGTGCCGGGCCAGGTTCTCCGGGCCCAGAGCTAGGATGATACCGGAAAAGAGCCCGCTGGAGGCGAAGGCCTCCACCGTCCGCTCTATCATCGGGCGGCCGGCCAGGGGCAGATACTGCTTGTCCCCGCCCATGCGCTCGCCCGCGCCTCCGGCCAGTATGATGGCCTCGGCCGACGGTAATTTGGCTTTCCTGCCGGGCATGGCCTGTTAAGGCTGCTTGGGCCCCTGCGTCGCGGCTTTCCCCTTGACCTTGGTGAAGATGATGCGGCCCTGCGAGGTCTGCAGGATGGACTGCACCACGGCGTCCACCTTCTTGCCTATGAAGTCGCGGCCGTCCTCGATGACGATCATGGTGCCGTCGTCGAGATAGCCCACGCCCTGCTCTTTTTCCTTGCCGTCCTTCATCACGAACACGCTCATATCCTCGCCGGGCAGCACCACGGGCTTGAGGGCGATGCTGAGGTCGTTGATGTTGAGCACGGTGACGTTCTCGAGCGCGGCCAGCTTGTTGATGTTGAAGTCTATGGTGATGATGGAGGCGCCGAGCTCCTTGGCGATGGTGACCAGCTTCATCTGGTTGTCGGTGCTCTCCTTGATGTCGCGGTCGATCACGCGGAACGGGATGTCGCGCGATTCCTGCAGGCGGGCCAGGATGTCGAGGCCGCGGCGGCCCTTGGCCCGGCCGATATGGTCGGCGCTCTCGGCCAGCGAGTGCAGTTCCTGCACCACGAAGCGCGGGGTAATGATGCCGCCGGTGATGAAGTGGGTGTCGCAGATGTCGAGCACGCGGCCGTCCACGATGGCGCTGAGGTCCAGCACCTTCATGTTCTTGCCGCCGCGGCGGCCCACTGACAGGATGTTCTTGTCCAGGTCGTCGAGTTCGGGGATCTTCTTGACGCTGATCACCATGCCCAGCAGCGCCAGCGCGTAGCGCACGATGATGTTGTAGCGCAGCCACATCGCGCTGAAGATGTCGTTGTCTATCTGGAACACGGTGTAGTCCAGCAGCTTCGACAGGATGATGCCGACCACGGCGCCGATGATGCCGATGATCAGCGAGAAGAGACTTACGTTCTCGAAGACGTATTCCACGCCTATGATGACCAGGCCTATCAGCACGCCGAAGGCCAGGCCTTTGAGGTCCTGCGAGACCGCGAACCAGGTCAGCACCGGCGTTCCGATTAGGGCCACGGCCCTGAAGATCCATACTATCATGTGTAGCTCCTTGTTACTTTCCCGCCTTGGCGGGGGTTAATCCGGCTAAAGCCGAGTACAGCGCGCCAATGTCGCGCACCACTTCCGTCCTGAGGGTCTTGTAGCGGCCCTCGTCCTTCTTGGGCTGCCGCGGCACGAAGGCCCGCGTGAAGCCGAGCCGCTCGGCCTCGGCCAACCGCCGGTCCATGAAGCCCGGGCTGGCGGTCTGTCCCAGTATGCCCACCTCGCCGATGAAGACGCAGTCGGGAGGCAGCGCTATGTCTTTCGCGGAACTTATCAGCGCGGCGCAGAAAGCCAGGTCCAGCGCGGTGTCCCTGAGCTTGATGCCGCCCTGCAGCGAAGCGAAAACGTCCATTTCGTCGAAGCGCAGGCCCAGGTTCTTTTCCAGCGCGGCTATCAGCATCTGCGCGCGGTTGAGGTCCATCCCGGTCACCGTGCGGCGCGGGTAGGGCAGGTACGACTTGCCGGCCAGCGCCTGGATCTCGGCGAGCATCGGCCGCGCGCCCTCGAAGGCCACGGCGAAGCCGCGCCCGGCGAGCGCGCGGTCGCGGTCGGCCTCGGCCAGCAGCAGCCCGGCGTCGTCCACCGGGCGCAGGCCCCTGGAGGTCATCTCGAAGATGCCGGTCTCGTCCACCGGGCCGAAGCGGTTCTTGTGCGGGCGCAGCACGCGGAAGACGTTGCTCTTCTCCGCGTCGAAATAGAGCACGGTGTCCACGATATGCTCAAGCACCTTGGGGCCCGCGAGCGAGCCTTCCTTGGTGACGTGGCCGAGCAGGAACAGCGGCGTGCCCGCTCCCTTGGCGATCTTGAGCAGCTCGGAGGCGCACTCGCGGATCTGGCCGACGGAGCCGGGCGAGCCGACGAACTCCGGGTGGTAGACGGTCTGGATGGAGTCGATCACCAGGAAGGCCGGCTTGAGCTTGCGGAACTCCTCTATGATCTTGGCCAGGTTGGTCTCGCTCATCAGGTACACGTTGTCGGGCTTGGCGCCCAGGCGCTCGGCGCGCGAGCCCACCTGCGCCAGCGACTCCTCGCCGGAGACGTATAAGATCTTGCCGGCGGAGAAGGCCCCGGCGGCCAGCGCCGTGCAGCTCTCCAGCGTCAGGGTGCTCTTGCCTATGCCGGGCGGGCCCGCCAGCAGCACCACCTGGCCCTTCACCAGGCCGCCGCCCAGGGCGCGGTCCAGCTCGGTGATGCCGGTGCTGGCGTGCTCGCACTTCATGGCGCGGGCCTCGGAAAGTTTCACGGCCGGCTCGGAAAAATCGGTCAGGCCGCGCGCCTTCGCGGCGGCCCTGGTCAGCACCTCTTCGGCTTCCTCCACGAGGGTATTCCAGCCGCCGCAGCCGGGACATTTCCCGGCCCATTTGGGGGAGGCCTGGCCGCACTCCTGGCAGCGGTAGATGGTCTTGAGTTTCATGTTACTTCGCGAGCGACCCCAGCGAGGCGAAACCGAAAAGATAGGCGATGTCCTTGTCTTCGAACAGCACGCGCGTGGTGTAGTTCACGCGCTTGGTCTCGGCCATGTCGTTAAGCCGCACGCCGGCCTCCACGTACTTGTTCAGGCGCACGTCCACGCCGGCGTCGTAGCGCGGGCTGTTGAAATTGCGACCCTTGATGCGCCGGTCGCGGGAGAAATCGGAGCCCTCGGCGAAGAAGGCCAGGCGGTCCCACTTGGAGTTCAGGAACGGGCGCCAGCGGGCGCCGGCGCCGCCCGCGCCGCGGAGCACGCCGGCGTACAGGTCGAACCGGCCCACTTCCCAGCCCAGCTGCGCGTCGACGGTGTTGAGCGTCTCGTAGTCGGTGCCGCGGATGGAGTCCTTCACGTTGATCATGTTGGCCCCGCCGAGGTAGTAGTAGCGCCCCTCGCGCGGGTAGATCTTCACGCCGAAATTGTTCTTGGAGGAGCGGGAAACGGGCTCGTACTTGTAGTCCCATTTGAGGTAGGTGCGGAAGCCGCCCACCCGGCCCAGCGCGGACTTCACGGAGACGCTGGCGTCCTTGATATTGCTGATGGCCTCGCTGACGTCGGCCTTCATCTGTTTGTCGCTCACCAGCGCGCCGGCCACGCCCTCGCCGCGGTCGATCTTCCGCACGATCGAGTCGGTCTTGTCCAGCATGGCGTCGAGCTTGGCGGTGATGGTATCCAGCCGCGCCATCGCGTTCTCCGCGTGCGGCTGGCTGTTGGCCACCATGTCGTTGAGGTTGGCGGTGACCTCGCGCAGGTTCTGCATGATGTCGTTGATATCGCGCGCCAGGCGGCCCTCGCCGTTTATGTCCTCGGCCATTTTCTGCAGGCTCTCCACGGCCTTGGCGATGGCCCGGTCCATGGGCAGCGCGTCGTCGCCGCGCATGGTGTCGCCGGCCTTGATCACGCCGGCGGCGGGCTTGCCCTGGTCCACCTGCAGGAACTTGGAGCCTATCATGCTCGTCGAGCCCACCAGAAAGCGGGAGTCCCGGTAGATCTTCACGCCGTCCCTGACGGCCAGCTCCACGATCACCTTTTCGTCCCGGATAGAGATCTGTTTTATCTTGCCGACGTCCACGCCGGACAGCTTGACGACGGCCTTGTCGGGCAGGCCGGCCACGTCGGAAAACTCGATGTACACGGGGTAGAATTTCTGGAAGGAGTAGTCGCCAAGCAGGAACACCGCGGTTCCGAACAGGATGGAACCGACCAGAACGAACAAACCGACCTTCATCTCGCCGTTCATGACTTCCTTTAGACGCCTTGGCCAATGATATCTATATTACTATATCGATATCCATTATATAAAAGTAAACCGGACAGCACTAGTGGCGGAAGGGGCGGGGCTACTTCCTGGAGAGGTCTGAAATTTCCATGAATTCCCTGACCTCCTTGTTCTCGGACTGCCTGAACTTGGCCGGCTCCCCCACTTCCACGAACGCCCCCTCGTAAAGCATCGCGACGCGGCTGGAGATCTCCAGCGCCAGTTTCAGGTCGTGCGTGACCACCACGGAGGTGACGCCCAGCTTGGCGCGCATGTCGGTGATCAGGTCCTTGACCATGCCGGTGGTCACCGGGTCCAGCCCGGTGGTCGGCTCGTCGTAAAGTATGTATTTGGGCTCGGCGGCTATGGACCGCGCCAGCGAAACGCGTTTCTTCATGCCGACGGACAGCTCGGAGGGCTTTAGGTGCTCCACGTCCTCGAGGCCCACCAGCGCCAGCTTCTCCTTGACGATGCGCGGGTAGTCGCTCTTGGGCAGGTCGGTCAGGTACTTCAGGCCGAAGGCCACGTTCTCCATCACCGTCAGCGAATCGAACAGCGCGCCCTCCTGGAACAGGTAGCCGAACTTGCGGCGCACCTTGGCCAGCTGGAACTCGCTGCCGGTGGTGGCGATCTCCTGCCCGTCCACCATGATGCTGCCGGCGTCGGGCCGCAGCAGGCGGATGATGCATTTGATGAAAGTGCTCTTGCCGGTGCCGGAAGGGCCTATCACGCTGAACAACTCCCCCTCTTTGATGTCGACGGAGATGTCCTTGAGGATACAGCGCTCGCCGAAAGCTTTGCCGAGACCCTTAATTTCTATCATATGCCCACCGCCACCAGCAGCGCGCTGATAAAGTAGTCCAGCACCATCACCAGCACCATGCTGGCCACCACGGCCTCGGTGGTGGCCTTGCCCACGCCCTCCGCGCCGCCCTTGGTATGCATGCCCTTATGGCAGGAGACCGTGGCGATCATGAAAGCGAAGAAAAAGGTCTTCAGGAAACCGTGCATGAAGTCCGAGATCTCGAGGTAGGTGTAGATGTCGTTCATGAACACCGACGTCGGGATGCCCAGCTTGACGACGCCCACGATGGCGCCGCCGGCGATGCCCAGGAAGTCCGCCAGCACGGTCAGGAGCGGCAGGGTGATCATGAACGCTATGTAGCGCGGCACCAGCAGGTGGCGGGTGGGGTTGGTGCCCAGCGTGTAGAGGGCGTCTATCTGGTCGGTCACGCGCATGGTGCCGATCTCGGCGGTCACCACCGCGCCGGCGCGGCCCGCCACCACCACGGAGGTCAGCACCGGGCCCAGTTCCTTGACCATGGAGAAGGCGACCATGGTGCCGATATAGAGCGGTTCGTTAAAAAGGTTGCGGGAGGAATAACCCGTCTGCAGCGACAGCACCATGCCGGTGAAGAAGCTGGTCAGCGCGGTCACGGTGACCGAGTCCACGCCGATCTTGACGCACTGCTTGACGGTCTCGGAGACTTCGAGGCGGGAGCGGAAGAACCAGAACACGACGGACCTGAACATCAGGGTCGTCTGGCCCAGCGCCTGGGCCAGGCTCATCACGCCGCCGCCGATCTTTTCTGTCAGGCAATATTTCATTCCAGGTATACCCGCGGCACGCGGGCGGTAATAAGCGTCACCAGCTCGTAACTTATCGTCCCGGCGATGTCGGCCAGCTCGCGCGCGGTCACTTCCTCCGCGCCCTGGCGGCCCAGCAGCACGGCCTCGGCCCCCACGGCGGCGTCCTTCACCCCGGTCACGTCCACCATGGTCATGTCCATCGTCACGTTGCCCAGCACGCGGCAGCGGCGCCCCCCTATCAGCACGTCGGCGCGGTTGGAGAAGCGGCGGATATAGCCGTCCCCGTAGCCGGCCGGGATCGTGGCGATCTTCATGGCGCGGTCCGCTCTGAAAGACTTATTGTAACTGATGCAGGCGCCCTCGCGCACGTTCTTTATGAAAACGATCCTGGTCTTGAGCGTCATCGCCGGCTCGAACCCCTCGGCCTGGCCGTAGGCGGCTATGCCGCAGCGCACCATGTCCAGGCGGCTGACCGGGTAGTTCATCGCGGCGCAGGAATTGGCGGCGTGCAGCAGGAGGCCGCGCGCGCCGCGCAGTTCCAGCTCGGAGGCGGTCTCGCTGAAGATGGCCAGCTGGGCACCGGTGTAGTCGGGGTCGGTGTCGGCGCTTGAGAGGTGCGTATAGAGGCCGCCCACCTGCACGCCGGGGCCGGCCGCCAGCTCGTCGTAGATCTTCAGCACGGAGGGTTTGCGGGCGCCTATGCGGCCCATGCCGGTCTCCAGCTTGATGTGGCAGAGAGCCTGCTTGCCCAGCTTTCTCGCCGCCTCCACCGCCTGGCGGGCGGCGTCGAGGCTGGCTATCGTGACGATGAGGCCGGCGTTGATGGCCTCGACGAAGCTTTCGAAAGGGTACAGGCTGCCCAGCACCAGCACCGGGCTCTTGAGGCCGGCGGCGCGCAGCGCCAGGCCCTCCTCCACGCAGGAGACGCCGAAACCCCAGGCCAGGCCCTCGGCCTCGGCCAGGCGCGCCAGCTCCACGGCGCCGTGCCCGTAAGCGTTGGCCTTCACCACGAAAAGCAGCCGCGCGGGGGCGGCTGTTTTCGCTAACTTCTGCAGGTTCCGCCGCACGGCGGAGAGCCGGATCTCGGCGACGGTGGGGCGCAGCGTCAGGGCCATAGCGGCCTAGAACACCGCCGCTTCGGAGATGGGCTCCATCGCCTGCACGGCGGGGTTCTCGAACTTGGTGTACTCGTGGAAGAAGGCCAGCGGCACGTCCCCGACGGGGCCGTTGCGGTGCTTGGCCACGATCAGCGTAGCCTGGTTCTTCACGGTGGGGTCCTCGCGCTTGTAGTACTCCTCGCGGTGGATCATCGCCACGAAGTCGGCGTCCTGCTCGATGGAGCCGGAGTCGCGCAGGTCGGAGAGCTGGGGCCGGTTGTCCACGCGGCCCTTGTCCTCGCTGCGGCGGTTGAGCTGCGACAGCGCTATGACGGGCAACTGCAGGCTGCGGGCCAGGTCCTTGAGCAGGCGCGAGATCTCGGCCACTTCCTGCTGGCGGCTCTCGCTGCGGCCGGCGCCGCGGATGAGCTGCAGGTAGTCGATGACCACCATGCCGAGCGTCTTGTTCTCGCTCTTGAGCTGCTTCATCAGCTTGCGCGTGCGGTTGCGGATGTCGAGGATGTTGAGGCCGGGGGTGTCGTCGATGAAGAGCGGGGACTCGGCCACCATGCCGGTATACCGGGTCAGCTGCGGCCACACGTCGCGGCTGAGCTGGCCCTTGCGCACGCCGCTGAGGTTGGCGCGCGCGGCCGAGCAGATGAGGCGCTGCATGATGGAGTGCTTGTCCATTTCCATCGAGAAAACGGCCACGGGGATCTTCTGCTCCACGCAGGCGTGGTAGGCCATGTTCAGCGCGAGCGCGGTCTTGCCCATGGACGGGCGGGCCGCGATGATGATCAGGTCGGACTTCTGGAAGCCGCCGGTCATGTCGTCGAGGCGCATGAAGCCCGTCGGAACGCCGGTGATGGGCGAGTGCTGGGAGAAAGCCTTCTCCATGCGGCCCAGCGTCTCCTGCGCCAGCGTGGCGGAGGAGGCGAAGCCGTGGTCGGTCTTGGTCTGTGCGACGCGCAGGATCTCCTGCTCGGCGAAATCGATGATCTTGTCCACGCTCTCGGCGCCGGCCTGGGTCATTTCCACGATCTGCGTGCTGGCGCGGATCAGGTCGCGCATCAGGGCCTTCTCGCGGACGATGTTGGCGTAGGCGTTGGTATGCGCGGCTGTGGAGACTTTCTCCATCAGGTCGGCGAGGTACTTCTGGCCGCCCAGTTCCTCCAGGCGGTTGGTCTTCTTGAGTTCTTCGGAAAGGGTGACCACGTCCACCGGCAGGTTGCGCTGGCGCAGCTCGAGGATGGCCTCGTAGATGCGGCCGTGGATGTCGCTGTAGAAATGCTTGGGCTGCAGGACCTCCATGATCCCGTCGATGACCTCTTTCTCGATGAGCATGGCGCCCAGCACGGCCATTTCCGCCTCGTTGGAATGCGGAGGTACCTTGTTATAGGTCATATGCTGCCCCCCTGTCGGGTTGTCGTATGTGATAAGCCCGGGCTTCGGCGTTGCGGCCTTGGCCCGGGCTCGAAGGAAGTACCGTTACTTGCTCTGCGCGGACACGGCCACTTTTATCTTGGTCGTGATATGCTGCTTGAGGGCTATCTCCACCTCGAAGGTGCCGACGGCCTTTATGGAAGCGGGCAGGCGTATCATGTCCTTGTCTATCTCGATGTCGGCGGCGGCCAGGTTCTTTATAATATCGCTCTTGGCCACGGACCCGAACATCACGCCGTCCTCGGAGACGGGGCGGGAGAAGGAAAGGGTGATGGCCGAGAGGCGCTTGGCCAGCTCGTTCATCCCGGCGTCCTCGGCGGCGACGCGCTTGGCGCGCTTGTCGGCGCTGTTCTTCCAGGCGCTCAGCGCGCCCTCGGTGGCCAGCTCGGCCATGCCGCGGGGCATCAGGAAGTTGCGGGCGTAGCCGTCCTTGACGGTCTTTATCTCGCCGGAGCGGCCCAGGTTCGTTACGTCTTTTTTAAGTATTACTTTCATGGTTTGCTCCGTTTAGCCGTTGTAGGACATCAGCGACAGGTTGCGGTTGATCTTCACGGCCCGCATGATCTGGCGCTGGTGCTTGGCGCACGCGCCGGTGATGCGGCGGGACAGGATCTTGCCGGTGTCGGTGGTGAAGTTGCGGACGATCTGGGCCTGCTTGTAGTCCACCAGGTCTATGTGCTCGGCGCAGAGCCTGCACACCTTGCGGCGCGGGGCGAAGCGGCGGCCACCCGGGGGGCGGCGGGGTCCGCCCATGGGCGCGCCCTGGGGTCTCGGCGCGGCGGTCTCGGCCGGCTTGGGGGTATTTTCTTTGTTCTCCATAGTTTTATGCTCCTACCTGATTTTAAAACGGTACTTCTTCTATGCCGGAAGAGTCGCCCTTGGTTTCGGCTTCGGCCGCGGGTTCTTCCTGCTCCGCCTTCGGAGCGGCCTCGCCGGCGGGCCCTTCGAAAGCCATCGACTGCACGCGGCTGGCGGTGATCTTAAGCTCTTTGCGCTTCTGGCCGGCCTTGTCCGTGTACTCGGAGGACGTAAGGCGGCCTTCCACCATTACGGGGCTGCCCTTGCGCAACTTTTCCTTCACGCGCTCGGCGGCGGGTCCCCAGACGGTGACCGGCACGAAAGTCGTGAGGTCTTTCCATTCTCCGGAGGCCTGGTCCTGGTAGCGGCGGTTGACCGCGACCGTGAAGAAGCACATGCCCTGCTGCTTCTGCGTGAAGCGGAGTTCCGGGTCCCGCGTTATGCGGCCGGCTATTATGACCTGGTTGAGATCCGGAATTTTCAAGTCCATGTTATTCCCGAAAAGGGTAATTAGGGCTTCTTAACCGGTTCTACCGTGGCTTTCATCATCATGGCGCGAAGCACGGTTTCCTGGAGCTTCAGGCTGTGATTGATGTCCTTCACGGTCTCGGGCAGGGCCTTCACTTTCATATAGACGTAAAAGCCGTCGCGCTGTTTTCCCACCGCGTGGGAGAACTTCTTGCGGCCCAGCCTGTCCTCGGCCAGAACCTCGCCTTTTGCGTCGGTGAGGGTCTTCTTGGCCTTTTCCACAGCTTCCTGGACTTCGGCGTCCGTGAGCTGGGGGTTGATTATCAGCATTAACTCATAGGTATTCATAGTAGATTAATAGTAGCAAATCCGGGCCGGGTTTACAATAAGGGGCGGCAGACCAGCACCTGTTTCATGGCTTCGCCGGTAAAAGGGGCGCGCTGGAAATCCCCGTACCTCTTTACCACTTTAAAGCCGTTGTAATGCGCCAGCGCCAGCAGCTCCTCCGGGAAAAAACACCGCAAATTCAAGGTCTTTTTGAGCGTTTGGCCGTCTTTTTCGCGCCGGTAATGCCAGGTCAGCCGGGACACCTGGGCCGCCTTGTCATAATTATACTGCTCGTTCACCAGCATCTTGCCGCCGCCGGCCGGGTCATCATAATAAGCCACCGGCAGCAGTTCGTCGGGGTCCCGCACCAGGTAGCCCGGGTGGGGATTGAACACGTCGAAAATGAATTTACCGCCGGGGGCCAGGCAGCGCCGGACGGAGGCGAACAGCCCTTCCAGGTCGGCGCGGCGGGCGAAATGCTGCAGCGAATTGAAGGCCATGAAGACCAGCGCGAACTTGCGCCGCGGCGCGTAACGTCGGGCGTCGGCCAGGACGAAAGAGATGCGCAGGCCGGCGGCGGCGGCCTTGGCCCGGGCTAGCGCCAGCATGGGCGCGGCCACGTCGAGCCCCGTTACTTCGACGCCGGCCTTTTTCAGCGGCAGTGTCAGGCGGCCGGTACCGCAGGCCAGCTCCAGCACGGGCCCGCGGGCCCGCCGGGCCTCGGCCAGGTAAAAGGCCGTATCGTCGGCGCCGGGCGCGTTGAAGGCGTCGTACTGCCTCGCGTCCCAGTAGATCTCGGAGCCGTCGGCGATCTTTGTCATGTAGATATTTTACCTTTTTACATCCCGGGCCCGCCGGGCGGAGCGGGTGCCGGGGACATCTTGTATAATTTCATCGTGCCTAAAGACCTCGACCTCAGGGCCGCGCTGGCCCCGGCCGGCATAGCGCTGGCCGCCCTGCTCGCCTTCGGCCTCACGCTGGGCGCCGGCTTCCTGTGGGACGACCACCGGATGATAGAGCAGAACCCGCGCATGACGGTCAGCTCCGCCAACCTGGCCTCCGCTTTCAAGGGCGACCCTTTCGCCCAGGGGCTGAACTATTACCGGCCGCTGCAGACCGTCAGCAACATGGCCGACTTCGCGGTCTGGGGCCTGCGCCCCTTCGGCTACCACCTGACCAACCTGGCCTTCCACGCCGCGGCGGCCATCCTCTTCTTCTACCTCGCGCTGGCGCTGGGCTTCCCCCGGGGCGGAGCCTTCTGGGCCTCGGTGCTGCTGGCCGCGCACCCCGCGGCCGTCGAGCAGATGCTGATAGTGGCGGGCAGGGCGGAGCTGGCCTCGGCCGCCTGCACGGCCGCCTCGCTGCTGCTGTTCGTGCGGGGCCGCGCGGCGGCCTCCTTCCTCTTTTTCCTCGCCGCCTGCGGCTTCAAGGAGAACGGGGTGATCACGCCTGCGCTGGCCGCCCTGTGCCTCTGGTACCAGGGGAAAAACCGGGCCGAATATAAAAAGCTCCTGCCGTTTTTCGCGGTAGTGCCCGCCTACCTCCTTATCCGCCACGCGGCACTGGGCATGGGCCTGTTCTCCCACGGCCTGCGGCCGGTGGCCTCCGGCCTGCTGCTCAAGGTGCCGGCCGCCATTCTGGTATATCTTAAGGAAGCGCTGCTGCCCTTCGGCATGCACTCGCACCGTATGCAGCCGGATTCGGCCCTGCTGGCCTGGGCCGCGCCGGTCCTGCTGGCAGCGGCGGCCGCCCTCCTCTACCGGCGCGGCTCGCGCGCCGCGCTGTTCTGCGCCGGCTGGTACCTGCTCAACCTCGCGCCCAAGTTCCCGCTGCTGGCCGCCAACGACCTGATGCTCGACCACTGGGTCTACCTCGCCAACGCCGGGCTGTTCCTGTGGGCCGCGAACGCCCTGCACCCGCTGCGCAAGCTTTTTCCCGCGGCCGCGCTGGTGCTGGCTACCGCCTCGGCCGTGAACACGACGCGGCGCGACACGGACCTGGAGCTCTACGAGCACGCCGCGCTGCGCTCGTCGTCGAAGCCGATGCTCTACAACCTGGCGCGCGAGTATTACCTGGCGGGACGCTTCGACAAAAGCCGCGCGCTGTTCGAGCGCGTGAGCGCCGCCGCCCCCGGCGACCACCTCTATCTCAGCGGCCTGGCGCTGGCGCGCTGGAAGACCGGCGAGCCGGACGGGGCGCTGGCCGCGCTGAAGACCGCCCTGGCCATCCGGCCCGGCGATCCCGAACTGCTTTTCAACCGCTACAGCGTGCTGCGCGGCTCGGGCCGGAGCGCGGAGGCCGCCGCGGCGCTGCGCGCCACGCTGGACCTCAACCCCGGCTACGCGCCGGCGCTGCTCGCGGCCGCGCGCGAACACGCCGCCGCCGGCAGGCCGGCCGAGGCCGCTCCCCTTTACGAGCGCCTCCTGGCCGCCGACCCGGCCAACACCGAGGCCCTCAACGATTACGGCGTGCTGCTCGCCCGCCGCGGAGATTACGAGGGCGCCGCGCGCCTCTTCCGCCGGGCGCTGCGCGTTTCCCCCGGCCTGGCCAGCGCGGCCGCCAACCTGGCGCGCGCGGAGGCGGCAAAAGCGGCGGGCCGCCCTTAAAGGACGGCCCGCGGCGCGGCGCTCTTCGATTTTTGGATCAGGCGGGTTTCTTCAGTTCCGCCAGCAGTTTCTTAAGTTCGGCCACTATGGCCAGTTCCCGATTGGCCAGCACGTTCATGGCTTCCTTGTATTCAGGCTTGTTCATCACCCGCACCAGGGCCGCGTAAACGGCCGTGGCCTTCTCGGCGCGCAGGGCGCGCGCGCGCAGCGCGGCCTCGACGGAACGGGACACGTGCTTCGCGCGCTGGCGGAAACCCGTGCCCTCCTTGAAGATCCGGCCCAGGTCCGGCAGGCGGTCCCGCTTCTCCGCGGCCAGCGCGTTCAGATAGGCGGCTACTTCCACGGCTTTGGGAAAGGCCTCGGCGTCGGTCTCGCAGCCGGTTATGTCTTCCATCTCGCCGCATATCGAAGCGCGTACCAGTTCTTTAAGGGTCATTTTATCTCCACTTTGACTACTATCTTGGTCACCGGCGCGGGAGTTCCCGCGGCCAGCCGGGGCGCGTGCGCGTCCTCGGGGTAAAGTATGGCCAGCTCGCCGGCTGCCAGCGTGAGCCGCGAGGCGCGGTCCGCCGGCACGGAGCCGAAACAGACGTCCCTGACGGCGTCGTAGGCCTCGGTCACGGCCAGCGCGGCCAGCGGCGCGGCGGCTATGGCCTCGCAGCCGGCGGCCAGGTACTGCACGTCGGCGTAGCGGCGGTGCGCCTCGAAGCGCGGCTCGCCCGCCGCGGTCTCGTAGCGCTGCACCAGGGCGAAGACCCGCTCCCCGTCTATCTCGTACCTGCCGTCGGGCAGGCCGGCGGCGTCCGGGCGGCGCAGGAAAGCCAGCGCCAGGTCCAGGCCGGGCAGCGCCGGGGCCTGCCTGTCGGCGAGGACCAGGGGCACGGCTATCATGGGCGGGCCAGCTCGGCGGAGACCGCGGGGCCGAAGATCGCGCGCTCGTGGTTCTCGCGCAGCGTCTTCAGGAAGATCTTGAAATCGTAGATGTAGGCGAAATGCCAGGTCTTGAGGCTCTTGAGGAAGAACAGGTCGCGCAGCGCGGCCGGGCGCAGCGAGTGGTCCGCCTCGGCGGCCTTCTTCACGCGCCGCTCCAGCTCGGAGGTAAAACCGTCCTGCCGCAGGTTCCGGTCCGCGGCTCCGATCTCGTTCGAAAAAAAATCGTTGCCGGCCCAGAGGTTCAGCCAGTAGCCGGCGTTGGCGGGCTTTTTCACGTACTGCTGCAGCTGCCCCGCCCCCACCTGCGCGTCGACGAAGATCTGCAGCCACCAGTGGCCGGGCACCAGCGGCGAGCCCAGCGTAATGAACTTGTCCACGTGCGCCTCCGGGGCGGCGGCGGCCAGGCGGTGCAGCGCCGTATGCGCCAGCACGGTGCCCCAGCTGTGCGCCACCAGGTAGACCGGGCGGCCCTGCGCTTTGGCGGAGGCGCAGATGCGCTTTATCGCGGCCTCCACCAGCGGCACGGCGGCCTCGCTCTCGTCGGGGTCGCGCGACCAGCGCACCGGCACTATCTCGTAGCCGCCGGGCGGCAGCGTCTCGCGCAGGCGGGCGTCCAGGTAATCGTCGGGGAGGCGCTTGTAAGCCTCGTTGAGCTGCTCGTCCTCGCGCACGGCGGCCATGCGCGAGTCGAACAGGGCGGCGTCCACGGTCTTGCCCGGCTTGAAGTACTGTATGATCTTTTTAAAATAGGCCAGTTCCAGCTTGCCTATGCCCACCTCGGCGAAGTCCACGCCCACGATGGAGATCACCACGGGCCGGCCGCGGCCCTGGGCCTCGGGCAGGGACGCCTCGGGGGCCGGGGCGGGCGCGTCCTGCGCGGCCAGGCAGGGGGCGGCGGTGTCGAAACAGGGAGCCGGCATAGCGGCGGCCGCGGCGGCGAAGAAAGTCAAAAGAAGCGCGGATAGCAGGCTGGTCATATTCTTAATCTATATATCTTACCGGGGAAAGTCAACCGAGGCGCGCTCGCGCACCGTCTCCAGGCGGGCCGGGTCGCCGATGTCGCACCAGAAATCCGAGGCGTCCTCGAAACCCTTTATCGGTTCGCCGGCCGCGGCCAGGCGCAGGTGCACCGGCGTGATGGAAAAGACGCCGCTTTCCGTCATTTTTCCCAGGAAGGCGGGAGAGATCACCTGTATGCCGCTGAAGGCCAGCGGCCGCAGGCCGGCCGGGGCCGCCTCCCCCTCGCGCCCCCTCAGGTTCAGGTTAGAATCGAACAATAGACGGCGGCGGGAGGGGCGCTCGCGCACCGCCAGCGTGGCCAGGGCCCCGGAGGCCCTGTGCGCCGCGTAAAGAGCGCGCAGGTCCAGCGTGGAGTAGACGTCGGCGTTGTAGGCGAAGAACGGTTCGCTGCCGGCCAGCAGCGGAGCCGCCTTCTTCAGTCCCCCGCCGGTCTCGAGCGGAAAACCCTCCTCGCGCGACAAGGCTATGTCCAGGCCGAAATTATTCCTGGCCGCGAGGAAGGCCGCGATCTTTTCGTGGAAGTGGTGGGTGTTGACCACCAGGCCGGTCACGCCCGCCGCGGCCAGGCGCCGGATGACCAGCTCCAGCATGGGCGCGCCGTTCACGTCGACCAGGGCCTTGGGCAGGCTGTCGGTCAGCGGGCGCAGGCGGAGGCCGAGGCCCGCCGCGAACACGATGGCTTTCATTTGGCCGCCCCGATCTCTCTGTGCGACAGCTCCACGCGCACGCCGTACTTCTTCTTCAGCCGCTCGGCCAGCGCCTCGGCGCAGTAGACGGAGCGGTGGCGCCCGCCGGTGCAGCCGAAGGCCGCCGAGAGCGAGCTGAAATTGCGCGACTGGTAGTTCTCGACGCTCATGTCGGTCAGGGCGAACACGTTCTCGAGGAATTTGGCCACCTCTGGCTCCTTCTGCAGGAAGTCGATGACGGGCTTGTCGCGCCCGGTGAGCTGCGCGTACTCGGCGTGGCGGCCGGGGTTGGGCAGCGCGCGGCAGTCGAACACATAGCCGCCGCCGTGGCCGCGGTCGTCGAGCGGCACGCCGTTCTTGTAGGAGAAGCTCATGATCCGCACGGTCAGGCCCAGTTTGGTCCGGCCGAACTGGCGCAGGTAGGAGGAGGCGGCGATGCGCTTGAAGCAGGCGGTCAGCTCGGGCACGCTGACCTCGGGCTCGGCCTGCCGCAGCAGCCATTCCAGGTTGCGCACGGCGTAGGGCACGCTGGCCAGGAAATGCGCCTTGCGCTCGTAGAAGCCGCGCAGGCCGTAGGCGCCCATCGCCTGCATGATGCGGATATAGACGAAGGCGTGGTAATGCCGCATGAACTCTTTCTCTTTCAGCCCGGCGGCCTCCACGTAGGCCTTGCGCAGGGTGGTGCGGAACTCGGGCGGCAGGTCGGCCTTGGCGTCGTAGAGCAGCGAGGCCACGTCGTAATGCGGCGCGCCGCGGCGGCCGCCCTGGTAGTCTATGAACCACGGCTCCCCGCCGCGCAGCATGATGTTGCGGCTCTGGAAGTCGCGGTACAGGAAGCACTCGGCCGGCGCCTCCAGCAGGAAATCGGCGAAGCGGGAGAAGTCCTCCTCCAGTTTGGCCTCGTTGAACGGGATCTTGGCCAGCTTCAGGAAATAGTACTTGAAATAGTTCAGGTCCCACATGATGCTCTGCCGGTCGAAGGCGGCCCGGGGATAGCAGAACTTCAGGTCCAGGCCGAGCCGCACCTGCTCCTGGAAGCGCGGCAGCCAGCCCAGCACCTTCTTGTAAGCGTCCTCCACCGTCGCGGGGATCTCGGCTCCTTTGCGTTCGGCGGACAGGAACTCGAAGAGCGTGGTGCTGCCCAGGTCTTCTTCCAGGTAGAAGCCCTGCGCCTGGTCCTCGGCGTAGATCTCCGGTACGGGCAGCCGGGCGGCGCGGAAATGGCGGGAGAATTCCAGGAAGGCGCGGTTCTCCAGTTTGTCCGGCCCGTAGGCGCCTATCGCCGAGCGGCTCCCGTCGCGCATGCGGTACAGGCGGCGCGCCGAACCGTCCTCGCGCAGGGGCTCGAAGCTCTCCGGCTCGCGGCCGAAGGTCTTGCGGTACATGGCCCGGAGCTGGGCCTCGGCCTGGGCCTTGGGGTCGGAGATCTCTTTTTCCTGGTTCTTTGGCGGCATAGCCCAATTATACAAAAGGGGCAAACAAAAACCCCGGCAGGGCCGGGGTTTTCGCGGCGGGTCAGGCGCGGGCTAGCGGTTCAGCGGTTTGAACGAAGCCACCGCGGCCTCGTAGTCCTTCAGGTGCGCCTTGGCGCGGGCGGCCGGCGCGGTATAGCGCAGCACGAAGAAGCCGTCCTTCACTGGCACCACGTGGAATTTTTCGTACACGGCGATCTTCCTGGGCTTCAGGCTCTCCTGCGGCGTGAACTCGAAGATCTTCCGGTCGAAGACCTGCGCGTACTGCCGGCCCGCCAACCCCTTCTTCACGGGGCCGTACTGCTGGCCGTCCAGCGCCGCGCCGAGGGCCGGGCGGGAATGGGTGCGGATGAATTTCTCGGCGGTCTTGTGCAGCAGGTTGCCCGGCGCGTAGTAGCGCACCGAGATCCTGGGCGCCAGGCCGTCGGCGTCGCGCTCGCCGGAGCATTCGGCGCCGTAGACCTTCTTCTCGGCGTCGGAAAGGCCGAAAGCCGCTTCCGTCTTCTCCCAGCCGGCCGGGAACCGGACCTCGAAATAGCCCCTCTCGGTATGCGTCATCCCGGCCTCCTTGCCGGCGTCGGCCGCCAGGGCCGCCGCGGGGGCGAGCAGAACTGCCAGTGCCAGTATTTTTCTCATGTTGTTTCCCTTAAAACCGCGGTCAGGCGCCCGGCTTGGGCACGACCGAAACCGCCGGCGCGTCGAAGCCCTCGCGCCACTCAAGCAGCTTGCGCTCGTCGGCCGCGGACTTCTGCTGCACCATCGTGTACCACTTGAAGCGGCTGTCCATGGCCTCGCGGTAGAGCTTCAGGTCCGCCAGTTCCTTCTCTGTCATGCCGGCGGGATTAGAGCGCTTCTTGTCCTCGAGCAGCTTCACGTACGAGGCGGCGCCCTGCGCTTTCTTGAACTCCTGCGCCGAGGCGCCTTCCATGGAGGAGATGCCGGTATAGAGCTTATGCTTCTCGACGCGCATGGCGTCCACGCCGTCTTCCATGAAGCGCTCGGCGTTGGCCCGGTGCGATGGCGAGATCTGCGCCAGGTAGGCGGGTCCGGCCTTCTTGGCCTTCTCGGCGGAGAAAGCGGCCTGCATGGAGAAGGCCTCGGTCTCCATCTCCATCTGGTAGGGCTGGCCGGTGCTGCCGCCCCGGTACTTTATATAGTCCAGGCCGTTGCTTGAAGCCCAGGCGTCCTGGCGCTGGTGAGTGGTCTCGTGCACGAAGTTCGGGGCCACGTAGCGGGCCACGCCCTTAAGGTGTTCGTCGCTCTTGAGCATCTGGGCCGGAGTGATCTTCTTGCCGGCGCAGTAGTCGTCCACCAGGTCGGTATTCACGGTGGTGGTCTTCTTGTCGCCGCTCCACCAGCCGAGCGCCCCGGCGAGGTCGCCGGTGCCTTTCTCGAACTTCAGGTTGAGCGCGTTGCTGCCTTTTTTGGCGTAAGTCTTATCGGCGAAGAAGGCTGACACCTCGTCCCCGGCCTTGGTGCCGCGCACCTCGTCGGCCAGGTAGCCGGTGAACTTGCCGTCCTTCACGGTGCCCATTTTGGCGGAGAGCTGGGCCGCCTGCTCGGGCGTGATCGGCACCGGCGTGAACTTGGCGCCGCCCCCGGTCTCCACGGCGGGCACGCCCGAACCGGGCCTGGCGTTGTCGAAAGTGACGTCCAGGTAATCCTTCTGCTCGGAGGCGCTGCGCCCCTTGAGGGCGGCCGTCTTCTTCGCGGTTTCGGCCGTGGCCTTGTCCTTCTTGGCCGCGGCGGCGGCGCCGGCCGGGGCCGCCTTGGCGGCGTTGAGGGCCAGCGAGTCCAGCTGGTCCACGTAATAGTCGTCGCCGTCCATCACCAGGTCGGTGCGCAGCGTGTCGGCCAGCGCGGCGAAATCCGGCTTGGCGGCCGCGGCGGCGGGCGCGCGAGTGAGGATGTCGGTATTCTTGCGGGCCCAGGCGGAGAGGCGTTCGTAGCGCGCCATGATCTTCTGCCCGTTCCAGGCGTCCTTGGAATATTTTTCGGTCTCGGCCGCCAGCGAAGAGGTCCGGGTGTTGCCCAGCGCGTCCCAGGTGCGCACGGCGCGCTTCACGGTCTCCAGCCGGCCGCCGGAATTGGTCTCCAGCCAGGAGAAAGCCGCCTCGGGCCGGGGGCCGAGGCCCAGGTCGCACAGGGCGCAGGCGCTGGCTTCCATCTCGCGCGCCAGCGCTTCGGCCAGCGACTTGCCGGAGTAGTTGGAGGTGAGCTTCTTAAAGTCCACCAGCGCGTTGTTGTAGGAAATTATGGTGGCGGCCTTTTCCGGGTCCGCGTTCTTGAGTTCGGTGAGCGCGGGACCGGTAAGCTTCTGCACGCATTCCTGCGCCACCGCCGGCGAGAGCTGTTTCTTGGCCTTGTCCACGTTGTCCTGGCATTTCTGCACCAGGTCGGCGGCGGGGCCGGCCGCGGCCAGCAGGTATTGCGGCAGCAGCAGCGCAACGGACAGGGAGAGTAATTTAAGTTTGTTTTTCAAGCTGTTTTCCTCACGAAGCCACGCATAGGGAACGGGGAAATCCCGCAAATGAATTGTAATCCCCCCGGCGGAAGTTGTCAAGGGTCCGGCGGTCCTAGTCCGCCGCGGCCAGCGCCGCCAGGGCGCCGCCCAGCGCCCGCTCGAACTCCGCGGCGTCAGGGTCCGCGGCCCCGTCGTTCCAGGCGGCGGCCAGGCAAGTCCACCGGCCTTTCTTGTCTTTGAGCAGCCAGGCCGCGGACAAAACGCCCGGCCCGGCGCCGCCCTTGTAGCCGGCGTAGACGAAGCCCGCCGCGGCCGGCAGACCACGGCCCGGCGCCAATAGGCCCAGCGCCCGTTCGTCCGCGCCGGCCGAGAAATAAGCCATCAGCCGGCAGAGGTCGGCCGGGGAAGCCTGCCAGCCGATCCTGCCCACGCCGAAGGGGGAGCGCTGCGCCGGCCCGGCGGCCGGCGGCGCGGCGGCCAGGGCGTCGAGGAAGCCGTACTTCCCCCCGGGCGGCAGGTTCAGGTATTCCAGCGCGGCCTCAGTGCCGGAGTTCAGCCTGGAGACTTCCGAGGCCTTCAGGAAAGGCCTGAGGCGCTCCGGCGCGCCGTGACCCAGCGCCGGCAGCAGGGCTTCTATCCGGCGGCGGCCGAGGCCGTCTATCAGCGCGTCTGCGGCGGTATCGTCGTCTCCCGAGATCATCAGCGCGGCCAGCGCCTGCGCCGTCAGCGGCGGCTTGCCGCCGGCTCGCGGCCGGAAAACTTTCCGCCAGGGCGTTCCGCCTTCAAGGATAGCGCCCAGCACGTAAAGACCGGACACGGAGGCGACGGCGAAATATTCGTCCTCGTTGAGCGCCTCCAGCGTCTCGGGACTTTTCCCGAGGCGGCGCACCAGCAGTCCCTTGCGGCCGGGCAGCGCGGCCAGCCTGCCGCGCGCCGCCGCCAGCGCGGCGCTCTTGCGGTAGGGCTGGCCCAGGAAGAACCCTTTGATCTTCCCGCCGCGCGGGTTCAGCGAGACCGCCACCGGCACGCGCCAGCCGCCGGCCGTGTCGTAGAAATAGTGACCGGCCCAGGCGCCGGAGCTGACCAGCAGCGTCTCGGTCACGGCCCCCCTTTCGGCGTTAAGCCCGGAGAACATCGCGTTGAGCTTCTCCAGCGAGATCTGGGCGAAGAATTCGCTGTCGAAAAGACTCTCCGCGCCGCGCGGCTCCGGGGCCGCCAGCGCGAGGGCGAAAAAGAAGAATAGACTTTTCATCCCAAAATTATACAATTAGTCACGGCGCCGCACCGGCGAGGAGGATTACCGCATGGACAGACTTATTATCGAAGAGATCAAAGAGAACATCGGCGTGCTGACGCTCAACAACCCCGCGCGCCGCAACGCCCTCAGCCTGGAGCTGTGCAAGCAGCTGGTAGTCTCGCTCGAGGCGATGAAGAAGCAGAAGGTGCCGGTCATCATATTGCGCGCCGAACCGGGCGCGCGCGTCTGGAGCGCCGGCCACGACATTACGCAGCTGCCCAAGGTGCACCACGACCCGCTGGCCTACGACAGCCCGATGGAAGTCGCCTTTCGCGCCATACAGAGCTACCCGGGCCCGGTGATAGCCATGATACAGGGCAGCGTCTGGGGCGGCGCCACCGACCTGGCCGTCACCTGCGACCTGGCCGTGGGGGACGAGACCTCGTCCTTCGCCATCACGCCGGTGAAGATGGGCCTGCCCTATAACGCCTCGGGCATCATGCACTTTATCAACCGCGTGGGCAGCAACATCGCCAAGGAAATGTTCTTCACGGCCGAGCCGGTGAAGGCCGACCGCGCCTACCATTTCGGCATCCTCAACCACCTCGTCAGCTCCAGGGAGATAGAGGAATTCACGTTCGGCCTGGCCCGTACCATAGCCGGCAATTCCCCCCTGGCCGTGTCGGTGGTCAAGGAGCAGTTCCGGATACTTTCCGAGGCCCACCCCATCAGCCCCGAGTCGTTCGAGCGCATTCAGGCGCTGCGCCGCAAGGTTTACAACAGCGGCGACTACGAGGAGGGCATCAAGGCCTTCATGGAGAAGCGCAAGCCGGAGTTCAAGGGCAAGTAAAACTCCCGCCCGGAAATAAAAAGACCGCCGGTCGCCCGGCGGTCTTTTTTTATCGCCGCGCGGGTTTATTCTTTGAGCAGGCCGTTGTGGCGCAGCAGCGCCCTGGCGCTGTGGGCGCGGCCCCGGAACGCCTTGAACACCTCGGCCGGGTGCTCGCTGCCGCCCAGCCCGAGCACCGTCTCCCTGAACCTGGCCCCGGTGGCCGCGAGCGCCTCGGGGTCGTCCAGGCCGGCCTCCTCGAAGGCCTCGAAGGCGTCCGCGCTGAGCACCTCCGCCCACTTGTAGCTGTAGTAGCCGGCGGCGTAGCCGCCGGAGAAGACGTGCGTGAACCCGCACAGGAAGCGGTCCTCAGGCAGCGGCGGGATCACTGAAGTCTTGGCCGCCACCTCCGCCTCTACGGCCTTGATGTCCGGGTCCTTGGCGGTATGCAGCGCCATGTCGGTGAGGCCGAAGTTCAGCTGGCGCAGCATGATCATGCCGGCCCGGTAGGTCTTGGCGGCGCGGATCTTCTCGAAGGTCTCCACGGGCAGCGTCTCGCCGGTCAGGTAATGCTTGGCCATGCCCAGCAGGGTTTCCCTGTGGTAGCACCAGTTCTCCATGAACTGGCTGGGCAGCTCCACGGCGTCCCATTCCACGCCGCCGATGCCGGCCACGTCGGGATAGGTGACGCGGGTCAGCATGTGCTGCAGGCCGTGGCCGAACTCGTGGAACATCGTGGTCACCTCGTCGAAGGAGAGCAGCGAGGGCTTGTCGCCCACCGGGGGCGTGAAGTTGCAGACCAAATGCGCCACCGGGAGGCGGTCCACGCCGGGCGCCACGCGCCGGCCCACCACGTCGTTCATCCAGGCGCCGCCGCGCTTGTTCTCCGGGCGCGAGTAGGCGTCGAGGTAGAACGAGGCGATGTGCTTGCCGGCCTTGTCGAACATCTTGAAGAAGCGCACGTCCGGGTTCCAGATGCGGGCCTCGCCGTCGGCCGGCTTGACGGTCACGCCGAAGATCTTGCCCACCAGCGAGAACATCCCGCTCAGCACTTTCTCCAGCGAGAAGTACGGGCGCAGCTGGTCGTCCGTGTAGCCGTACTTTTTTTCCTCCAGCCGCTTGCCCCAGTAGGAGACGTCCCAGTGGTTCAGCGCGCCGGGGTGCCCCTCGGCGTTGGCCAGCGCGGTGATCTCCGCGAGCTCGGCGCGGGCCGGCTCCAGCGAGGCCTGGCGCAGCTCCTCCAGCAGCCCGAGCACTTCGGCGGGGCTGCGGGCCATCTTGGTGGCCAGCGACACCTCGGCGTAATTGGCGTAACCGAGCAGCTCCGCTTCCTCGCGGCGCAGGCGCAGGATGTCGGCCATCAGCGGGGTATTGTCCTTCTCGCCCGCGGAGGCGCGGGAGACGAAGGCGCGGTACAATTTTTCGCGCAGGGCGCGGTTCTTGCCGAACTGCATGAAGGCCACGTACACCGGAGCGTCGAGCGTCAGCAGCCAGGGGCCGTTGGCCGGGTCGGGCTTGGCGGGCGGGTTCTGCCGGGCGTAGGAGTGGGCCAGCATTTCTTTCGCGGAGTCGGTCAGGCCGTCCACCTCGGCGGGCGAGGTGAGCGTGAGCTTGAACTCCTTGGTGGCGTCCAGCACGTTGTTGCTGAACCTGGTGGAGAGCTGCGAGAGCTCCTCGGCTATCTTGTTGAAGCGTTCGCGCTTCGCCCCCTCCAGCGCTATGCCGGAGAGCTTGGCGGAGAGCAGGCTCTTCTCTATGGCCCGCCGCTGACCCTTGTCCAGCGCGTTCCAGCCGGGGCCGTCCTTGATGGCGAGCAGCCGGGCGTAGACGGCGGCTGACTGGCTCATCTTCAGCCCCAGCGCCACTACCTTCGGCTGGGCGGCCTGGTAGACCTCGCGCAGCTCGGGGCTGTTCTTGACGGTGTTGAGGTGGCCCACCGGGGACCAGACGCGGGTAAACCATTCCTCGAGGGTATTGAGTTCTTCCACCACGGTGCTCCAGGACGGGGGCCTGGTGTCGGCCTCGATGCGGGCGAGCCCCTTCTCCACCTCTTCTATCATCCGCTCCACGGCCTCGGCCACGTGGCCGGGCTGTATCTCGTCGTACCTGGGCAGTTCCGCGCCTGAGAGTAAGGGGTTCATGCTGTCTCCTTTTTAGTCCTGCTTAATCGTTGCTGGCGTAGTTGGGGGTTTCCTTGGTCACCTTCACGTCATGCACATGGCTTTCCTTAAGCCCGGCGTTGGTCAGCCGCACGAAGCGCGCCTTGCGCCTCAGTTCGGCGAGGTCCTTGCAGCCGCAGTAGCCCAGGCCGGCGCGCAGGCCGCCGGTGAGCTGGTGCACGATGTCGGCTACCGGGCCCTTGTAGGGCACCTGGCCCTCTATGCCCTCCGGCACCAGCTTATCCTTCTGCACGCCGCTCTGGCCGTAGCGGTCCTTGGAGCCGGCCTCCATGGCGCCCACCGAGCCCATGCCGCGGTAGGCCTTGTAGCTGCGGCCCTGGAAAAGAATGATGTCGCCGGGGGCTTCCTGGGTGCCGGCGAGCAGCGTGCCCAGCATCACGGCGCTGGCGCCGGCGGCCATGGCCTTGGTGATGTCGCCGGAGAACTTGATGCCGCCGTCGGCGATGACGGGGGTCTTGCTGCGGGCGGCGGCGCGGCAGCAGTCCTTCACGGCGGTCAGCTGCGGCACGCCCACGCCGGAGATCACGCGCGTGGTGCAGATGGAGCCGGGGCCGATGCCCACCTTGATGGCGTCGGCGCCGGCCTTGATGAGGTCCAGCGCGCCCTGGTAGGTGGCCACGTTGCCGGCTATCACCTCGCAGCCGTAGCGGCGCTTCACCTCCCGCAGGGTCCGCAGCACGTTGGCCGAATGACCGTGCGCGGAGTCCAGCGAGATCACGTCCGCCCCCGCCTTCACCAGCTCGCCGGCGCGCTCCACGGCGTCGGGGCCGGCGCCTATGGCGGCGCCCACGCGCAGCCGGCCGGCACGATCCTTGCAGGCGTTCGGGTACTGCTTTTTATTGAGGATGTCGCGCACGGTGATCAGGCCTTTCAATACGCCGTTGCGGTCCACGAGCGGCAGCTTCTCTATGCGGTGCTCCTGCAGTATCTTCTCGGCCTGCTCGGGCGTGGTGCCGGGCCGGGCGGTGACCAGGTCGGTGGTCATGGCGGTGGAGACCTTGCGGTCCAGGTCCTTCAGAAAACGCAGGTCGCGGTTGGTGAGCAAACCCACGAGCCGGCCGCGGGAGACTACGGCCACGCTGGACACTTCGTGCTTGGCCATCAGGGCCACGGCGTCGCTCAATTTTTCGTCGGGAGAGACGGTAAGCGGGGCGGAGATCACGCCGCTCTCGTGGCGCTTGACCTTGCGCACCTCCTCGGCCTGCTCGCGGGCGGGCATGGCCCGGTGGATGATGCCGATGCCGCCCTCGCGGGCCATGGCCATGGCGAGGCCGGCCTCGGTCACGGTGTCCATGGCGGCCGAGACCAGCGGCAGGTTCAGCGCTATCTTGCGGGTGAGCATGGTGCCGATATCGGTCTCGCGCGGCATCACCGAGGACTTCGCCGGCAGCAGCAGCACATCGTCGAAAGTAAGGCCGAACTCTATCTTGTCCTGAAGCATGCGGTCTCCTTATCCCCTATCTCTTTATCTTCAGCTCCACGAAATGCAGGTAGTGGTCCGGCGTATAGTATATTTCCCGCCCTCCGCCTATGACCAGGCGTTCCGGCCCCCTCGGGCTGCTGATGATGCCGCTCACCAGCGTCACCGTACCGACCATCACCTCCGCCGGCACATCCCCGATATCGCGCCCGGGCACGGGGAAACTATACTCGAGATAGTAGCCGCGCGGGCGGGGCGGCAGGCGCCCTTCACGGTTGCCGAAGACCGTGTGGTCCTCCGCGAAAGGCAGCGCGGCGCAGGCCGCTATCTTCGCCAGCAGCTCGTTGGCGGCGGCCGTGCGCGCCGGGTCCAGAGCCGGCTCCAAGCCGTCCCCGGGCAGCAGGGCCGCGCTGCGCTCGCAGGGCGGGCGCTCCCGCTGCGGCTTCGCGGCGGCACGGGGCTGTCCGGCGCAGGCGGCCAAGAAGACGGCGGACAGCAGGAGCGGCAGGGTTCTTTTCATCATTCCCACTCGATGGTGGCGGGCGGCTTGGAGGTGACGTCGTAGACCACGCGGTTGACGCCGCGCACCTCGCTGACTATGCGCGAAGAGATCTTCTGCAGCAGGTCGTGCGGCAGGCGGCTCCAGTCGGCCGTCATACCGTCCACCGAGCTGACGCAGCGCACGGCTATCGTGTATTCGTAGGAGCGCTCGTCGCCCATCACGCCCACGGAGCGCACCGGCAGCAGCACGCAGAAGGCCTGCCAGATCTTCGAATACCAGCCGGCCGTTTGTATCTCCTCGCGCATCACCCGGTCTGCCTCGCGCAGGATCTTCAGCCTGTCGGGCGTGACCTCGCCCAGTACGCGTATGGCCAGGCCGGGGCCGGGGAAGGGGTGCAGCATCAGCACGCTCTCGGGGATCTTCAGGCTGCGGCCGAGCTCGCGCACCTCGTCCTTGAAGAAATAGCGCAGCGGCTCGATGAGGCCCAGCTTCATCCGCGCCGGCAGGCCGCCCACGTTGTGGTGGCTCTTGATGACGGCGGAAGGACCTTTCACGGAAACGGACTCTATCACGTCGGGATAGAGCGTGCCCTGCAGCAGATGCGCCGCGCCTTTTATCTTTTTGGCTTCCCTGTCGAAAACCTCTATGAAGGTGTGGCCGATGATCTTGCGCTTCTTCTCGGGCGAGGTGACGCCCTTCAGCCGGCCCAGGAACAGCGCCGAGGCGTCCACGATCTTGAGGCTGTAGCCGAATTTCTTCTTGAACACTTCGGTCATGCGCTCGCGGTCGCCATGGCGCAGCACGCCGGTGTCGACGAAGATGCACTTGAGCTTGCTGCCGATGGCCCGGTGGGCCAGCACGGCCGCCACCGAAGAGTCCACGCCGCCGGAAAGGCCGCAGATGACCGCGCCTCCCGCCGCCTGTTTTTTAATTTCAGCGACGCTGCCGGCAAGGAAGGAGGCGGGGGTCCAGCGTTCCTTATAGCCGCAGACGCCGCGGGCGAAATTCTCTATCATCCGCGCGCCCTGTTCGGTGTGGTGCACCTCGGGGTGGAACTGCAGCGCGTAGAGGTTCAGCGCCGGGTTCTCCATGGCGGAGATATCCGAACCGTCGGCGCGGGCGGTAACGTGGAAGCCGGGCGGGACCCGCTTCACCTCGTCGCCGTGGCTCATCCAGACGCTGACCGGGCTCTTGATGCCCTTGAACAGCCGCGAGCCTTTCAGGATCTTCAGCTTGCTGAAACCGTACTCGCGGGAGGCCGCCTTGGAAACCTTGCCGCCGTACTCGTGCGCCAGCAGCTGCATGCCGTAGCAGACGCCCAGCACCGGCACGCCCAGGTTGAAGACCGCCGGGTCCGGCTTCGGCGCGTCCGCGTCGTAAACGCTGGACGGCCCGCCGGAAAGGATGATTCCCCTCGGGGACCGGGCGAGGATATCCTCCACCGGCGCGCTATAGGGAAGTATTTCGCAATAAACCCGCAAGCTGCGGAGCCTGCGGGCGATGAGCTGGGTATACTGGCTGCCAAAGTCCAAGATAAGGATCTGATCCAAGTGTTTACCTCAAGACCCGTATGGAATGTGGGATTACTTTAGAATTCTAACAAATTAATAGGCTCCGCGGCCCTGAGGAGCGTCAGCGGCAAAAAAATACCCCGGCGTTATGCCGGGGTACTTTTTTCAGCCTCCCTCACTCTCTACTTTGCGCCGTAAACGAAAGTGGCGAAGTCGTGCCACTTGGTGGCCTTGTCGAACGCGAAGCCGGAGTAAGGGGCCTCGAAGATCCCCTCCAGCCGCTCCTGCGTAATGCGGGTCTCCACCGGCGGGAGGTACACCGAGATGCCGCGGCTCTCGGACAGGTCGCGGCCCACGCGGTTCTTGCCGGAGGCGCCCTTGTGTATGACCAGCTCCTTATCTATGTACTCGCCCAGCGCGGCGGCCCTGGTCTTGAGTTCCGCGGCCTTGGGGTGCTCCTTCAGGCTGTCGGCGGTGAGCTTGGCGAACTGCGCGACGTCGCCGTAGAAAGAGACCGTCATCTGCGGGTCCGAGCCGGCGCCCACCGCGTCATAGCGTATAACGCCGTTGCGCGCGGTTTTCAGCGCCTCCAGGTCCCCTATCTCCCTGGCCAGCGAGGCGAAGCCCGCCATATGCTCGCCCAGGCCCGCCACCTTGGAGGTCCTGATGGCCGAGAGGTTGGCTCCCTTCTTGACCGCGTCGTAGAACATCTTGAAGGCTTCCACCATCACGGCGGAGGTACCCTCGGTGCTCATGTCGGGCTTCTTGGCCATGGCGCCCAGGAACATGTCGTAGGGAAAGCCCAGTCCCGGCACGGTCTCCTCGGCGCCCACGATCACCTCGGCGTAGTCCTTAACCTCGTAGGCCACCTCGGCCATCTGCATCAGGCAGGCGTCGAAGGCGAGGATGTCCACCTTGCCGGCCTCCTTGAGGATCTGGCCGATCTGCGGCGTGCGGATGTAGTTGCCGGTCTCGTCGTCGAAGGAGATGCCCTTCTGCGCGCTGCGCGGGTCCATCCAGCCGCTGCCGTGGTTCCAGATGATCAGCATATAGCGCTTGGCGGGGAAGTTCTCCTTGGACCATTTCACGAAGTCCACGGCGCGTTTGTAGTCGCCCATGTCCACCGTCTTGGTCTCCATCAGGACCGGCGAGGTGATCTTCTCCTCGTTCCTGTCCTTCTTGACCAGCATGCGCCGGCTGCCGGTCCAGTCGCCGTCCAGGTCGGTATGGCCGGCTATGCGGCCCTGCTCCACCACGATATTCATTTTTTTGGAGGAGCCCACCTTCTCCATCTGGTTGACGTTGTAGAGGCCGGCCATCTCGAGGTCGTTCTTGCCGTTGATGAAGACCATGACCGTCCATTCCTTGGGGGCCCTGTCCTCGGCCCTGGCCGCGGCGCGGGCTTCCACCGCCGTGGGGGCGGAAACCGCCGGGATGTCGGAGCCCGGGGCGCGGCCGCGCTGGCCCCTGCCCTCCAGGTCCGTGCGCGCTTCCTGCGCGAATGCCGCGGAGGCGGTCAGCACCGCCACTAACGCCGCTATAAATATTTTTTTCATATTCCCTCTCCCTGCCGGTAACTTACGCTAATAGTATAGCAGACGGCTTTGACCTGTCAAGTGCGGCCGGGCGGGCGCAAGACCCAGGCCGGGCAGGGCCAAAAAACCCGGGCCGGCTAGGCCCTGCGCCCGATGCGCCGCCGCGCCGTTTCGGGCATAATATATAAAGATACAGGAGGTCATTGTCCAATGATAAAAACGCCTTTCATAGCCGCAGTCCTGCTTTCCGCTTCCCTGCTCCCGGCCGCCGCCGCCGACAGCGCGGTACTGAAAGAAGCCGGTTTCTCCCTCCCCGCCGTAGAGCTGCCGTCGCCCGAGGCCCCCAAGGCCAACCAGTGGATGACCCTCCGCAAAATAACCGTCAATACCGCCCAGCCCGAAAACGACGACGCCCTGATCGGCATCGTGCGCGGCATGGACATAGACAAGGCGGTCAAAGAACTCAGCGAGAACGGCTTTAAAGCCGCCGCCTACCAGGACAATACCGGCGGCTACATGGTCATCGTGGACGTGAAAGGCCAGAACGCCGCCGACCTGGCCGTGGGCCTGGCGCGCTACTACTACGTGACCGAAGTGAAGGTCGGCCAGCGGACGCACGACCAGCTCTTCGGCCTCAACAACAAGTCCACCTACGCCGTCAAGATGGGCACCATCAAGGGCGGCATGAACCACAGCCCTGTGGACGTCAAGATCAACAAGCTGGACTGGACGATCACCGGCGGTCTGAACCACTCCCCTGTGGACGTCAAGATCGACCACGACGAAAAGACCATCACCGGCGGCGCCAACCTTTCCCCGGTGGACCTGAAGTTCGACTGGAGCACCAGGGAAGTCAAGGTTTACGGCGGCGCCAACCACAGCCCCGTGAACTATACCGTGAACTGGGACAAGGGCCTGCTGGAAGGCTACGCCAACAACTCCCCGGTCAGGCTGGAATTCGGCAGGCAGGACGGCTTCGCCGGCCCCATCACTTCCATAAAGGGCTATGCCGGGCACGCCCCGGTCGACCTGACCTTCAACGGCGTCAACGGGCACCTCGGCGGCGCCATGAACCACAGCCCCGTGGACGTGAACCTGGTCAACTGCGACATCTACGACTTCCTGCAGTACTTCTTCCTGTTCCTGAAGAACCCGGCGCTCTGATCCCGGGACCCCAAAAAAGCCCTCCCCGCTGTCAGGGGAGGGTTTTTATTTTCGCGCGTTCATTCGGGTGTTTTAATATATAATATAAACGATGAAACGCCTATTGCTCGCCGCCGCCCTCCTCGCCGTCTCCATCCCGCAGGCCGGCGCGGTCTGGTGGCTCGAGAACGACTACGCTTTCGGCTCCAACGGCCTGAAGAAGAACTCGCTCACCGTCTTCCGCAAAACCTCCCGCGCCTTCACCTCCGGCCTGAACGTCTCTTTCTACAAGGACAACGCCGCCTACGATGAGCGGATCTATTCCGCCCGCCTGCCGCTGATGTACTCCGGCCCCACTTATTTCGTCTCGCTCAAGCCCTTCCTCTACCCGGTAGCCCCCAGCACGCGCTCCGGGGCCTACGGCGGCAAGCTGTACGCGCTGGTCTCGCTGGACGAGGGCGGCGACGAGAGCTTCACGCATCTGGTATTCTCGGGCGCCTGGGCCAGGCAGAAAGCCTTCTTCGGCGATGCAGCGGCTCCGGAGCGGAAGGAGTTTTCCCAGTACGCTTTCGAACTGCAGGCAGAGAAAGCCTTTTACGGCCAGTTCTTCTTTCTGGCCTCCGCCGCCGGCTTCACCGCCCCCGGCAACGGGGCGTCCAACGCTAATTTGGTCACCCCGGTGCTGGACCAGGCCGAACTCGCGCACCTGGGAACTTTCCGCCACATCACGGCCATCCCGGAATGGGTGCTGGCCGCGCAGATAGCCCGCAACATGCGGCCGGAATACGACAGCCATCTTTACGCGGGATATAGTAAAATATCTTTCAGGGACGCGGGGCACGCCAATTCCCTGGTCGGGGGCCTCAAGCTGAACCTCAACGAAAAAAGCACCCTGGACCTGGCCTACAACGCCTATAAGGCCCAGGGGACGGACTGGAAGAGCTACTACAAACTGCTGTTGCAGCTGTTTTTTTAGGACGAACGGATGATTACCCAATCGCAGGAAAGCCTGGAAATGCTGGTGATGGTAAGCCGGCTGCTTTCCTCCAAACTCGATATTTCAGAACTGCTCACCACCATCATGCGCCTGGCTTCGCGCGTGGTAGGGGCCGAGCGCGCCTCGCTGTACCTGCTCGACGAGAAGGCGCAGGAGCTATATTTCGACGTGGCCCTGGGCCTGCCCGAGGAAGTGCAGAAGATGCGCTTCAAGCTTGGAGAGGGCATAGCCGGCACCTGCGCCAAGGAAGGCCGCTCCATCATCATTACCGACGCGGCCACCGACCCCCGCCACTCCAAGAAGGCCGACGCCAAGAGCGGCTTCGTCACGCGCTCGCTGCTGACCTGCCCCATGATCATCAAGGGCAAGGTGATAGGCGTGGTGCAGGCGGTCAACCGCATCGAGGGCACCTTCGCCGAATCCGACAAGAACAATTTCGAGGCCTTCGCCAGCCAGGCCGCCATCGCCATAGAGAATTCCCGGCTCTTCTCCACCGTCAAGGAAGAGAAGCGCAAAATGGAGATCGTTTTCAAGCGCATCAAGGAAGGCGCGATCCTGACCAGCCTCGACGGCGAGATCCTGCTCATCAACCAGTCGGCCATGACCTACCTGGGCCACGAGAAATACAAATTCACCAACATCGGCGGGGCGTTCCAGGACTTCGAGATCAAGCCGGCGCTGGACACCTTCATCAAGTGCGGCGCGCCGGTCTGCAATTTCGAACTGTTCCGCGCCAAGCCCAAGAAATTCTTCATGGACGGCACGGCTATTCTGCTCTTCAAGGATGACGCCGACGGCAACCAGACCCCGGAAGGGCGCCTCTGGATACTCTCCGACGTCACAGACCGCAAGCTGGAAGAGTACATGGCCCGCAACTTCCTGTCGCTGATCTCGCACAAGTTCAAGACGCCGCTGGCGTCCATCAACGGCTTCGCCCAGATCCTCAAGGACGAGGCGGACAAGGGCTCGGACCTGCCCGAAGTGGTGGGCAAGGCTTCCGCCACCATCCACAACCAGGGACAGAAGCTCAATAAGCTGGTGGAGAGCCTGCTTAATTTCGTCACGGTGGACAGCCTGGACCAGTCCTCGCTGGAAAAGATAGAGTTCGACGGCGGCGAGTTCCTGTCCGAGGTGGCCGAGGCGGCCAAGATCTGGCTGAAGGACACCCCCGGCGTCAGCATCAAGGTGGTGGCCCCGGAACCGGTGCGCCTTACGGCCGACCGCAAGCTGCTGGCATCGGCGATGAAGAGCATGCTCGACAACGCGGTGAAGTTCAACCCGGCCAAGGACAAGCTGGTCATCCTTTCCGCCCAGGCCAGGGACGGTTTCGCGCTGCTCTCCGTGGGCGACAACGGGCCCGGCATACCCGGCGAAGAGCTCGAGAACATTTTCCAGAAGTTCTACCAGGTGGAAGCCGCTTTCACCGGCCAGGTGGAAGGCTGGGGCCTGGGCCTGGCGCTGGTAAAGAAGATAGCGGAAGCCCACGGCGGCCGCGTCTTCGCCAAGTCCCAGCTGCAGAAGGGCTCCGCCATCACTATAGCGCTGCCCGGCTAGCCCGTCCGGACGCAAAAAAATACCCGCCGAGCGGCGGGTATTTTTTTATACTGAGGACGCTTACTTCGTGATCTTGTCGGTGCTGCCCTTGCTGACGTACTCGTTAGTGGAGACGCTGCCCAGGCGGCGGAAGCCCCACTTCACGTAGAACTTCTTGGGGCCGCGCATGTCGCTCGAGGTGTCCACGTAAGCCGCGGTCTTCTGCAGGTCGCCCTCGGCGAAGGCGAGCTCGTAATTGCCGGCGGCGTCGAAGGTGAATTCCTTCTCGCCCTGGCTGCTGTTGAAGAACAGGAAGCCGTCCTTCATCAGCTCAACTTTTATCGCCACCTTCTCGCCGGCGTACTCGCTGGCCCAGCGGTCGTTGACGCTCAGCACGAACTTGCCGTCGCGGAAAGCGAACGCGGCGCTGTACAGGCCGGCTTCATCCGGGGCGGTAGGGGTGCGGTAGTTGGGCGTCAGGTTGAAGGTGACGTCGTAGAGGCCCTGCCGGTCCACGTAATAGCGGTACGGGGAGTGCCTGGTTTCCAGCTCCACGCGGTCGGCCTGCATGCAAACCTCGAAGCGCTCGCTCTCCCAGGGATACATCTGGCGGGCGGCGACATTCACCTGCGCGGTGGCGCGATACTCGCGGCCGCGGCGCTCGTGGCAGTACCAAGTGCCCTGCTGGTTGCCGTAATGCCCGGAGTAGGAGTAGTTGCCGTGCGGGCCGTTGTCGTCATAGCCGGGCTGGCCGGGATAATAATCCTTCACGTCCGCGGCCTTGGGATTGCCCGGCTTGGGCGGCTTGGGGCCGTTCGGGTTGGGCGGTTTGGGCCCGTTGGGATTAACCTGGGGCGGCGGAGGAGGCGGGGGCGGGTTAGGCACGAAACGGCACTCTTCGATATATTCGGTGCTGCTCAGGTAAGCGCGCTCGGAGGACTGCGCGAAACCGCCGGCGCCGAAGGAGAAACCCTTGCATTCTTTACTGAAGCGCACGCGGTGGGGACCGTACTGCGGATAAGGGGATTTGACGTCGGAGTTGACGGCCTGCTCTATGGCGCTTTTAATATCCACGCCCTGGTCGAATTTCACTTCCGCGCCGGCGCTGGCGGCAAGGCCCAGGCATGCGAGCGCTACGACAAGTTTATTTGTCATTCTTTGTGCCTCCATTGTTTTGGAACATGACTTCACAGTTAAAGTTTAATACAAACCCCCTCCTTATATAAGGGCCGAAGGCCCGGCTCCGGCCCGTATTAGGGCCTACGCCCGCCTGGGCACTCCGGGCAAAAAAAGAACCCCGGGCGCGGGCCCGGGGCTCTCTCTGGCGCGCCGGCTTAAGCCAGCTTGTTGTCCGCCACCAGCTTCTTCAGGTCGTCCAAGGTGGGAGTGATGAGGTGGGGCTTGCCCACCGACTTCATCGCGCTCTGTATGTCCTTGAGGCCGTTGCCGGTGATGAGCAGCACCACGGACTCGTTCTCCTTCACCTTGCCCTCCTTGACGGCTTTGAGCAGGCCGGCGTAGGTGGCGGCGGCGGCGGGCTCCGCGAACACGTTGGAGCCGCGGGCTATGCGCGGTATCGCGGCGAGTATCTCCGCGTCGGTCACGCTGACGGCGAAGCCGCCGGAGTCCTTGATGGCCATCACGGCGGCCATGCCGTCGCGCGGCAGGCTCACCGAGATGCTGTCGGCCACGGTCTTGCCGGACACCGGCTGCACGTCCGTGCCGCTCTCGAAGGCCCGCTTGATGGAATCGGAATGCTCGGCCTGCACGGCCACCAGCTGCGGCAGGCGCTCGATGATGCCCAGGCGGTGGAACTCCACGAAACCCTTCCAGATGCCGCTGATGATATTGCCGTCGCCCACGGGGACGAAGACCTTGTCCGGCGTCTCCCACTTGAGCTGCTCGCAGATCTCGAAGGCGCAGGTCTTCTTGCCCTCGCGGGTGAACGGGTTCACGCCGGTGCTGCGGTTGTACCAGCCGTACTCCTGCGAGGCCTTCAGGCACAGGTCGAAAGCGTCGTCGTAGGTGCCCTTCACCATGATGACGGTGGCCCCGTAGACCAGCAGCTGGGCCACCTTGGCCTGCGGCGCGGTCTCGGGCACGAAAATCATGGTCCGCATGTCCAGGCTGCCGGTCATGCAGGCCAGCGACGAGGCCGCGTTGCCGGTGGAAGCGCAGGTTATGACCTTTTCCTCCAGCTCCAGCGCGCGGGCCGTCACGACGGCGCTGGCCCGGTCCTTGAACGAAGCGCTCGGATTGCGCCCTTCGTCCTTGATGTAGAGATGGTTCACGCCCGCCTCGTCGCCCAGTTTCTCGGCCCGGTACAGCGGCGTCCAGCCCACCTGCACCGGCGGCACGTGCTTGATGCTGGAGACCGGCAGGATATCGAGGTAGCGCCAGATGCTGCGCTCGGGGTTGTCCTGGAGCACCTCGTAGTTAAGGCGCTTCTTGATGAGGTTGTAGTCGTAGAGCACCTGCAGGTTGCCGCCGCAGGCCGTGCAGTTATAATTGGTCTCGGCCAGTTTATGGTCTTTCCCGCACCGTATGCACTGCAAAGTCTTAATTTTTTTCATGGGGACGTTGCTTCCTATCTTCCTAACTGTAAAAATGAGCCGCCATGGACGCCGCCCCTTCCTCCCCGGTTAGGAAGATAGGAAGCAGCGTCCCCTCGCTTATCCGGGGATGACCGTGGTGCCGGCCTTGCCAGCCAGGGTTTCTTCGAACAGTTCGGTCTTGGAGATATAGGCCACGCTGCCGCCGTTCTTTATGAACTCTATGACGGCCTTGATCTTGGGGCCCATCGAGCCGGCCGGGAAAGGCGGGGGCACCTGGTTATAGATGGCCTCCAGTTCCGAGACCTTTATCACGCGCAGGCTCTTCTCGTCGGGCTTCTGGTAGTTCAGCTTGGCGCCGTCCTCGCCGGTGAAGATGGTCAGGCTGACCTCCACTTCCTCGCCGCGGGCCTTGGCGCGCTTCATCAGCATGCAGCCCAGCAGGGCGCTGGCGAGGTCCTTGTCGATGACGGCCTCCACGCCGGTATACATCTTCAGCGCCTTTTCGCCCTTGTGGGGCTTGCTGAACTTCACGCCGAAATTGGTGGTGTAGGTCTCAACTCCGTCTTTTACCTCGGCCGGCACCTCGCGCACCGGGATGCCGCCGCCGCCGACGGTGATCGGCACTATGCCCTTGTCGAGCAGGGCCTCTATGGCATCTATCTCCACGATGTCCACCGGCACGGGGGAGGGCACCACGCGGCGCCAGATCTCGTTGCCGCTGGCGTCCTTCTTATACATCTTCATCGTCCAGCCGTCGGCCATGCGCTGTTTGGCCTCGTCGGCGGTATAGGACTGGCCCACGTACTTGGAGGGGGTCTTGAAATCGGGGTCATCCTTGTCCACCACCACCTGCGTCACGATGCCGGCCAGGATATTGTCGATGCCGCGGATGTTGAGCTCGTTGTTGAGCTGCGCCATCATAAAGGACATCGCGCCCTGGGTGTCGGCCACGCAGACGTCGAGCGGCAGCGGGAACATGGACGGGCGGCACATCTCGGCGCGCATCAGGATATTGCCCACCTGCGGGCCGTTGCCGTGGGTGATCACGTACTTGTCGTTGGGGTGCTTCTCGAAGATATCGGCCACCAGCTTGCCGGTCTCGGCGGTGCGCTGCCACTGCATGGCGATGTCGGGGTTGATGGTCTTGCCGTCCTTGTCCTTGAGGCCGACCGGGGCCACCTCGTTGCCGCCGAAAGCGAATATCCTGATCTTTTTCATTTTTGCTTCTCCTGTGCTGTGCTTGGTACGGAACTGACAAATTCGAGGGCCGCCTGGCGCACCGCCTCCGTAAATTTTGATAAATACTCCCCGTCCTTTTCAAGCCGGGCCAGCAGGCGCAGGGTGATCTCCAGCTGCACGCCGCCCAGCGCGGGCCGGTTGACGATGTTCTTCGGGGAGGTGCCCGGCAGGCGCCGGCAGGGGGTCTCGGCCTCGAAGCCGGCGTCCAGCAGGCGGCGGGCCACAAGCTGCGCCGCGCGCGTATTGGAGCCCCCCACGCAGACCCAGGCGCCGCGGTCGGCCTGGGCGTGGAAAGCCAGGCCCAGGAGGCTGGAAGTGGAGAGGGCCACGGCCGCGGGGTCGGCGAAGCGCGTGGAAGTGACGTGCAGGCGGCCGCTGTCGCCCCCCAGCCAGCCGTTGAAGAGATAAAGGTTAAAGTCCCGGCCGGCCGTACGCCGCGCCAGGCGCGAGGTGGCCAGCTCTATGTCTCCCCCGTGCACGGCGAATACCGTGACCGGCGAGCCGCGGTAGTAGACCTCGCGGGAATAATCGAGGCCCTCGGTATGGGCTGCCAGCATGGCGTTGAAATCCGGGTAGACGTCACCGCCGCGCCGCACGGAGGCGCCGGGGGCGCAGGCCGCCAGGAGTAAAGCCGCGCAGGGCAGGAGCAGGAGGTTTCTCATGATGAAAACGCCCGGGTATCCCCGGGTCTGAATATCATATAAAAAATGGGGCCGCCGCAAGAAACCGGGCCCGGCCGCGCCGGCAACCGCCACACCCCGCCGCCTTGACAATACCGCGGGGAAATACCTTTAATTGATAGTCATCGGCGCAAAGCGCCCAACGACAGCGATACTTCTGGAGATATTAAATAACATGGATATTAAGAAATCTATACAAGAACTGGAAAAACTCGGCGCCGACCTCTACGGCAAGGACTTCCTGCTGACCTGGGAGAAATCCGACGCGGAGATCCACGCGGTCCTCAAGATCGCGGAGATCCTCAAGGAAATGCACGCGCAGAATATCCCCGCCGCGATGTTCAAGACCGGCCTGGCCGTGTCCAACTTCCGCGACAACTCCACCCGCACCCGCTTCTCCTTCTCCTCCGCCTGCAATCTGCTAGGCCTGGCGGTGCAGGACCTCGACGAGGGCAAGAGCCAGATAGCCCACGGCGAGACCGTGCGCGAGACGGCCAACATGATCTCGTTCCTGACCGAGGCCATCGGCATCCGCGACGACATGTTCATCGGCAAGGGCCACACCTATATGAAGGAAGTCGCCGAGGCCCTCGACGACGGCTACAAGCAGGGCGTCCTGAACCAGCGCCCGCCGGTGGTCAACCTGCAGTGCGACCTCGACCACCCCACGCAGAGCATGTCCGACCTGCTGTTCATCAAGAACCACTTCGGCGGCTTCAAGAACCTCAAGGGCAAGAAGATCGCCATGACCTGGGCCTACTCTCCCAGCTACGGCAAACCGCTCAGCGTGCCGCAGGGCGTCATCACCCTGATGAGCCGCTTCGGCATGGACGTGGAGCTGGCCTACCCCGAGGGGTACGACCTGCTGCCCGAGACCCTCGAAGTGGCGAAGAAGCACGCCAAGAAGTCCGGCGGCTCGTTCAAGGTCTCCAACAGCATGGAGAGCGCCTTCAAGAACGCCGACATCGTCTATCCCAAGAGCTGGGCGCCGTTCAAGGTTATGGAGCGCCGCACCGCGCTGCTCGAAGGTAACGACCACGCGGGCCTCAAGGGCCTCGAGCAGGAGTGCCTGGCCAACAACGCCAAGTTCAAGAGCTGGGAGTGCGACGAGGCGAAGATGAAGCTCACCAAGGGCGGCAAGGCCGTGTACATGCACTGCCTGCCCGCCGACATCACCGACGTCAGCTGCAAAGCCGGCGAAGTGAGCGCGAGCGTTTTCGAGAAGGCCCGCATCGGCACCTACAAGGAAGCCGGCTACAAGCCCTTCGTCATCGCCGCGATGATCGCCGCCTGCTCGAAGAAGAAGCCGGCCAAGGTCCTCGCCGAACTGCTCAAAGCCAAGGGCAAGCGCGTGCTGTAAAAGGCGCGCCGCAAAAGAAAACCGGGCTCCGCGGGGAGCCCGGTTTTTTTGCGCCGCGGCGGGGTTCAGGCGTTATCGTTTAGCCAGCGCGGCGTCCTGAAGCGGCGGAAGTGGGAGAAGGTCTCGCGCAACCCGCCGGCGCACAACAGCGCCGCCAGGATGAAGAACACGCCCGCGGCGAACATCGCCTTCGCCCAGACCAGCAGGCCGGGCCTGCCCAGCGCGTCGGAGAGCATCCACGCGGTGTTCATCCAGATCCAGCAGTTGATGGCCAGGTTTATCCTGAAGACCGCCGGGCGCTTCTCTATGTAGAGCAGGCCGAGGCCGGTCAGCACGGTGGGAACGATGAAGGCGAGCCCGGCGACGTTGAGGCCGAGCATCCAGAAGGCGTCCATAAAGAACCAGGCAAAGGAATTAGACGTATCGAGTATATCTTTAGAGAGGAGGAAGGGGCGTTCGTTGGGGGTATTTTCCATTTTCCGCGTTTTTTATAAACCTCCTTAAAATTAACCACGAATGTAGTGTAGCGCGGCCGCGCGGCCGGCGCAATCGTCTTTGGACCTACCGGGGAGTAGTACTTTTGGCGGCTGAAAACCCCGCCGGACCGGGGCAGACTTAATTTCTCCGACGGTATGGGCGGCCCCCAGTCCCCGGACTGCCTGCCGCTCGGCGCCGCCGGCGCCGCGCTGCTCGTCGGCGAACGCAGCATGCTGCTGCGGAGCGGGGCAGTGACCTCCATGTCGGCCATCAACGACGAACCGGTCAACGCCACCCGCGAACCGCAGAAGAACAAGGCGGCCCTGGAAGCCGCGCTGGCCAAGGTCAGGACCCTGGGAGGCATGCCGCCCATCTGCGCCTCCCGCAAGAAGATACTCGACGACAAGGGCGTCTGGCAGCCGGTGGAAAAGCACATCAAGGAGCGCACCGACGCGCAATTCCCGCACGGGCTCTGTCCGGACTGCGCGTTGCGCCTCTACCCCGGCTTCGCCAAGTAGGCCGGCAACGGCCCTTTCGCCCGCGGGTGCCGGCCCGGCCGCATGCGCATCGGCGCGCCCCCCCTGAACCGGCCGGCCGCCCCCTCCGTTTCCGCTCTTATTGTATAATTCCAGCATGAAGATCGTGGCAGGCGTGGTCAGCCCGCGCGAGGCGGAATACTTTTCGGAATTCGCCGAAGAGCTGTATTTCGGCGTACCACAGGTGGAAAACCACCGCAAATGGTACGCGAACCAGCAATTCGCCTCGACCGCCGAAGTAAAAACGGCCGTCCGGGCCGCGCACGCGATGGGCCGCAGGATCTTGTTGGCCGCCAACGAGATCTACCGCCCAGCCGCCTACGCGGGCGTGCTTGCAAGTATCCGGCGCCTGCTGGACCTGGGAGTGGACGGCCTGATCGTCAGGGACCTCTTCCTTTTGGACCACTTCACCAGCCGCGAGCCAGGCCCCAAGCTGGTGCTCAGTTCCACCGCGGGCTGCTTCAACGCGGAGGCGGCGCGTTTTTACGCGAGGTTCCGCCTCGCGCGAATAGTGGTACCGCAACACGTACTGCCCGCGGAATTCTCCCCGGTGCTGCGTCAGGTGCGCGGACCGGCCTACGAGATCTTTTATTTTCCGGACTGCTTCTGTCCCAACGTGGACGGCGTCTGCCCGCTGCACGATATCAACAAGACCGAGAGCCCCAGAAACTGCACCGCGCCCCACGCGTTGGCGGGCCGCTCCTGGCGGATGCCTAAACCCCCCTGGGCCGCGCGCCTGGAGATGATCCGGGACTACTACCGCCTGGGCGTGCGCCACATAAAGATGCCCCGGGACGGCACTTTTGAAGAGAAGCGCAGCGTGCTGCGCTCCGTCTTGCGGATTTCAGAAGCGCTGCGGGCCGGCGTCTCCCGCAAGGAGTTCCTGCGGCGCGCTTCGGAGGAGGCCTGAGCATGGAGTTCGCGCTGGTGCTCAACCCTGCCGGTCCCGAGCCGGAGAAGGCGGCCCTCGCGAAAGCGGACCTGCTCTACATAGGCGACGAGTTCTGCGAGGCGCGGCTGCCCACGGCGGCCCGGTTGAGGCAGGCGGCGCGCAGGCATCCGGGCAAGCGTCTGGCCCTGCTGACCCCGCTGCTGACGCAGGCCGGCCTGGGCGCGGCGGAAGCCGCCCTTTCCGAGCGCCTCTGCGAAGAGGTGATAGTTAACGATATCGGATTGCTGCGCCGCCTGGCCGCGGTCAGCGGACGGCGGCCGCGGCTGACGCTGGGACGGGTGCTGGTGCAGTCTCTGCAGCACTCACTGCGCTCACCTTTTTTCCTGGCTTTCCTGAAACGGACCGCGGTGAACGCGTTCGAAGCGGACTCGGCCGAAAGCTGCGGCTATCTGCCGCCGGGACCGGACTACCGCTGCCACCTGTACGCGCCCTACATTTACCTCGCGCATAGCCGTTACTGCCGCCTGGCCGGCGGCTTCTGCTCGGAATGCCGCGCCGCGTGCGCGGGCCGGGCGCAGCCGCTGGAATCAGCCGTGGTGAAGAGGATGTTCGTTCGCGGCAACTCTTATCTGCGGGTTTGCCCGGAAGAGACCGCCCGCGCCAGCCTGGCGGCCGGCCCCCGGCGCGTCACCCGCCTGGTCGTCAACGCATAGCGCGGTTGAACAGCGCCGCCTTCTCCCATACTTCCCGCTCCCCCATCAGACCGGCGGAATAGCCCAGCGTCCGCGGCTTCTGCTCAAGGAAATCCTTCAGCGAGGTCCAATCAAGCGAGGCGCCGTATTTCTGCGGCGTCCGGTAAAGCGGAGAGAAGGGCTCGAGCTGTATGGGGCTCATAAAGACCTCCCCTTTCGGACAGAGTTTTTTGACCTTGCCGGCCAGCCGCAGGGTCGCCAAAAAATCCCGGCGCGTCTCGAACGGCAGTCCGACGCTGAAGCAGACAGTATGCTCCAGCCCCAGCGACTTCATCAGCGCCAGCCGGGACAACAAGTCCGGATTTTTGTAGAAGTCACACCGGTTGAGCCGCCGCACGCGCTCGCTGCCGGACTCGGGGGAGACGATCACCCGTGACCCCGGCAGCGCTTCGGCGTAGGCGCGCAGAAAACGCTCCGTCGGCAGCCCGAAAGCCTCGAAAGTGGCTTTAAACCGCAGCCCGGCCCGCCGCAGCCGGGAAAACAGGTCCGGATAATAGCCGGCGCGGGGCAGAGGATCGAAAGCGAAATGCACCTTCCTGACGCCGGCGGCCAACAACAGACGCAAGTCCTTCACCACCGTGCCGGCTGGCTTATAAATAGCGCCCCGCCTTCCGTTGGCCAGCGCCTGAGTCCCGCTGGCGCCGCCGCAGAAAGAACATTCGTTGGCGCAACCGCGGCCCGCCACGTAAAAGACTTTGCCGCAGTCCGGCGGCCGCTCCCCAGGGCGGCGGCGCAGCGGCGCCTCCTGCTCATCCGAATATTTCATTACGTTTTCTTTGTTCAGGATCAGGTCGAGATTGGCGTAAGAAAGCCCGGAGAGGTCCCGTCCAGTCGCGACGTAGCTCTGCGGGGTGGCCTCTACGGTCCCGTCCTGGCGCCGCCAGGCCAGGTTGGGCACGCGCGCCAGCCCGGGAACTCCCCGCAGCAGCGAACGGCAAAGCGCCAGCAGCGGCTTTTCGGCATCCCCGCGGATGATGAAGTCGGGGGCGCCGGGCAGGGCCAGAATATCGCGGAAGAAAAGAGAGGCGGAGAACCCCCCGGCAACTGTCGTTTTTTGTGGGAAGCGGCGTTTCAGGCGCGCCAGGCAGGCGAGGGCGTCTTTCAGCTGTGAATGCCAGTGCAGCGGGAAAGCCAGCACCCCCGGTCCGCAGCGCTCTATGAATCTCTCCACATTGAACCGAGGGTTTTCCAGCAGCTCCACGGAAAGATTCAGAACTCCGGCGGCCAAACCGTGGCGCTCGAGGTGGTCGGCCAGCATGACCAGCCCCACCGGCATTATCAGCGTATCGCAATGGTCCGCGGACCGCCGTCCTACATGAATAAATAAGACGTCGAGCTTTCTTGATTTCATGCCCGGTGCGCCGCCGTCCATCAGGTTTTGGACGGCGGCTTTTCCTCCAGCGGCGCGGAGCTGAGCCTACAGATACTGCGGCAGCGCGGCGTAGAACGCGGCGGCCTTCACCAGGTCCTCCGCGGGCATGAACTCGTTGACGGTGTGCGCGTGCACCTCGTTGCCGGGGCCGAAACCGATGGTGGGGATGCCCAGACGGCCGGCCGAAGCCACGCCGTTGGTGGAGAACACCCACTTGTCTACCACCGGCATCTTGTTCAGGGCCACCTTGCCGGCTTCCACGCCGGCGTTCACCAGCTTGTGAGCGCGGGGCAGCACCCAGGTCGGGAAATATTTTTCCTGGCCCACCTTCAGGCCGGTCCAGGCCACGGCGTCGTAATGCAGCACTTCCACCTTCGCTTTGGCCTTCTTCACGGAGGGCAGGCGCTGTATCTCGGCCACCGAGCTCTTGAGCGTCTCGCCAATGGTCAGGCGGCGGTCAAGGTAGATCGTGCATTCGTCGGGCACGGCGTTGAGCGAGGGGGTCTTGCACTCTATCGAGGTCACGGCCACGGTGCCCTTGCCGATGAACTTGTCGTTCTTCAGCTTCTTATTGAGGGCGGTAATTTCCTTGGTGATGTCGGCCATCTTCACGACGGCGTTGTCGCCGCGCTCGGGAGCGGAGGCGTGGCAGGAGCGGCCCTTGGTGACGACCTTCATCTCCATGCGGCCGCGATGGCCGCGGTAGACCTTCAGGTCGGTGGGCTCGGTGATCACCACGAAGTCGGGGCGGATCTTCTCTTTGTTAATGATGTGCAGCAGCGGCAGGCCGTCGCAGTCCTCTTCCATCACGGAGCCGACCACCATCAGGGTGTAGTCGCCTTCGAGCTTGAGGTCCTTTATGATCTTGCCGGCGTAGACCATCGAGGCCATCGACAGCTTCTGGTCGGTGGCGCCGCGGCCGTAAATGGTGTCGTTCTTGTAGATGCCCGCGAACGGGTCGATCTTCCAGGCCTTGGGGTCGCCGATACCGACGGTGTCGATGTGGGCGTCCATCATGATCTTCTTCTTGCCGTGACCGATGAAACCGATGATATTGCCCATCGCGTCGATCTTGACCTTGTCGAAACCGACCTTTACCATTTCCTTCTTGATCAGTTCCACGAGCTTGCCTTCCTGGGTTGAGAAGCTGGGGGTGCGGATGATGTTGCGGGCGAAAGCGACTATGTCCTTCTTGTATTTGTCGGCTGCTTTGCGGATAAGTTCGGCGTTGTTCATTGTTTTTCCTCCGTTCTGCTGTTCATATTCTATCCAATAGCCCTCGGCTTTGTAAATCGCCCGCGGGCAGGCCCTCGCTTCGGGGCGTTAGCCGGCCAGGTGCAGGTATTTGCGCAGGGCCGCGGTAAAGCAGGCGGCGTCGGCCGGGGTATTGTAGGCGAAGAACGAAATGCGCACCGTCTCGCTGTAGCCGGAGTTGAGGCAGGCCAGGTCGGCGCAGTGGCGGCCGGTGCGCACGGCGACCATGCGCCCCTTAACCGCGGAGTTCAGGTACAGCGCGAAGTCCGGCACCGAAAAACTCTTCTTCAGCGGAGCCAGCGTGATCAGCGAACCCCGCAGCAGGTCCTCGCGGCTGCCCAGCACCTTCACGGCCTTCACGCCTTCCAGCTCGTCGAGGGCCCCGGCCACCAGGCCAGAGACATGTTCCCTGATGGCGGCGAAACCCGCCCGCTCCAGGCGCGCTATGGCCGAGCTCAGGCCGGCCGCGCCGGAATAGTTCTGCACGCCGGCCTCGAAGCCCTGGTAGCCGCCGAGGTAGGTGGCGGAGTAGCGGCCGCCGGCGCCGGTCACTTTCTCCACCGTGCCGCCGCCCACGCGCCACGGGCGCAGCCGCTCCAGCAGCGCCCGGCGCACGTAGAGCCCGCCGGTGAAGAACGGCGCGCCCAGCTTGTGGCCGGAGAAGGCCGCCGCGTCGGCGCCCAGCGCCGCCCCTCCCCCGCCGTGCGTGGGGGCGTACTGCGCGTCGTCGCAGAAAAGATAGGCGCCGGCGTCATGCGCCAGGCGGGCCGCGGCGGCCACGTCCGACACGCCGCCGAAGATGTTGGAGGCGTGGTTCACGCAGACCAGCGCGGTGCGCGGCCCTATCAGCCGGGCCAGGCCGCGCAGGTCTACGCGGAAACCGTCCAGCGGGGCCACGCGGAGCTTTATCCGGCCGGCGGCGGCCAGGCGCTCGAAGGGCAGGAAGACGGCGTTGTGTTCCAGCGGGGACAGCACCACTTCGTTGCGGCGCGGCGTGAACGGGAAGGAGTTGGCCAGCAGGTTGGCCGCGTCGGTGACGCCGGAGCAGAAGATGACCTCTTCGGGCGAGGCGGCGCCCATGAAGCCGGCCACCCGGGCGCGGGCGGCGAGGAAATCCTCCTCCATCGCCGAAGCCAGCGAGTGCATGGAGCGCCTGCCGCCGCAGCCGCCCAGCAGCAGCATGTGCCGGCGCTGGGCGTCGGCCGCGCAGCGCAGCTTGAGCACGGTGCAGGCGCTGTCGAGGTAGACCAGCCTGCGCCCGCCGAAATCCTCGTCCAGCGCGGGAAATTCCTTCCTGAGGGCGGCTATTTTCGGGTTCATAGTTTTTTATGCGCGGCCATATAATCCTTGCGCGGGCCCGGGCACAGGGCCAGGAAACGGCAGCCGCGGCAGGCGGGCACCCGGGCCTTCTCCCGCAGGTGCGGGCCGGGACGGCCTTCCTTCATTTTAACAATATCGACGTTGAGCCGGTAGAAGCCGCCGAGATAGCAGGGCGGGATATGGTCCACGTCGCAGCGCAGGCCGACGGTCCGGCACAGCTCCAGCGCCTCCAGCAGGTACGGCTTCACCTCTCCGTAAGCCGGCAAATAGCGGGCCTCGGCGCGGCCGACGCCCTTGATATAGCTGAACTGCAGCCAGGCGACGCCTTTCAGTTTTTTAGCGGCGAAAGCCGCGAAGGCGGGCAGGCGCTTGAAATTCAAGGAACTGATCACGCAGGTGAGCCGCACGGCGGCGCCGGCCTTCAGGAGCCGCCGCACCCCGGCCAGCCTTTTGGCGAAAGCGCCGCGGGTTTTGGTGATCCTGTAGTCCGCGGCCGGGGAGGCGGCGGGGAAATTGACGTTGAAATAGCCCCCGGCAGCGTTAAGGGCTTTCGCCAGGCGCGCCAATTCCGCGGCGGGCAGGGCTGCGGCGGCTATCGCGTTGGTCTGCAGTTCCGCCTTGCGGCCCAGTTTCTTCACCGCGGCCAGCAGCAGGCAGAGGTTGTCCGTCCCGGCCAGCAGCGGTTCCCCGCCGGAGATCTGCACGGGGCCCGGCGGCATGGCCGCTATCTCGCGCAGCCAGTCCTTCAAGACCGCGGGGGCGTCCTCCCCGGCGTCGGCCGGGTAGGAGCAGAACACGCAGCGCTGATCGCAGCGCCTGAACAAATGTATCAGCGGCATGATACATATTGTATAAAGGAACCGCCCGGGATTTGAGGAAAATCTGAGCTTTTCCTGAATGTTACGGGAGGTCGGCGGGCAAAAATCTAATATACCTTCGCGACAGAGAGGATATTATGAATAACGCGCAAAACCCTTCCGATGACAGCTTCCGCGCGCTGCGCAATATCGAGGCGGAACTTTTCGAGCGCGCGCCCGGGAGCACGGCCGAGCCGCGGCCGGCGGCCGGGCGGGACAGCTGGCAGCTGAACCGCGAGGTGCTGGACCTGCACCGGAAATGCGCGGACCTCAAGGACGAACTGGAGGCCGCCAGGACGCTGCTTACCGAGCAGAACGTGCTGGCCGCGTCCTCGCTGTCGGCCCTGCGCGAGGTGGGCCGCGACCTGGAGCGGGCCCGCGAAGATTTGCGCAAGCAGGAGGAAGAGAAGCTCGAGCTCCGGAGGGAGCTGGAGCAGGAAAAGAACCGCCGCGAGAGCCTGCGGGAACAGCTGGCGCGCGAGAACGCGCACAGGGAGGAGATCAGCGACCTGCTGCGCGGGGCCGTCCGCGCCGAAGCCCCTGAGCAGCAGCGGCCCGCCGCGCCCCTGCCGGCGCCGGAACGGCCGGGCAGGTTCGTGCGCCGCTTCTTCTAGCGGGGTTAAAGCAGTTTTTTTATTTCGGAATAAGGTTTGGCCAGCGACCAGCGGTATACGCCCCTCGCGAAACTGCTGGTCACCAGCCCCTTGGCCGCCAGCGAGGAGGCCGAGGCGAGGACAGTGTTCCCGTCGGAACAGTCGCGGCAGAGCACAATGTCTTTCGACAGGGCCAGCACTTCCCGGGTAGAGGCCCCCGGCTTGCGCCGCAGTATCTCCACGAGGCAGCGCTCGTTATCGGAAAGATAGATCCGGCCCCCGGGGCCGGCTTTTTTTTCGCTCCCGGCCCGGACCACCGGCACGAAGCCGCGCCAGCCGAAGCGCTCGATATAATGCGCGTCCGCGCCGCGGCATTTTTTAGCCAGCGCGCAGCGGCGGCAGGGCGGGCCCTTCACCCTGGAGGCGGCGGCGTTGGCGTCAAGGTCGGTGCGGCCGCCGGAGGGATCGGTCACCACGGTGTTGAACAGGTCCAGCCCTATGGCCAGCGACTCGCGGCCCCGCAGGAAGCACGGCGGCGTGTTCAGGAAGAGTATCTCCCCCGGCAGGCCGGCAGTCTCCATGACCTTAACGGTCTCGGCGAAGTACGGCTCGCAGTCGGAGAGGCGCACGCCCAGTTTTTTGCAGTTGTCGGCCATGGCGCCGATATAGACCGGGTAGATGACGACGAAATTGGTGATGCCCCGGCCGAGGTAGAACTTAACGATCTCCGGCAGGCGGGCATAATTAAGCCTGTTGACGAGGATATTGGTGCCGAGGCGCAGCTTCAGTTTGCGCAGGTTCTCCAGGCCGGCCAGCGCCTTGTTAAGCGCGCCCGGCACTCCCACCAGCCGGTCGTGCTCGGCGGCGCGGTCGGTGGTGAACGAGAACTTGCAGAAGGTCAGGCCGGCCCTGGCCAGCGCCCGGCAGAAGGCAGTATCCGCCAGTTTTATGCCGTTGGTCTGCACGCGTATGAAGCGGAACCCCACCGACTTGCCCAGGGCTATCACCTTGAGTATGTCGGGCCTGATCAGCGGTTCGCCGCCGGTGAGCCCCAGCCGGCGGTAGCCGGCGCGGTAGGCGGAGTAGAGGTTGCGGGCTATGTCCTCGAAAGGCGCGTTGAGCGACTTGTCGAAATCCCCCTGGGAGCAGAAACGGCAGCGCGCGTTGCAGTTATAGTTGAGTATCAGCTCGTAGCAGCGGCCTGTTCCCGGGGATTTCATGGGTAGATATTACCTTATATTGTGAACGCGCCGGAAAGCCGGGAAACGCAGCCCCGCGGCGGCCAGACCCTTCAGCCAGCGGCGCACCAGCAGCCGCGCGGCGGCCTGGCCGGCGAAGTAGCTCCGGCGGGCGGCCAGCGCCTTGCCCGTAGGGCAGCCGGCGGCGGCCCACGGCGCCACCGGGCACATCAGGCCGTAGGGACGGAAGCCGGCGGCGGCGGCGGCCGAGAAGAAAGCGGCGCGGTCTTGCGGCAGGCCGGGACCGGGGGCGCCCAGGCCGGCCAGCTTGTCGCAGGGGTAGATCCTGCCGTCCGGGCCCAGCGTCAGGCTGAGGCAGCCGCGGGCCGGCGGGCGGCCGCGCTCGGCGTCCAGCGCCTCATAGGCGTTGGCCAGCTCGTAGGGCGGCAGGCCGGAGCGCAGCAGGCCCAGGTAGAATTTGCGCAGCGCGGCGGCCGAAGCGGCCAGCCGGGCCAGCGCGGCGCGGTCCCAGACCGCCTTGACGTCGGGCGCCCAGCCTATGGAGCGGAAGCCAGCCCGGTAAAGCCAGGCCACGTTCTCGGCCAGCCGGCCGGCGGTAGCCGGGGTGACGACGGCGCTGGCGGACAGGGAGGAGACGTCCAGCCGGGAGAGGTCGGGGGCGCGGCCCCGGGCGTAGCCGGCCGCGGCGGGGTCCCCGTCGAGGCTGACCACGGTCTTCACGGAATTTTCTTTCAGGAAAGCGGCTTCGGCCCGGTCCAGCAGCAGGCCGTTGGTGAACACCGCCACCGGGAAGGACGCGCCGGCCTCGGCCCGGACCAGGCGCACGGCGGCGCGCAGCAGCGGCTTGTGCAGCAGCGGCTCGCCGCCGAGGAAGGAGATCTTGGCGCCGCGCGGGGCGGAGCGCAGGAAGTCGCCCACGGCCCCCAACAGCGCGTCCTGTTTTATCACCGGCCCGCCGGGCGCGCGGGAATAGCAGTAGCCGCAGGCCAGGTTGCAGCGGCCGCTGAGGTAGACTACCAGGTGGTTGGGCGCCTGCGGCGTTTCGGGGCTCACGCGGGCCTCCGCCTGACCGGCTTCAGCTCGGCGTCGCCGTAGCGCGCCAGATATTCGGTCCAGATGCCCTCGCAGTCGCCGTACAGCGCGCAGCCGCGGCAGCGCGCCGTCTTGCGGCGGCCCACGGCGGCGCGGGAGCCGATGGCGTCCTTATTGGTGAAATCGGGGGCCCAGTGCTCGGTCAGGAAGAGGCCCCGCTCGTTGGTCTCGCTGATCTGCTTCAGGCAGTCCTTGAAATGGCAGAGAGGCACGTAGCGCGCCTTCCACTGATCGAAGCCGGCCCGGCGGCCGGCGGCCAGGGCGCGGCGCATGTAGGGCGCGGCCCGGGAGATGCGCGGCACCAGCGCGTCGAAATCGTTCTTCGCCCCGCCGTAATTCGGGTCCACGAAAATGTACTCCACGTTGGGCACGCCGTGGGCGATGTAAAACTCCGCTATGCGCGGCAGCGAGGCCATGTTGCGCTTCACTACGGTAGTGTTGCCGTTCACGCTTTTAAAGCCGAGCTCGCGCAGGTTGCGCAGGCCGCGCCGCAGCTGGGCGAAACTGCCCGGCGCGCGGGTGAGCGCGTCGTGCACGCGGGGGTCGGGGCCGTGCACCGAGAAGACCAGCGAGTCTATGCCGGAGGCCAGAATGCGGCGAGCGGCCTCCTTGTCGGAGAAGATGCGGCCGTTGGTGGCGCAGATCACTTCGGGGATGCCGAGGCGCTTGGCGGCGCCGACGACGCGGGCGAAGTCCGGCCTGATGGTGGCCTCGCCGCCTATGATCTCCAGGATGTCGGCCCCGGCGGCGGCCGCCCGGGCCGCCTCGCGCAGCAGCTGCGGGGTGCTCTTCTGCGGCAGGTCCCGCTTGTCGGCGTCTATGCAGAAGGCGCAGTTGTTGTTGCAGGCGTAGCCGGTGAACAGCACGATCTTGAGCTTCTTGCCGCCGGGCTTCATGCGCGCACCGGCTTCAGCTCGGCGTCGCCGAACTTCCTGTAATATTCGAGCATCAGCCCCAGGCAGCCCCGGCGCAGGCGGCAGCCGCGGCAGGCCGCCGGGTACACCCGGTCCTCGGCCGGCAGCGTGACGCGGCACAGCGGGCGCAGCTCGGGCCGCACCTGGCAGCGCGGGAAATGGTAGAGCCGGAAGTCGGCGAAGCGGCGGATCAGCGGCAGCGCCGCGCCCACCTTGCGCGCGGAGACGGAGTACTTCAGGCCCACCGACTTATGGTTGAGCTCCGACATGCCCTCTATCTCGTAATGGATGGCCACCACGCGGTAGGCGGAGGTGTCAGGGAAGGTTTCGAGCAGGAAGCGCAGGGTGTCGCGCAGGCGGGCTATGCTTTTTTTATGCAGCACCAGGCGTATCTCCACCTGCTGGCCGCGGCGCAGCGCGAAGAGGTTGCGCAGCCCCTTTACGGTCTGGGCGAAACTGCCGCGCACGCCGGCCACCGGGTCGTGGGCGGCGGCGGTGGGGCCGTGCAGCGCTATCGCCACCGAGAAGGGCGGGGCCGCCACGGCGGCGAATTTTTCAGTGAAAGCGGTGTTGGCGAAAGTGCGGCCGTTGGAGAGCAGGGTGATCGGCACGGCCGGCAGGCGGCGGCGGAAATAGGCCACGGCCTTGAAGAACTCGGGGTGAAGCGTCGGTTCCCCGCCGGTGAGGCTGATGAAGTCGGCTTTATCGGCGTTCTTCAGGTAGACGGGGGAGAGCCCCTTGAGGTAACGCTCGAGCTTCTCGATCTGGCATTTCAGGCCGTACTGCTCCCCGTCCTGGCGGGCGAATTCGTCCATGTTGGTGCACATGACGCACTTGTTATTGCACTTGTTCCAGAGGGCTATGTCGGGCATGGCGGGCGCTAAGCGGCGCTCCCCCCGCCCAGCCAGCCTTCCACTACGGCGCGGGCGCGCTTGTTCTCCAGCAGCTTGAAAACGGTCTTGAACAGGCCCTTCTGCAGGGCGCACCAGCCGCCGGCGGCTATGTCGCCGGCCGGCGAGCCCTGGACGCAGTAATTGTGCACCGGGCAGACGCCGCAGAACGGCTTGAAAGCGCAGCGCGCGCAGTAATGCTGGGCCTCCAGGCAGGAGGCCATGGCGCAGACGCGCGCGGCGGGCCTGGCCAGCAGCGCGGCGCAGGTTTCCCCCGCTCGCCCGAGCCTGAAGGTCTCGTCGCCGCAGGCGGCCACCATGCGGCCCTCGTCGCAGGTGTAAACGCCGCCGTCCCAGTTATAGGCCAGCTGGCCTATGGCGGCGCCGCAGGGCGAGCGCAGGTCGAGGTAGTTGGGGTCTTCCCCGCGCAGCAGCTTGCGGGCCAGCAGCGCGGCGTTGCGCTCCACGAACCGCTCACCGGCGTAATTGATGCGCATCACGCGGTCCAGCGCGGCGCGGTAGAAAGCGAGGAACTCCTGCGGGCCGTAGCCGATCTCGGGCCAGACCCCGGCGGCGTAGCCTATCGGCGAGAGCGGCCGCAGAAAGATACCGCCCAGGCCCAGGGCCCGGTACTCTTCCACTATTTCGGCGGCCAGGGGCAGGGACTGCCGAGTGGTGGTCATCAGCGCCGAAGGCAGCGAGTCGGCGCTGCCGTCGCGCGCGGCGGCGGCTTTGAACCGGCCGAGCCAGCGCACGGCCGTGGCGTGGGAGGAGCCGCCGGACCAGCGCCGGTTGGCGTTGTGCAGGCCGGCCGGCCCGTCGAGCGAGGTGCAGACGGAGATCCCCTCCTTCACCAGGAAAGCGAACTTTTCCTCGTCCATCACGGACAGGTTGGTCACCACGGTCAGCTTGAGGTCCTTGCCGGCGCGGCGGTTGAGTTTTTTAGCGTAGAGGGCGGCCTCCTTCAGGACGGCCCAGTTGAGCAGGGCCTCGCCGCCCTGGAACTCTACCGTTATCTCGGGGTTGGCGGAACTGAAGGCGGTGTCCACCGCGCGGCGCGCCGTGGCGGCCGTCATCAGGCCGCTGGCCCCGTTGCCGGCGGCCGTGGCCCGGCAGTAGACGCAGGAATGGTTGCAGCGCAGCGTCAGCACGAGGATGTGCAGCCCGGGGCCGCTGGAGGCGCCGGCGGAAAGCCCGGCCTGCCTGGCGGCGATATCGTCGAAGTCCAGCCTCTGGCGCAGCAGCCCGGCCCCGGCCAGCCGGCCGAACAGGGCCGTCCCTTCTTTAACCTTGCCCGCCCTGAAAGCGGCGAACTCCGCCGCGGTCAGCCGCAGCAGCCGGCCGGCCGGGCCCGACACCAGATAGCTGCCGCCGTCCCTTTCAAAACGGAGCTCCAAAGGTTCGCCTGTGTTCGGCTTTTTCATTCTTCTCCGGACAGCCGTCCGCGCGGCTTCCCCTTCGCCTTTCTGGTCTTCGGCGCGACCGGCTTGAACTCGTCCCAGCCGTAAAGGTCCGTGTACTCGCGCCACGGCCCCTCGCAGATCCTGAACCACGCGCAGGCCCGGCATTCCGCGCGCTTGGCTTTTCCCTCGCCGCGCCGGTAGTCACCGTAGCTTTCGATGTAAAGGTCCGCGTCGGAGACCGGTCCTTCGGGGATCACCCGCTCGGCCACGCAGTCCTCGTAGCCTTTCATCAGGCAGAAAGGGATGGCCTCGGTGTAGCAGGGCAGGCCGGCCGCCCGGCCCACGTCCAGCGCTTTCCTGATGTAGGGCAGGGCGTCCGTTTTCCTGGGGGTCAGCCAGGCGCGGTTCTCCCACGCCGTACCGACCAGGTGCACGAAAGCGAACTGGAACTGGTCCACCTTCAGGTGGACGAGCAGCCTGGCCAGCGCCGGCAGGTCTTTGTAGTTCTTCGCGGTCACCACCGAGTTGGTCAGCACGTAAAAGCCGGCTTTCCTGCAGTTCAGTATCCCCCGCGCCACCTCGGCGAAACCGCCCGCGGCGTGCGTAAGCCCCTCGTGGATCTCAGGCGTGGAGCCGTGCAGCGAAGGGCTGACCTCGGTGACGCCGGCCTCTTTGAGCTCCAGGCAGTAATCGTAATAGGCGAAGCGCCGGCCGTTGGTCTGCACCTGCACGGAAGTGTAGCCCAGCTTGCGGGCCAGCCGCACCGCCGCCGGCAGACGCGGGTGCAGCGTGGGCTCGCCGCCGGTGAAGACCACGCCGGTAGCGCCGTCCTTCTTCGCCCGTTCCAGCGCGGCTTTTATCCCGGCCAGGCTCTTCACGCCGGAGAGAGCGCGCTTCGAACCCTGCGCGCAGAAGTCGCAGAAGTTATTGCAGGCGAAACCTATCTTGAGGTCTATTCGTTTCATCGTCGGGCGGCTCAGGCCTTTTTTTTCCGTGCCGCGGCATTTAATGATAGCAGTTTTTCCCTGCGGGGCCCGGCGGCCAGGGTGAAGACCGTCCGGGCCACCCCCTCTGGCGGCAGCCCGCGGTTCTCGGCGAAGTAAAAATTGTTCTTCAGGAAGAAGGAGCCGCGGTACGGGGCGGTCTGTTGTATTTTCAGCGTCCTGCCGGCGCAGGCCCTGGAGCAGACGCCGCCCTTCATGAAAGGACAGAGCCGGGTCATGGAGAGGTATTTGAACGGATAATGGAAAGAGAACTTTACGCCCCGGCCCCGGAACGCCGCGATCCTGTCCGGCTCGTCGGTCTCCAGCAGGCGCAGGTTGTTCTCCGAGAAGAAGCGCGCCAGAAAGCGCTCGTCCATCCGGATGAAATCCGCCGACACCGGCCTGGCGAGCAGCAGCGGCACGGACCCGCCGTAGGCCCGGTTAACGGCGCGCATCAGGCCCAGGTCGCCGAGGCTCAGCTCGGCGCCGGGGAAGAGCCCGAGAATGCGGTCGAAAAGTTTCAGAAAAGACCTGAGCTGCGCGGTGGGCAGCAGCGGGGTAAGGACGGTGAGTTCTTTCACGCCTTTGTCCTTCAGTTCGCGCACCTCATCGAGGGAGGGAAGTAGGTGCTGGCAGAACTCGCTGCCGAGGTAGACCCGTTCATAGCCCTGAAGGACTTTCCTGGTCAGGGCCCCGAGTTCCAGGGGTGTTATGGATACGGCTCTTTCCGTCATATGGTTTTTCCGAGGTAGCGGTACAGCGCGTCGAACCCCGCCTTTATCCGCAGGGCGCGCGCCACGAACCTCTCTTTAGGCAGCCCGAGGCCGAGCAGCGCCGCTATCTGCCTGGCCTCCCGGAAAATAAGCCTCGAGGCTTCCTTGACCGGGCTCCTGCCGACCTTCAGCACCTCTACGCCCAGGCGGTGGTAGTCGTAAAGCTCGGCCAGGCGCTCGGCCGCGCCCGGGCCGGCCATGCGGTATTCGTCCTTCCCGGTCCGGAAGGGCCGCTTGCAGAAAGTGGTCAGCCCGCCGTGGCAGTCCAGGAAGCAGAGCCCGTTGTAATTGATGCAGCATTCCCTGTGCTTGAGGAACACTTCGGCCTGGACGCCGTAAGGATTGCGCAGCAGCTCCCTGGCCTCGGCGGGCGCGAGCTGTTCCGGGAGGGCCACGCGCTTTATGCCGTAGCCGGAGTAAAAAGCCAGCGTCTCGGCGTTCATGCAGTAGGAGAGCGTGCTGAGGATGTAATGCGTCCTGACCTTTTTTTCCCTCAGGGCGTCCAGGAGCGCGAGGTCCTTTATGATAACGCCGTCTATGCCGCCCTCTACCAGTTCCTTTATCGTTTCCGCGGTACGCCCGAGCAGCTCCTTGTGCACCTCGTTGGCGGCAAAAAAAAGTTTACGGCCCGCCCGGCGCGCTCTTTCCCCGGCGGCGATGACCTCGGCGGGGGCGGAAAAGTTCCTGGCGCCTTCCACGTGGTTGGGGATGGAATACAGCCCGCAGTAGAGCTCGTCGGCCCCCTCTCCCAGGTAGTAGTCCAGCTCCTCGAGGGAGCCGATCCCCACCTGCAGCTTCATGCCGCGCATCAGCGCCTCCCCCGGCCGGAACGCCCGCGGGCGGCGGGGCCGGGCCCGGCGAGGGATTTGAGGAAAGCGGCGGGATCTTTCTTAAGAGGCCGGAACTCGCCCGGGCCGCGCAGGCGCAGGTAATCCTCCCGGGGCCCCCAGCACAACGAGGAGAGAGAGCAGGACCCGCAGGGCTTGCCCTTGGCCTTTTCACCGGAATAGAGGCTGCTGGCGCGCAGGGCTTTCTGCAGGTCTATGCTGCTAAGTTCGAAGCCTTTCAGCAGGCATAACGGGAAGCCGTCGGTTATGACCCGCAGGCCCGCTTCCCGGGCGGCGCGCAGGGCGGCGCGCAGACTGGCCGCGGCGGCGGCGATCCGGGGGACCAGGCTCAAGTCCTTCTTAACCCTGCCCTTGATCTTGATGAAATTGAAGGAGACATAGAATACGCCCTTCAGTTCCCTCGCGACGAAACGGACATAGGCCGGCATTTCGCGGAAATTCTTCGCCGTCACGACGAAAGTCAGCACCACGCTGCCCGGCGGCGCGAGCTCTATCGTCTTTTTTATCAACGCCAGTTTACGGGGCAATCGGCCCTTCACCCCGGTCAGCGCGTCATGGGTGGCGGCGCGATGGGAGGGCAGGTTGAAATTGAAGCCGTTAACGCCGGCGGCCAGCAGCGAGCCCAGCCGCTCCTTGCTCAGCAGCAGGCCGTTGGTGAAAAGCATTACGTTCCCGGATCCCGCCCGCCTGGCCGCGGCGGCCATCAGTTCCAGGCGCGGGTCCAGCAGGGGTTCCCCGCCCTCCAGCGAGACGGTCTCGAAAGGGATCCGCAGGACGGCCAGTTTTTCCCGCTCGGACATCCGCCGGTCCTCTCCTTCCGCGGAACAGAAGACGCAGCGCTGGTTGCAGGCGCCGCAGATGAAAACGTTGGGTTCAGGCGATTCGTTTTTCATGCGCTCAGGTGTCCGGACAGAAGACCAGGCGGTCTACGCCCAGGGATTTCCCCATGGCCGCGGTCACGGGACCGCCGGAGTCGACGAAGATCGTGTTGCCGCCGACGATCATGTCCTCTTTTATCCTGTCGCTGCCGACGCGGTAGGCGGCATTCAGGCATTCCCTGGCGCAGCGCACCCCTTCGGGGGAGTCATAAGGGGACACTTCCGGCATTCCGGCCAGGCAGGTCCTGGTTACGGTGACGTCCAGGTAGGGATAGAAAGCCGTGAACCGCAGAGCGCCGGCCGGCCCGGACAGCCGCGGACCCGGCGGCCGGGAGAAAAGGGCGGTCTCCAGGCGGCCGACCTTCAACTCCTCCAGCAGGGCCAGGCCGCTCTGGTTGAGGATATTGACGGAGTCTCGGCCGACCAGCATGAAGTTTCTGGCGAGCTGGCGGCCGAAGTTCACCCGCACGTCCCAGCGCTTGCGCCTGATAAGGTCCAGGACCCCGAAGTCGTTGACACTGACCTCGAAGCGGCCTTTAAACCGCAGCTTGCGGACCGCGGAGAAAAGGCCCTCGAGCGCCGCCAGCCCCTTATCGGTGACCATAGGCGTCAGCAGGCAGACGTTCTTCCGCTCGCCGCTCAGGACGCGCAGGCCTTCGAGCAGCCCGGGCTCCAGCAGATTCTCGCAGAATTCCGGGCCGAAATAGGCCCAGTCGAAAGCCTTCAGCGAGCGCCGCAGGGCGGTCTTGTCCCGGAAAGCCCCCGGGCCCAGCTTGAGTCCCTTTTCCATCAGCCCTCCGCGGCCTCCACGAACCTGCGCCTGGCCTCGGCGGGCGAGAAGCGGCCGGCCAGTTTCCCGAAAACATCCATCGCCGTCCTTATTCTTTTAAGGTTGGCCGCTTTAGTCGGGGTATCGTCGGTCCTGGTGCCGTACTTGACGCAATCTACTCCCGCCAGACAATAATCGAAGAAGGCCGCGGCGTTCAGCAGCCGCGGAGCGCCGCCGCGCGATAGCCTGACGCTCAGCCTGGCCGCGGTCCGGGCTATCGCCGCGGCCTCCCGCCTGAAGACCAGCTCCGGAGACACCCTGGCCAGAGAACCGCAGGAGCCCATGCGGCACATGCCGCCCTCCGGCTGAGCGCCGACCGCGGTATAGTACCTTGGCCGGTGCAGATAGCAGGCGCCGTTGATGTAAGGACAGCCGAAGAACTTGTAGAAGAAGATCTCGGTCTCCACGCCGGCGCTCTTGCAGTACTTCAGTATGCCATCCGCCTCCCTGGCCGCCAGCTGGTTGGGCAGGATGATCCGCGAGACGCCGAAGTTCTCCACGAAGAATTTGGCCGTTCCGGTATTGAAGCAGGGCTGCACCGAGCTGAGGTGCAGAGGAACCCCCAGCTTTTCCTCCCTGAGCGTAAAAAAAAGGCCGGGGCTGGAGACTATGAGGGCATCCACGCCGGCGGAGGCGACAAGTTTTATCTTCCTGACCAGCGCCTCTTTCTCAAAGCCCTCCGGCTTGGTCTCGCGCCCGTTGGCCGCGAGGAAGACCTTGAGCCGGAGCGCGTGGGCGGCGCGTACGATCTCGCGGGCGCCGGCGGCCGTCCCGATGGCCCCCGCGCTGGCGTAATTAGGGATATCGTTCACGGCGAAGTAGACCTCGTCCACTCCGAGCTTGCGGAAGACGGGCAGTTCCCGCTTGTCGGTTATGCAGGACAGCAGGCGCATCAGAACCTCTCCGGCTTTATCGAAGCCGGGGCCGCGGACGAGGGCTTCAATTCCTTGTCGCCGTAAATTCTCAGGTAATCCGGCCGCGCGCCGCAACAGGCCGGCGACAGCGCGCATTTCCGGCAAGCGGCCGACGGCGCGGGCCGCTCTATCCCCTCTTCCAGCGGCTCGTCGCCGCGGCGCCAGCGCTGGTACTCGAACGAGAATCCCTCGAAACTCTTAAGCGCGCAGAGCGGCATATTCTGGATGACGGCCCGGAGTCCGGCCAGCTTGGCCTTCGCCAGGGCGATCTTGATATAGGGCGCCGACTCGGCGTAGTTCGGCACTATGGCCCTCTCGTCGTTGACGCGGCCCTTGTTCCTGACGAACGTGAAGTTCACCAGCGAGCAGCCGGGATGCGCGGACCGCACCCACTCGACGAACCCCGGCAGCAGCTTATAATTATCCCTGAAGATTATATGGAAGAAGCGGACCTTCCCCTCCAGCCCGAGCGCGGCGAGGTTGCGCAGCCCCTTCACGGCCTGCCGGTACTTCACGCTCCTGGTCGCTCCGTTGTAGACTTCCTCTACGTGGGACGGGAAATTGACCGTGAAGAAGTCCACGCCCCGGGCTATCCTGGCGCAAAGTTTTTTATCGGCCAGGGCCACGGCGTTGGTGGAAAGCATGACGTTCTTAACCCCGGCCGCCCGCAGCCCGGAGATCAGCTCCGGCAGCCGCGGGTTCGTAGTGGGCTCGCCGCGCCCCTCGAGGCTGACCGCCTTCACCTTGCCGCGCCGCACCCTGGCGATAACGTTCTCTATCTCCGTCCTGCCGCCGGAGGGCGGATTATGGCAGTATTTGCAGAACAGATTGCAGGTATACGAGGCGTCGGCCAGGCATTCCTGCCTGCTTATCCATTTCCCGGGGGCCGCGCTTTTTTTTGCGTTCATAGACCAGCGACCCGTCCCGCCAGCCGGCCGAGCGAAGTGAAAACGTTCCCGTTGAAGACCAGCTGAAAAAGGCTGCCCGCGAAGATCCAGACCGCGAAGGGCGTGCCGGTCATCACCTCTATCTTCGGGCTCTCGTGCGGTATCCTGGCGACCCACTCCTTCAGCTGCGCCGCTTCCTCCTCGGTGATGCCGTCCCGGAAGGAATCCTCGAAGCTGCCCTTGAAGAACGAATCCCGCCGGATTATGTTGAAATAGCGCTGCGAAAGGATCATCCCGGGCGCCACCTCGGCGGCCGATACCTCGACGGTGCTGAATTTCTCCATCAGGTAGACCAGGACGAAGCGCCCCGCCCCCAGTATGACGCTGAACTTGAGCACGTTCCAGGCGGAATACTGGACGCTGAGGAGCAGCTCGCTCCTGAAATTGAGCAGGCCGTAACCGAAGTAGCCCAGGACCAGCAGGCCCACGAGGCTTTTGAATTTCACCCCCGCGATGAACCTGGAGAGCTTGTCCCAGCCGATGAACAGCAGGAAAAAGACCAGGTTGATGTCCGGGACCAGGTGCTGCAGGCGCCCCGTGAGCGCGAAACCGACGGTTTTGTACAGGAAGAAGATCAGAAAAAGCGAGACGCCGAAGACGGCGGCCTTGCCGGAATTCCCGCCGCGCAGGGAATCCAGCCCGGCGGCCAAGTCCCGCCTGATCCCCTCCCATTTGCGCAGCCTGTCCTGGTCCCCGCTCTTCCAGCCGCGGTACGTCTGGACCAGGAAACTGTAGATATAGTACACCGCGCCCAGGACGAAAGAATTGATCAGGATGGAGAGCCACAGGGTCCTGGGGAAACTCCTGATCTGGTAATTGATCAGCGGCAGGAGCGCCAGGCTGGCCATGAAGAATTTGGCGTCGCCGGCGGGCCAGACTTCGCCGTACCAGAGGAAGATCCCGACCGCCGAGGAGATGGCCAGGCTGGCAAAGTAGTAACCGAAGAAACTCCAGCGCAGATAATCGGTCGAGACGCCCGCCCCCCCGAGAACGGTCTCGAGGGCGTAAAGCAGCAGGGCCGTAAAGGCGGCCGCGAGGCCGGCCAGTATCTTGCGGTTCGGGATCTTCTTTATCTTCAGGTCCCCCGCCGCGACCGTCCAGCCCCACCAGAGGAAGAACGCTGCCAGGAAAAAGCGGTAGACCAGCAGGCGGTCGGCGAGGATGTCAGTTAAGGGCATTTCTTGTTCCGGTTCCGGGCGGCTTAGGACGCAAGCTTAATTATCGCATTTTTCCCCGCGGGCGCGGGACGGCCGGCGGGCGGGGAACCGCCGGAGTATCGAGGTTCTTTATCGCGGCTATTTCGCCGCCGCCGAAGACCGCCAGGTAGTCCGGCCCGGGGCCGGGGCAGACCAGCAGGTATTTGCAGAGGTTGCACTCGGTGAGCTTGACCATGTCCTCGTTGAGCGCCGATTCCCTGCCGTCGCCCTTGTAGCCCTTTATCAGATCGCCGGTCACGGAGGCGTCCTTGCCGGTCCTGCAAGGCGGGACGTTGTAGAACTTCACCCCGCGCAGGCCTTTTTCCTCCGCGGCTATCTCCGAATACAGCCGGTCGGCGTCCAGGTACCTGACGGCGCCGGCTCCGCGTTTTTGCCGCCTGGGAAAGACGAAATGAAAATGTATATCCCCGAACTTCCGCCGGAAAAAGCGGAGCTGATCCCGGACCCCGGCCAGGTTCTCCCCGCGCAGGAGCGTGACCAGGTTCAGTTCTATCCCGGCGGCGGCCAGGTTTTCGGCGCTTCTCAGGGCTTTCGCGTAATTTTTCCCGCCGGTGAGGCCGTCGTGGACCTTCTCCAGGTGGCTATGCAGGCTGAGGTAGGCGGCGTCCAGCCCCTCGCGCCGCAGTTCTTCGCAGAAGCCGGGGGCCTCGGTGCCGGCGCTCCCGCCGGTGAAGAGGGAAAGTTTTTCGAAACCCAGTTTGCCCGCCAGGCGCAGCAGTTCGCGGAACCGCGGGTGGAGCAGCGGTTCGCCGCCGGTGAGGATCAGTTCCCTGACTTCCTGTTTCGAGAGCAGGAGCAGCTCCCTGGTCAGCTCGCCGAACTCCCTCGCGCCCCCGCGCCGGCCGGCGTGCCGGCAGAAAGAGCAGTTCAGGGCGCAGTCTTCCGTCAGCAAAAGTTCCTTGACCGATTTGTCTCCCCTCGAAAGAATGAGGTCGCGGGCGGGCGCTTCATGCGCCGCCGCTGGCGCGGCCGAGCTCTGAGTTATCCCCGTCAGCCCGGAAAGCTCCGCCATCGCTTTGACCTCGAAGAATTCTTTCCTCAGTTCAAAAACGCCCCGTTCCCTGTTCACCAGCGCCAGCGCGCCGGCATTCTCCACCAGGACCCCGGCCGCTTTCAGACTTTTGAACCTGCCCTCGGCGAACCCGACCTCCGCGGCGGAGAACCGCCCCTTGAGTTCCGCCCGCGCGACCTCGCCCCTGTGGAGGAGGTCCAGCAGCACCTTGTTTATAAGCTCCTCCCGCTCCGTCAGGAATCTCCCCCTGAGGACCGGCAGCCGCCCCGCCGCCGTAAACCGCGAGTACGCGCCCGTGTCGCTGACGTTCTCGTAGCGGAGCCGGCCCATCGCGTAGCTGACGGAGCTGGGGCCCAGGCCCAGGATGGAATACCCGCCGTCCTCCTGCTGGTCGTAGCTGTACGGCCACTTGTCGCCGTCGCGCTTGTAGACCCAGTGCCCGCAGCGCATGTTATAGCCGTTGGCGAGGAGGTGGTCCATGGCCTGCCGCCTGTACTTCCTGGCCTGGGCCATCTCCCCGGCCGGCAGCGAGGACCGCTGGCTGGGGTCCAGCGTTTTGTACTTGGGCTGGTAGTCGAAGAGATATATCCGTTCCACGTCGAGGGCGCCGATGGTCCTGACGTCGGCGAGAAAATCCCGGGGGTCCTCTCCGGGCAGGCCCACCATAAGGTCCACCTCGACGTTCTCCACGCCGATCTCCTTGGCCTGCCGGAGCACCTCCAGCACCTTCTCCCTGCTCTGGCGCCTCGAAAACGAGGCCATGAGCCGGTCGTTGAGGCTCTGCACGCCTATCGCCAGGAAGTTCACGCCCTCCGCCTTGAGCAGTTTCAGCTTGTCCCGGTTCAGGGTCATCGGGCTGGCCTCGAAGGCGATCCTGGCGTTTTTCTCTACGATGAAATTAGTCCTGAGGATCCGGAACAGCCGCGAGAGCTGGTCCGGGGACAGCATACTGGGCGTGCCGCCGCCGATGCAGAGGAACCTCAGCGGCGTCTTCCTGAAAATGTCCGCGAAAAGCGAGGCCTCATCGGAGAGCCGGTCCAGGAAGGCGTCGGCCTCCCCGGGGGAACCAAGCTTCTTCCTGTAGAAACCGCAGAAATCGCAGACCTGCTGACAGAAGGGCACGTGCACGTAGACGACCGGGGCCGCCGGGAACTCCTTCAGGGAGCTTCGCCACCCGTCGAGCAGCTTCGCCGTCTTCCCGGAGTTCACCCTCCCGTCGTAAAGCATCATCGGGGGATAGTTCGGCGGCATTTCCGGCAGCATCAGCTTGTCCACTTCCGCGAACAGGGCCTTCAGGGACCCGTCGTCCGGCTTCTTTTCCGCCGGCGGCCGCGCGGGTCTCACCCGACCTCCCAGTCGAGCAGTTCCAGATAGCGGCCCTCTTCGGGGGTGTCCACGGGCCTGGTCTTCTTTATCCTGACCCCGGCCTTGAAGGCGGGACTAGCCACGACCAGCGTTTGAAATTGATTGCCGTCGCACTTGAGTTTGGCGGCATGCCTGAGGAACGCCTTATCCGGGGTCTTGCCAAGGAAGCCGTAGGAATCCGGGCCGACGGCCCCCATGATGACGGCTTTCACCTTTTTTTGCGGCAGCTCGGCCAGGACCTGGCTGAACGTCAGGTTTAACAGAGGGAAAACGCAGCGCAGGCCCCGCTTCCGGAAGATCTTCTCCATCCGCTCATGCATCGAGTTCTCTTCCGGCAGCTCGTCCGTTATGCCCATATAAAGAGCCTCTGCGCCGCCGACCTTCTCAACCACGAAATCGCGCAGGAACTCGAGAAAGGCGTCGCTCTTGATCTCTTCCCGGACTTTGACTCGGTAGAATTTGTAGCCGTTAGCGCGCGCGAGCTCCCTGACGAGGTCCGCCTTCCGGCTGTCGTGGAACAGTTCGAAATGTTTCCGGCCGCCGTCCAGGTACAGGAGTCCGGCGATCTCCGCGCCGTCGTCCAAAGCGCGAAGCAGGGCCAGGTGTCCGTCCTTGCCCCCGCTGTACATTACCACGGCTTTTATAGGTTTCATTTCTTGGTCCGCTCGCAGATAAATATTATACAACAAGGCCCGACGCCCGGTAGGGCGGGCCTGGCGGCAACAGACGCGACCTCAGTTCCGGCAGATCCTGCCCCTGCTTATGCCCAGCCTGTCCGGCAGCGCCAGGTTGGCGGCCTTTCCCGCCCGGCCCGGCTGCTCCGGGCAGCGTCATCATATAGATAGATAATATCAAAATTGGCCGCGCCGCCCGGCCGCGCGCGGGCCGGTGCCCGGTCCGGAATTTTCAGGCCATATGTTAAAATGATTGTATGGTCAAGTCACAGCCATCGTTCGACAGGGCCGCCTACCTGGGCGGCTACAACCGCCGCCTGGACCTCTTCGACATTACGAAGCGGGACCGCTGGCCGAAGCCGCCCATGGTGCGCACCAGCGAGATCATTCTCGGGGACACCTGCAACGCGCGCTGCGTATTCTGCTGCGCCCACGAGAAAATGGGCGACTGGCTGCCGCGGGCAAGGGCTTTCGAGATGATGGCCCGCGCCCGGGCCGGCAGGATGTCGATGATCGTGTTCTCCGGCGGTGAGCCGACGATCTGCCCGTACATACTGCCGCTTACCGCGCGGGCCAGGGAGACCGGCTTCAGGATAATAGAGGTGATGACCAACGGCATCCGCTTCGCCGACGCCGCTTTCAGCCGCGACATGGCCGCCGCGGGCCTCACTATGGCCAAGGTGGCGGTGCACGCCGCCTACCCGGAAACCCACGACGCCCTGACCGGGGTCAAAGGGTCTTTCGCGGCGGCCCTCAAAGGCATAAACAACCTCAACGCCCTCGGTGTCTATACGTCCACCAACATGGCGGTGAACAGGCGGAATTACCGCCAGCTCCCCGCCTACACGGATTTCTTCGTCCGCGAATTGGGCCTGACCGGTTTCTGTTTTTTCTTCGGCTTCTACTCCGGCAAATTCTCCGAAGCCGTTTCGCTGCAGCTCTCCTACACGGAACTGATGCCCTACCTCCAGGTGGCCCTGGGGCTGATCCGGAAGCACCGCCTGCGGATAGATTGGCGCTTCCTAGGGAATTTCGTGCCCTGCCTGCTGCCTTCCTGCGCCAACGTGATGATAGACTGGGGCGCGGACCACAAGAACCGCAACAACGCGGTGCTTACGCGCGAAGCCAGTAAAAAAGTGTCCAATATTTACGACGACCGCAAAACACAGGTCCCCGCCTGCCGCACCTGCGTGTACGCCGACCGCTGTTACGGCGTGGACAGGCTGTACCTGGAGCGCTACGGGGACGGCGAGTTCCGGCCGCTGAAAAAAGAGGCGCCGCAGCTTTTTCAGCCGGTTTACTGGTAGGCGCAAGAATAATTATTTAACCGGGGAGAATTCCCCGAGTCCGAAAACCCTGGCGTATTCCGGGTCTATCCCCGCGCAGGCGCGGTAGTACCGGCAGGCCCGGCACGCGCTCTTGAAAAGAAAGCCCTTGTGAGAGCGGGAAACTTCCAGCAGCTCCCCGCTCTGTATCACCATTTCCGCTCCCCCGTAGTCGTTCCCGGCTATCAGCCCGCGGCAATTCTCCGGAACAACGCAATGCGGAACGTGCTCGATATTCTGTATTTTTATCTTCTCGGCCGCCGCCAGGGCCGGGATCTCCGCCAGCGTCTCCCCGAGCTCCGACACCCGGAACATTAATTTTTTCGCCGCGCTGCCGCTCTCGATAAGCCTGCCCTGATATTTGAGGAAAAAGATCATGTACCGCTTTATCTTCTTCGAGGCGTAGAAGCGCAGCATCTCTTTGAGCTTGTCTTTGTTCAAGGCGTTCAGCACGAGTATCAGGGTGATCTCCACCTTGCGGCGCTTCAGGTTCTCTATGGCCTGAAGGACCTTCTCAAAAGAGCCGGGCACCCCGGTCACCGCCTCGTGCAGCCGCTTGTCGTGGCCATGGACGCTGAGGCAGGTGTCGGTAAGCCCGGCTTTTTTCATCCCCGCCGTGAATTCCCGGTCGGCGTATTTCAGGCCGTTGCTGTAGGTCATCACACGCCTGTAGCCCATCTTCCTGCCCAAAGCGACCAGCTTCTGTATCTCCGGGTGGATCGTGGGCTCTCCCCCGAGGAGCGACAGCCAGTCGAAGCCTTTCGCCCTCATCCGCAGCATTTCGGCGCAGAGCCGCGAAAAGCCAAGCTCTTTCCCGGCCGCCCGCAGGGCCCTGCCGTTGAAACAATGCAGGCATTTTTGGTTGCAGTTCAGATTGAGGTAGAGCTCGAATCGCCTGTATTTCCTCATGATAGCCGGAACCGGCGCGTCAGCGCAGGTAGGCGGCCTCCCTCATGGTCCGGATCTCGCGCACGTAGCCGAGATAGCGCCGGTCAGACGCGGTTTTTTCCAGCACGCCCTTGAAGAAGAGCTCGGAGCTGGCGGTCCGGTAGGTGTAAGGGGCGTGGCCGTCGCGGAGCCGGTCCAGAACATAGTAGTCGCCGGCGCAGCCGCGGCAGGCCCGGGACGGGTAGGAGCAGGCGAGGAACTTCTTCTTCAGCCCCTTCGCCCCGCTGCCTATGCGCACCCTGGCCGCGTCCGCCGCGCCGTCCACGAAACCGAACGGATAAAGCGAGTAGCTCCCGTCGGGGTACATCTCGAGGTCCCTGTAGACGGGACAGGCGAATTTGCCGCGCGCGGTGCAGACCAGCAGCTCGATGAAATTTTCGAGGAAGACGGGGTCGCCGGAGCGGATCCCTGCGTCCACGCGGCGCAGCACCTTGTCGAAGCCGGTTTTAAAGAGGCGGAAACTTTTCTCGTCCCAGCCGTGGCCGTGGACGCATTCGATATCCACGGTCCTGAAACCGGCCGCCAGCACCTTCCTGAAATCCTCGTAGACGCCGGCGGCCCGGGCCGGGTGCACGCAGAGAAGGGCCACCAGGCTGCTCCCCTCCAGCGCCCGGACCGCGAGGGCGCACTTCTTGCTGACCACGGCGTAGGAGCCGGCCCCGCCGGGAAAGACGCGGGTATGGTCGTGCGTGGCGCGGCCGCCGGAGAAGCTGATGGCCAGGCCGACGCCGTTGGCGCGCAGCCAGGCCAGCTTGGCCTCGTCGAGCGGCACGGCGCTGGTGGCGGCCGTGATGAATAGCCGCTTGCCGGCTTTTTTATTGACGCGCCGGGCATAGGCAACTATGCGCTTGAGCAGGTCGTAGCGCAGGAAGGGCTCCCCGCCGTAAAGCTCCAGCCGCTTGTAATCGCCGGGGCTGCCGAGGAACAGGTCCACGGCGCGGGCGGCGTCCGCGAAGCGCAGCGTGAGCCCGGCGGACTTGTCGATAAAGCAATGGGCGCAGCGCAGCACGCAGTCGGAAGTGAGCGCCAGTTTGAGCTTCTGTATCTCCTTGTTGAACTCAGCCATAGACCGCCTTCACCCCGAAAACCGTCCTTTTCCTGCGCACCGGCTTGAACTCGTCGAGGCCGAAATGGTCGGCGTAGTCCCGCTCGAAGCCGGCGCAGACGCGGTTGTACGCGCAGTCCCGGCAGCTCTCGGCCTTGGCCCGCAGTTTGTCGGTGACCATGGTGTACATGCGCCCGACGTGGGTCTCGTCCGGCAGGAAGAGGTCGTCGTCGCGCTTCGGCAGTTCCCAGTCCTTCATCAGGTTGGCGTGTTCGGGCAGCAGGCAGGGCACGTAGTTGCTCAGGAGCCTGAACGCGGGCCGCACGCCGCGCGCCCTGAAGGCGTCCACGGCCGCCCTGATGTACGGGGCCTGCAGCGAGTAGCGGACGATGAGTTTCTCCGGCGCCTTGGCCGCGGCGCCCGTAAAATGCGTGGCGATCAGGTGCACCGAATCGGTGCCGAAGCTGTCGAGGGCGAAGCCCGTGAAGGCCGGCAGGTTCTTGTAATTTATCGCGGTCACAGCCGTGTTGATGTTGATGTAAACACCGTGGGAGCGCAGGTTGGCGCAGGCCCTGACCGCCTTGTCGAAGGAGCCCCGGACGCCCGTGATGGCGTCGTGGGTGGCGGCGTTGTCGCCGTGCAGGGAAATGCTGGCGGTGTTCATGCCGCAGGCGGCGAGCTCGGCCGCGTAAGCCGGGTCGCCCAGGTTGATGCCGTTGGAAATGACCTGGATAGCGGGGTAACCTATCTTCTTCGCCAGGCGCAGCAGCTTCGGCAGCTCGGGGTAGATGGTCGGCTCGCCGCCGATGAACTGCACCATGCGCGACCCGCTCTTGTAGGAGAGCAGCAGGTAGTCGGCCGCGCGGCGCGCGCGCAGGTCGTCCTTGCCCTTCCACTGCTCCAGGTCAGGCGAGCTGTAGCAGAAGATGCAGCGGGCGTTGCAGGCGTAATTGAGGGTCAGCTCGCAGACCTTCATGCGCGCCCTCGGCCAGCCGAATTTTTTCGCCGCCTCTTTGATGAGCATCAGTTCACGCCCTCCCTGAGCCAGATATCGAAGATGCCGCGCCAGCGCCGCTCGCGCTTGAGCCGCAGCACCAGGCCGAACATAAACTTGTAGAAGGCGCAGCGGGGACTCGCCGGCAGGTTCCCCCAGAACGAACCCTGGAAGATGTAATTGTAGACAGGCGAGAGACGGCAGTAATAGCTGTACGGGCAGCGGGCGCAGTAGGGCTGCGAGAATTCCCCGAAGCAGGAGGAGATCAGGGCCCTGGCCATGGGGTTCTCCAGCACGTCGGGCAGCCGCTCCCGCCGTACGTTCCCGAGCTTGAAGAGGTCGTCCCCGGCGCCGGCCAGCATCCGGGCCTCGTCGCTCGGGTAGATATCGCCGTTGTGGTCATAGGCGAGCCTGAGCAGCAGTTCGAGGTTGCGCCGGGGGCTCCTCTCGGCGGTCTCGGTGGATTTGAGTATATTGAAGGCGCCTTTTTCGTAGACGGCCCGGCCCGTTTTCAGGGTCAGTTCGCCCATGCGCTCGAGGGCCTTGCGGTAGAAGTCGAAATACTCCGCCTGCGGATAGGGCTCCAGCCGGGCGCCGCGGCCCACCGGATCCAGCGGCCCCAGCTGTATCCGGCGCAGCCCGTTCTTCACGAAGGCGTCCACCGTTTCCACGGGGAAAGGCAGCAGGTCGCGCGTAACGGTGCAGATGGCGTTGGGGGTTTCCAGTTTTTCGCCCCGCTCGATGCGCCCCTGTATTTCCTTCAGCCAGCGCGTCACCCTGTCATAATTGGAGCCGTTGCGCGAGACCCGGTTCTTGTCGTGCACGCCGCGCACCCCGTCGAACGAGGCGCAGATCGAGACCCCGTTGCCGGCCAGGAAGTCCAGCTTGGCGGCGTCCATGCCCTGCAGGTTGGTCACCACGGAAAAATGCAGTTTCTTGCCGGCCCGGCGGTTCAGCCGCTTCGCTTTCACGACGATGTGCTTCAGCACCCCGAAGTTCAGCAGCGGCTCGCCGCCCTGGAACTCCAGCACCAGCCGCTCGTTCTTAATGGCGAAGACGAAGTCCAGCAGCCTGTCGGCGGTGGCCTTCGACATATCCGCCGAGGAGGAGTTGGAGCTGGCCGAACAGTAGGAGCAGGCCAGGTCGCACCTGTTGGTGAGGGTAACTATGTGGATGGAGGGACCGGCGTAAGAGGCGAAGTAATGTTCCCTGAAGCGCTCCTCCAGCCGGCCGAAGTCCAGCCGGCCGGAGAAAAAATCGTTGTCGCGCAGCCAGGCGGCCGTCCGGCGGCCCAGCCGCAAGGGCCGCAGCAGGCGCGAGGAGGCCCCCTCCAGGTAGGCGGCCTGACCCGACGCATTGGCGAGGAAGAGGCCCCGCGCGGCGTTCTCGAAATACAGGTTGAACGGTTTGTTTATCATCTCGACCGCGGGCTCACCGGCCGGCCTCCGCGCTCCGGCGCTTCAGCCTGCCGTCCCGCTCAAGAAAAGATAGCCGGATCATTTCGGCCTTTTGCTGAAACGTCATGCGGTGCCTGATAGAACAGTAGCTCTTCGCTGCCGCGCGCCCCAGCGCCTCGCAGGAGCGCGCATCCCGGGAAACGAAAGCCGCGTAAAGCGCCCCGTATTCCGGAGACAGTCCAGCCGGGCTGCCGGTCCGGAAAGCGCGGGAGAAATCCCGGTAGGCGCCACAGTCCCGCATATCCTCTAAGGCCTCGTTGGCGTCTCCCGGATCCGTCCTGTCGTACGGTCTCAGACTGCATTCCCGGCCATTGGCCGGGAATACGCCGGAGCAGAACAACCCCGCGCCGCCGCTGCAGATGGCGCCGAGCCCGTCCACCCCCTTCCTGGCGGTCGAGCAGAACTGCTTTTCATCGACGGTCCCGGCTATGTCCCGGAACAGGAAGCTTCTGTAACTTTCAGCGCAGTAGGCCTCATCGTCAGAGTAGCCGGCGGCGAAAGCCGCGAAACCGACCTGCAGCGAGGTCTTGCGGCAGCGAAGATACATCATGTCGTAGAGGCCCGTTTCGCCCTCCCGCTTCTTTACCAGTCGGCCGCAGAGGTCCCGCCCTTCGGCCAGCGAGAGGCAGGCGTGGTAGTAGCCTATCAGGGCCTTGAGCTCCTCCACTTCCGCCGGGGCGGCCGCCCTGGCAGCTAAATAGGAGAGTTCCGGATCGCCGCGAAAATAGCCCCAGGTCTTCTCGTAGGCGGCCGCCACCCCCGCGACGTCGGCGCTTTTCGCGCACTCCGCCTCCGGCTGTATCAGGGCCTCTATATAGCCCCTGTCCGCCGGGCAATCTTCCGGGATGCCGTAGCCGTCCCCGGCCGGCTGACCGGCTGTCGGCTTTTGGCCGCCCTCCGAAAGCGGGCCGCGGCCCCCATAGCAATACGAAAAGACGGCGACAGCAAAGGCTATGACGCCGGCCAGGTATATCTTTTTGTTCACCGGATTGTGGGCGGGCTGGCTGAAACCTCAGCGCCGAACCGGGGTCAGCACCAGCCGCCCCTCGAGTGGGAGCCGTGGGAACCGTGCGAGCCATGGGAGCCGTGGGAACCGTGCGAAGCGTGGGAGCCGTGGCTGCCGTGACTGTAATGCCCCGTATTGGCCGTGAAGTTGGAATGAACGATGGGTTGCTGGGCGGAGAGGTCCTCGGGCGCCGTAGCGCCGATGATCCCGAGCGCGATGGCGGTTTTCAGGACATCGGAATCGACCATCTTCCCTTCTTCGCTGCTAAGAAATCTTTTGATCTTCCCGTTAGTTTTTTTAGGCATAAGACCTCTTCAATCCTCGGACTTGATTTCCCGGCCGGACCGCATCTGCTTGTTAAGCTGCTCCTGATTCTTGTTTATCTCCAGCTCCTGGACCTTCGTTTCGATCCGGTACTTCACCGAACAGTATTGCTGAACCACCATATCGCCAAGCTGCCGGCAGGAGTCCTCTTTCTTGTCCAGCAGGACCGCGGCGAGCGAACCCATGTCCGGGCCCAGCATACCGGGGGCGTTGTTCTCGACGGCAACACGCACGCTCCAGATCAAAGAACAGACCTCGTTCTTGCAGCCCGCGGGGTCCTTGGGGAAGGAACCAAGGCAGGTCGCCCTGACCCCGGCGGGCACGCTGCCGCAGAACTTGGCGGACAGGGTGGGCAGGCCCTCCCTGGCTATGCCGCAGAAGTTTCCTTCCGACGTGAACTCGCTGGCGCCCTTGAGGTTATTCTTGAAATAGCCGGAGCAATACAGGTAGGCGGACTTGTTCATCGTGTAGCCGGAGAAGCCCACGGGGTAGAGGGTTTCAAGGCAGGACCTGTTCATCTCGTAGTCCACCTTGCCGTCCACCTTGGGCAGGCTGCCGCACAGGTCCTTGTCGCGCGCCAGAGACACGCAGGCCTGGTACTTGCCCACCAGGGCGGAGAGGTCCTTTATCCCCTGCTCCCCCACCGACTGCAGCACGGCGTAACTCTTAAGTTTGTCCTTGCTCAGGTAGCCCCAGGTCTTTTCGTGGCCGGCTAGAACGTCCTTCACCTTGGTCTCCCTCGCGCAGGTGTCCGCGGGGGAATTTATAAGCAGATTCGGGGCCGGCGGCATGGGCGCAGGCGGCGTTGGCGGGAGCTGCGAGTCAGTTGACAGGGAGGCCTCTACAGGCTGGATCTTGCCGGCATCGGGCGGCAGCGCCACGCCGGCAGGCAGGCCCGTTTCCTGGACGGGGACGGGCAGAAGATCGGTCTTGACGGCGGTATCCCTGTTGCGCAGGTACAGGACCAGCGCGAGGCTGCCGATAACGAACAGAATAAGGTACTTTCTCATCACCCCTCCCTAGAGTTCTTCTGTCCCAGAGCCGAGACCAGAGCATTGGCGAGTATAAGCTGGGACGTTTTAAAGTTCTTCTTCACCAGGTCTATTCTGCACTGCTGGTTCAGCGCCTCGTTCATGAAGTCCCGGAAGGCGGCCTCGGGCTCCCCCGCCTCGACTTCTACCGCCAGCCCCCCGCGGCCTTTCTTCAGCGCCACGCGCGCGTTCCCGGCCACGTTGGCGGCCAGGCCGAGGGCTTCCTCGGAATACAGCGCCAGATCGACTTTAAATTCTTTTTTCATCGGCTCGCTCCAGCGTTCACCCACGTTTCAAGTACGGACCGGCTCTTCGCGTCCCGCAGCAGACCGAACAGAAAGTCGAAGAGCCCCGTCAGCAGCCGGCACCTGTAATTGGCGGGCATCTGGCCCCAGATGCTGTTCTGCGCCTCGTAATTCACTACAGGGCAGACCCCACAGTAGGGCCGGTAGGCGCACCTGTGACAGAGCGGCTGCGATTCGAGATTGGAGGCGGCGCAAACTGTCTTTGTAGTGGGGGAGGAAATTATGTCCTCGTATTTATCCCTGACCGTTCCCGCCTTGAAGATGTCGTCCCCGCCCCAGCCTACCATGCGCGCTTCGTCGCAGGTGTAGACGTCGCCGTTATAGTTGTAGGCCAGCTGCCCGGTGGAGGCCCCGCAGGGGCAGCGCATGTCCAGATAGCCGGAATCCCTGGACTTCAAAATTTTGGAGAGGAGCAGGACGGCGAACTTCTCCCTGATCTTCACCCCCGCGTGGTTCTTGCGCAGGATGTAGCGCAGCGCCTCTTTGTAGAACTTCAGAAATTCCTCGGGCGTGTAGCCTATCGCGCCCCAGTGCTTCTTGGCGTAGCCTATCGGGGCCAGCGGCCGGAGGAAGATCTCTTCCAGCCCGCGCCCGATATACTCGTCCACCACTTCCCTGCCACGGCCGAGGGTCCGTTTCGAGACCGTCAGCAGCGCGCTGGGTTTGAAGACCCGGTATTTCAGGCCGTACTGCGAATCGTGGCTGGCATTGAAGTGCTTCAGCCATTTGACGGTCTGCTTGTGGGAATTGCCGCCGGCGTAAGTCCTGTTGGCGTTGTGAAGGGCTTCCGGGCCGTCGAGGGAGGTGCAGATGGAAACCTCGTTCTCGAGCAGGAAGGCGGCCTTAGCCTCGTCCATCAGGCTGAAATTGGAGACCAGCGCCAGCGTCAGCTTCTTGCCGGTCCGCTTCTCCTTGAGCCTGGCGTATTTTATCGTCCCGCTCAGCACGTCCCAGTTGGCCAGGGGTTCGCCGCCCTGGAACTCTATGGTGATAGCGCTCCTTGGGCTCTGGAAAGCCAGGTCCACGGACTTTTTGGCTATCGGCAGGGACATGTCCAGATTCTCGGCCTTTTCGCCGGCGACAGAGGACTGGCAGTAAGCGCACTTGTGGTTGCACCTCAGGGTGAGCACGAAGATGTGCAGGCCGGTGCCGTAAAAAACGGATTCATTGCGCGACCGCCAGTTGCCGAACAGGCTTTCGAAGTTCAGCCGGTCCTTGACGAAACCTCCGGCGGCCAGGCCGTCATAGACCTTGCTCCCAGGGGCCAGCCGGCCGGTGGAATACCGCGAAAAATCGGAATTTGACAGGAAGGCGTGGCCGCCGAAATCGTTGGTGACCAGGAACCCGCCGTCGAGCCGTCTGAACCGGAAATCCGGGGCCTCTGCTGTTTTAACGGCGGGCTTTCTTGCCATATTTCTGTTCCCAGGTCTTGGTTATCCCTTTGGGATCGTCCTTGCCCAGCTTGATTTCGCTTTCCACCTGGGCGATTAGCTGCTCCAGTTCCTTCTCCTGGTCCGGGGTGAGCCCGAACTCTTCCCTGGGCTTGTTCTCCGCGGGCACGTAATTGATGGCCCGCTTGATCATCCAATAATGGAGTTCGCTATTCTCCGCGAAGAGCCGTTCCCGGAACTTTTCGTCCTCCAGCTCCCTCAGGAAAAGCTTCTTCAGGCCGGCAGCCGAGCCGCCGGCTTTCGGGGAGAAAGCCGCCTCTACCTTGCCTTTTTTTAACGCCAGCAGGACATGATTTCCGCCGCTCAGCGCGTAAGCCGCGTACCTTATCGTTGGTAAAGAATATTTTTTAGGGTCTATTGGAATTATCATCACTCGCCGCATCCCCTTCTGAAGAACTTCGGCCCTTTTCCCGGCGGCGCTCCGCCCCGTCACTGGATGCGGCAGCACAGCATGCTGCCGCTGACCCCGGTAGTCTTGACACCCTGGGCGCACATCGTGGCGGTGGGAGAGTTCGCCAAACCGCGACCTATGCAGGTCCATTCCGAGGTCCAGGTGGAGAAATTGGTACTGACCAGGTTCTCTCCCGCCGCGCAATAGGACCAGCCGGAACCGCTCATGGCCCGCCAGTAGCAGAGGCCGGATATTGACATGTTCGTGCCGGTTATCGCGGCGCCGTTTCTGGACATGTTGAGGTTGCCGCCGTGATTCGCATTACCCAGGCTGTTTATGGTAAAGCGTTCGGTCCCCACGGTGCTAATGTTAGGCTGATCGAATATCCTGAACGTGCCGGCGGAATTATCTAAATGCCAGGTCCGGCTGGCGGTACCCATATCTTGGGCCATGGTGATCCTGTTTGTCGCCACAATTTCGCCACCGACATCCAACGGCCGCCTGGGCAGAACCGCTCCTGTTCGTATGCCGACATTGCCGCTGTCCCGGGCCAGCAGGGTCTGCTGAGTGGTCAGCAGGCTGACGTAACCGCCGTACGGGGCGGGGTAATAGGTGGTAAGGGTAAGGGTTTCAGAGCCCAGGAAAGCCGGATGCCAGGCCAGAAAAAAAACCGCCAGCAGGGCCGTCGCCTGATGCCGGTTGAACTTGAGTTTTAAAGTTATTTCCTTGGTTTTCATAGGTACTCCGCCCGCTGAAACGCCGGAAAAGGTGCCGTCAGAAACGCAGCCCGGGCACTCGCTATATAGTGACTATTATAGCGTTTATAGTCTAACAGATAATATTAAGGATTTCAAGGGGTGCCGGGGAGGTCCTGGCGGCACCCTTAAGGGGTCAAAGAAGGGCGACAACGAGGTTCGCGCTGTATTTTTCCCTGAGGAAGGCCCGCGCCTCGCCGGCGATATCGGCGAAGTCCTCCTTGTCCTTGGCGGACAGGAGGAGGAAAGAAGAAGAATTGCGCACCGCCAGCACGTAACCGCGGGCCGGCACGGAGTCGGGCAGGGAGCGCAGGCAGTCCAGCAGCGCGTCCCAGTTCTTGCCGAAATAGGAGGGAAATCTGAAAGCCGGCCCGATCTGCTCCATCAGCCCGGCCTTGTCGCGGGCTTTTTCGCCGTCTATGAAGGCTGTGAAATAAGCCGGCGGAGGGAACCGTGTTGCGATCCCCTCCGCCGCGCCTGAAGCCCTCAGGTCCAGGAAAAGTCCTTCTTCCCCGGGCTGGGCCACCGTCAGTACACTACCGTCAGCAGTATGAAGTTGGCGTAATGGTCGGGCGTATAATAGATCTTCTCGCCGCCGCCGATGATCACGCGCTCGGAACCGCGCGCGCTCAGGTCAGGGGCTACCTGGTAGGTGGTCCCGCCTATCGTGACGGTGTGCGGGGCGCTGCCGGTGAGCAGCGTGTACTCTTTGTAGAAGCCGGCGGGCTGGGCGGGCAGTTTGCCTTCCTTGTTTTTGAAGGTGGTGCCGTCCTGGGAATAGGGCAGCGGCTTGCCGTTATAGATGTCGGAGACCAGCTGCATGATGGCCTTGATGCGGGCCTTGTCCTGCACCACCGGGGTGAAATCCTTGCCGGGCTTGGGCGCCATGCCGGCGGCCTTGTCTTGCCTGACGGGCAGGGCCTCGGGGATCTTTATCTCCTCGGGGGCGGGCAGGACGGCCAGGCCGGAGAGCGAGCCGCTGAGCAGTTCGCCGAGCGCGACGGGCGCGGGGGCGGTTTTAACCGCGGTCTCGGCGGCGAAAATAGGGGCGGAATTCACCAGCAGGGCCAGCATGGCCGCTAATCTGAACATTTTTTTCATCATGTTGCGGTTCCTTATCTGTTCTTTGGATTTACCGACAGTCGCACAGTTATAGTGTAATATATTCGCGCGGGCTGCCGAGGGTCTAAAGGCCCAGACGCGGCTGGGCCTTACGGCCCAGACCGCAAAACCGCCGCGGCCGGCCCGCCGCGGCGCAAAAAAGAAAAAGGCCGGCGACGCCGCCGGCCCTTTCTTTTGCGGTCTCCCGCCTACAGCAGCTCAGCCACCAGCGCCGCCAGCGGGCTGCGCTCGGTCTTGGTGAACGTCAGGTGCCCGTAGATCTTCTGGCCGCGCATGCGGTCGACGATGTACGTGAGGCCGTTGGAGGCGATGTCCAGGTAGGGGTTGTCTATCTGGTACGGGTCGCCGGTCACGACCACCTTGGTGCCCTCGCCGGCTCGCGACAGGATGGTCTTGATCTCGTGCGGCGTCAGGTTCTGCGCGTCGTCGACGATCATGTACTGCTTGGGCAGCGAGCGGCCGCGGATATGCGTCACCGAGGCGATCTCTATCTTCTCGTTCTGCAGCAGGTACTCGAACTTCTCTATCGCGCTCTCCTGGTGGCGCTTGTCCATCACGTATTCCAGATTGTCGTAGATGGCCCCCATCCAGGTGGAAAGCTTCTCTTCCTTGGTGCCGGGGATGAAGCCGATGTCCTTGCCGACGGGCACGATCGGGCGGCAGATGATCAGCTTGCGGTAGACGCTTTCCTCGACGGCCTTCTGCAGGCCGCAGACCAGCGTCATCAGCGTCTTGCCGGTACCGGCGGCGCCGAGCAGCGTGACGAGCTTGACGGAATCGTCCAGCAGCAGCTCCATGGCGCAGCGCTGCTCCTTGTTGAGCGGGCGGATGCCCCACGGGGAAGGCTCGGGGTTGAGGGCGCGGATCTTGGTAGGGTCGTTCGGGTCCACGCGGCCCAGCGCGGACTTCTTGGGGTCCTCTTTGGAATGGATCACTACGAACTCGTTGGGGGAAAGCTCCTCGGGGCTCTTCAGCTCGTGGTCCTTGTAGAACTTGTCCACGGAGGCGGAGGGGAAGTCGAGCGCCACCAGGCCGGGGTACAGCTCGTCCACGTTAACCTTGCCGGCCTCGTAATCCTCGGTGGTCAGACCCACGGCCTCGGCCTTCAGGCGGAGGTTGATGTCCTTGGTCACCAGGATGGCGCTGTGCTTCTTCTGCTCGTACCAGTAGGCGGTGTTGAGAATGCGGTTGTCCATCTCGAGGAGCTTGAACTCCTTGGGGAGCACCTGCACGTGGTCCAGGTCCACGATCAGGGTGCCGCCGGCCTCGGTCTTCACGCCGGCGTTCAGTTTGCCTTTCATGCGGAACTCGTCGAGTTTGCGCGAAACGATACGGGCGCTCTTGCCGCGCTCGTCCGCGGTATGCTTGAAGTTATCCAGCTCCTCTATGACGGAGATCGGGACCACCACGGTATTGTCTTCGAACTTGGTGAAGGAAAGAGGATCGTGTATCAGCACGTTGGTGTCGAGGATGTATACTTTTTTCATTTTTTCTCCGTTGGCCCGGGGTCGGGACGCAACCGCCGGCGCCCCTGCGCCGTATTATTACGGCTGCCCTCGTTAAACTCCGCTAATTCTAGCATAAAAAACGGAAAAGGCGGATTTATAAGCGCGGGTAAAAATAGTAAGATACAGGATAACGCGCGTACGCCGGCCGCAACGCCCCGCCCGCGCAGCGTATTTTTATTTATATATGAAAAAACTCCAGTTACTGCTCCTTTTGACCGCGCTCCCTTTCTCGTCCCTTTCGGCCCAGACCCCGCAGGACCTGCCCGGCATGAGCGGCCCGGCGGACAACGCGGCCCCCGCCCCGGCCCCGTCAGTTTCTGACGACTCCGGCCTCGGCCCGTGGGAAGCCGCGGAAGCCGCCGTGAAAGGCACTATCAACCTGAAGCCCAAGGTGATCCTGCGGGCCGGCAAGGCCAGGAAAGGCAAACTCTACCGCAGGGATTTCGTGGCGCAGGACATAGAGTCCATCCTGGCGCTGGGCAGCGTGGAAAAGGTCTCGGTGGATATCGAGCCGCTGCACGGCCTCGCCGTCTCGGCCAAGCTGGCGGAAGCCGCCGGCTCCTCCGTGCCGGTGCGCGTCACCTATATCATCTCCGAGAAGCCGGTGGTCAAGACGGTCACGGTCGTCGGCGCCAAGGGCCTGTCCAAGACGGCCGTCAAGGACGAGATGACCCTCAAGGAGAAGGATTTCTTCGACGACCTGAAGCTGCGCGAGGACGTCATCAAGATCGCCGACAAGTACCGCGAGAAGGGCTTCATAGACGCGCGGGCCGACTACGACGTGAAGTTCGACACCGCGGCGTCCTCCTGCCGCGTCACGATAACCGTGACCGAGGGCCGCAAAGCCCGCATGGCCGCCGTGGTGCTGGAAGGCGCTAACGGCTTCCCGCACAAGAAGCTCGTCAAGAAGCTCAAGAACCGCCCCAAGAAGATCTACTCCCCGCAGGACCTCGACGCCGACCTGAAAGCCCTGGAGGCTTTTTACAAGAACAACGGCTACGGCGAGTTCAGCGTCACCGAGTCGTCCGTCACCTTCAACGAGGACCGCTCCAGCGTGACGCTGCGCATCGCGGTCTCCGAGGGCGTAAAGCAGAAATTCGGCGCCACCTATTTCTCCGGCAACACCGTCTACCTGCCCAGCGAGCTGCTGCCCGCCGTGGCCTACCGCCGCGGTAAGCTGTTCAATCAGGAGCGCTTCGAGGAGACCGTGCGCGGCATCCAGGAGAAGTACGCCGACAAGGGCTACCTGAAAGCCGCGCTCGCCCCCGAGCGGGTCCTCAACGAGAAGACCGGCGAGACGGACATCACCTACGTGATCGTCGAGAACAACCAGATCTTCGTGGACCACATCGACGTGGAGGGCAACAAGGCCACCAAGTCCTACGTGCTGCGCCGCGAGATAACGCAGAAGGAAGGCGACGTGTTCAGCGCCTCCAAGATCCGCCGCAGCCAGGAAAAGATCTTCAACCTGGGCTTTATCGACGACGTCAGCCCCGTCATCAACCCCACCGCCGACCCGGACAAGGTGGACCTCGTCTTCGACGTGGCCGAGGGCAAGCCGGGCATGCTGACCGCCGGCGCCGGCATCTCCTCCACCGACGGTCTCGTGGGCACGCTGTCGCTGTCCCACATGAACCTGTTCGGCCGCGCCCACCGCACCTCGCTGTCGTGGAACTTCGGCAAGCGCGTGCAGGACTACTACCTGAGCTGGACCACGCCGTGGATCGGGGACCACCCGACCTCGCTGGGCGCCGACATCTTCAACACGCGCCACTACAAGCCCTACCGCGACACCATCTCGGCCTACACCGAGCGCCGCACCGGCGGCAAGATCTCGCTCGGGCCGCGGTTCGAGGAGGACAAGTACCGCCTCAGCACCTCCTACACCTACGAGAAGGTGCGCATCAGCGAGGTGGACGCCCTCTACCTCGGCGAGCTGCAGGAGGGCACCAGCGTCACCTCGTCCGTCTTCGTGGAGATCTCCCGCGACACCCGCGACAATATCTGGGACGCCACGCGCGGCAGCAAGGCCTCCATCGGCGTGGAATACGCCGGCGGCCCGCTGCAGGGCGACGTGAACTACTACAAGCCCACCCTCTCCTACAGCTACAACCTCAAGCTGTTCTCCATCGAAGACTACCCCTTCGTGCTGTCCTTCGCCAACCGCTTCGGCTTCGTGGGCCGCTTCGGCGACACCAAGTCGGTCCCGGTGTACGAGCGCTACTTCCTCGGCGGCGCCGAGACGGTGCGCGGCTACTCCAACAACGGCCAGATCGGCCCGCTCAACGGCGGCCGCGTCTACGACGTGGCCAACGTGGAGTTCAAGTTCCCGCTCGCGCGCGAGCGGCGCCGCACCATAGTGCAGTGGGCGTTCTTCTTCGACATCGGCAACTCGTGGGACGGTTTCGACGACATCAGCACGCGCGTCGGCACCGGCACCACGAACCTCAAGACCGGCGCGGGTTTCGGCATCCGCTTCACCACGCCGGCCTTCCCGATCCGGCTGGACTGGGGCCACGGTTTCAACCACAAGACCGGCGAGCAGCGCTCGGACATTTACTTCACGCTCGGCAACCTGTTCTAAAGAACGGCGGCCCGGGGCCGCCGGAGACAACGGAAGGTTATCATGAAAAAACTGATCATCACGGCTATCCTCGCGCTGGTTCCCGCCGGCGCCGGGGCGCTGGAACTGCTGCTGCAGGAGAACCGCGGAGAGTCCGGCACCATAGGCTACGTGGACATAGACCGCGTCTTCAAGGACTACTCCGGCACCGCCGGCGCCCGCGAGGACTTCCTCTCCGAGATCAAGAAGAAGGAAGACGCGCTGAACGCCAGGAAGACCGCCATTTTCACGCTGAAGGCCGAGATGGCCAAGCTGCGCCAGGAGCGCGAGTTCGCGCTGACGCTGCCCTCGCTCCTCGAGACGCAGCGCAGCGTGGAGCAGGCAGCCGCCGACGCCAGGGCGGCCGCCGCGGCGCTGGCCGCGGCCGCGGTCTCGACCCAGCCGGTGACCGGTTCCACCTCCGCCCCCGCCGGGGCGGAGCTGACGCTATCTACCGCAGCCCCCGCCGCGCTGCCCGAGGCCCTGCCGGGCATGGGCGGCATAGACATGCCGGGCGTGGCCAAAGTGCCGGTGACCCATTTTAAATTTTCCGTCTCCACCTCCGTGCCGGAGATCGACGCCGCGCTGCAGAAGAAAGAGGCCGAAGTGGTGACCCGAGAAGCCGAGCTGCGCCAGGCGCAGCGCCAGGCCGAGCGTGAGCTGCTGGAATACGAGAGCCGCAAGGGCGAGCTGCTGCTGGGCCGCATCTACGTGGCCCTGCGCGAGCTGGCCATCAAGGAAGAGGTCAGCGTGGTGGTGGACAAGCGCAACATCCTTTACGGCCAGAACGCGGTGGACCTGACCGGCAAGCTGCTCAAGAAACTCGAGGAGAACGGCCTATGAATTTGACCGCCGCCGATATAGCCCGCCTCGCCGAAGGCGACCTGCAGGGCGACGGGGCCACCCCGCTCTTCGCCGCCGCTCCGCTGGAGCAGGCCGGCCCCGCCGACCTGGCTTTCCTGGCCGACGCCGCGCTGGCGCCCGCCGCGCTGGCCTCGCGGGCCGGCTGCCTGCTGGCTCCGCGCGGCTGCGAGGAGGCGCTCAAGGCCTTCCCCGGCGTCGTGGTCTACACCAAGAACCCCAGGTACGCTTTCATGCTGGCGCTGCGCGTCGTGGAGAAAGAGATGCGCCCGCTGCCCCCGCCCGGCGCGCACCCCTCCGCCGTAGTTTCCGCCTCGGCCAGGATCGGCGAGAACGTCCACATCGGCGCCTGCGCCGTAGTGGAGGACGGGGCCGTCGTAGGCACCGGCGCCGTGATCGGCGCGCAATGCTACGTGGGCCGCAACGCCAGGATCGGGGCCCGCTCCCGCCTTTACCCCGGCGTCAAGCTCCTGGACGGCTGCGAGGTGGGCATAGAGGTGATCATACACGCCGGCACGGTGATCGGCTCCGACGGCTTCGGCTACACCTCCCCCCGCGGCACGCACGAGAAGATCCCGCAGCTCGGCCGCGTGGTCATAGAGGACAAGGTGGAGATCGGCGCCAACGCCGTCATAGACCGCGCGGCGCTGGAGACCACGGTCATCGGCGCGGGCACCAAGATGGACAATTTAGTGCACATCGCGCACAACGTCAAGCTCGGCAAGAACTGCCTGATCCTGGCGCAGGTAGCCGTGGCCGGCTCCACCGCGGTGGGCGACGGCGTCATCCTCGCCGGCCAGGCCGGCGTCTCCGACCACCTCACCATCGGCGAGAACACCGTGGTGATGGGCAAGACGGGCGTGATGTCGAGCCTGGGCCCCAACCAGATAGTCTTCGGCCACACCGCCCGCCCGCGCCTGCAGGCCATGAAGATAGAAGCTTTGCTCGGCCGCCTCCCCGAAATGCACCGCACGCTCTCTAAAATAAAGAAGCATCTCGGGATATAGACGGGCAGGAGGAACCATGCCGACCGCTCGCTCATAGAGCGGGCGCGGCGGAAGAGGGCCGGCAGGCCTCCGCCGGCGAAGAACTCGCTCGGCACACAGTGCCTCGCTCAGACATTCTTCGCCGCGGCCTTAATGATAGGCCGTCCGCTGCGGCCCTTGGCCCTGCGCCCTAAAATCGCTCCCGGCCGGCATGGTTCCTCCGGCTTACTTTACGAGCAATGGCCCGACGAGGGGATGCCTTCGGAGGGGCCTCGCGGAGGTGAGGCTTGCGTAGCGCCGAACCGGAGCGAAAGAGCGAGGCCACGGTGTGGCCGAGCGTACCCGCAGAAGGCGTCCCCTTGGCGGGCCTCAGTAAAACTTTCAGCGACACATTTACCTGATGAGAACAACGATTAAGACTGCTGCGACGATAGAGGGCATCGGCCTGCATAAGGGGAAACCCGCCAGAGTGACTTTCCTGCCTGCGGAGGGGCCGACCGGGTACCGCTTTCTCAGCCCGCTGTTCGCGGAGCCGATACCCGCCACGCTGGACCGCATAGCCGGCACCGCGCGCGGCACCAATATCACCGACGGCAAGAACAATATTTACACCGTGGAGCATTTGCTGTCCGCCGCCGCCGGCCTGGGCATAGACGACCTGGATATAGAGATCTCCGGAGAGGAGCCGCCGGCCGCCGACGGCTCGGCCCTGCCTTTCGCCACGGCCCTGCATAAGGCCGGCCTCGCCGAAAAGCCGGAGCAGGAACGCAAAACCCTTTCGATAGGCGGCCAGCTCGAGATGGCCAAGGGCGACATCCGTTTCCTCGCCAGGCCCATGAAGGGCTGCGTCCTCATCAAGCTCACCTACGACTACCCGCACAAGCTGGTGGGCAGGCAGACCGTGGAATTCATGCTGTCGCCGGAAGAATACCTGGTCCGCGTGGCGCCGGCCCGCACCTTCGGCTTCTCGCACGAACTCGAGGCGCTCAAGAAGGCCGGCCTGGGCCTGGGCGGCTCGCTGGATAACGCCGTGGTCATAGCCGAGAACGAGATCCTCGCCAAGGGCGGCCTGCGCTACCCCGACGAATTCGCCCGCCACAAACTGCTGGACCTCATAGGCGACCTCGCCCTGGCCGGCCGGCCGCTCAGGGATATCTATATCGAGGCCGAGCGCCCCGGCCACGCCGCCAACGTCAATTTTGCTAAACTATTACTGGAAAAGGCCCTCTAAACCATGACCGAAACCCCGCGCCCCTACAAGCCCGTACGCGTCATCCCCTGCGAAGAAATACTCAAGATCATTCCCCACCGCTATCCCTTCATGATGGTGGACCGCGTCGAGGTCGTCGAGGAAGGCAAGTACTGCGTCGGCGTCAAATGCGTCAGCGCCAACGAACTCTATTTCCACGGCCACTTCCCCGAGAAGCCCATCATGCCCGGCGTCCTGATGCTGGAGGGCATGGCCCAGACCGCGGCCGCGATGATGATGGCCCTGCCCGAAACCAAGGGCCGCCTGGGCTTCTTCGCCGGCATCAGCAAGGCCAAGTTCCGCCGCCAGGTAGTGCCCGGCGACGTGCTGAAGATGCACGTGGAGATCCTGCGCATGAAGAGCCACCTCGGCAAGGTCAGGGCCGAGGCCTGGGTGGGCGACGAGTCCGCCGCCGAAGCCGAACTGACTTTCGCCCTAGGTTAAGCGTTTAATTTCCGGAGGAAAATTATGCCCACGAAGATACACCCCACCGCGGTAATAGACCCCAAGGCCCAGATAGGCGAGAACGTGGAGATAGGCCCGTTCGTAGTGATAGGCGAGGACGTGCAGATAGGCGACGGCACCAAGATAGGCCCGCACTGCATCTTCGAGTTCTGCACCGTCGGCAAGAACAATCTGTTCACCGGGGCCGCCTACGTCGGCATGCCGCCGCAGGACTGGTCCTACAAGGGCGAGCACACCCGTTTTACAATGGGGGACAATAACGTCATCCGCGAGAACGTGACGCTGCACCGCGGCTCCCACGCCACCAACCTCACCTCCATGGGTTCGGGCTGCATGCTGATGGCCAACTCGCACCTCGGCCATGACTGCCGCGTGGGCAATAACGTCATCCTCGTGAACTCCTCCGCGCCCGCCGGCCACGTGCAGATAGGCGACCGGGCCACCATCTCCGGCCTCGCCGGCATACACCAGTTCACCCGCATCGGTAAATTCGCCATGGTCTCCGGCGGCGGCATGGTCAACCAGGACATCATCCCCTACGTGATAGCGCAGGGCGACAGGGCCCGGCCGGTAACGCTCAACATCGTCGGGCTGCGCCGCAACGGCTTCACCCCCGAACAGATAAAAGCCATCAAGCACGTCTTCAAGACCCTGTTCTTCCGCGGCCTGCTGCTCAAGGACGCCGTGGCGCAGCTGCGCTCGGAGAACCTGCCGCCGGAAGCCTCGCTGATCCTGGATTTCGTCGAGTCCTCCAAGCGCGGCATAGCCCGCCCGCGCCGCACCGCCCGCGACCTGGAAACCGCGGCCAACGATTGATGGCCGAGAAAATCGGGCTCATCGCCGGCGGCGGCAGCTTCCCGCTGCTGTTCGCGGCCGAGGCCAAAAAGGCCGGCCTCGACGTTTACGTCGTGGGCCTGCACGATATCACCCCCAAAGAGATAGAGCAGTACGCCGCGCAGACCCGCTGGTTCCGCCTCGGCAACGTGGGCGGCCCCATCGACTTCCTGCGCGACGGCGGCGTGCATAAGGCCCTGATGGTGGGGCAGATCCCGCACGTCAACATCTTCGGCGGCATAGTGCCCGACCTGCGCGCGGCCAAGCTGCTGTTCAAGCTGCGCGACAAGAAGGCCGGGGCCATCTTCACGGCCGTGGCCGAGGAGCTCGGCAAGGACGGCATCGAGATAGTCAGCTCCGCCACGCTGCTGGGCCATTTGCTGATCAAGCCCGGCCTGCTGACCGGCAAAAAACCCGACGCCGACACTCTTAAAACCGCCGCCTACGGCTGGCGCGCCGCCAAGGCCATCGCCGACCTGGACATAGGCCTCACCGTGGTGCTGCGCGACCAGACCGTGATAGCCGCCGAGGGCATGGAGGGCACCGACGAGTGCATCCGCCGCGCCGGGCAGCTCACCAAAGGCCGCGGCGGCTCATCCCTGACCGTGGTGAAAGTGGCCCGCCCCGGCCAGGACATGCGCTTCGACCTGCCGGTGGCCGGCGCGCGCACCCTGCACGTGATGAAGGAAGCCGGCGCCTCCACCCTGGTGCTGGAGGCCGGCAAGACGCTGATACTCGGCATGGAAGAGTTCCTGGCCGCCGCCAAGGAGACGGGCGTCACCGTCCTCGGCGCCGACGACGCCTCGTTCAACCTTTAGGCTGACCTGCAGGAAACATAAGCGCAGTTATCGTCAGCTCCCCCCGCCTTTTCCTCCTTCCCCCGGACATGCCGCCCTCGCAACGTTCCACTTTGCCGGCAAAAACGATCATATCCCCGAACAGGAGCGGGGAGGCGGTTTTTGCCGCCGCTCCGAACAGGCTTTTTGTCCGGGAGAAACTTTTCCCAGGGCTTCGGCCTCCCCCCTGTGGGCTTGCGGCGGCTCCAGGTTAGGGATATATAGGGGAATGAAAGGCGGCTACGGTTTCGGCGGAGCTATCCAGTCGAGGAAGTCGTCCCAGGAGGAGTCTTTCGCCCAGCGCAGTTCGTCGTAAGCGGCCGGGGCCGGGGTGCCAGGCAGGTAAACCGCCAGCCCGCCGGCCTTTGAGTAGTCTGTCGGCTCAAGCCCTTCCGGAGTCTGCTCGTAGTTGGCGGCGGCCTTATGCGCCACCAGTTCTCCGCGCAGCCAGGCCAGCAGCGCCGTCCCGGTTTCCCGGACCGCCCGGTCCTGCGACCTCAGCACCACATAGCTCACAAAACTGTCGAGGTCCTTATTGTCCTCGTAGGCGTAGTGCTGGGCGTAATACAGCCCGCGCTTTACAACGCCCTTGTCCCCGGCCGCCATCGCGGCCGCGGTGAAAGCGCCGGTCAGCCTGAGAAATTCCGGGAGGGCCGAGGTTTTGAGCGCGCTCATCGTGGCGCCGGTGCCCTGCGCGGAATAATAAGCGGCGTAAGAAGAGACCGCCAGCGCGGCCAGCGCGCGCGGGGACATGGCGGGGTCGGCCGTCAGTCCGCCCAGCAAAGCGCCGTAGGGATAGCCGTCGGCGGGTTCTGTCTCCTCTGAGCCCACCACGTACGGCGCCTGGTCTTTCAGCTCCCAGGCCACTTCAGCCATCTGCATCAGACAGGCGTCCGAGGCGTAGACATCGGTACCGCCGGCCTGCGCCAACGCCTCGGCCAGTTGGGGGACTGTGATGTGGCTGCCGGTCTCATCGTCGTAGGAGATGCCTCTGGCCGCCTGACCCGCCGCCTTGGTCCAGCCGGAGCCGTGGTTCCAGACCACCAGCAGGTATTTTTTTGCCGGGTACGCGGCCTTGGCCCAGCGGACAAAACCTACGACGCTCCGGTAGTCGCCCATGTCGGCGGGCCCCAGGTCGGCCAGCGCCGGAGAGGCCAGCCTGGCCGGGTCCGCGTCCTTACGGATCAAATAGCGCCTTACGCCGGTCCAGTCGCCGTCGCCGGAGTAATAGCCCCGGGCGCGCCCCAGTTCGGCGACGATATTGACCTGGTCCGAGGAGCCGGCCGATTCCATCTCGTTGAGGTCGCGCAGGCCGAATTCCTCCAAATTATTCTTGGCGTTGACGAAGACCATGACGGTCCATTCTTTCACGGCCGGGGCGGAGGGGCGCGGAACGGGGGGTGCGGCCGCCCCGCCGCGCAGTTCGGCGGCGGTCAGGCGCTGCAGGTCAGCGCCGGCGAACGCACCGGGCTGGGCGGCCAGCGCCGCCAGCGCGAGGAGCAGGGTTTTACCGGGATTCATCCGTATATTATAGATAATCGGCCCGAACACGGAAAATTTAGCCGGCTGATCGAAGGGAAACCACAGGAATGTTATCCCGGCACCTCCATAATTCAAACAGCCGGTCTTCGAAAGAAGGCCGGCTGTTTGATTTGAACGGGGCGCCAAACGCTAAAACAATTCTTTCTTGCCGTTTATCCTGATGTCCTCGTATTCCGCGTAAGAACCCGCCGGGTGCCCGAATGACTGGCCTCCGAATACAAGCTTTTGAGCTTCGCCTTGCAGCGATTCCGGGGCTTGCAGGTCCAGCAGATCTTTGTAGTTCTTTCCGTCGTCGCTGTAGGCCAGCCTGAAGCGCGTCCAATCCCGCTTGAAGCGCAAGTATTTGTGGTCCCCCGGCACGGTAGCTGTTTTCAACAGCTTTCCGCCGCTCTGGTAATTAACCTGAACACATTCGGAATTTTTACCATAGCCGGCCTGGTCGGCGCGCCTGAAAAAGCATACGCCCAGGTTCTCTTCCGCGTTGATCAGGCTGGGCCTTATCCCTTTCTTCCCTATCCATACGCACGTCGAAAACCAGCGCCCGCCGGCATCCGGCATGGTGTAGTTCGCCTTTAATTCGATGGTCCATTTATCACCCCTTATCGGCCTGGCCAGAAGCAGCCCGGGATAATAGCCGTCCTTAGGGGCGTCCGCCCAGGCGTGGTCATGCTGCCTGGTGTCGAGACTGTACAGGAGTCTCCCGCCGGCCAAGCTGAAACTGCCGTAGGAATTATTCCAGCCTTCCCAGATTTCCCATCCTTTGGGTGATCTAGGCAGTTGAGAGGTCGAAACCGGGGTTGGCCTGTTAGCGCTCTGGCTTACGCTTGCCTGTAGGGCATAGATGTGCGGCTGGCTTCCTGTTTTTTTAACGTTCAGGGAATTTTCCAAAATCGCCGCCGTGGCGCCAGCCAGTATTTTTCCGTTTTCCGCGTCGATAACCCTGGCGTTGATCTCAAAGCCGCTCGACATCTGAGCAAGGGTGCCTGTCACGACGGCCGCAGCTCCAAGTATCTTGCCGGCGCGCATGGCCGTATTTTCATCCACTGCGCCGGAAGCCGAAAGCTTCAGCTCTTTTAATACAGTTTCGAGACGGTTACGCTCTATTACCTCAAATTCCCCGGTCTGCACCAGCCGGGTGGTAAGTCTCTCCGCCACCAGTCTGCCCTCGGGAGTCACCCGCCCGGAAAGGTCCTGGAATTCGTAAACGACTATCTTTTTGCCGGGGATATTTCCTTTATTTGCCAGGAAGTCTTTTACTATACGGTCATATGGGTCCTGGAACAGAGCCCCGGCCTGCTTTAGGGCCGGCGGCCTGTTTGCGACGCAGCCCGATAAAGAAAGACCAAAACACAGCAGTATAAAGATTTTTTTCAAGATATTTCCCCTGGTACTTGGCCCACCGTGTAGATTATAGCGGTAGGTATGGTGGTTTAGCAACTGATGCCTGCATATGGGGAAGGCGCAGTGAAAAAGCCGGTTCCATAGCCAAGGAACCGGCTTGACGGTAATTATGCGTTCTTAGTGGAAATTTACGGAGGCGGGCGCCGCTTAAGCGTGCTTCAGTGCGCCGGCGGCAGCAGGCGGTCCAGCGTTGCCGCCA
>MGTZ01000002.1:0-39693 GCA_001799715.1 Elusimicrobia bacterium GWB2_63_16 | reverse complement strand
GGCGGGCCTGCCGCCGGGCTTAACCGGAAATTCCACAGCGCACATGCCCGCCACCCCGTGAAAAACAATCTGGCAGGCCAACCCGTCAAGGGCGTGTCGCTTCTTTGATTGTTCGGCGGTTGTTGTTTGCCTCGTCGCTTTATTCTTATAATAAATCCGCGCTCAGCCATCATTAAAAATGAACGAACTGCTCTACAAGAATTCTCCCGCCCACGCGGTACTCTCTTTCCTGGCTTGGCTGTACATGCAGCTGGTCGGCAAAACCTCGCGCATCACTATAAAGGGACGCCCGCACGCCGGGCCCGCCGCCTACGCCCTGTGGCACCGGCAGGAAGTGCTGATGATCTACCTGCACCGGGGCATGAACCTCTGCGGCATGGTCAGCAAGAGCAAGGACGGCGAGTACATGGCCCGCATCCTGCGGCGCTTCGGCTTCTCTTTCGTCCGCGGCTCCACCTCCTCCGGCAGCGTCATGGCCCTGCGCGGCCTGATCAAGGCGGCGCGCGACGGCTACTCCATAGCCATCACGCCCGACGGCCCCAAGGGGCCCATCTTCAAAGCCCAGCCGGGCCTGGTCCTGACCGCCCAGAAAGCCGGCATCCCCATCGTTCCCGCCGCCTGCGCCCTGTCGCGCAAGCTGATACTGCGCAGCTGGGATAAGTACCAGTTCCCCCTGCCTTTCGGCCGCATAGAGGCCGTCTACGGCGAGCCCATCCATGTCTCGCCCACCGACGACGTGGCGGCCAAGGCTCTCGAACTCGAGAACAGTCTCAACGCCCTCACAGAAGAGGCCGAAAAACTCCTCGCGGCGGGCGACTGATGCGGCTGACTGACCGGTTAAATTTCCCTAAAGTTGTTTTCAACGGCGCGGCCTTCCTCGGCTCGGCCCTGCTTTTCCAGCTGGAGCTGATGACCGGCGCCACCGTGCTGCCGCATTTCGGCGGCAGCTACTACGTCTGGACCGTCTGCCTGCTCTTCTACCAGGCCGTCCTGGTGGCAGGCTACGCCTGGGCGCTGCTGCTGGCCGAGCGGTTGGGCGCGCGGGCCATACTGCGCCTGCACCTGGCGGCGCTGGCCGCCGCCTTCCTGCTCTACTCGGGCGTCTTTCCCGCCCCTGTTTTCTCCGGCCCGGTCGCCGACCTGCTCTGGCGCCTCCTGCTCTTCATCGGGGCGCCCTTCCTGGTACTCTCGGCCTCCACCACGCTCTGCCACCGCCTGCTCTCCGAGAGCGACAAGCACCGCGCCTTCAGCGTCTTCGCCTGGTCCAACGCCGGCTCGCTGGCCGGCATGCTGGCCTATACCTTCCTGCTCGAGCCGCGGCTGTCGCTGGGCGGGGCGGCCCTGACCTGGCGGCTGGGCTTCCTGGTCTACGCCGGCTTCTTCTTCGCCGCGCTGCGCATGGGAGCCCCCGGCGCCGAGCCGCAGCCGGCCGCCGCCGCTACCGAAGAAAAGCCGCGCTACCTGCTGTGGCTGCTGCTGCCCGCCGGCAGCTCCGCCCTGCTCGCCGCCGTCACCAGCTACCAGAGCTCGGCCACCGCCTCGATGCCGCTCACCTGGATGCTGCCGCTCGGCGTCTATCTGCTCTCCTACGCGCTGCTCTTCTCCGGCCGCGGCCTCAAGGTGAACACCCTGCGCGTGGCGCTCTTCACGCTGCTGGGCGTGATAGGGCTGCTCTTGTGGCGGCTGCAGAGCCCGGTGACCACGGTGATGATAGCGCTGCTCAACTGGGCGCTGTTCTTCGCCTGCCTGGTGGTGCACCGCGAGTTGTACCAGGCCCGGCCCCGTTCCCCGGCGCTGGCCCCGCGTTACTACCTGATGATGGGCCTCGGCGGCGTGCTGGGCACCGCCCTGGTCACGCCGGTGGGCGCCTTGCGCCTGTCCTTCGGCTTCGCCGACCTCTACATAGCGCTGGCCGTGCTGGTGACGGCCGTGGCCTACGCCGCCGGCAAAGAAAAGGGCCCGCGCACGCTGGCGGCCGCCGCCGCGCTGCTGGCGGGGCTGTTCGCGCTGGGCATGAAGGTCTCCGGCGAGAGCCGCGTGTTCGGGCTGCGGAATTTTTACGGCGTGTACCGGGTGGAGGACGACAAGGAACATGGCCTGCGCCGCTTCATCCACGGCGCCACCGTGCACGGCATACAACATCTGGCGGCCGGCACGGAACTGCAGACCACGGTCTACTACGCCAAGGGCTCGCCGGTCAGCGAGGTGCTGGACTCTTTCCCCGCCAAACGGGTGGGCGCGGTGGGTTTGGGCGTGGGTGTGTCCTGCGCCGACGCCAAGGCGGGCACGGAGTGGGTGTTCTACGAACTGGACCCCGACGTGGAGATGATAGCGCGCAAGTATTTCACTTTTTTGGAGACCTGCAAGGCTGGTGTGAGCGTGGTGACCGGCGACGCCAGGGTGAACCTGCAGCGGGAACCGGCCGGCCGCTTCGACCTGCTCTACCTGGACGCCTTCACCGGCGGGGCCGTGCCTTTCCACCTGGTCACCCGGGAAGCGCTGGCCCTGTACAAGTCGCGCCTCGGCCAGGGCGGCGCCATGTTGTTCCACGTCTCGGCCAACTTCATCGATATCGCCCCCGTCATCGCCCTCTCGGCCCGGGCGGCCGGCCTGCAGACCCGCTACAAGGCCGTCTCTTTCGACCCGTCGGACCCGGCCCGGCTCAGCTCGGAATGGCTGGTCGTGACGGACAACCTTCCCTATCTCTCTAAATTGACGGCGGCCGGCTGGACCGAGCCGCCGGTGCCGGCGGGCTGGGAGCCGTGGGCCGACGACCGCCGCGACGTGCTGAAAGCCCTGAAATGGTAGGCGCTATTTCGCTTCCTTGAACCAGCTCTCCTTGCCGTAAAGGTCCCTCATGCAGTCCTTGCATAGCCCGTGCGTAAAGCGCGCGGAGGAATGCTTCTCCAGGTAAATCTCTACTTTTTCCCAGAAGCCCTTGTCGTCGCGTATCTTCTTGCACTTGGCGCAGATGGGGATCAGGCCGCGCAGATCGTCCACTTCCCGCATAGCCGCCTCCATCCGCTTGCGCTCGGTGATATCCCGCGCGTTGGCCAGCACATATACCCGCCCCTCCACCTCCGCCCGGCTGATGCTGACCTCCACCGGGAAAGAGGTGCCGTCGGCCCTGATGTGCCGCCCCTCCATCACCGCGGTATCGCGGCCGGTGAAGCGCTCCCTGAATTTTTTCCAGCCGCCGCGGCCGGCCGCGGCCTCCTCCACGTCTTCCACGCCCATGCGCAGCAGCGTCTCGCGCCGGTAGCCCAGGCTGCGGCAGGCGGTCTCGTTGACGTCGATAAAGCCGCCGGAGGCCGGGTCCACTATAAAAATGGCGTCGTTGGAATTCTCCAGCAGCCGGCGGAAGATGGTCAGCTCGGTGTTGGTCTTTTTCAGTTCGGTGATGTCGCTCACTACGCCCACCAGCACGTCCCGGCCGGAGGCGTCCGAGAAGACGCGCTTGCGCGTCAGTATGGTGCGGGGTTCGCCGCCGGGCCACGAGATCTGCTCCTCGTTGACATCCTCTTTCCTGGAGCGGAAGACTTCGTTGTCCCGCTCCCAGAAAACGTCGGCCTGCTCCTTGGGAAAGAACTCGTAGTCACTTTTGCCCAGCAGCGCCCCGGGCGCGCAGCCGAGCGAGTCGCAGAAGGCCTTGTTCACGAAGATCCAGCGGTGGTCCTTGTCCTTGGCGAACACCGGAGAACCGATATAGTCCAGGATACTGGCCAGCAGGACGCTTTGCGGGGGGGCGGGCGGGGTTTTCTTTGTCTTTTTTGCCATAAATCTCTCCGGCTCCCATTCTATAAATTTTCAGCGGGCGCCGGGGCTTTACCGGGCCGGCCCTATTATCACATAATATACCTTTAACGCCGCGCCGCGCGCGGCGGCGGACGGCGGGAGGACTAATGAAAAAGAGTTTGTTCATTCTCGTGTTGGCGGCGTTGCTGGCGCCGGCCGGGGCTTTCTGCGCCGAAACGCGCCTGCCCCCGGGCGTTGCCAGGGGCGCCTCGGTGGAGGGCATCGACGAGTACACGCTCTCCAACGGCCTCAAGGTGCTGCTGTTCCCCGACAGCACCAAGCCCACGATCACCGTGAACGTCACCTATCTGGTGGGCTCGCGGCACGAGAACTACGGCGAGACCGGCATGGCCCACCTGCTGGAGCACCTGGTGTTCAAAGGCACGCCGCGCCACCCCAATATCCCGCAGGAGCTGACCGCCCACGGCGCCTCGCCCAACGGCAGCACCTCCCAGGACCGCACCAACTATTTCGAGACCTTCGCCGCCACCGACGAGAACCTGGACTGGGCGCTGGACCTGGAAGCCGACCGTATGGTCAACAGTTTCGTCGCCAAGAAGGACCTGGACACCGAGATGACCGTGGTCCGCAACGAATTCGAGTCCGGAGAGAACAGCCCGCAGTCCATCCTGATGCAGCGCGTAATGTCCACCGCCTTCCTGTGGCACAACTACGGCAAGTCCATCATCGGCGCTAAGGCCGACCTGGAGAACGTGCCGATAGAGCGCCTCCAGGCCTTCTACCGCAACTGGTACCAGCCCGACAACGCCGTGCTCGTGGTCGCGGGCGCCTTCGACCCGGCCAAAACGCTGGCGCTGGTCAAGAAGAAGTTCGGCGGTATCCCCCGCCCCAAGCGCGTCATACAGAAGACTTACACCCAGGACCCCCCGCAGGACGGCGAGCGCTTCGTGACGCTGAAGCGCCCCGGCGACACGCAGGCCGTGATGACCGCCTACCACGTGCCCTCCTCTGCCCACGAGGACAGCCCGGCGCTGGACGTGCTGGCTCACGTGCTGGGCAACACCCCGTCGGGGCGCCTGTACAAGGCCCTCGTAGAAACCAAGAAGGCCGCCGCGGCCTACGGGTTCAACTACTCCATGCGCGAGGGCGGCCTGATGCTGTTCGGCGCCGTGGTGCGCATGGAGAATTCGCTCGAGGAGGCCCGCGACCTGGTGCTGCGCCTGCCCGAGGAGGCCGCCGCCTCAGAGATCGGCGCCGAGGACGTGGAGCGCGCCAAGACCGCCATGCTCAAGGGCGTGGAACTGGCGCTTAAATCCCCGGACCGCCTCGGCGTCAGCCTGTCAGAATCCGTGGCCGAGGGAGACTGGCGCATGTTCTTCCTGCAGCGCGACCGCCTGAAGGCCGTCACGCCCGCCGACGTGAAACGCGTGGCCGCCAAGTACCTCAAGCCGCAGAACCGCACCACCGGCCTGTTCTATCCCACCGAGAAGCCCGACCGCGCCGAGATCCCGGCCGTGCCGGACGTCGCCGCGCTGGTAAAGGATTATAAGGGCGGCGAGGCCCTGGCCGCCGGAGAGGTTTTCGATCCCTCCCCCGAGAACATCGACTGCCGCACGCAGCGCGCCGAGATCGGCGGGCTGAAGCTGGCCATGCTGCCCAAGAAGACCCGCGGCGCTTCCGTCAACGTGACCCTGTCCATCAGGAAAGGCACGGAGGAGTCGCTGAGCTGCCTCGGCGCCGTTCCCGAAGCCGCCGGCGCCATGCTGATGCGCGGCACGACCAAACATACCCGCCAGCAGATCAAGGACGAGTTCGACCGCCTGAAGACCAAGGCTTCCATAAGCGGAAGCGGCCTCTCGCTGGAGACCGACCGCGCCAACCTGGCCGCCGCCCTGCGGCTGGCCGCCGAGGTGCTGCGCGAACCCTCCTTCCCCGAGAACGAGTTCGCCACCCTCAAACAGGAGTGGCTGGCCGGCATAGAGGAAAACCGCAAAATGCCGCAGAACATGGCCAACGTGGCCTTTTCCAGGCATATGCAGCCCTACCCCGCCTCCCACCCCAGGTACACGCCCACCCCCGAAGAGGAGATAGAGCGCGTAAAGGCCGCCACCCTGGAGGAAGTAAAAGCTTTCCACCGGGACTTTTACGGCGCCTCCGCCGGCCAGCTGGCCGCGGTGGGCGACTTCGACCCGGCCGAGTTCAAGGCCCTGGCCGAAGAGCTGTTCGGCGGCTGGACCAGCGTCAAGCCGTTCAAGCGCATCGAGGACAAATATCTGCCCGTGAAACCCGAGCGCATCTCGCTGGAAGCCCCGGACAAGGCCAACGCCAACATGCTAGCCGGCCTAATCTTCCCCATGAAGGACGAGCACCCGGATTACCCGGCCATGCTGCTGGCCGACTTCATGGTGGGCGGCGGCTTCCTGAACTCCCGCCTGGCGGTGCGCATACGGCAGAAAGAGGGCCTGAGCTACGGCGTGGGCTGTTATTTCCAAGCCGACCCTCAGGACGAAGTGGCCAGCCTGACCGGCTACGCCATCTTCAACCCGCTCAACGCCGACAAACTGGAAGCGGCTTTCCGCGAGGAACTGCAGAAAGCCGTAGCCGAAGGCTTCACCGACAAGGAAGTGGCCGAGGCCCGGGCCGGCTGGCTGCAGAAGCGCAAGATGGGCCGCGCGCAGGACGGCCCGCTGGCGTCCCGCCTGGCCTCCAACGAATACCTGGGCCGCAACATGGCCTGGCAGGGCGAGGTGGAGAAGAAGGCGGCGGCGCTGACCCCCGCCCAGGTGCGCGAGGCCTATGCCCGCCACGTCAAGCCCGAGAGCCTGGTCTATGTTCAGGCCGGCGACTTCGCCGGCGCCAGGGCCAAGGCCGCCGCGGCCCCCGCCGCTGGCGCGGCCGCGAAGCAGGACAGCAAGCCCGCGGCAAAATAAACCCTACGGGCCCCAAAAGGACACGCGCCCCGAAAAGCGCGTGTCTTTTTTTATCCCGCCGCCGCCAAAACTAGGGCCCTATATTTAGTAAAATAACTATATTAAGGCGGCTACCCCGCCCCGCGGTCTATTTGAGGACTACCTATGGCTGAAAAAGACAAGAAACTCCGTTTTGGCGTAGTGGGCGCCGGCAAACTCGGCGGCTTCCACACCCGTACCCTTTCCATGATGCCCGAAGTAGAGCTCGTTGGCGTCTCCGACCCCAACCTGCTGCGCGCGCAGGTGCTGGCCTGGCGCCACAACTGCGTGGCCTACAAGACCGTGGAGGAACTGCTCACCCAGGTGGACGCGCTCGTGATAGCCGCCCCCACCGAATACCACGCCGAGCTGGGCATCAAGGCCCTCGAGGCCGGCGTGCACGTGCTTATGGAGAAGCCGATCACCAATTCCGAAGAGGGCGCCCGCAAACTGCTGGAACTCTCGGAGAAGAACAAGGTAGTGCTGCAGGTGGGCCACTCGGAGCGCTTCAACGCCGCCGTGGTGGAGACCCTCAAGCACGTCAAGAACCCCCGTTACGTCACCATAGAGCGCCTGGGGCCGTACGACCCCCGCGTGGCCGCCACCGGCGTCACGCTGGACCTGATGATCCACGACCTCGACATCATCCTGCTGATGATAGATTCCGAGATCGAAAAGTTCGAGGCGATCGGCGCCAGCATGCTGTCCAGCCACGAGGATATCTCCAACGTGCGCATCAAGTTCAAGAACGGCTGCGTGGCGGACATCACCGCCAGCCGCGCCACCATGGAAGCCTCCCGCCGCATGCGCATCTACCAGCAGGACGCCTACATCTCGGTGGACTACGTCAGCTCCCGCCTGAAGATCTACACCAAGAAGACCCCGGTGGTGAACTCCCTCAAGGACATAGAGATCACCTACCCGAAGTTCGCGCCCAAGCAGCCTATCCGCGAGGAGATCGCGCATTTCATAGACTGCATCCGCACCGCCAAGACCCCTACCCCGAGCGGAGAGAAGGGGCTGAAGGCGCTGCGCCTGGCGCTGGACATCACCAACCAGATGCGCCGCTACGAGGTGTCCGGCTCCAAGACCGAGGAAGCCTCCGAATCGCTGGCCGGCACGCTCGCCGATATCGGCAAGGTCACGAAGGTCCTGGTGGAAGAGGGCCTCAAGAACGCCGGCATAGACAAGCACTGACCGGCGCTGTTCCCAGAAGCGAGCCGGCGCGCGACCGCCGGCCCTCTACCCTATTTATGGCTAAAACTGCACCCACTAACAAGAACATTCTGGTGATAGCCGGCGATCCCTCCGGGGACCTGCACGCCGCCAACCTGATAAAAGAGCTGCTCGCCAAGGACCCGGAGATCTCCATAACCTCCATGGGCGGCGTGCGCATGCAGGAAGTCTCCACCCACTTCATCTACAACCTGGTCTCGGTCGGGGCCGTCGGCTTCGCCGAGCCGTTCAAGAATTTCTTCCTGTGGTTCAAACTGATAAAGATCGTGCGCCGCTACCTCGAAGAAAAGCGCCCGGCCTGCGTGATCGCCGTGGATTTCTACGGCTTCAACCACCAGGTGCTGGGGCTGGCCGCGCACCGCAAGATCCCGGCTTTCTACTATATCAGCCCGCAGGTCTGGGCCAGCCGCCCCGGCCGCGCCGCCAAACTGGCCAAGTTGACCAGGGAGATGTTCGTCATCTTCCCGTTCGAGGCCGACATCTATAAGAAAGTAAAGGGCAACGCCACCTTTGTCGGCCACCCGCTGCTGGACCTGATGCCGGAGCCCGGCCAGAAGGACTTCCCGCCCGCCGACGGCGCCTGGAAGATCGGCATCCTGCCCGGCTCGCGCAAGACCGAGATCTCGCGCCATCTGCCGCTCTTCATAAAGGCTTTCTACCGCATCAAGGAGTCTCATCCCAAGGCCCGCGCCTACCTGTTCGCCGTGCCGGAATTCCCGGACGACAGGATAGTCCCGGAGCTCGAGGCCGTGGAGAAGTACTGGTCCAAGGATATCGAGATCGTGCGCGAGAAGGACTACAAAATTCGCGCCCAGATGGACTTCGCCTTCACCTGCTCCGGCACCGCCACGCTGGAGAACGCGCTGCTGGGTGTGCCCATGGCCGTGGCCTACAAGATGCAGAAGCTCACCTACGCCATCGCCAAGCGCGTGGCCAAGGTACAGTACATTTCGCTGGTCAACATCCTGCTTAAGAAGCCCGCGGTCAAAGAACTGATCCAGGAGGCCGCCACGGTGGACAACCTGGCGCAGGACGCCTTCGCCTATATCAACAACCCGCCGCGCATGCAGGCCGCCCGCAAGGAACTCATTGGCCTGAGGACGATGCTGGGCGAGCGCGGCGCCGCCGAGCGCGCCGCCGCCAGGATCCTGGCGCACCTGAGCTGACCATGAAAACCGCCGAAGCGCGCGCCGTGTCCGACAAGGCCAGGTTCAAGGTGCTGTCCCGGGCGCTGGTGCAATACCTCAAGCCCCACAAGACCCGCCTGGCCCAGGCGGCCGTCTCGATGATCATCCTCGCCGCGATCAAGAACGCGGTCATCTACATCTCCGGCCCCATCATCAAGGGCGTGTTCATGGACCTGAACATGAACCTGTTGCGCCTGATCGTCCTCGGCCTGCCGGCCCTGTTCGTGCTGCGCATGATCGTGGAGTACATCAACGGCTACCTGATGAGCTGGATCGGCCAGCGCGTGGTGCAGAAGATCCGCGAGGACCTGTTCGAGCATATCCACCGGCTGTCGCTGGAGTTCTACTGGCGCAAGCGCTCCTCCGACGTGATGAGCCGCGTCATCAACGACCTCAACAACGTGCAGAGCACGGTGCAGTTCATCCCGCTCTACGGCATCCGCGACGTGCTGACCGTGGTGGCCTGCGTGGGCCTGCTGTTCTACCTCAACTGGCGGCTGGCGCTGGTAGCGGTACTGGTGCTGCCTTTTATCGGCGCGCTGTTGGGCGTGCTGGGGCGTAAGATGCGCAAGGCCAGCTCCGAGAGCAACGTGATAGTGGGCGAGATCTCCCACAAGTTCCAGGAGAGCCTGCAGGGCATCACCGTGGTGAAGGCCTTCAACTACGAGGAGCAGGCCATAGCCAAGTTCAGGGTCTCCAACGACGCCTATTTCTCGAAGATGATGCGCTACCTGCGCGCCACCGCCATGAGCGGGCCCATCATGGAGTTCATCAGCGGCATGGTGCTGCTGGCCATCATCTACCTGAGCGGCAAAGCCATCTTCAGCGGCACGATGACCGTGGAAAATTTCTTCTCTTTCGCCGCCGCCTACGTGACGGCCTACGTGCCGCTCAAGAACATCGGCAACCTTAATTCCAAGCTGCAGCTGGGCATGGCCTCCTGGGAGCGCATTTACCAGATCCTGGAGGAGAAGCCCGCCGTGGTGATCAAGCAGACCACGAAGAACATCGACCAGCTCGACGGCAGGATCGAGTTCAGGGACGTCAGCTACAAGTACCCGGCGCGCGACACGCAGGTGCTCGACAACCTCTCCTTCACCATCAACCCCGGCGAGGTGGCGGCCTTCGTGGGCCCCTCCGGCTCCGGCAAGACCACCATCATCCACCTGCTGCTGCGCTTCTTCGACCCGGTAGGCGGCCGCGTGGAGATGGACGGCCACGACATGCTGGACCTCGACACCAAGGACCTGCGCGCGCACATGGGCCTGGTGACGCAGGACACGATCCTTTTCGACGACACGGTCTACAGGAACATCACCATCGGCGCGCCTGGCGCCACGATGGCGGACGTGGTGGAGGCCGCCAAGGCCGCCGACGCGCACGCCTTCATCGAGGCCATGCCGCAGGGCTACGATACGGTGCTCGGCGAGCGCGGCGTGAAACTTTCGGGCGGCCAGCGGCAGCGCCTGGCCATCGCCCGCGCCATCATCAAGAAGCCCAAGATCCTGCTGCTCGACGAGGCCACCTCCAACCTGGACACGGCCAGCGAGCAGGCGGTGCAGGGCGCCATAGAGCGCATCCTGGGCGGCCGCACGGTGGTGATGGTGGCGCACAGGCTTTCGACGGTGAAGAACGCGGACAAGATCTTCGTGCTCAAGCAGGGCAGGCTGGCCGAGACCGGCACGCACGAGCAGCTGCTGGAGCTGGGCGGCGTCTACAAGGGCCTCTACGAAGCGCAGACCTAACAGTTACTGCCAGGGCGCGGCCCGGGTCGGGTTAGCAAAAGCCCCCCGGAAGGCGAGGCTTGCGTAAGCGCCGAGCCTGGGTGGAGCGAAGCGACACCGCAGTGCGCGGCAGGCGCGCGCACGGTGTGCGCGACGCCGGTTTTGCGTTCCGACCCGGGCCGTGACCGTAAAGTTTACCGGATTAGATAATTTTTATGATCACACTTTTCAGCGTTATCGCGGTGCTGTTCACACTGGCCGGGGCCGGGGCGGTGCTGCGCTTCGGCTCCGTCAGCCGCGTGTTCCTGGCCCGGGCCCTGGCCTACGCCGCCGGCGTGCTGGCCGCGGCCGCCATCCTGGACATCCTGCCCGCCGGCTTCGGGCTTAACGCGGAGGCTCTCTCCTACGGCGTGCTGGCCGCGCTGGCCGCCCTCTTCACGCTCGAAAGCTTCGCCGCCCACAGCGCCTGCAGCGAGTTCATGGAGGACTGCCACGTGCACCACCTCGGCGCCTTCGCGCTGGCGGCCATGACCCTGCACTCCCTGCTCGACGGCTTCAATATCGCGGTGGGCTTCACCCCGGGGGCCGCCGCCGGCTTCAACGTGGCGCTGGGCGTGATCCTGCACAAGTTCGCGGACGGCGTCACGCTGGTGCTGCTGCTGCTGCACGCCGGCAAGACCCGCCGCCAGGCCCTCACGTACAGCCTGCTGCTGGCCGCCGCCACCCCCGCCGGCGCCTTCATCGCCGCGCCGCTGATCAAGGACATCCCGCCCGGCGCCGAGGCCTTCGCGCTGGGGCTCTCGGGCGGCTCCTTCCTCTATATCGCCATGGCCGACATCCTGCCGCGCCTGCACAAGGCCTACGACCGGCTGGCGCCGGTCATTTTCCCGTTGGGCTTCGCCACCGTCATGCTGATACACTATTTCGGAGAATAACAAATGGAACTCGACGAACTGCTCAAGAAATTCCGCGAATACTCCTCCCAGGACACCACGCTGCTGGAATACGCCTGGAACTACTCCTGCGAGGCGCACCAGGAGCAGAAGCGCGCCTCCGGCGAGAAGTACTTCGTCCACTGCGCCGCCGTGGCCGAGATCCTGGTGGACTACAAGATGGACCTGGAGACCGTGGCCGCGGGCCTGCTGCACGACGTGCTGGAGGACACCAAGATCCCCCACGAGACCTTCAGGAAGGAATTCGGCGACGAGATCTACACGCTGGTTTCCGGCGTCACCAAGATAGAGACGCTGAAATTCTCCTCGCGCGACGAGGCCCAGGCAGAGAACTGGCGCAAGATGATCCTGGCCACCGCCAAGGATATCCGCGTCATCGTCATCAAGCTGGCCGACCGCCTGCACAACATGCGCACGCTGAACTTCATGCCCAAGGAGAAGCAGCTGGAGATCAGCCACGAGACCATTTCCCTCTACGCCCCGCTGGCGCAGCGCCTGGGCATCTTCCACCTGAAATCGGAGCTGGAGGACCTGTCGTTCAAATACCTGCACCCCGACGAGTACCAGAGCCTGCTGACCAAGGTGCAGCTGCGCTACGCGATGCGCGAGAAGCTGCTGGCGGACTTCAAGACCGAGCTGGAGAAGCACCTGGCCGGAGCCAACGTGCCGCACCGCGTGCTGGCCCGCGTCAAGAACCTCTACTCCATCTACCGCAAGATGCTCCGGCAGGCTAAGCCGTTCGAGGAGATCCAGGACGCGCTCGCCGTGCGCGTCATCACCGACACGGTGATCAACTGCTACGCGCTGCTGGGCGTGGTGCACTCCGTCTTCAAGCCGGTGGCCGGCTCCTTCACCGACTACATCGCCGTGCCCAAGATGAACCTCTACCAGAGCCTGCACACCAGCGTGATGGCCGGCACCGGCGAGATCATAGAGATCCAGATCCGCACCGAGGACATGCACCGCACTTCGGAATACGGCATCGCCGCGCACTGGCGCTACAAGCTAGGCGACAAGGGCGCCGACAAGCACCTCGACGAGAAGCTGAACTGGCTGCGGCAGTGGATGGAATGGCTGCAGGACCTCTCGAGCCCGCGCGAATTCATCGAGAGCTTCAAGACCGACCTCGAGCTGGACCAGATCTTCATCTTCACGCCGAAGGGCGACGTGAAGCCGCTGCCGGTGGACGCCACCCCGCTGGATTTCGCCTACACGATCCACACCGACATCGGCAACAGCTGCATAGGCGCCAAGGTCAACAACAAAATGGTCCGCCTGGACCATGCGCTCAAGAGCGGCGACATCTGCGAGATCATCACGCGCAAGAACTCGGCCCCGAAGAAGGACTGGCTGACCTCGGTGAAGACCGCCGGCGCCCGCTCCCATATCCGCAAGTACCTGCGCGAGCACGGCCAGCCCGAAGAATAGTGAATTTCCCCGAGCTCTCAGACATCACCCCCGCCAAGGTGCAGGCCCTCAGGGAGCGTATAGCGCGCCTGGGCCTGGACCTGCGGCTGGTGGACGAGCAGTTCACCCGCGGCAGCGGAAAGGGCGGGCAGAAGATCAACAAGACCTCCAACGCGGTGCAGCTGCGCTACCCGGCGCTGGGCCTGGTGGTGAAATGCCAGCGCGAGCGCAAGCGCTCGCTGAACCGCTTCCTGGCCTTGCGCGAGCTGGTGGACGAAGTGGAGGTCCGGATCTCGCCGGAGACCTCCGAACGCCTGAAGGAAATTTCCCGCATCAGCAAAAAAAAGGCCCGCGGCCGCAAGCGCGGCGCGGGCCCCGTTCCGCCTTCAGGCGGAGATAATCCTACAGCTGGCTGAACATATAGCGTCGCACTATGAAGTTGAGCGGCGACTTGTAGTCGCCCAGCTCCTTCGGGTCGGCTATGCGGCGCGCCTGCCCCAGATCCTTCCTGAAAACCTCTTCCATTTCGGCCGCGAAGCCGCGGTCCAGCACCCCAAGCGTGATCTCGCGCTCGTGGCGGATGCTCTTCGGATGGAAGTTGTAGGAGCCCACCGCGGCGAACTCCCCGTCCACCGTCATGAACTTGGAATGCAGCGTCTCGCCCTCCCGCACGTACACCTCGGCGCCGGCCTCGGCCATCTCGGCCAGGCTCTCCATCATGATGCCGGTCAGGATGGGCTCGTTGTTGCTCTGCGCCGAGTTGGAAAGGATGGCCACCCGCACGCCGCGCTTGATAGCGTCGGTCAGCGCGGTCTTGAGCGAGGGGATGGTGACGAAATAGGCGTTCTCGATGTTGATGCGGGAGCTGGCGCCGTACATGGCCTTGAGCAGCGCCAGGTAGATGGCGGGCTCCAGGTCCGCGCGCTGGTACACCAGCGCCGCCCTCACGCCGCCTTTCTCCGGGGTCAGGGTCTTGCCCTCCGGCAGCCGGGAGAGGCCCTGCAGCGGGGCCACCTCGTTCCAGCCCGCGGCGAAGATCCGGGCCGCGTCGTCCGCGGCCGGGCCGGTGAACAGCACGTCCGTGTCGCGCCAGTGATGCGCCTCCGGGTTCAGGTGTGAATATTTGTCGCCGATGTTCATGCCGCCGGTGATGGCGTACTCCCCGTCCGTCACCAGCAGCTTGGCGTGCATGCCATCGTACTTGCGCGCGGGGTCGCGGAAGCGCGCCACTTCCACGCCGGCGGCGGCCAGCGCCCCGAGCGATTCCATGCCGATGAAATTGGAAATATTGCCGTCCACCAGCACGCGCACGTCGAGCCCCTCGCGTTTTTTGGCTATCAGCAGGTCCCGGGTGCGCTGCCCGGTCAGGTCGTCGTAGTAGCCCCAGACCATCAGATGCACGCTTTTCCGGGCGGACCTGATCAGCCGCTCGCGCTCGCCGAACGAAGCCGGGCCGTCTATCAGCGGCGTCACCAGATTGCCGGGGCGGAAAGCCGCGCCGGCGAGCTTTTCCCATTCGCCGGCGAAGGCGGCCTCGGTGAACAGCGAGGGCTGCCCGGCGCCGCGCGGCGCGAAAGCCGAGGCCTTGGCCAGAGCTATATGGCGCCTGGACATTTCCTGCCAGGCCTCGAAACCGTCCACGCCGTCCACGAGGCCGGTGCCCTCCACCTGGGCGGCCACCATCTTGGGGAATTTCTTGATATAGTCCTGTTTCTTGGCGGGGGGCGCGGGGATGAAGCGCTGCATCAGGCGGCTGCCCAGCATGCGCTCAAGGGCTGGCTCCAGCCTGCCCTTGGCGTGGGCGCGGGCCATGATCCTGACTATGCGCCGCTCCATGAAGCCCAGCGACCCGGTGCTGCCCTTCTGCGCGGAGGCCAGGCGGGCCAGCTCTTCCCCGGCCACGGCCGGATCGTCGTACTCCGGGCCCAGCTCGTCTTCGGCGGGCGCCGGGACGGCGGGCACTTGGGAGGAAAAGTCCATGTCGGCCGCCCGCAGCCTTTCCAGTTCAGGGGGCAGGGCGGCGGCGGCGGCAGGCAGGGAACAGAGCAGGAGGGAAAGGGCTGCGGTCTTCATAAGATAATGTTATGAAAACCCGGCCGGGGCCGATAGAAACGAAAGGCCCAAGCCCAGGAAGGCATTGGGCCGGCGGCGGCTAGGACCAAAGGCCGCCTATTTAGTGAAGCGCTTGGCCTCTTTCTGGAATTTTACGATCAGCGGCGAGAGCGCGGCGGCCTCGCGGCCCGGCAGCTCCAGGTACCCGGCGTCGAACACCTTCAGCCCGCCCCTGTAGGCCGCCAGCGGCATTTCCAGTATGCGCTCGCCGGTCAGCAGGCCGGCCGTGTCCCAGGAGGCGGCGGTGATGTACGGGCGGCCGGCGGGTTCCAGCAGGCTTATGCCGCTGGCATAATCGGCGGCCGGGTTTTTCACGCCGGCCAGCGGCAGCAGCGTGGGCACTATATCCAGGTGACTGGTGGGATAGGTTTTCGTGGCGGGGGCGGCGCCCGGCACGTACAGCACCAGCGGCACGCGCAGTTCCTCGGGGCTGAAACCCTGGTTATGGCCGTAGCGGCCCCGCTCAAGAAAAGCCTCGCCGTGGTCGCCCAGTATGACCACCACGGTATCCTTCAGCCCGCCCGCCGCCGTCAGCGCGCGGAGAATGCGCCCTACCAGGTGGTCGTCCGAGTACACGGAGTTTTTGTACCTGTTGAACAGCCCTCCGATATTGCCCTTATTCACCTCGAGGTAGCTCACGCCGTAGGCCGGCTGGAATTTCTCCATGCCGGGCAGCGCGTCGTAGTTGCCGTGCGAGGCGTCGTAGAAGATGAAGGAAAAATAAGGCCTTTTGGGGTCCCGCGCGCGCAGGTAAGAGATGAATTTGTCCGAAATGTCGCTGTCGCGCTCTATCCCGTTGGCGCCGGCGGGCCTGTCGTAGTAGCCGGCCCGGGGCACGTCCACAAAGCAGGTCTTGTCGAACTCCGGGAAGGTCAGCGCCGCGCTGGCGTACACCCGCAGATCGTAGCCCTGCGCCTTGAGCTGCTCAAGGAACAGCGGACCGCGCCGCTCGCCCAGCATGGGGAACCAGTAATTGCCGTACAGGCCGTAGAGCATGGAGAAGATGCCGAAGCGGGTGGCGTTGCCGCCGCTGTAATGATTCGTGAAGACCCGCGCTTTTTTGCCGAAAGCCCAGGTCTCCGGCATCACCTCGCGGGTCAGCATGTCCGCGCGCAGCGAGTCTACCACTATAAATAGGAAGTTCAGGGGCTTGGCCGGCGGCTTAACCGCCAGCGGCGCCTTGGGATAGTCCAGGCCGGAGTAGCGCAGGTCTATGCCGCCACGCACCTCCTGGTCCACCCGCAGACCCAAATGCTTTACCGCGAACTTCTTTATGGTCAGCGGCTGGTAGAGCGGGAACAGGCGCGAGCCGCGGGTGATATAGGTGGAATCGTAAAGGCTGCCCCAGGCGTACAGGCCCTTGTCGGCCAGCAGGAAGGCGAACAGCAGCCCCGCCGCCAGCAGCGCGCGCCGGCCGCCAACCAGCCCGGACCAGCGCCCCGCCAGCCGCCAGAACAGCCATTGCAGGGCCCCGAACAGCGCCGCCAGGAACAGGAAAAGCGCCTTGGTGCCCCAGCCCTGGTCCAGCGACTCCAGGCCGCCCGGGGTCAGGAACAGGTTCAGCACCATGGAGTTCATGTGGAACTTGAAGAGTTTGAAGATGGCCGCGTCGAGGACCAGCCAGAGCTGCAGGGCGGCCAGCAGGGCGCCGGCGGCCGCGGGGCCCCTGGCCAGCAGGTACAGCGGCGCCGCCAGCAGGGCGGCGGCGGCATAGAGCATGGCCGTGTTGGAGACCAGGGCCACGGCCGCGAAACCCAGCTCCAGCGGGTGGCCGCCGGTAAAGAACAGGAAATAGGAACAGATCAGCAGGGAAAGGACGAAATTCAGCCCCAGGAAGGCTGAAAATCTTTTAAAGTCGGTTTTTGCGGCCATGTTGACGCCCGTCGTTGACAATAGTCAATTATAACTGCTAGATTTAATACTAGCACAATGTCATTCTACCACTTATGAAAACGTTAAAGACCGCGCTTCTCACCGTTTTAGCAGTTTTAACCCTCAATGCCGCCGTCCAGGCCCGGGAATTGAATTCCCTGTCGGCCGCGGACGTGCGCGAACTGACCGCCGACCTGCAGGCGCCGGCCCCCAAACTGGCCTTCGCGGACACGATCATGCCCAAGAACGGCCTGGACCCGGTGGTCATCACCGTGCCCGGCCTCAAGTTCGGCGAGATCGGCTGGGGCTCACTGGAGATACGCAATATCCTGCGGGTCTTCGAATTCTTCTTCCGCAACAAGGACATCACCGAGGCCGACATCGTAAACGGCCTGGTGGGCTTCAGCCCGCGGTATTTCTTCCCCGACCCGGACGCCGTGGCCCCGGTGCGCGACGTGCGCCTGGACGACAATTATCTGGAGCAGAAGCTCAAGGAGATCCCGGGCTACGAGAACCACGACGTTATAGTCATCCCCTTCGCGTGGTCCCGCGATCCCGGCGACAGCAAGGCCGTGATCCCGCAGCTGCAGGCCCGTATCACCGAGGTCTGCGACGCCTATAAGGGTTCCGGCCGCCCGGTCTATATCCTCGCCCACAGCTGGGGCTCCATGCTGGCCCATACCGCCCTGCACCGCGCGGCGGCCGCCCGCCCGGACCTGCGCATAGAAAAGCTGATCACCGCCGGCTCGCCCCTGGTGCCCGGCAACATCGTGGTAAAGATGTTCGTGAAGCTGGAGACCCAAAAAGAGGGCCTTGAAAAGACTGTCCGCAAGCCGGCCATAGTCGGGACGTGGCGCAATTTCTGGGCCGCCCGCGACGCCTACTCCAACGCCATTCCCGCCGCCGATTCCAACTACATGGCCGACGAGACCGTGGAGAACGTGGAGCCCACGCTGATAGACATCATCCTGCACAAGAAGCCCCTGCGCAAAGAGGCCCGCAAGGACCTGTTCAAGATCCGCGACATCAAGGCCTGGCACAGCGCCTATTTCTTCGACTACCAGGCCTCGCTCAAATCCATAGAGAAAGAGATCTCGGTGGAGGTCTTCAGGCCGGCCCTGGCCCCGCAGGTGGTGGACTGCAACAAGACCCCCGCGGCCAATATGTGCAAGCCCTGAACCGGCCAGAACCGCCGCTAAAGCCCGCCCCCTCCGGCGGGCTTTGTTCTTTATGGCCGCAGATTTGGGATAATATAGTATGGACTTAAAAAAACTTGCAGCTTTCCTCAAAGAGAAGGGCCAGCCGGCCTTCCGCCTGAAGCAGGTGCGCGACGCCGTCTATAAAAATTTCGCCGCCTCCTGGGACGAGATCCCCGCGCTGCCCGCGGCGGTCAGGGAAGAACTCAAGGGCGAGTTCCGCATCCACAGCCTCGACACCCTCAAAACCCAGGCGGGCAAGAAGAACGACGCCATAAAATTCCTCTTCGAGCTCAAGGACGGTTTGAAGATAGAGACCGTGCTGCTGAACCTGATGCCGGAGAAGTGGAGCCTCTGCATCTCCACCCAGGTGGGCTGCCCGGTGCGCTGCCCGTTCTGCGCCACCGGCCGCAAAGGCCTCAAGCGCAACCTCTCCCCGGACGAGATCGTGGACCAGTACCTGGCCGCGGCCTCCTATCTCAAGAAGACGCGCAACCACAAGGTGGCCAGCGTCATCTTCATGGGCATGGGCGAGCCTTTCTACAACTACGAGGCGTTGAGCGAGGCCATTCACACCATCACCGACCCCGACCTCATCGGCCTGGGCCAGCGCCACGTCTCCGTGTCCACCGCCGGGCACGTGCCGGCCATCCGGCGCTTCGCCAAGGACTTCCCGCAGTGCAACCTGGCCCTCTCGCTGCACGCCACCGAGGACGACCTGCGCAACGACCTGGTGCCGCTCAACCGCACTTACCCGCTCTCGCAGCTGGCCAAGGCGGTCAACGACTACATCGCGATGACCAAGCGGAAGGTCTTCATAGAATACGTGCTGATGGACGGCCTCAACAGCAGTCGCTCGCAGGCGGCCAGGCTCAGCTCCTGGCTGCGCTCGGTAGCGGCCCCCAAATACTTCACCGTCAACCTGATCACCTACAACCGCACCGGCGGCCCTTACAGGGCCCCCGCCAAGGACAGGGTGCAGGTGTTCGCCGGGCTGATGGAAGAATACGGCTTCGAAGTGACCATCCGCAAGAGCCTCGGCAGCGACATAGACGGCGCCTGCGGCCAGCTGGCCGGCAAGTAGGGCCGTACGACAAAAAAGCCCCGGGACAGCCCGGGGCTTTTTTATCGCCGCCCGCCGTCAGCGCGAGGCTTTCTTCAGCGCGGCCATGTACTCCGTGTAATCCTTTATCCGGTCGGCCCGGTCGTAGTAGCCGTAGGCCATATCCATGAACTTCTTGTACTGCGCCACCTTGGCGGCGTGCTGTATGCCGGCCACGGCCCGCAGGCCTTTGACAGACACGCTGATGGCGCCCTTCACCAGCGCGCCCGTGCCCAGGCCCGTCAGGTAGATCTTGGAGAACTCCAGCATCACCTTGTTGGTGATCAGCTCGTTGCAGTCGGCGCGGCCCTCTATGTAGCTGCCCGCGGCGTAGATCACGTCGCCGTGTATCTGCCGGAACAGCGTGCCGGCCGTCTTGCGCAGCTCGCAGAGGTCGCCGTCGTTTATCAGCGGCAGCAGGCACTTCACCGAGCCGGTCTCGGGGTTGTCGCGGTTGGACTTCAGGTGGCGCCAGGTGGCGCCGCCGTTCTGCGCCAGCGCCAGGCGGGCGTTGACCAGCAGCGTCTCGTCTATGCCCTCGTCGTCGGGCAGCTTGATCACCGTGAAATTGCCGCAGGTGGAATTGTACAGGTGCGCGAAGTATTTCAGCGCCGCCAGCGCCTCTGCGCCGGCCGGGCCGCCCAGCATGGATTCGAAAGCCTTTATGATGGCGGCCTCCAGCGACCAGGAGGTCTCGTCCTCCTCGTAGCGGAACTTGCCGCGGCCTATGAAGTCGTGCGAGGCCGCCAGCGTGCGCGCCGCCGCCTTCAGTTTTTCCACCGCGTATTTCTGGCCGGAGCCCGCCAGCGCCATCACGGCGAAGCGCCGCACTTCAAATTCCTCGGACTCGTAGCGCACGGTGGAAGCCAGGTCGTCGAGCGCTTCGCGGGCGGCGGCCTCGTCCTTGGCCGCCAGCGACACGCCCAGCGCCAGCGCCGCGGCCCCGCGCGCCTCCGCGTCGGGAGCGTATTTCATTACGGCGGAGAGTTCCTTGGGCAGCCAGTAGAGCGTGTCTCCGGAGACCAGCGGCTGCGCGCCGGCGCCCAGCACGCTCAGCGCCCGTACCGAGGCCAGCGCGTCCCGCAGCGGGGGCCTGGCGCCGGTGGCGCCGCCGCGGCGGTAGAGGGACAGCAGGTCCATGTGCCAGGCCGCGTGCCGGTTGAAGTCCTGGCCGTACAACTTAAAAAGGTACTCCGCAGAGCCGGGCTGGTTCACCCGCTCAGCGAGGGCCGGGGGCGGGAGCGGCCGCTGCACGCGCGTATTGTCCTGCGCGGCCGCCATGTCCTGGCGGATGGATCCCAGCGCGGCGGCAAAATCCTCCTGGGCCGAGGCTGGCAGGCCCGGCAGGCAGCAGAGGAAGAGATACAGCAACGGTTTCATAGTATTTATCTGTATATAGCCTACAGCACGACTTGACGAATGTCAACCCGCGCAATCGCTTTTCAATCGGGACTACTTCTTTTCAAATGAAAATACTTTGGCTCCGGCAGGCTCAAAAGTGCCGGCTTCCCAATGGGAATGTCCCGGATGGCGCCGCTGGCATATAAATTGCTCCGTATTGGGCATGAAGCAATTTCACATAGGGGTGGATACAGATATGATAAAAAAGACGCTCATGGCGGTATTTTCGGCGATGGCCCTGACAGCGGCGGCCGGGGCCCAGGCCGTGGAATTCGACGGGCGCGGCGCGCCAGCGGCCGCCGGGGGCCTGGTAGAAACGGTCAAGGTCTCCGCGCCCGAGGTCAAGGTCTCGGACATCGGCACGGGCGTAAAGGCCCGCGGCTGGCAGCAGAGCAAGATTTGCAAGGTCGTCGAACTGGACTCCAATGACGGGACCGCCATCAACCGCCAGGTCTCGCTGGACGCGGCCTACTCCTGGCAGGAATGCGAGAACGCCAGCGCCATGGTCAACGGGCAGTACATCTCCGCCTCAAACTGCCATGACCGCACCGAGTGGTATACGGCTTACGTGAACCTGGTCATTCACGCCCGGCAGCTGCGCCAGTTCGACAAGGAGCGCATAGAGGTCTGCTACGACTTCAAGGCCCAGAAGGGGTCTTTCGCGCTCAGGCAGACCCCTTTCGATTACACCTACCGCGACAAGCAGGGCGAGTCCCTCTACACCGTGGAACTCTACCCCGGCGCCCGCAAGCCGCAGAATCCCGACGCCGCCCTGGCGCAGCTCGGCGGTTTCTCCTACGACGACGTGCGCAAGGAGTTCACGCTGACCATCCGCAACGGCTTCACCGGCGAATACGACGGCAGGAAGGTGCATATCGGCGTGGAACTGGTGCAGGACAAGCTGTTCGACTCGTCCAGGGGCACCAAGTTCTTCGAGTTCCCGCTGAACTGGCTGCGGCAGGATTTCAAGATAGTCTTCAAGGAGAGCGACTTCCCCTCCGACAAGGACGCCGCCGACTTCCGGGCCAAGGCCAAGAAGTATTTCGTGAACTGGGGCTTCAAGGTCAAGGGCGAAGGCTTCACCGAAGCCTACATGGAAAAGGGCAAAACGGAAACCGCCGCCGTCATACAGTAAAGCTGAAAACAAAAGAGCCCCGGTTTTTGCCGGGGCTCTTTTTTTATTTCCGAACGCGCTTACTGGCGCTCTACGCACATCGCTATGCCCATGCCGCCGCCTATGCACAGCGTGGCGAGGCCCTTCTTCGCGTTGCGCCGCTTCATCTCGTGCAGCAGCGTCACCAGAATGCGCGCCCCGGAGGAGCCCACCGGGTGGCCCAGCGCTATGGCGCCGCCGTTGACGTTGACTATGTCCATATTGAAGCCGAGTTCTTTGGCCACCGACATGGCCTGCGCGGCGAAGGCCTCGTTGGCCTCTATCAGCTCCACGTCCTTGAGGGACCAGCCGGCCTTCCTGAGCGCCAGGCGCACGGCTTCCACCGGGCCTATGCCCATGACGGCGGGGTCCACGCCGGCCCAGCCGTAGGAGACTATCTTCGCCATCGGCTTAAGATTGTATTTCTTCAGCGCCTCGCCGGAGACCACCAGCACGGCGGCCGCGCCGTCGTTGATGCCGGAGGCGTTGGCCGCCGTCACGGAGCCGTCCTTCTTGAAGGCGGGGCGCAGCTTGGCCAGGCCCTCGGGGGTAACGCCGGCCTTGGGATACTCGTCCCTGGCGAAAGCAACCGGGTCGCCCTTGCGCTGCGGTATCAGCACCGGGACGATCTCGCCGGCGAAGCGGTTCTCCTTAAGGGCCGCTTCGGCCTTGTTCTGCGAGGCGGCGGCGAACTTATCCTGCTCCTCGCGGGTCAGGTTGTACTTGGCCGCCAGGTTCTCGGCGGTGATGCCCATATGGCAGTTATTGAAGACGTCCCACAGGCCGTCGTTGATCATGGAATCTATCAGCTCGCCGTTGCCCATGCGGTAGCCGGCGCGGGCTTTCTTGAGCAGGTACGGGGCGTTGGTCATGCTCTCGGTGCCGCCGGCTATCACCACCTCGGCGTCGCCGCATTTCACGGCCTGGGCGGCCAGCGCCACGGCCCGCAGGCCGGAACCGCACACCATGTTTATCGTCATCGCGGTCTTCTCTTCGGGGATGCCCACGCCCAGTTCCACCTGGCGCGCGACGTTCTGGTTCATGCCGGCCTGGTAGATATTACCCAGCACCACCTCGTCCACGTTCTCGGGCTTCAGGCCGGAGCGGTCCAGCAGCGCCTTGGCCACGGCCTTGCCCAGTTCCACCGAGCTGATGTCCGCCAGGGCGCCGGAAAAGCTGCCTATTGGAGTTCTCACGCCTTCAACGATAAAAACTTCTTTCATTATATTTCCCTCCGTAAAGTCTGCCGAAAAATCTCTTTCCTATATATTACATCTTCGCCGGCCCCGGTTTAAACCCGCAAAAAAGAGAAACCCCCGGTCGGCCGGGGGCTCCTAGCCGCCTGATCGCCTTAATTTTTCTCCGTCCTGATCAGCGTGGGCGCAAGACCGCCCGGGCCGGCGCCGGGCACCACCTTCTTCAGCACGTAGTACTGCGGTTTCTTGCGGCGGATGATGTAGTCCCCGCTTTTCCATTCGAAGAACATGTAGACGGCCCCGTTCAGCTCTTTTATCGAATACCGGGAGGCCGTGTGATCTCCCCCGAGGTGCATTACCACCCCCCTGGTCCAGCCGAACCACGGTACCGCCGTCCGCCCCTCCGGCAGGAAAGTCAGGCCCTCGAGGAACAGCGAGCCGCCGAACTGCTTCTTCCCGGGCACGAAGCGCCCCGGCTCCCTTACGAAGTCCACGCTGCGCCACTCCCCGAGCACCGCCGGGTCGTTCACGAACGGCAGGTTCGTGTCGTCCACCAGGCGCCCGTTTATCTCGGTGGTGTTGATCTTCACCTCTTCGGCCGCCGCGAAGGCCGCCCCCGCCGCCAGCAACGCTGTGACCGCCGCGATCCTGAATTTCATAACGCCTCCTTGTTTTCCCTCTCACCCGTTAATACGCGCCGCCCCCCGTTTTATTACAAATAAAAAAGCCCCCTTGCGGGGGCTTTCCTGCGCGGCGGGGCCGGTCACTTCTTCTTCAGCACGTAATAGAACGGCTTCGCCCCGCGGAAGACGTAGTCGCCGCTCTTCCATTCGAAGAACAGGTACTCGGCGCCGCCTATCTTCTTTATCTCGTATTTGCTGGCCGTCTTGTCGCCCTGGTGCATGACCACGCCCCTGGTCCAGGTCCACCAGGGCTTGCCGCCCTTGCCCTTGGGCAGGAAGACCAGTTCTTTCAGATACAGGTCGCCTTTCCAGGCCCTGACCGCGGGATCGAATTTCCCGGGAGTTTCCACAAAATCCACGCTCTCCCACGCTCCCGTCACGGCGGGGTCGTCCTTGAAAGGCAGGTCGATCTTATCGCGCCGCACTTCGGCCGTCTTCTTCAGCACATAATATTTCGGTTTCTGGTGCCGGATGGTGTAGTCGCCGCTCTTCCACTCGAAGAACATGTAGTCGGCGCCGCTTATTTTTTTTATCTCGTAACGGCTGGCGGTATGGTCGTTGGTGTGCATCACCGCGCCTTTCGTCCAGGTCCACCAGCCGCTGGGGCTTTTGCCTTCCGGCAGCAGCACCAACTCCTTGAAGTAGAGGTCGCCGCCGCGTGCGCGTTCGCCCGGAGTGAATTCCCCCGGTTCCTCAACGAAGTCCACCGATTCCCATCTGCCTATCGCGGCCGGATCGTTCACGAAAGGCAGGTTAATGTCGTCCTCCAGCTCGCCTTTAGCGTTGACCGTACTCTTTATTTCGAGAGATCCGGCCGGACAGGCCGAGAGCAGGATGGCCAGAAAAATAATATTCTTCATATTTTCTCCTTAAAAACGCTCCGACGCCATGAAGTCGCCCAGGCCGCGCCGCCCGCAAGGGCCGTAGCCGTCGTCGGGCAAAGCGTAAGGCGAGGCCGAAGCCGCGGGCTCCGCCCGGGGAGGCTCCGGCCGCGGACCAAAAGTCACGAACAGCGCCGCCGCGGCGAAGGCGGGCATCAGCCAGGCGAAGAGCGGCACGAACCGCGCGGGGCGGCGGGCCCTGGCCAGCAGCCGCGCTTTCAGCGCATCCTTCACGCGGCTGTCCGCGCCGAGGTCGGCGCTGCGCAGCCGGCGCTCCAGGCCGGCGAATTCCCTCTCGTCGAAATTTTCCTCTTTCATATGACCTCCGGCCCCAGCCGGTCCCTCAGTTTCTTCATCGCCCTGAACAGCGTCACGCCCACATTGCTCTCGGTCAGACCGGTCTGCGCGGCTATCTCGCGGGCGCTCAGGTCCAGCGCGTATTTCATGGCGACCAGCTCGCGCTCGGCCTCCGAAAGGCCGCTCATCGCGGCCAACAGCTGCGCGTTCTCTTCGCCGCGCTCGGCCGCGCGTTCCACCGACTCGCCCGAAGCTATGCTCTCCTCGAAGCCGTCCAGGGAGAGCCCGACGCGCACCGCCCGCCGCCGGTAATAGTCGTTGAGCGTGTTGCGCGCTATGGCGAACAGCCACGGCTCCACGGGCTTGCCCTGGTCGAAAGCGTCGAACTTATCCAGCACCTTCTCGAACACGGCCGAGACCAGGTCGTCAGCCGCGTCGCGCGCGAGGACGCGGTAGCGGATATAGTTGTATACCCGCCGGAAGTATTTGTCGTACAGCTCTTCAAAGCCCATATATTTTTCGGCGCTTCCCAACGTTATTACGCGGGAGCCCCGGTTTTATTACACCACAGTGGGGATCCTGATTCCGGCCGGAGCCCGCGCCCGCTGTAAGGCGCAGGCAGGGCGCCTCTCCCCCCAGAAACTTTCGACACCGATCTCCGCGCCAGCGGATTTAATTATCTTCCCGGCCAGGTCGTTATAATTTAATTGTAGGAAATATACGCGAGGCTATCATCGCCCCCCCCGAAAAACAGGGTTTTTACCCACAAAACCACGCGAATCCCGCTATACGCCAGGACCGGCATAAAAATTGCCCTGTTTGGGCAATACGGCAGCGGACGTGAATAGCGCCGGCAGCCGCTTAAGAAAAGCTCAAGGAGATACCTGGTATGAAATTCGTTTCAGCGCTGAATGTTTTCTGGATGCTCACGGTCGCAACCGCTTCGGCCGGCCAATACACCCCGGATTTCACCGGGGAACGCCGCACCGCCAGCCCTGTTTTTTTCGAGGCGTTGAACAGCGCCGCGCCTGCCGTCTCCCCGTCCGAACCGGCGTCCGTGCCGGAGCAGGCGGGCGGCTTTACCAAAGGATATAACCCGAACTCGGCCCTCGCCGATTCCCCTTTCTCGCCTAGCGGCATGATCGGCAAAAATGTCTTTACCGGGAACAAGAGGGGCAAGGTTACCAGCACCCAATACCCATGGAATACCATTGGCCGCCTTGACTTGCCGAATGGAGGCCATTGTACCGCCGCGCTTGTAAGCCGCGACCTCATCCTCACCAATGCCCACTGCATACTGGACAAAAGCACGAATACGCTAATGGCCGGGGCCTTTGTGTTCCGTCCGAACCTTACCAATGGGGCTTCGGCTTACTCCAGCGGTGTCACCCTCGCCTGGTGGGGCTCATACCCCACCGATAAAAGCGGGGATTGGGCACTCATGCGCCTGGCAAAGCCTTTGGGCGATAATCTCGGATGGATGGGCGTTAAGGCCCTCCCCGATCCGCGCATTGCCCAGCTCTATGCCGTCAGTTATAGCGAGGATTTCTACTCCGGTTCGTCCGCCTCCTTTGAAACTGGCTGCACTATCGTTTCGGGACCTACCAGCTTCGGCCAGTGGCTGCACAACTGCAGCAACAGCCGCGGCTCTTCCGGCAGCCCCATGTTTATCTTCGAGGATAAACTTCCTTATGTTATAGCGATACACGCCTCCGAGTACCGCGCCAGCGATTCTTCCGACTCCGAAATAGGGATTGAATTTTCATTTAAAAAAGCGAATCTTGCCGTGGCGGCTGATGCTTTCCGCTGGAAGTTGGTAGAGCTGCTTAATACAAAATGAAAAGGGCCTGTCTCCACGGCAAGGCCGTCCGGTCGCTCCTAATATCATGTTCACCGGGGCTAAGGAATATAAAACCCAAGACGCCATTGGCATAATAAATGCTCCGTAATGGCAAAGTTGCACTAAAGACTATATAGGCAGGAATATCTATGAAACAAGCGGAAACGCGCAAGGAATACCTGATCAGATCATTGAATTTCTCCGGGGTCGCGGTTCTCACGCTCGAGAAGAAAAAAGACCGCGTCGAGTATGAGGCCGTATCGATTCAAATGCTGGCGGAAGACCTGTTCGACAAGGGGGGCTGCAACATGGGGAAAACCTGCTTCCCCACCTCGCCAGACCCAGGCGATGTTCCGGATGTGCCGCCGCCGCCTCCGTGCCCGCATACGCCAGATACGGAGCCTGATACGGAACCCGATACGGAGCCCGATACGGAGCCCGATACGGAGCCCCAAGAGACGCCGCTGTAGTCCGGCGCGGGGGCGCGGCGGTAAGGCCATGGCGGCAATCCCGGCCGGTTACCCGCGGAGATAAACAGGAGTGAAATATGTACAATAAAACGTCTATGTCTTTTTTGATCTGCCTTTTTTTGTGGATCGCCCCGGCCGGCGCGGCAGCCGCGGGCGCCGGTCCCGGCAATACCGCGTCGATAGCCGGTCCGGACCGCGGGAATTTCGAAGGGGACGTTTCGGACGCCGCGGCGAGCATGCTTGAATCCCTGACCAGGACGCGCCGCGACAAGTTTTTTATAAGGCTGGCCAGGCTTATTAAAAAGGGGGACACCAAAACCGCCGAAGAGCTTTTGGAAAACAGGGGCAAGGACGTTCCCGACCAAAAGAACGACGAGGCCTACGCTATCGCGAAAAGCCAGCTCGCCTATGCGAAAGGCGACTATCCGTCGGCTTATGCCGAAGCCGACGACCTAATGGCGAGGATAGAAAAGGCCTTCGCGCCGCAAAAACCTTACGAGGTCGATTTCAAAAACAAGAACGAGAGGGACACCGTACACCACGTCTATATCCTCAGGTTCCAGGCTTTGTCCAAGTCGCAACGCCATGAGGAAGCCCTGGCCGATCTGAACCGCGCGCAGCGCCTGGTCGAGTCGCCGGAGCTGTTTCGCGCCAAGGCGTCGACTTTGCTTTGGCTGAAAAGGTACGCCGAAGCCGCCGCCGCAGCGGACAAAGCCTATGCCATGGATAAGAATATCTTCATGAGCAGCCAGCACACGGAGATCTATTGCCAGAACTTCAAGAGCCAGGGCTACAAGGTCAAGGCCTGCGAGAATCCCTCCCCCGCCGCGAAGTAAAACCGGAAAACAGAGTACAGATCAATGAAACCAGAGTACTACATCAGCAGGTATCTCAACGTTATCGGCCTGGACTGCGGCGAGAGGGACCTCCTTTTCAGCGGCATCAACGGCTGCCTCGACGAGGTGCCGAGAGCGCTCGGGGCGATCCTGGCATCCGGCGAACACGCGCGCCTCCGCGAACTTTCCCCGAACAACCTGGATTTCCTTGCGGGCCGCGGCCACATCACCGCGCTGCCGCCGGAAGCGGAGTTGAAACAATTCAGGGAGCTCGCGGCCGGCCTGCACAACAGCCAGGTAAAGCAGCCCTCTTCCGGCGGAATAATCCTTCTCCCCAGCTACACCTGCAACCTCGCCTGCGGCTATTGCTTTCAGCGGAACCACCGCCAGAAAAACTTCGGGAAGATAATGTCGCCGCAACTGGTCGACGACATCTTTGACAAACATCTGCCGTCGCTGCTGCCCGGAATATCCAAGCTCTCCCTTTCGCTTTACGGCGGAGAGCCGTTTTTGCCGGCGAATGAAGCCGTAATACGCCGGGCGCTCTGGCACGTGGGCAAAAGGCCCGTTCCGGTGGTCGCGACCACTAACGGCACCACCGTGGACGCCATGCCGGATATTTTCGGCCCCGGCCGAGGAAAGGTCAACAAGACGCAGATCTCTCTCGACGGCTGGCGCCGGACGCATGACAGGTCCAGGGTTCCGGCCAACGGCCTTCCCACCTTCGACAAGATACTGTCTAATATCCGCCTGTTGCTGGACAGGGGGACATCGATCGACCTCCGCCTTAACGTGGACAGGGACAAGATAGGGGATCTACCGGGCCTGTTCGACGAGTTGAGAGCCAAAAAGATCGCCGGCAATCCCCTTACCCATATTTACGCTTATCCCCTGCATGAAGGCATCTCCAGGGCGGAATCCCCCCATTTCATGGGGCTTGCCGAGATGGCCCGGGAAATATGCGACATGGGACTTGAACTGGACTGCCCGAGCACCCTGAGAGCCACGGATGTCCGCCATCTTTACAAGCTGACGAAAGGCGTCGGTTTGACCCGCACGGCGTGCTGCATGCAGGTCTATCAGAATTATCTTGTAATCGACCCTTTCGGGGACATTTACGCGTGCACGGAGGAGGCGGGAAACCCGGAATTGCGGGTGGGTTACATCGGCGAAGCCGGGGTAAAATTCCTGCCGCAGCGGGAGCTCTATAAACGCAGGCATCTCGAGAATCTGCCGGACTGCCTGCGCTGCTCCGTCGCGCTGGCCTGCGGCGGCCAATGCGGCGTACAATGCCGTTTAAAAACGGGAGACCTTTTCAAGGTCAAATGCGATGACCTTAAAAGCGTCATACTGGATTCCATTAAGCGCGGGTATGGGCGGGATATACCCCAGAAAGAGCGCCCCGTCGCCCCGCGCCTCGCGTAACTGCGGCCGGCCGCGGCAATGTCATGCCCGAAGTTATTTACGATAATCACCTGAAATCCGCCTACGCGGCCGGCACGGGCGGGGAGCGCCTTGCCATTACCGCGACTTCCTTCTATCGCTTAAGCGCTGAAACGGCGGGGCTCATAGAAGAACTCCCGGCCGAAGGCCCCCGCGGCCTGTTTTTGAAACGCCTGTCGGAATTAGGTCTTAACGCGCCGGAGGAGATCTTCATCCATCTTGCCGCGATCGGCGCTTTGAAGGAAAAGCACCGCCCGGGTCCGACGTCTATTCTAAAGAGGCTCCTTAACCCCAGAATCCAGATAATTACTCCGCAGATCCAGGAAAAGGCGCTTTCCTTTTTAAGAGTGACTATTCCCGGCGACAAAAAGCGCCGGACCTCGATCCTGGCGGGGTTATCCCTGGTCGGGCTGTTGTGGGGCTCATTTCTTGCCCTGGCCGGGAACCAGGCGATCCCGGCGCCGCTGACAGGGCGCCCGGACCTGATCTACGTGTTTCTATTGATGCTTGCCGGCGGTTTGGCCCATGAACTCGGGCATTCTTTTGCGGCAGCCGCCGCAGGCATAGGTCTCAGGCCGATAGGGCTCTCCGTATACCTGATCTTTCCCGTCTTTTACACCAATGTTTCCGGCATTGAAACCGTTCCGCTCCGGGACAAAGCGCTTATAGACTGCGGCGGTTTTATTTTCCAGGGGATATTTCTGCTTCTGCTGCTGATCGCGGCTTCCCTTACCGGCGCTTTCGTGTTTGCCGAAGCTGTCCGCTGGATAATGGTCCTGGTGTTTTTCAATCTCAACCCGTTTTTCAAGACGGACGGATACTGGCTTTATAAGGATTTGCAGGGCTCATTCTCAAAAAACCGCCTGACAAGAATCGTGCGCACCGTATACTTTGCCGCGTTTACGGCTTTTTCGGTTTATTTTTTATGGCGGCTGGGCCTCGGGTTAACGGGTATCCCGGAGAGGTTCGCAAAGGCGTCCGGCTCGGCGGACAATTTGTTTTCCCGCGGATATTCGACCGTACTGTGGGGGTATTTCCTGATCATGGGCTTCATCGCCAGTTTGCGGCGGTTCCAGGAAATCCGCCTGGAATGGAAGGAAGTCCGGAGGTAAGGGAGGAGTTGTGACGAAAGAACTGTTCTTGCTGCTCGTTCTGTGCGTTCTGCCGGGGCCGGCCCGCGCTGACATGCTGCATATCCTCGACAGCGGAACCGTGAAGTTCCGATCTTCCACTTCGACGTTCGCGGACACGTCCCGCCACGTGACCGCCAGCCGCTCAGCCCTTCCGGGGAGCGGATGGGATTTTAAGTTCGGCTTCGTGCCGTCATCAGGTGTGTACACCTGGACGGCGGATGTTACCGTTGAGATTGATGCCGTGAAAACCGGACACCGGCATAATGATCCTCCCCCCGCGCTGTTTTATTATCCCGCCTGGCCCGATACGAAGACCGTAGCCAGGTTCGATGGCGCCACGGTGCGCTCGCCGCGGCTTACCCAGGACCAAAGTTTCCGGGTTCATATGGCTCCGGTAAATTACGCCGTCAGATTGAAGGTGCTGGGAGCGTTCACCGTGTCTGTTCACGGCGCGACGCGCAAGCCGACGCTCACCTATTTCCTGGACGTAGGAACGCCGGGGATCGGCCCGATGCCGGCGAACGACCGGTTGTACAAACTGACCGGCGCCACGGCGGCGCATCCGGAGAATCATTACGCTTCGACCGCCGCCATTGCCGGGCTGACCGACCTGGCCGCCGCGTGGAAAAGCGGACACCCTTCGTCGCCGCTTCTTGAGATAGGCAATATCAGCCTGCCGTGGGGCGGGGCGTTCGACGCGAAAGGGGACTGGCAGCCAGACAACATGCACCACGCCTACGGGATATCGGCGGATATCGGCGGCGGCTTCACTTCCGAAGAGAGGGCGGCGCTGGTAAGGCTGATGTGCCGAAGCGGGTTTTACGTGTACGACAGGACCGAGAGCGGCGTTAGACAGTACCATGCTGTTCATCGGGAAGAATTCCGGACGCTGAAACAGCTCAACTGGCCGGTCAGGCTTCCCACAAAGGCCGAGGGAGCGGTCAACTGCTGCGCCGCAAAGCCCGGGACTGCGTCCTGGCGAAAATGCGTGGATCTTCCGTAGGCGCGGCGGATTTTGTTAGACCGCCGGACCGGGCCTGGAGGCCCTTTTATGCCTGACGTACTCTATCACGCCCGGCAGGACGGAGATGAAGATGATGGCGAGTATGACCGCGGTGAAGTTGTTCTTTACCACCGTGATGCCGCCGAAGAAGTAGCCGGCCAGCGTGATGGAGAACACCCACAGCAGGCCGCCGATGATGTTATAGGAGAGGAACTTGCCATAGGTCATCGCGCCCACGCCGGCCACGAAGGGCGCGAAGGTGCGCACTATGGGCACGAAGCGGGCGATGATGATGGTCTTGCCGCCGTATTTCTCGTAGAAGGCGTGCGTCTTCTGCAGGTATTCCTTCCTGAAGATGCGGGAATTTTCGTAGTGAAAGACTTTGGGGCCGATATAATTGCCGACCGCGTAGTTCACGGTGTCGCCCAGCACGGCCGCGACCGACAGCAGGGCCAGCGTTTTGAAGAGGTCAAGGTCGCCCAGGCCGCAGAAGACGCCGATGGCGAAAAGAAGGGAGTCGCCGGGCAGGATCGGGGTGACCACCAGGCCGGTCTCGCAGAAGATGATGAGGAAGAGTATCAGGTAGGTCCAGGCGCCGTAGTCCTGTATGACGCCGCCCAGGTACTTGTCCAGGTGCAGCAGCACGTCGAAGGCGTGGACAAGATAGCCGAATAGAGTAGAGAGAATTTCCATTTCCGCCCCTGAAAACGAAATTGCCGCGCAGCGGCGGCAATTTTCGCGAGTTGAAATCTGGTGGGTGGTACAGGATTTGGTCACGGGTCCTTCGCTCGCCGTCGCTCGCTTCGGCCCGCGACCCCGGCTCGCTGCTGCGGCCCGCTGGCCTCGCAGCTCCGCCTTTCAAATCCTGCCGCGGGTCATCATTATGACCCGCTTACCGCCTTGTCAAAAAAATCTGGTGGGTGGTACAGGATTTGAACCTGTGACATCTGTCGTGTGAGGACAGCGCTCTACCGCTGAGCTAACCACCCGCTAAACTACCTTATAATTTTACCACATTTCCGGCCCGGGCCGTAACCGGCCGGTTACACGTAGAACAGGACGGCCGCGTAGTGACAGACGCTGCCGGCCAGCACGAACAGGTGCCAGATGCCGTGGAAATACGGGAATCGCCGGTCCATCAGGTAGAAGGCCACGCCGGAGGTGTAGAAGACGCCGCCGGCCATGAGCAGCAGGAAGCCGCCCAGCGGCAGCGCGCGCAGCAGCGGTCCCAGCGCCAGCGTGATCAGCCAGCCCATCAGCAGGTAGATGACCAGCTGCGGTATGCGCCGCCCCCTCCTGTGCACCGCGTCCAGCACCACGCCGAAGGCCGCCAGGCCCCAGATCACGCCGAACAGCGACCAACCCCAGGGCCCGCGCAGCGTCACCAGCGTGAACGGCGTGTAGGTGCCCGCTATCAGCAGGTAGATGCTCTGGTGGTCTATAACGCGGAAGAGCTTCTTAGCGCGGCCGCCGGAGCTGTGGTACAGGGCGGAAGAGAGGTAGAGCAGGAACAGCGTGGCGCCGTAGACCGAGAAGCTGGTGACGCGCCAGGCGTCGCCGCGCTGCGCGGCCGACACCACCAGCACCACCAGCCCGGCCAGCGCCAGCGCCGCGCCCACGATATGGGTGACGCTGTTGAGCACCTCGTCGGTCTTCACGGCTCCACCACCCTTACGGCCCCCGGCAGCACCTCGAAGACGGCAGGCAGGCGGCCTTCCGCCTCGCCGTCGATATTCAAATAAACGGTCTCGTCGGAGTCGGCCTCCAGGCGGCGCAGCCGGGTCAGCGTGATGCCGGGGCGGCCTACATGCGTTCCCTTGTACAGCGAAGGCATATTGCGGGCGAGTTCCAGGCGGCTCATGTCGGCCACCAGCACCAGGTCCATCAGGCCGTCGTCGTCGCGCGTGCCGGGCGCTATCAGCATGCCCCCGCCCATGGACGAGGTATTGGCCAGCACGCCCAGGTGGTAGCGCCCGGAGATATCCCGGCCGTCGGCCTTCAGCCGCAGACTGCGGGCGCGCGCCGTGAAGATGGCGCGCAGCGAGGAATAAGCGTAAGAGAGCGTGCCGCCCAGCGGCTTGCCGGTCTCCTTTATGTGATGGGCCACGTCGCCGGCCAGGCCGAAAGCCGCGATATTGATGAAATGCCGCACGCCGGAGGAGCCGTCGTTCCGCACATAGGTGAGGCGCCCGGCGTCCATCAGGCGCGTGCGCCCGCGGGCCAGCATGGCTATCAGCCCGTCCCTGTCGCGCGGGCAGCCGAGGTGGCGGGCCAGGTCGCAGCCCGAGCCTGCCGGCACGGCGCCCAGCGCCGGGCGGCGGCGCGCGGCCTCCGGGTCGCCCAGCACGCCCTCCAGCGCCTCGCAGAAGGTGCCGTCGCCGCCGACGGCCACTATCTTTTCGGCGCCGGCCAGCGCCGCCGCGCGGGCGAGCTCCGCCGCGTGGCCGGGGCGCGCCGTCAGCGCGAAGGAGGAACCCGGGGCGAGGCGCAGCGCCGGAGCGCTCAGGGCCGCCCAGAAGCGCCCGGCGCGGCCGTGGCCCGCCGCGGGGTTGATTATAAAATAGTTGCCCGGCATGGTATGTATTGATTTTACAAATTCCGCCCGGGGGCCGGGGCCGCGGGCGTATAAAAATAGAGGCGGCGCTGGAAGCATCCGCTTCTGCGCCGCCTTTTATTCCGTGAGCCGAGAATTACTTCTTCTTGGCTTTCTTCGCGACTTTCTTCACGGCTTTCTTCGCGACTTTCTTCACGGCTTTCTTGGCAACCTGCTTTTTAGCTTTAGGCATTGTATCTCCTTGCGCAGTAACTGCGCGAAATTGATTCTATATATTGTCATTAGTAAATGCAACAGTTTTTTTCGTTTTTTTAAAAATATTTTTCACGCGCCGGCTCCGGCAAGGTTTTATATAATAAAAAAATGACCGCCGCCGAAGTAGTCTGCGAGCTCGCGCAACTGGCCGAAGGAAAACCCCTCGCGGTTTTCCCCCGCGGCCTGCCGGTGCTGCTCGTCCGTCGTGGAAACGCCGTTTTCGCGCTGGAGAACCGCTGTCCGCACATGGGCTGCCCGCTCGCCGCGGGCTCGCTGGAAGGCTACACGCTGACCTGCCCGTGCCACGACTGGCGCTTCGATATCCGCGATGGAAAATTTTTAAACGCGGCGGAAATAAAAGCGCGCGTTTACGCGGTGGAAATTTCGGGCGGAAAAGTCCGCGTGAGGATATGACGATGAAAAAAATAGTTATTTACGCGCTCACCACCTGCCTCTGGTGCAAGAAGACCAAGAAATTCTTCGAGGATAAAAACCTGCCTTTCGAGAGCATCGACTACGACAAGCAGGACGAGGCGAAGCAGGAAGCGATCATGAAGGAGATGAAGGGGCAGGGCTGCACCGGTTCCTTCCCGTTCACCCGCATCGGCGACAGCTGCGTGCAGGGCTACGACCCGGAAGGGTTCGAGAAGCTGCTGGAGAAGAAGTGACCTTCGAACCGCGCAAGCGCGCGCTGCGCTACCTGTTCGCGCCGCTGGCCGACGCGCTGGGCTACAAATTCACGCCGGCCGAAGAGGACGCCGATTTCCTGCTGGAGCAGGAGGCGGCCCTCGAGGCCGAAACCGGCGTGCCCTACTGCCCCTGCCAGGCCCGCACCAGGGACCGCGCCGAGAACATGCGCATAGTCTGCCCCTGCATCCCTTTCCACCGCGAGCATTACGACGCGATGCGCCGCTGCTGGTGCGGCCTGTTCGTGCACAAGGACGTTACGGACCCGGACAAGCTCAAACAGATCCCAGAGGCCGTCTTCTATGCTGATAAAAGCCGCTGACGCCGCCGAGGTTCCCCCAGGCGGTATGCGGGCCGTAACGCTGGGCGGCCGCGAACTGGTGCTCTGCAACTACGAGGGCGCCTTCTACGCCGTGGAGCGCGCCTGCGGCCACGCCAACGCCAGGCTGGAGCGCGGCGCGCTGACCGGCTGGATCCTCACCTGCCCGCTGCATTACGCCCAATTCGATATCCGCAGCGGCGAGGCCCTCAGCGGCCCCGCCCCCAAGGCGCCGGCCAGCAAGCATCCGGACCCGGCCGATCCCGCCCTGGCCACCCGCTCCCTCAGGACCTACCCGGTCAAGGTGGAGAACGGCGCCGTCTACGTAGACCTTCCTTAATATAAGAGGCCCCGCCCCCCCCGGCGCAATAAAACCGGGGGCCGCCGCGTTGTATAGACAGCGGCGGAAGAAAGGAGCAAGGTTATGAAAAACTACATATTAGCGGTTTTAGCTCTCGGCGGCGGACTCGGACTGGCCCTCAGCCTGCCGGTCTCGGCCGAGAAGGGGAAAGGGCCCTGCGCGGCCGACGCGGCGAAGTTCTGCAAGGACGTGAAGCCCGGCGAGGGCCGCGTGGCGGCCTGCCTCAAGGAGCACGAGGCGGAGCTGTCCCAGGCCTGCAAGGACCGCAAGGCGCTGGCCGGCGAAAAGCGCGGCAAGCGCGGCGAGCGGGCGGGCCGCGGCGGCGCCAACGGCTGCATGCGCGAGTACGGCAAGGGCTACTCCTCGGGGTTCAAGAGCGGCTTCAAGATGCGCTCGGGCCTCGGCCAGGGCGGGCGCAAGGGCGGCGCCAAGGTCTGCGCCGCCGACGCGCGGCAGCTCTGCAAGGACGTGAAGCCCGGCGAAGGCCGCGTGCGCGACTGCCTGATCAAGAACGCGTCCGAACTCACCGACGACTGCAAGACCCGCGTGGAGAAGATGAAGGAGCGGCTGGAAGAGAAGGGTAAAAAAGTTTAAGGCCCGCCGTTCTTCCGCAAAAAATGGGCGGCCCTCCTCGCGGGGGGCCGCCCTCATTTTCCCCGGCGGCATGTCGCCGCGGGATAAAATAAAACCGCCCGGCGTTGCGGCCGGGCGGTTCGTCAGGAAAAAGAAGGATTACTTCTTTTTCTTGCCGGAATTCTTCATGATGGCGCGGGAGACGTTGCCCTTCTTATCGATGAAGTACAGGTAGCCTTTCTCTTTCTTGAGGCCGACCTTCACGGCAACCTTAGCCTTGCCGCCTTTCTTTTTGCCGCGGGCCATCAGGGCGCAGGATATGTCGCCTTTCTTGTCGATGAAATAAAGGTAACCCTTCTCGCGCTTCAGACCAACTTTTTGTATCATTTCAGCCATTTTCACTTTCCTCCGTTAACTTCCCCCCACTGTTATCGTCGGGGCGTATTTTCGCACCCGTCGGGGGCGATAGGAAAATACTACATTATGCCGACGGGGAATGCAAGACTTTTATACGTGGACTACGCATTCAATGCGGCTACGGACACTTTCTTGTGTCGCATCAGGAGCTGCGTCCACCAGGCGACCGACATTTATTTTTTAGAGTTTATCGCGGGCTGCTCCTGCACCGGTTCGGGCAGGGCCCCGGCGAAGAACGCCGAGAGCTTGTTGCGGTACACCTCGCCGCCCACCTCGGCGCACTTGGCGTGAGAGGCCCCGGCTATCACCCACATCTGCTTGCTCGCCGAGCCGCACAGCCCGAACAGGCGCTCCGCGTCGGGCAGCGGCACGAGGTCGTCGTGGTCGCCGTTGATGAACATGGCGGGGCACTTCACGCGGGGGGCGTTGTAGAGCGGGCTGTAGGGTTCGGGGTCGTTCTTGAGCTTGTGCCGCACGAAGAACAGCGTCATCGCGACCAGCGGGAAATACGGGGTTTTGAGCCGGCGCCAGCTCCAGTTGGCCACCACCCGCTCGTAGGAGAGGAAGGTGTTCTCCGACAGCAGGCAGGCGATCTCCGGGTACTTGGCGGCCGCGTAGACGGCCACCGAGCCGCCCATCGAGGTGCCGAACACGCCCACAGCCTCGGCCGCGTGCGGCCGGTTGTGCTTGAGGAACTCGTAGGCGGCGTCGAAGTCCCGGGTTTCCAGGTAGCCCACGCTGGCCACGCTCCCCTTGCTCTCTCCGGAGGCGCGGAAGTCGAAGTAGAACAGGTTAAAACCCTGCTCGCAGAGGAACCAGGTGTCGCGCAGCGCCTCGCCGCGGTTGGAGCCCCAGCCATGGCAGAAGATTATGGTCCGGCCGCTCTCGCCGCCCGGCGCCGGGATGAACCAGCCCTTCAGCCGCACGCCGTCGGCCGTGGAGAACTCTACGACCTCGTGGGCCAGCTTGTACTGGTCGGGCGTATGGGCCAGCCCCGCCTTGCGGGCCGGCTGGATGATCTCCGAGCTCTTGGAATAAGAGAGGTAGACGAGCAGCGCGGCGAACAGCGCCAGCGCGAAAAGGAACCAGTTTATGATCTCAGCCTTGTTCATAGGTCTCCGTGACTAGAAGCTCTTAAGGTCCAGCAGGTCGGAATAGTCGTAAAAGCCGGGCTTCTTCCCGGACAGCCAGACGGCGGCCCTGAGCGCGCCGGCGGCGAAAACCGCGCGTGAGTGGGCGCGGTGGGCTATCTCCACCCGCTCGTGCGGCCCGGCGTACAGCACCGTGTGGTCGCCCACTATGTCCCCGGCGCGAACACTGGTGATGGGCGGCAGCGCGCCGCCGCGGGCGGCGGCTATGCGTTCGGCGTAGCGCAGCGCCGTGCCGGACGGGGCGTCCTTTTTGGCGCTGTGATGGGCCTCGTGCACGTGTATATCGAAATCTTTCAGCCGGCGGGCGGCCAGCGCCGCCAGCGCGAAGGTCAGGTTGACCGCGGGGCTCATGTTGGGGGAATGGAAGACGGCCGTGCGGAGGGCGGCGGCCTTCAGCGCGGCCAGCTGCCTGGGGGCGTAGCCGGTGACGCCGGACACGAAGGGTTTGCGGGCCGCGGCGCAGGCCTGCGCGTACGCGACCGAAGGGCCGGGGGAGGAAAAATCCACCACCGCGTCGGCCAGGGCCAGCAGGCGCGTGAAAGCGTCGGGCGGCTCCGCGCCGGGCCCGGGCCTGGCGTCCACGCCGCCGGCGCAGGCGAAAGCTTCAGAGGATTCGATCTCGGAGAGCACCGCGCGGCCCATGCGGCCGGCCGCGCCGCAGACCAGCACTTTCAGAGGACGGCTTTTCATGACCTCAATTATAAACTTTATGGGATTGGCTGCACAACAACGCCGCGCCGCGCCAACGATATCCTTTTTATTGGCTTTGGCGCCCGTCTTTTGCTATTCTTCTTAATAATGATATACCTGCTTTCGCTGGCTATAGTCATTCTCCTTTTCATCATCGGCGCGTTGCTGCGGAAGGTCTATGACCTGCGCCTGGACAAGCCCTCGGCGGACACCGGCGGCGCCGACGCCTCCCTGCGCACCACCTGGGGCAAGTTCGACGAGCTGCTCACCAGCCTGCTGACCATCCACGAGATCGGCATCGTCAACGCCGGGCAGATCAAGAAAGAGGAGTTCTACCAGACCGTGGTGGAATCCGCCTGCGAGCTCATCAGCTCCCCCCGCGGCTCGCTGATGATCCACGACGAAGTGGCCGACGAGCTGCGCATCTGCGCCTCCAAGAACATCTCCAAGGAAGTCATCGACACCACCCGCATCAAGCCCGGCCTCGGCATCGCCGGCCGCGCCTTCCAGACCGGCGAGACCATCTTCGTCACCGACCCGGCCCAGAACAACCAGTACAAGGATTTCATCGGCAAGGAAGAGCAGAAGGACCCGTTCATCGCCATCCCGCTCAAGCTCAAGGACAAGCCGTTCGGCGTGCTGAACCTGCACCTCTCGCGCGAGAAGGAATCCTTCACCGACTACGACCTGAAGTTCCTCACGCTGCTGGCCGGCGAGACCGCCATCACGCTCGAGAACATCAAGCTTTACGAAAGCCTCGAGAACTTCTACCTGGAGATGGTGCAGACCCTGGCGCGCGTGATAGACGCCAAGGACTCCTACACCGGCGACCACGCCGGCCGCGCCCGCCAGAAGGC
>MGTZ01000001.1:27017-48977 GCA_001799715.1 Elusimicrobia bacterium GWB2_63_16 | reverse complement strand
GAGGACTTCCTCGACAGCCCCGCCGGCTGCACCACGATGGCCACCTACGAACAGACCGGCGGCCGCGGCGAGGACGTGACCAAGATCTCCGAAGTGGAGAAATACATCCCTTAACATCCCCCGCTGTTAAGGCCAGAACCGCCGGGTTAGCCCGGCGGTTTTGTTTTTGTAGAATAATACCAGCGGCCGCGGGGCCGCGGACCCTATGATGAAAATCCGTATGCCGCTGCTGCGCGACAGCCACACGCACGTCTCTTTCTACGCCGCGCTGGGGGCCGCCGCCGACCTGTCGGCCTGCCGCACGGCGGCGGCCGCGCTGGCGCTGATAAAAAAGCGGCCCGGGCCGCTCGCGCTGGCGCGGGGCTGGAACAACGCCTATTACGACCTGCGTGGAGCGGCTTTCGACCGGCTCGGGCCGGCGGTAGTCTGCAACGTCTCGCTGCACAGCTTCCGCTTCAACGCGCCGGCCAGGGCCGCGCTGAAAATCAGGTTCCCGGACATAGTGGCCAACATCGACGACCAGGCCTGGGTGGAGAACAACCTCAACCGCGTCTTCGGCCTTTTCACCGCGGCCGGCGGCGCGGAGGCCATTCCCGCCTATATGGAGCGGCTGGCCGCCCTGGGAGTCTGGGCCGCCGACGACATGCTGGTGTCGGACGACGAGGCCGCGCTGCTGCTGGGCCGCCGCTACGCCGGGCGCGCCAGGCTGTGGACCGAGCCGGACGTTTACAGAAAACTCGGCCCGGCCGCCCGCGCGGCCATAGGCGGGCTGAAGTTCTTCACCGACGGCGCCCTGGGCGCGCGCACGGCCGCCCTGCTGCGGCCTTACCGCGGCGGCGGCCGCGGCCTGCTGCTGCACTCCGAAGTTGAACTCGGGAAACTTTTTAAACTGGCCGCGCGCCTTACCGGCCGCGCCGCCGTCCACGCCATCGGCGACGCCGCCCTGGAGCAGGTGCTGCGCGTGCTCGAGCGCCTGGCCGTTCCCCGCCGCAGCCTGCGGGTGCGCGTGGAGCACGCCCAGCTTATCACGCAAGAGCAGGCGCGCCGCGCCAGGCGGCTGGGCCTGGCGCTGTGCATGCAGCCCAACTTCAGCGGCGACTCGGCCTGCTACGCCGACCGGCTGCCCTCCGCTTACCTGCGGGCCAACAACCCTTTCCGCATGCTGATAGACAAGGCCGGCTTCGTCCCGGGGGAGGACCTGCTGTTCGGCTCCGACGGCATGCCGCACGGCGCCGCCCCGGCGCTGCAGGCCGCGCTGTTCCCGCCCTGCCCGGGCCAGCGCCTGACGCTCGGCGAGTTCCGGGCGGGCTACTGCCTGCCAAACCTGGAGGCGGGCTGGCTGGACCTGAAGGTGGACGAAGCGAAGCGAAAAGTTTCCGTTAAGGTGGGCGGTCCGGCCGCCGCGGCTGGGAGGAAATAATGCAAAGCGAGATCTCGGCGGACTCCATGCGGGACGTCTATAATTTTATCCGCGGCAACTGGGAGTACCAGCTGCTGTTCGGCGTGATGGGGGCCGCGCTGGTCATCGGCCTTATCTATATGCTTTACGAGTGGCGCCGCAGGCGGGCGATAATGGCGATGGGCGAAGGCGGCGGCCTGGAATACCATAAGCATCCGAACCTGGGTTTCCGGCTGCGCGCCGCCGCCCCGGCCCTGTTCAGCCTGGGCGATTATAACTCCGTAGAGAACGGGCTCAGGGACGTCTCGGCGCTCCCGGGCGCCTGGTACCTGGACTTCCAGTATACGGTGCGCGGCCACAAGCGCGGCGGCAGCACCTACAGTTTCGGCCTGGCGCTGTACCGCGACGAGCGGCTGACCCTGCCCGAGTTCGAGCTGGCTCCGGAAACGCTGTTGGGCCGGGCCGGCGACCTGGTGACGAAGCGCGATATGGATTTCCCGGAGCGGCCGGGTTTCTCCGGCCGTTACGCGCTGACCGGCCCCGATAAACAGCGGGTGGCGGCGGTGTTCACGCCGGAGGTGACCGGGGTCTTGGAAGGGCTGCGCGGCAGCTGGCAGGTACAGGGAGCGGGCAAGTTCCTGATAGTCTTTAAAAGAGGACTGATAGCGGCCGGCGCTTACCCGGCTTTCATCGAGGAGGCGAGGACCGTGTTCCGCGCCTTCCTGGCCGACCCGCGCAACCTGGCGGGAGCGCCGGCCCCGGCGGCCGCCGACAACGAAGGGGAGGCGGCGCAGGCCCGACTCTACCAGCTGACAGGCGGCGCGGGCATGGGCAGGCCCGCCGAGATAGCGCTGGTAGTGGCTTTTGTCGGTTTTCTGTTGGCGGTACTTTACGCCCTGCTGAAGAACTGAGCGGAGAAGACAAGGAGAATATATGGGAAAGAATAACGCAATTGCGGCGGGGGCCCTGGTGCTGGCGGGCGCCGCTTATTGGGCGGGGCTGATCACCGGCGAGCGTTCCACGGCCGGGCACGGAGAAATGAGCACGGTGCTGGTGGCCAGGGCCGACCTGCCAGCCGGTACCGTCCTCGTCACGGACCTGGTGGAAACGCTGGAGATACCGCGGCGCTATATGCAGGCGGACTCTTACGAGGTGCGCAGCATGACCGACGTGAAACTGGTGAACGGCCTGACGGCGCGCGTGCGCATTCCCAAGGGTAACCAGGTCACGCAGTCCTGCCTGGCGGCCGGCGCTCCCGCCGCCGACGCCGCGCTGCCGCCCTCCCAGCGGCATTATCTGGACGGGGTTAAATATTTTCAGAACGCCGATTACGAACGGGCGCGCGACGAGTGGCGCGCCGCCCTGAAGGCGGACCCGGCCAACGCCGAGGCCGCCGCCGGTCTGCGCCGGGTGCAGCAGGTGCTTTCAGGCGGCAAATAAAGCGCCGCGACGGAGCGATATGAAGGAATACACGGACCCCCGGATGCATACCGCGGAGCATTTGCTGAACCAGGCCATGGTGCGGCTGTTCGGCCAGGGGCGGGCTTTCAGTTCGCACATAGAGCGCAAAAAGTCCAAGTGCGACTACCGTTTCGCCCGCGACCTGACGCCGGAGGAGCGCGCCGCGCTGGAGGCCGCGGTGAACGGGGCCGTGCGCGCCGCGCTGCCGGTGCGCGAGGAATTCCTGTCCCGCGAACTCGCGGAGCGGGAACTGGACCTGGGCCGGCTGCCCGAAGGGGCCGGCGGGGAGAAACTGCGCGTCATCCGCATAGGCGATTATGACGCCTGCCCCTGCATAGGCCCGCACGTGGCCTCCACCGCCGAGATAGGGGCCTTCCGGATAATCTCCACCGGTTACGCCGGCGGCGTGCTGCGCATAAGGTTCAAGCTCGGCGACTAGCCGCCGGGCCGCGAAAAGAAACCGCCGGGCTGTCCCGGCGGTTTCTTTTTTCAGGGTTAATTCTTGTGCTGCGGCGGTTGGGGCGGCAGGTGCGGGTGCTGCTGCGGCTGGGGCTGCTGCGGGGGACGGGGCGCAGGCGGCAGACCGGAGGGCGGCGCCGGGGGCGCGGCAGCGGCGGCCGGGGCCGCGGCTGCGGTGCCCGCCGTGGGCGGGGGACCGTTGAGCGGGATATGGAAGAAGAAGCGCGAGCCCACGCCGAGTTCCGACTCTATGCCCATCTCTCCGCCGTGGCGCTGCACGATCTCGCGGGCGATCTTGAGGCCCAGACCGAAGCCGGCCTTGCGCATGCCCATCGCTTCCTTGGTCTGGAAGAACCGTTCCCAGATGCGTGGCAGGTCCTCTTTGGAAATACCGATGCCGGTGTCGACGACGCTGACCTCAACGCGGTCGGCTTTGAGCTCCGCCCTGATGGTGATCTTGCCGCCTTCCCTGGTGTACTGGATGGCGTTGGTGCAGAGGTTCTGCACCACCTGGCCTATGCGGGCGTCGTCGCCGGCCAGCGGCGGCAGGACGGGCGGCACTTCCAGGGTCATATTGAGTTTGCGGCTGGCCGCGGCTATCTTGACGCGCTCGTAGACGTCGTTCATGACGGCCAGCAGGTTCAGCGTGCCGATCTCTACGCGCAGCTTGCCGCTCTCCATCGCGGCCAGGTCCACCAGGTCCGAGATGAGCACGTTGAGGGTCTTGGCGGAGGTCTGGATGTTGGCGGCGTAGCGCTGCTCGCTGGGCATGGCCTTGAGCTTGCCGGTCAGCACCTCGGAATAGCCGAGGATGGCCGTCAGCGGGCTCTTCACGTCGTGCGCGACCGTGGCGAAAAATTTCTTCTGGAAGCCGTTGACCAGCTCCAGCTGGTTCTTCTGCTCCTGGGTCTCCTTGAGCAGGCGGGCGTTCTCGAGCAGCAGAAAGCGGCGCTCCAGGGCCTTCTCCACCGAGAAGATCAGGCGCGAGGCTTCCACCGGCTTGAGGATGGCGTCGTCGAGGCCCAGCTCCACCACCTGGCTGACGCCCTGCAGGGCCGCCTTGAGCGGGTACTGGTCCACCATGAAGATGATGCGCATGTCGGGGTCGCGCTCGCGCATCTTCTGCGCCAGCTCGGCGCCGCTGAGTTCCGCCATGGTGATGGCCGTGCCGACCACCGCGAGGTGGAAGGAGCCCTTGGTGGTGAGGCGCAGCGCCTCCGCCCCGTCCATCGAGGAGGTCACCTCGTAGCCGTGGCCTATCAGCGCCTGCGACAGGGCCGTCAGGGCCGGCTTGAAATTGTCCAGCAGCAGGATGCGCTCGCGTTCGCGCGTCTTCAGACGCGCTTCGCCGCCGCCCGCGCTCTCGGCCATGATATTGGCGATGCGGCCGGCCTGCTCGCGCGGCAGCGCCACCGGCTGGCCCTCCCTGAGGGCCTGCATGGCGTAGCGCTGCGTGTCCACGCCGGAGACCAGGTAGCAGACGGCCTCGGGCGCCACGGCGCGCACGGCGGCGTCCAGCGCGCCGGCCTGCGCCGCGCTGCCGGTGAACTGCGCCACCACCAGGTTGCCTATGGCCGGCGCGGCTTCCTGCTCCGGCTCGTCGGAGCCGCCCAGCAGCGACCAGCCCTTCCTGGGCTTCTGCGTGCGGGCGGAGGCCGCGCGGGCCTCGCTCTGGCGGCGGATGAAATCGGGGAGCTCGGCGCCGTATTCCAGCGACTCGGCCTGCACGCCGGCCTGCTGGAAGGCGTTCTGCACGGCGCCGGTGGAGAACAGCACCTGGTCGGCGAGGATGATGACGGGCTTGGCTATGACGCGCGCCTGGTCCGCGAAGCCCATCGGCAGCGGCCAGCTCAGGCGGCGCAGCGGCGAGGGTACTGCCGGGGCCATGCTGGCCACGGACTCCAGCGTGAAGAGCTGTATCTTGGGGAATTGTTTGTGAAGTTCGAGGAGCGCGCCGCGCTCCGAAGGGGAGAGCCAGCCGAAATCCACCACCAGGGTGGAGCAGTCGCCGGCGGCCAGGCGGTCGGCGGCATACTTGAGCGTGGGGACGCAGACCAGTTCCATACCCCTGCCGGCCATGGACGGGGTCATCTCCATCAGCAGTTCCTTGCCGCTGGTGACCAGTAATACGCGCCCCTTTGTTTCTCCCATCAGGTTTATTATAGCGGTAGCGGAGCGCCCAGTGCAAATCTTTCCGGCGCTTGGGGCGGCCCGCTTTGATAGAATAAAGGCTCGATATGACAGAAGGCGGAAGGACAATGCGCTCGACCGTGCGGAGGGAGAACTCCGGCAGCACCCTCGCGGCCTTCCTGGCCGCGCGCTTTCCTTACCACAGCATGGCGGAGTGGGAGGCGCTGGCCCTGGGCGGGGCCCTGCTGGTGAACGGCGCGCCGGCCCCGCCCGGCCTGGCGCTGGGGGAGAACGACGTGGTCCTGTACAGCCCCGCCGGCGCCGCCGAGCCGGCGGTGGACAGGGCGGTGACCGTGCTTTACGAGGATAGCGACATCCTGGTGGTCGGCAAGAGCGGTAATTTGCCCGCGCACCCGGCCGGCCGCTACTTCAGGAACACCCTGTGGGGGGTGCTCAAGGACGACCTGGGCGTGAGAGAGCCCTCCATCATCAACAGGCTGGACCGCGAGACCTCCGGTGTGACGCTGGTGGCCAGGCACCCTGCCGCCGCGCGGGCCTGCCGCCGGCAGTTCGACGAGAGAGGCGTGACCAAAACCTACCTGGCCGTTACGGAGGGGGAGTTCGCCGCCCCGGCGCGGGTCCGAGGCTACATGGGGCCCTGCCCCGGTTCGGCCATACGCAAGAAGCGGCGCTTCGAGCCTTCCGGAGAAACCGCGCCGGCTCCCGGGCGCGAGGCGCAGTGGGCGGACACCGAACTCTTCCCCGTGGAGCGGCGCGGCGCGCTGACCCTGGTGCGGGCCCTGCCGCATACCGGCCGGCTGCACCAGATCCGGGCCACCCTGCTTGCGCTGGGCAGCCCGGTAGCCGGGGACAAGCTGTACGGCCTGGACGAGGGCGTGTTCCTGCGCTTCGTTCAGGGGCTGCTGACCCCGGCCGACGCGGCGCTGATGCGCTTGGGGCGGCAGGCCCTGCACGCCGCGGAACTGACTTTCCTGCATCCCGCGGACGGCCGTCCCATGACCGTGGCCGCCCCGCTGCCGGCCGACCTGCTCGGCCTGCTGGGTTGAGGCCAGCCGGTTTTGCGGAAAAACAGGACTTTATTCCCGCGAAAAAAGGTAATATATAATGAGGCCGCGCAAAGCAGAGGTTTCATGACGGCCATGGAGAAAGAGTGAATATAGAGAATAAGGCCCCTACACTGCCCGATCCCGCCATGATTTCCGGCGGCATGGGCGTGCGCATTTCCTGGTGGGTGATGTCCAGGATAGTATCCATGATGGGCGGGCTGGGCGTAGTGTCCGGCACCGGCCTGGAGATAGTCTATCCCCGCCTGCTGCAGGACGGCGACCCCGGCGGCCACGTGCGCCGCGCCTTCAGCGAGCTGGCCCGCCGCCAGCCCGCTCTTGCCTCCGACGTCTGGGAAATTTTCGACAAATATTATATTGAAGGCGGCCGGCCCCCCGGCGCGCCCTACAAGCACGTGCCGCCCTGCCGCCTGACGCGCATGGAGAATTTCCGGCCCGGCCCCGACTCTTTCTGGGAGCTGCCGCGCGAGATGCAGGTGCTGGTTCTGGCGGCCAACTTTGCCGAGGTCTGGCTGGCCAAGGAAGGTCACGACAAGCCGGTAGGCATAAATTTCCTGCGCAAGGTGGAGCGCCCCCTGCCCTGGGCGCTTTACGGCGCCATGCTGGCCGGCGCGGCCTACGTGCTGGTAGGCGCCGGCAGCCCCGACGAGCTGCCCGCGATGATAGAGAAGCTCTCCCGGCACGAACCCGCCGGCATGTCCCTCAAGGTTTACGGCGAGCGCTCCGACTCCGGCGCCTACTACGCCGCGGTGCGCCCCGGCGAGCTGACCGGCGGCGGCGAAGCGCTGCGGCCTCCCAAGTTCCTGGCCATCGTCTCCTCCTTCGGCCTGGCGCAGGCGCTGGCGGCCGATCCCGCCACGCGGCCCTACGGTTTCGTGGTGGAAGGTTCGGACGCGGGCGGGCATAACGCCCCGCCTGCGAAAATGCGTTTCGACGCCGACGGAAAGCCCGCGTTCGTTTATACCGAACAGGACAAGGCCGACATCGGCGCCATAGCCGGCCTGGGCATGCCTTTCTGGCTGGCGGGCGCTTACGGGCGCCGCGGCGGCTTGCCCGCCGCGCAGGCGGCCGGCGCCGTGGGCGTGCAGTTCGGCACGCTGGCCGCCCTTTCCGGCCAGTCCGGCATGGAGCCCGGGCTGCGCTCGCGCGTGCTGAAAATGCTGGCCGCTGGCGAGCTCAAGGTCACCAATTCGGTGGTGTCGCCCACCGGTTTCCCTTTCAAGGTGGCCCAGGTGCCCGGCACCATCTCCGAAGAGGCCGTTTTCCAGGCCAGGCCGCGCCGCTGCGACATAGGCCTGCTGCAGGTGAATTACCTGAAACCCGACGGCTCGCTGGGCTACCGCTGCCCGGCCGAACCGGTGGACGCTTTCGTGGCCAAGGGCGGCCGCGCCAAGAACACCGAGGGCCGCGGCTGCCTGTGCAACGCGCTGCTGGCAGCCACCGGCCTGCCGCAAGTCTGCGCCGGCGGCTACGTGGAGCCGCCCATCGTGACGCTGGGCGAGGACCTGGCTTCGGCCCGGGAGCTGCTGAGCAGCCTGTCCGGGGGCAAGGAAAGCTACTCGATCGGTAAAGCGCTGGGCTTCATCAAAGGCGGCGCCTGACGCGCCGGTCCCGATGACGAAAGAACCGCCGGAGAAACCCGGCGGTTTTTTTATTTGGCCGGGCGGGGGGGCGGTTTTGCGGGCGCCGCACGCGCGGGCCGTTTGCTAGAATGTCGGTGCGGACGGAGGGCGACGAATGGAACACAATAAGGCATACGAAACGCAGATCAAACTGGTGGCCAGCCTCAGGGAACTGGCCGGCGCGGTGACTTCCAGCTATTCCAGCCAGAAAGAATTCCTGATAGTCACGCTCAACGACATGGCCGGCTACCTGGCCGAGCTGAAGAGCGAGCAGCTGGCCTCGGCGGTAGGGCGGTTCCTGGCCAGGCTCGCCCGCGGCCCGGTCGCGCAGGCCGACATCACCGAGCTGAAAGTCTCGCTGGACAAGCTGGTGGCCTCCAAAGATTTCGACTTCGTCTGCGCCGGCCTGGCCGGCAGCAACGACCTGCTGCGCGACCGCCTGGCGCGCCTGCAGCCGCTCACGATAGCGGCCGAGGAACGGAGCGGCGCCGCCGGCCGCGACCCCGCCGCCGAGCGGCTGGTAGCCGAGGCCTACCGGCACCTGCAGTTCGAAACCCTCGAAAAAGAGGCGGCGCGCTTCGGGGGAGAGGCCGCTGAGAACAGGGTGCTGGCCAGGCTCCGCGAGCGGGTGGCCGAATACTGCGCGGTCTACCGGCTGCCGCTGAGCCCGGCCGATACGCTGCCGCCTTTCTCGCTGTCGCGCATAGACGCGGTGACGGCCGCCTGCTACCGGCTGCTCGCGCGCCTGCGCGACAACGCCCGTCGTTAGAAAACTCCTGACATCCATCATGGGCAGTTGGGCCCAGGGCCTTCTGGGCCTTAAGGGAAATTTCTTGTTGACACGCGTCAATTGATTTTGCACAATTCACTTAAGTTGTTAATCCAAAGCGTTCTGGAGGAAGTTGAATGATTAAGACGATAGCGGCTCTGGTCCTGGCCCTCGCCATGGTTCCCGCCAACGCGGCGAACATAAGTTTCGATAACCCCGGCAGCAGCGTTCTGCCCGCGATACAGTCCGTTGAGGTTCCCGCCCGCCCGGCCCTTGTGCCCGAGGCCGTGAACCCCTTCGAGCGCTTCGCCGCCGAAAAGATAGTAGGCGGCGTGCAGGCCGTGAAGGGCGAATTCCCCTTCCTCGTCTCCCTGCGCAGCTCCTACGGCAGCCACTTCTGCGGCGGCTCCCTCATAAAGAAGAACTGGGTGCTCACCGCGGCGCATTGCGTCGAGGGCGGCTACCTTAAAGGCGTGACCGTCGGCCTCCACAACCAGGCTGACACCGTCGGCGTCGAGAAGTTCACCGTGCTGCAGATCGTCAAGCACCCCGGCTGGGACACCAACACGATGGACAACGACTTCGCGCTGGTCAAGCTCTCCGGCGACTCCAAGTTCGAGCCGATAACGCTCAACACCAAGGAACTCTCCGGCGGCGAGTTCGTCACCGCCGGCTGGGGTACCACCAGCGAGGGCGGCAGCGTCTCCAAGCTCCTGATGAAGGTCTCGGTGCCCTTCATCTCCAAGGAAGCCTGCTCCGCGGCCTATGACGGCATAACCGACAGCATGCTCTGCGCCGGTTACCCCCAGGGCGGCAAGGATTCCTGCCAGGGCGACAGCGGCGGCCCGCTGATGCTCGGTTCCGGCTCTTCCCGCGTGCTCGCGGGCGTAGTGAGCTGGGGCGAAGGCTGCGCCCGCCCCAACAAGCCCGGCGTTTACTCCAAGGTGAACGGCGCGCTCGAGTGGATCAACGGCACGGCGAAGTAAGAGCCGTATCTCGAAAGGGCCCGGCCTTAAAACCGGGCCCTTTTCTTTTATTCTCATAGGGGGGAACGACAAATGACGATTAATGCATATCTTTTAGCGGCCGCGCTGCTGTTGCCGGCCTGGCCGGCCGCGGCCGAAGGCAGCGCGCTCAGTGAAACTTACGATATGATAGGGGACGCCGAGGCCAAGATCCAGGAGCAGGTGCTTGATCCGCTGCTGGGCCCGGGGCGGGCCTACGCCTTTCTGGACGCCGAGGCCGAGCTCTATGTTACTTCCAAGGGGGCGGTGAAGTCCGGGGTGGGGGAGCTGCTGTCGCGCAAAGCGGACCCCGCGGACGCGGGCAAGGAAGGGGAAAAAAGCCAGAAGCAGACGGCTACCCAGGAGAAGACGGATACCGAGAGCCGGGACGTTTACTCGCTGGAACTGCGCTCTATGCGGCTGCGTATACTGCACGACTCCGCTCTCCCGGCCGAGAAACTGGAAGTTGTAAAGAAAGCGCTGCTGGACCTGTATCCGGGCCGGCTGAAAGCCCAGGATATAGTCTTTGTGCCGGCCCCTATGCAGCGGGGCGGCCAGGCCGCGGCCTGACAGGGCCGTCGAACCGGAAAAAGGGCCCCGAGGGGCCCTTTTTTGTTTTCTGGAGTTGCCGAGTGTTCGTGTTAATGATATCATTACCTATATGATTATGAATCTAATCCTATACGTCCGGGATCAGGGGCTCAGCCGGGACTTTTACGCCGCGGCCCTGGGCCTGGCGCCGCGCCTGGACGTGCCGGGGATGACGGAATTCGAGCTGGGACCGGGCTGCGTGCTGGGGCTGATGCCGGAGAAAGGGATAATGCGCCTGCTGCCGGAGCTGCCGGACCCCGCCGGAGCGCGCGGCGTGCCCCGCGCCGAGGTCTACCTTACCGTGCCCGACCCGGCCGCCTGCCACGCCAGCGCGCTGGCCGCGGGGGCCCGGGAATTGAGCCCGCTGGCGGCCCGGGACTGGGGGCACGAAGCCGCTTACAGCCTGGACCGGGACGGCCACGTGCTGGCCTTCGCGCGGCCCCTCTGAATAAACGCTTTACATAAAAAAACGCTTTTGTTATAATAATCCTGTGGTTAATCGCGGTCACGCCGCGGTTTCTTTGAAAAGAAGTTTTTATTATTACGCTGTCGCGTTCTACGGAATACGGACAGCGGCCCTATAGACGGAGCGGCCTTGATTCCCTCCGCCTGCGGGCTAATCATAGAAACAAAATATTGTTTGAAGAGTAACCGGAGCTGAAAAAGTTCCGGTGCGGTTTGTTCGTTTGTCTTTTGAAAACCGCGGAGAACCCGGCGTAAAACCGGGCGTTTTCCGTCGGAAGAGACGGCGCAAGGAGCGGACTTATGACAGAAGAAAACAAAGAGAACACGGCCCCCGAGCAGAAGCCGGAGCTTCAGCAGCTGCCCGCGGCGCACAAATTTCTGGTCGGCGAAAAGATGGGCATGACCCAGATCTTCGACGCCGCCGGCAACCTGCACGCGGTCACCGTCGTGCAGGCCGGCCCGTGCCGCGTGGCCTACACCCGCACCGCGGACAAGGACGGCTACCAGGCCATCTGCCTCGGCTACGGCCACAAGAAAGAGAAGAACGCCTACAAGGCCGAGCTCGGCCTGGCGAAGAAAATAAATTCCAAGCCGCTCCGGCACCTTAAAGAATTCCGCGTGGCCGACCTCGCGGGCGCCGAGCAGGGCCAGACGGCCGGCGTCGAACGCTTCGCCGAGGGGCAGTACGTGGACGTGCAGGGCGTCTCCAAGGGCCACGGCTTCTCCGGCGGCATGAAGCGCCATAATTTCGCCGGCGGCTCGGCCTCCCACGGCGCCAGCGACCGCGAGCGCGCTCCCGGTTCTCTGGGTTCCCGCCGCTCCCTGGGCCGCGTGCTCCCCGGCCAGCGCATGGCCGGTCACTGGGGCGTAGAGACCGTCTCCGTGCAGAAGATGAAGCTCCTGAAGGTGATCCCCGAGGAGAACCTGCTGCTCATCGGCGGCGGCATCCCCGGCGCCACCGGCAGCACCGTGTACGTGACGCTCACCAACAAGAAGGTGCCCGCCCCGAAGGCCAACAAGGTCTCCAAGAACAAAGTGAAGGCTGACGCCGGCAAGGCCAAGCCGGCCGCCAAGAAGTAGGCCTAAAGAGGATAAAACATGGAAACGAAACTTTTAAACCTTAAGGGACAGGAAGTGGGCAAAGTGGCCCTGCCCGAGATGTTCTCGGTAAAGCCCGATCCGTACTTCATCCACGAAGTGATGAAGTATTACATGGCCAACAAGCACCGCGGCACCGCGAGCACGAAGACCCGCTCCGAAGTGTCCGGCGGCGGCAAGAAACCCTGGAAGCAGAAGGGCACCGGCCGCGCCCGCGCGGGTTCCACCCGGTCCCCGATCTGGCGCAAGGGCGGCGTCTGCTTCGGCCCCAAGCCGCGCTCGTTCCGCCAGTACCTGCCCATACAGAAGCTTCGCCAGGCCCTGATCGAGGCGCTCTCCTCCCGCGCGGCCGACGGCGCCGTGCTGGTGATCGAGAACCTCGGCCTCGAGGCCGCCAAGACCAGCTCCCTCAACGCCCTGCGCAAAGGTCTCGGCGACAAGAGCGTGCTGTTCATCACCGACAAGATGGACAAGAACTTCAAGACCGCGTCCAAGAACATCTCCGAATTCGGCTGGTGCCTGTCGCAGAACCTGAACGCCTACGAGGCGATGCGCAGCAGCAAGCTCGTTTTCACCTCGGCCGCGCTTAAAGCCCTGGCCGACAGCGTCAAGGAGGCCAAATGAACTATATGGATGTGCTGGTGTCCCCTATCCTCAGCGAGAAGAGCGTTACCACGAAGGACGAGCAGAACCGCTATACCTTCCGCGTGAACCCGAAGTCCACCAAGCCCGAGATCAAGAAAGCCGTAGAGACCCTCTTCAAGGTCAAGGTCACGGCCGTCCGCACCGCCAACCTCCCCGGCAAGCTCCATAAAGTGGGCCGCCACGAGGGCTACCGCTCGGATTGGAAGAAGGCTGTGGTTTCCGTGAAGGCCGGTCAGAAGATAGACATGACCGACCTGCCGAAATAAGGCGTAAATAGGAAAGAAATATGCCCATAAAATCATACAGACCCTACACCCCTTCGAGGCGCACCCTGCAGATCGCCGATTTCTCGGAGATCACCAAGACGGAGCCCGAGAAGAACCTGACGACCGGCCTGCGCAAGCACGGCGGCCGCAATAACACCGGCATGGTCATGGTCCGCCACCACGGCGGCGGCCACCGCCGGCGCTTCCGCATCATCGATTTCAAGCGCGAGAAATACGGCGTGCCCGCCAAGGTCGCCGCGATCGAGTACGATCCCAACCGGAACGCCCGCATCGCCCTGCTGCATTACGCGGACGGCGACAAGCGCTACATCCCGGCCCCCCTGGGCCTGGGCGTGGGCGCCAGCGTGATGAGCGGCCCCAAGGCCGAGATACGCCTGGGCAACGCGCTCCCGATGACCAATATCCCCGACGGTACCTTCATCCACGCCATCGAGATGATCCCGGGCAAGGGCGCGCAGTTCGTCCGCGCGGCCGGCACCCAGGCGCAGCTCATGGCCAAGGAGGGCGACTACGCCCTCGTCAAGATGCCGTCCGGCGAGCTCCGCAAGGTGCTGAAGGCCTGCATGGCCACGATAGGCCAGGTCGGCAATATCGAGCACAATACGATCACCCTCGGCAAAGCCGGCCGCCAGCGCCACATCGGCGTGAAGCCGACCGTGCGCGGCGCCGCGATGAACGCCTGCGACCACCCGCTCGGCGGCGGCCGCGGCCACTCGAAGGGCAACAACGTTCCGCGCTCGCCGTGGAACCAGCCTTCCAAGGGCTTCAAGACCAGGACCAAATCCAAGATCTGGAGCTGGATGATAGTGCAGGACCGCCGCAAGGCCAAGTCCGCGTAACCGGAGGAATATAAATGAGCAGATCTTCTAAAAAAGGGCCGTACGTAGACCAGAAGCTCCTGGCGAAAGTCCAGGCGGTCGCCCTGGCCGGCGACAAAAAGCAGATTAAGACCTGGGCTCGCGCCTGCACGATAACCCCTGAGTTCGTCGGGCAGACCCTGCTGGTGCACAACGGCCGCAAGTTCCTGCCGGTGTACGTCACCGAGCGCATGGTCGGCCACAAGCTCGGCGAGTTCTCTTTCCCGCGGCTGTTCAAGGGCCACGGCCAGTCGCATACCAAGGAAGCCACGGACCTGACCTAAGGGTGCAGTGACTATAAACGGAGAAAATCATGGAAGCTAAATGCCATCTCAGATACCAGCGCTACGGCCGCCGCAAGGTCGCCCAGCTGCTCGACGCGGTACGGGGCAAGTCCCTGTACGAGGCCCAGTACATCCTGGCCTCCCTGCCCCGCATAGCCACCGACGTCGTCGGTAAGGCCATTAAGTCCGCGGGCGCCAACCTGTCGGTGAAGCTCGGTAAAAAACTGGATCTCAAGCAGATCTGGGTCACCGAGTGCTTCGCCGACCAGGGCCCGATGAAGTTCCTGCGCCGCGTGCAGCCCGGCCCGCAGGGCCGCGCGATGCCGTTCAAGCGCAAGATGTGCCACATCCACGTGGCCGTGTCCGACACCAAGGGGAGCAAATAATATGGGTCAGAAAATACATCCTAAGGGCTTACGCCTCGGCTACATCCAGGACTGGCAGTCCCGCTGGTTCTCCCCGAAGAAGATGCCCGAGCTGATCCGCGAAGATTTCGAGATCCGCCACATGGTGACCGAGCGCTTCGCGATGGCCTCCGTCAGCTGGGTGGACATCGAACGCGCCGGCGCCTACCTGAAGGTGACGATCCACACCGCCCGCCCCGGCATCGTGATCGGACGCAAGGGCGCCGACATCGAAGCCCTCAAGAAGGACGTCGAGCGCCTCACGAAGCGCAAGGTGTTCATCAACGTTTCCGAGATCAAGATCCCCGAGCTCGATCCGCGCCTCGTCGGCCAGAGCGTCGCCCAGCAGCTCGAGAAGCGCATTTCCTTCAAGCGCGCCATCAAGCGCGCCATGGAGCGCACGATGGGCTCCGGCGCCCTCGGCATAAAGGTGATGGCCTCCGGCCGCCTCGGCGGCGCCGAGATCGCCCGCCGCGAGTGGTACCGCAAGGGCCGCGTGCCGCTTCAGACCATCTCCGCCGACATCGATTACGGCTTAACCGAGGCCCACACCGCGATGGGCAAGATCGGCATAAAGGTCTGGATCTTCAAGAAGCTGTTCTTCGCCAAGACCCCCCGCGAACTGCGCGAGCAGCTGCAGAAAATGGAAGCTGAGAATCCCAGCGAGATACCGGTGATGGACGAATCCGCCGCCGCCCGCAGGGACGCCAACCCCAGCGCCTGAGTCTTCTTCTAAGGAGCGATAATTATGTTGATGCCCAAGAGAGTAAAATACCGCAAGACGCACACCGCGGCCCGCATTAAGGGCCCGGCCAAGAGCGGCTTCACCCTGGCTTTCGGCGAGTTCGGCCTCAAGGCCCTCGAGCCCCGCTGGATCACCGCCCGCCAGATCGAAGCCTGCCGCGTTACCATCGTGCGCTATCTGCGCAAGAAGGGCAAGATCTGGGTGCGCATATTCCCCGACAAGTCCATCACCAAGCACCCCGCCGAAACCCGCATGGGTAAAGGTAAGGGCGCGCCCGACCATTGGGTCGCCGTCGTGCGCCCCGGGCGCATCCTGTTCGAGGTGGAAGGCCTGGACCTCGTCAGCGCCAAGGAAGCTTTCACCCGCGCCGGGCACAAGCTGCCGATCAAGACGCGCTTCATAAGCCGCGAGAATTAAAGGAGAGCAGCCCGAATTATGAAAAGAAAAGACAAGGAAACCCTTAAGAACATGGGCGACGCCGAGCTGAAGGCCCAGGCCGCCGACCTTAAGAAGCAGATCTTCCAGATTAACTTCAAGCGCACCACCGCGCCGGTAGAGAACCCGCTGGTGCTGCGCACCGCCCGCCGCAAGATCGCGATGATCAACACGTATCTGCGGCAGCGCGAGCTCGTGAAATCCAGGACGGCCGAGGCTAAAAAATGACCGAAAATACCGAAAAAACCGAGAGCAGGGGCAACCGCAAAGTGATGCGCGGCGTGGTGGTCTCCGACAAGATGACCAAGACCCGCGTCATCAGCGTGGACCACGTGATCAGCCATAAGGTCTACAGCAAGACGCTGCGCCGCAACCGCAAGTTCTACGCCCACGACGAGGCCAATGAGTCCAAGGCCGGCGACCTGGTGGAGATCGTCAATACCCGCCCCCTGTCCGCGCTCAAGCGCTGGCGGATCAGCCGCATAGTGGAGAAGGCTGCGAAATAAGCGTCCCCATAACGGAGAAAGAACAATGATACAGCTCAGAACCATTCTCAACGTCGCCGATAACTCCGGAGCCCGCAAACTGCAGTGCTTCCACGTTAACGGCGGCAGCTACCGCAAGTACGCGTTCCTCGGCGACACCATCGTCGCCTCGGTGCGCGACGCCATCCCTCACGGCGCCATCAAGAAGGGCGACGTGGTGAAGGCCGTGGTGGTGCGCGTAGCCAAGGAAACCCGCCGCCCCGACGGCTCCTACATCCGCTTTGACGACAACGCGGTCTGCGTGATAGACGACAACGGCGAGCCCAAGGGTACGCGCGTTTTCGGGCCCGTGGCCCGCGAACTGCGCGGCAAGAACTTCCTTAAGATCGTCTCGCTCGCTCCCGAAGTAATTTAATAAGGCGGAAATTATGCTGAAACTCAAGAAAAAAGACACGGTCATAGTGATAGCCGGCAAAGACAAGGGCAAAAAAGGCGAAGTTAAGGAACTGCTGCCCGCCGTTCGCAAGGTCGTGGTGATGGGGATCAACATCGTCTCCAAGCACAAGAAGACCACCAAGGAAAAGCCCGGCGGCATTCACAAGGTGGAGGCCCCGATGAGCATCTCCAACGTGCAGCTGGTCTGCCCCAAGTGCGGCAAGCCGGCCCGCGTGAAGATCTCCGTCCAGGGCGGAGAGAAGATGCGCGCCTGCAAGAAATGCGGCGAAGCTATAGTTTAAGAGGTAATTTAAATGGCGAAGGAAACCCAGAAAGAGAACACCAAGGACCAGAAGGGCACCAAGGAGCAGCAGAAAGCCGCTCAGCACAAGAAAGAGAACCTTTCTCAGAAGCTGCAGCTCACCGAAGTCCCGAAGGGCCCCGTAGCGCCGCTGCCCAAGGGCTACAAGGTGCGCATGGCCGAAGACTACCGCGCCCGCGTGCTGCCGGCCCTGATGAAGGACTTTAACCTGTCCTCCCCGATGGCCTGCCCCAAGATGACCAAGATCGTCATCAACATAGGCGTCAGCGAGGCCCGCGAGAACATCCAGGCCCTCGACCTGGCCAAGGAAGACCTCATGCTGATCTCCGGGCAGAACCCGCAGGTCCGCCGCGCCAAGAAGTCGATCTCGAACTTCAAGCTGCGCGAGGGTATGCCGATAGGCGTGCGCGTGACGCTGCGCGGTGTGCGCATGTACGAGTTCTTCGACAGGTTCGTCTCCCTGTCCGTGCCCCGCGTGCGCGACTTCCAGGGCATCGACCCCCGCTTCTTCGACGGGCGCGGCAACCTGAACATCGGCCTCAAGGAACACCACATTTTCCCCGAGGTCAACATGGAGAAATCCCCGAAAGCCCGCGGCATGAACATCACGTTCGTGACCACCGCCGGCGACGACAAGAAAGGCAAGGCCCTGCTGGAGTATATGGGCATGCCGTTCAAGAAGCCCGAAGTCAAGAAGCCCGCGGCTAAATAAGATCTAAGGATAATAGGAGAAAGAAATGGCTACATACGCTTGGATGGCGAAGATGCGCAAACCCCAGAAGTTCTCTACGCGCTTCCGCAACCGCTGCCAGATCTGCGGCAGGCCGCGCGGTTACTACCGGGACTTCGGTCTCTGCAGGATCTGCCTCCGGAAGATGGCTCACGAGGGCCTGATCCCCGGTCTGCGCAAGTCCAGCTGGTAACGGTCAATTTAAGGAAGGAGAGAAACTAATGGATCCCATATCTAACATGCTCGCGGCGATCAAGAACGCCACAGCCAAGAAAAAAGAGCGCGTCGACGTGCCGTTTTCCGGCATCAAGGCCGGTCTGGTGAAGTTGCTCAAGGACGAGGGCTTCGTCTCCAACTTCAAGGTGCTCGACCCCAAACTGGACAAGACCATCGACCGGCGCGGCGTGATCCGCATCACGCTGAAGTACACGACGGACAAGCAGCCGGTCATCAACGGCCTGCGCCGCGTGTCCAAGCCCAGCCTGCGCGTCTACCGCGGCCACGACGAGATGCCCCGCGTCCGCGCGGCCTTCGGCGTGACCATAGTGTCCACCTCCAAGGGCCTGCTGACCGACGCCGAAGCCAAGAAGCAGAAGATCGGCGGCGAAGTGCTCTGCCAGGTGTGGTAACGAAAAGCTATTAAGAGGTAAAAAACATGAGCAGAATTGGAAAAATGCCGATTAACATGCCCGACAAGGTGAAGGCCCGCGTCGACGGCAGGACCGTCCACGTCGAAGGCCCGCTGGGCAAACTGGCTTTCAGCCTGCCCGACGGCATCAACGCCGCCGTGGCCGCCAACGTCATCAATATCAGCGTCGCGCAGGGCGCCCAGGACAAGGGCGCGCTGTTCGGCACGTGCCGCGCCCGCATCAGCAACATGGTGAACGGCGTGACGAAAGAATTCGAAAAGGTGCTCGAGATCACCGGCGTCGGTTTCAAGGGCGCCGTGGAAGGCAACCGCGTCTCGATGCAGCTCGGCTTCTCCCACCCCGTGCTGGTGGACATACCGCAGGGCATAAAGATGTCCTTCGATCCCAAGCAGACCGTCCTCACGATCAAGGGTATAGACCGGGAAGTCGTAGGCAACCTGGCCGCCCAGATCAAGAGGATCAAGCGCCCCGAGCCCTATAAGGGCACCGGCATAAAGTACCAGGGCGAACACATCATCCGCAAGGCCGGCAAGACGGCGGCTGGCGCGGCTTCCGGCGGCGCGAAGAAATAACGGAGATCTATAAATATGATAAGCAAACAGGAAAGATACGAATTCCGCAAGGTCCGCTCGCGCAATAAGCTGTTCGAGCACGGGATCAAGAGGCCGCGCCTCAGCGTTTACCGCGGCGCCAAGCATCTCTACGCCCAGGTCGTCGACGACGTGAAGGGCGCCACCCTGGTGGCGGCCTCCAGCATCGATAAGGAACTGAAGGGCAAACTGAAGTCCGGCAAGAGCCTCGACTCCGCCAAAGTGGTGGGGGCCCTGCTGGCCAAGCGCGCCATCGCCAAGGGCGTGACCGAGGTCTGCTTCGACCGCGGCGGCAGGATATACCACGGCCGCATCAAGGCCCTGGCCGACGCGGCCCGCGAAGCCGGTCTGAAATTCTAAGGGAGACACGCCAAAATGCTCAGAAACCAGAAACAGCTCAAGACCAGCAAGGAACTCAGCGCCCAGGGCAAGCCCGGCGAGGCGATGGAACTCGACCTGACGGACGCCCGCGAAGAGAAAGTCGTGACCGTGGTGATCAACCGCGTCACGAAGGTCGTCAAGGGCGGCAAGCGCTTCTCCTTCAACGCTCTCGTAGTGGTGGGCGACAACCACGGCAAAGTCGGCGTGGGCCTCGGTAAATCCAACGAGGTGCAGGGCGCCATACAGAAAGGCACCGCCGGCGCCCGCAAGGACATGTTCCAGTTCCCGCTGATCGACTCCACGATCCCCCATGAAGTGGAAGGCCACTTCGGCGCGGGCAAGGTCTGGATGAAGCCCGCCGTGGGCGGCACCGGCCTGATCGCCGGCGGCGGCGTGCGCGCCGTGCTGGAAGCCAGCGGCGTCAAGAACATCCTCACCAAGAACCTCGGCACCCGCAACGCGTTCAATACCGTGTACGCCACGCTCGACGCGCTCAAGCGGCTCAAGAGCCGGGAAGAAGTGATGAAGATCCGCGGCCGCGCCGAATAAGCGCACCCCGCGACTAACGATTCTACCGCAAACAGGAGAAAAACTATGGTCGGACTGAACAATCTCAAAGCCAAATACGGTTCGGTGCACAAGCGCAAGCGCCTCGGCACCGGCCCGGGTTCCGGGCACGGCCAGACGTCCACCCGCGGCCAGAAGGGTCAGAACTCCACCTCGGGCGGCTCCAAGCCGGACGGGTTCGAGGGCGGCCAGCTGCCGCTGCTGCGGCGCATCCCCAAGAGCGGCTTCACCAATAACCGCTTCCGCGTGACCTACGAGTGGGTCAACATCTCTTCGCTGGAAAAGTATTTCAAGGCCGGCGCCGACGTGAACCCGGACACCCTGGTGAAGCGCCGCCTGGTCAAGCATTCCGACCTGGTGAAGGTCCTCGGCGACGGCGAGCTGAAGAAAGCCCTGAACGTCACCGCGCACGCCTTCTCCGCCTCCGCCAAGGAAAAGATAGAAAAGGCCGGCGGCAAGGTCTCCCTGCTCGTGGCCCCCAAGGCCGCCAAGCAGGCCGAAGTGGCAGCGCAGGCCGCCGCCAAGAAACAGGCCAAGAAGGCCAAAACGGATAAAAAATAATGCAGCAGATTACCGACATTTTTAAGATACAGGATCTTAAGAAACGGATATTCTTCGTGCTCGGGGCCCTGGCCGTATACCGGCTCGGCGCCTCCATCCCGATACCCGGCATCAACACCGCGGCCCTGCAGGCCATCTTCGAGGCCCAGAAAGGCTCGATCCTCGGCTTCCTGGATATCTTCTCCGGCGGCGCGCTGGGGCGCTTCTCGCTCTTCTCGATGGGAGTGATGCCTTACATCAACGCGTCCATCATCATGAGCCTGGTGCAGGGCGCGCATATCTTCCCGGTGCTCGACCGCCTTCAGAAGGAAGGCGAGAGCGGCCGCAAGAAGATCACGCAGTTCACGCGCTACTTTACGCTGTTCCTGGCGGCCTTCCAGTCGCTGGGCCTGACGATAGCCCTGACCAAGATGCAGGCCGGCGGCGGCCCGTCCATAGTGACGAACCCGACGCTGGGCTTCTACTTCGTGACGGTGCTGACGCTGGTGGCCGGCACGATGTTCGTGATGTGGCTGGGCGAACAGGTGACCGAGCGCGGCATCGGCAACGGCATCTCGCTGATAATTTTCGCCGGCATCGTGGGCGGGCTGCCCTCGGCCGTGATGGGCATGATCAAGCTGGTGCAGGTGGACGAGATCAGCCTGCTGTCCGGCCTGATCATCCTCGCGATGGTCTTCCTGATCGTCGCTTTCGTGATCTGGGTGCAGACCGCCCAGCGCAAGATCCCCGTGCAGTACGCGCAGCGCATGGTGGGCCGCAAGATGATGGGCGGCGCCTCCACGTTCCTGCCCCTCAAGGTGGACCAGAGCGGCGTCATCGCCGTCATCTTCGCCGTGTCCCTGCTGAGCGTGCCGTACACGATAGGCTCTTTCAATCCCAACGCGGCGTGGTCCCAGAAGCTGATGAGCTACATGAGCCACACCAGCCTGCTCTACCAGGCGGCCTACGTGGCCCTGATCATCTTCTTCTGCTACTTCTATAACTCCGTCAGCATCAACCCCAAGGACCTGGCCGAGAACATGAAGAAGTGGGGCGGGTTCATCCCCGGCATACGCCCGGGCGAGCCGACGGCCTCGCACATAGAGTGGGTGATGAACCGCATCACGCTCGGCGGCGCGATCTTTGTGTCGCTCATCGCCGTGCTGCCCGACTACCTGCGCGCCAAGTTCAATGTCCCCTTCTACTTCGGCGGCACCTCGCTGCTGATCGTGGTCGGCGTGGCGCTGGACACGATAGCGCAGACCGAGGCGCACCTGGTGATGCGCAATTACGAGGGGTTCTATAAGAACTCCCGCATCAAGGGCCGCTGGTTCAACGTGGGGACCTGACCGGCATGAACATCATATTGCTGGGCTACCCCGGGTCGGGGAAGGGCACCCTCGCCAAAGATCTTTCAAAAGAACTCGACATGGTGCACGTCTCGACGGGGGATATCCTCCGCGACGAAATGGCCAAGAAGACCCAGCTCGGGCAGGAAGCCTCGTCCTATATGGCCTCCG
>MGTZ01000001.1:7233-26995 GCA_001799715.1 Elusimicrobia bacterium GWB2_63_16 | reverse complement strand
CAAAGCCCGCCTGGGCACCGAGACGCGCGGCCTGCTGTTCGACGGTTTCCCGCGCACGGTGGAGCAGGCCGAGATGCTCGACGGGTGGTTCACCTCCCGCGGGCAGGGCCTGGACGCAGTGGTGTTCCTGAACGTGGCCGAGGACGTGGTGGTGGCCCGCCTGGGTTCGCGGCGCACCTGCACCGGCTGCGGCAAGATCTATAACGTTATTTCGGCCCCTCCGGCCAAAGAGAACGTCTGCGACGCATGCGGCAAACCGCTGATGACGCGCCCCGACGACACGCAGACCGTGATAGAAAAGCGCCTGCAGGTCTACAAGGACCAGACCGAACCGCTGCTGGCCTATTACCGGGCCTCCGGAAGCTTTCTGCAGGCCGACGGCGGAAAGGCGCCCGACGCCGTCACTAAGGACGTGATGGGCCTGCTGCGCGCAAAGCCGTGATCGAGATAAAGACCCCCGCAGAGATAGAGAGCATGCGCAAAGCGTCGCGCGTGGTGGCGGAGGTCCTGAAAGAACTTAAGCCCCTGGTGAAACCCGGGGTCACGACGGCGGAACTTGACAAATTCGCGGAACGGCGCGTGAGGGAACTCGGCGCCGTCCCGGCCTTCCTCGGCTACCGCGGCTATCCGGCCACGCTCTGTGTCTCCATCAACGAGGAGATCGTGCACGGCATCCCGAGTCCCAAGCGGACGGTGCGGGAAGGCGACATAGTCAGCCTGGACATGGGCGCGGTGATGGAAGGTTTTTACGGCGACGCCGCGGTTACGGTGGCGGCCGGGGCGGTCTCGCCGCAGGCGAGGCGCCTGATGGAAGTGACGAGCCGCTCTCTCGACGAGGCGCTCGCGGCGGTCAGGGCGGGCGCGAGGCTGGGCGACGTCTGCCACGCGGTGGAGAAGTACGCGGTCGCCAACGGCATGTCGGTGGTCCGGGAGTTCACCGGGCACGGCATAGGGCGCCACCTGCACGAGGAGCCGTCGATCCCCAATTTCGGGCGCCCGGGCTCGGGCCCGGTGCTCAAGGCCGGCATGACGCTGGCGATAGAACCGATGCTCTGCCTGGGCGGGGCCGACGTGGTGGTTAAGAACGACGGGTGGACCGCGGTCAGCGCGGACGGCAGCCTGTCTGCCCATTATGAGCATACTATCGCCGTTACGGAGGACGGCTGCGACGTGCTGAGCAGGGCCTCCTAGCGGCCGGCGTAAGCCGCAAAATGGCCGGTCCGGCGGGCGATCAATATTAGAGGCCCCTAAGCAGTCGTTATTTTTGTATAATATTAAAAATATGTCAGAAAACAGCGAAAAAATAGAGGTAGAGGGCATAGTAAAAGAGTCCCTCCCCAACGCCACTTTCAAGGTAGAGATCGCCCCGGGCAAGACGATACTCGGCATCATCTCCGGCAAGATGCGCATACACCACATAAAGATACTCCCGGGCGACAAGGTGAAGCTCGAGCTTTCGCCTTACGATCTCAGTAAAGGCCGGATAGTCTACAGGGAAAAATAGGCCGCGAAAGGCCGTTCCTCCGACGAGGAAAGCGGCAAGAGCGGCGGTCGGCGCGGTACAACAATAGCTTAGAGGTGCTTCAATGAAAGTAAGAGCCAGCGTAAAGAAAATTTGTATTAAGTGCAAGATCGTAAAGCGCAAGGGCGTCGTCCGCGTTATCTGCGACGACCCCCGCCACAAGCAGCGCCAGGGTTGAGCCCGGGCTGGTGACTGGCGGAGCGCGCTGGTGACCGATTAAAGCGGCATTCCTAAGGAGAAAGTATGGCACGTATAGCAGGTGTGGACTTACCCAGAGATAAAAAAATCAGCATCGCTTTAGCCTATGTCTACGGCATAGGCAGGCCGATGGCCAAGAAGATCCTGGCCGGCCTCAGCGCCCAGATCAGCCCCGATATTCGGGTGAAGGACCTGACGGAGGACCAGATCGGCCTCCTGAACACCGTCATCCAGAAAGAGTACAAGGTGGAAGGCGAGCTCCGCAGGGAGATCACCGCCGCCCTTAAGCGCTACGTCGAGATCAACAGCTACCGCGGTTACAGGCACCGCCGTAACCTGCCGGTGCGCGGCCAGCGCACCCGCACCAACGGCCGCACCCGCCGCGGACGCCGCCGGACGGTCGGCTCTTCGGGTAAAGCGGCAGCCGCCGCGGGCGGAAAGGCCTAAGGGCCGACCCCCCGCCACGGCGGGGGGAAAACACGGAGGATGATTTAAAACTATGTCTGAAGAAAACAAGAACCCGCTGCCCCAGGATGGGGCGAAAAAACCCGAGCAGAAGGGCGCGCCCCGCCGCCGCCTGCGCACCGTGGCCTTCGCCCGCGTGTACGTGAACTGCTCCTTCAACAACACCATCATAACCTTTACCGACGAGAAGGGCGGCGTCATCGCCTGGTCCACCTCGGGCGGCAACGGTTTCCGCGGCACCAAGAAGGGCACCCCCTTCGCCGCGCAGATCACCGCCAGCAAGGCGGCGGCCCGCGCTTCCGAGTACGGCGTGCGCCAGGCCATGGTCTTCGTCAGCGGCCCCGGCCCCGGCCGCGAGACCGCGATCCGCGCGGTAGCGCAGAGCGGCATCCACGTGGTGTCCATCAAGGACGTCACCCCGATCCCGCACAACGGCTGCAGGCCCCCGAAAGCCCGCCGCGTCTAACAGCGAGAACACCAAGGAGACTTTTACAATGTCGAGATATACCGGACCCAGCTGCAAGAAGTGCACGAAAGTTAACCAGAAAATGTTCCTGAAGGGCACGAAGTGCCACACGAACTGCCAGGTGGATAAAGCCCAGCGCGCCGAGAAGGAAAAGCGCTTCGGCGGCGGCGGACGCCCCAACAAGCAGTCCGACTACGCCAAGCATCTGCGCGAGAAGCAGATAGCCCGTCTCACCGCCCAGGTGACCGAGACCCAGTTCAAGCGCTTCTTCGCCAAGGCCTCCAAGGACAAGGGGCAGACCGGCGCCGCGCTGTTCCGCTTCCTCGAAGTGCGCCTGGACAACCTCGTGCGCCGCGTCGGTTTCGCGGTGTCGCTCAAAGCCGCCCGCCAGCTGGTCAACCACGGCCACATCCTGGTGAACGGCCGCGTGCTGTCCATCCCGTCCGCCATGCTCAAGCCCGGCGACGAGATCACGATCAACCCGAAGACCGCCGAGACCGTGCTGGTCAAGCAGGGCCTGGAGCACGCCGAGAAGGCCTCCCAGCGCCCGAGCTTCCTGGCGTGGGACGCCGGTTCCAAGAAGGGTAAACTGGTGCGCTGGCCGGACCGCGCGGAGTCCAGCATCTCCGCCGACGAGCAGCTCATCGTCGAATTCTATTCCAAGTAAACGAGGTTAATGAATGTCAACTTTCTCCAAACAGCTCGTAATCCCCGAAACTCTGCAGGTCGAGGATAAGACGAAGACCGATAACTACGCGAAGTTCACCGCGGAACCCTACGAGAAAGGCTACGGCCACACGATCGGCAACTCGCTGCGCCGCATCCTTCTCTCCAGCCTCGAAGGCGCGGCCGTCGTGGCCGTGCGCATCAAGGGCGCGCGGCACGAGTACGCCGCCGTCAACGGCGTGCAGGAGGACGTGGTCAACATCGTCCTGAACCTCAAGAAGCTCCGCGTGCGCCTCAAGGGCGAGGGCCCCGAGACCCTGCTGATCTCCCTGAAGGGCAAGAAGACCGTGACCGCGGCCGACATCAACGAGAACGCCAACGTCGAGATCATCAACAAGGACCTCGTGATAGCCCACGTCGAGAGCGGCGCCGAGTTCGAAGCCGAACTCGAGATCGCCCGCGGCTCCGGCTACCTGACCTCCGAAGAGATCCGCGCCCGCGTCAACCTGCCGATGGAATTCATCCCGATGGACGCGATCTTCTCACCGGTGCAGAAAGTGCATTACACCGTAGAGAACGCCCGCGTGGGCCAGCGCACCGACTACGACAAGCTCGTGCTCGAGATCTGGACCGACGGGACGACGACCCCTTCCGAGGCCGTCAGCAACACCGCCGCGCTGCTGCGCCGCTCGATCATGCCGTTCCTCCCGGCCGAAGAGGCCGCCAAGGAACCCGCCCGCGCCCAGGAAGCCAAGAAGGAGCCCGCCGGCGAGACGTCCGGCAAGCTCGAACAGGGCGTCGAGATGATAGAACTCTCCTCGCGCGCCTCCAACTGCCTGAAGGTGGCCGGCATCCGCACCATCGGCGAGCTGGTCCGCAAGTCTGAGGGCGACCTGCTGGCCGTGAAGAACTTCGGTCAGAAGTCCCTGGACGAGATCAAGGAAAAGCTCAAGGAAATGGGCCTCGACCTCGGGATGAAGATAGACTAATTACCGCCAAGGAACACGCATTATGATAAGAAATTTAGGCACGAGCAAACTTTCCAAGACCGGTTCCCACCGCCGCGCGATGTTCTCCAACATGGCCTGCAGCCTGCTGCTCCACGAGAAGGTGGAGACGACGCTGCCCAAAGCCAAGGAACTGCGCCGCGTAGTGGAACGCGTGATCGCGGACGCCAAGAACGGCCGCCGCGTGGAAGTGCGCCGCGTGATCAAGGACAAGGAGATCTACAAGAAGGTCTTCGAAGTCATCGCGGCCCGCTACAAGGAACGCGACGGCGGTTTCACCCGCATCCTCAAGCTCGGAGCGCGCCGCGGCGACGCCACCGAGACCGCGCTGGTCAAGCTGGTTTAACAGGATCAAATGGGAATGTTCGACTATTTCTTCAGCCTGTTCTCGAACGATATCGGGATCGACCTCGGCACCGCGAACACCCTTGTCTACGTTAAAGGCAAGGGCATCGTGCTGCGCGAGCCGTCCGTCGTCGCTATCGACAGGAACAGGCGGAAGGTGCTCGCCGTGGGCAGCGAGGCCAAGCTGATGCTGGGCCGCACCCCGTCGGGCATAGTGGCCGTGCGCCCGCTGCGCAACGGCGTGATAGCCGACTTCGAGCTCACCCAGGAACTGATCAAGTATTTCATCCGCAAGGTGCACAACAGGCGCAGCCTGCTGCACCCCCGCATCGTGATAGGCATCCCTTCGGGCATCACCGAAGTGGAGAAGCGCGCCGTGCAGGAGTCGGCCGAGCAGGCCGGCGCCCGCGAGGTGCAGCTGATAGAGGAGCCGATGGCGGCCGCCATAGGTTCGGACCTCCCGGTCGCGGAACCGCACGCCAGCATGATCTGCGACATCGGCGGCGGCACCACCGAGGTGGCGGTCATCTCGCTGGGCGGCATGGTGGTGGCCAAGTCCCTCGACGTGGCCGGCGACGAGATGGACGACTGCATAGTGCAGTATTTCCGGCGCAAGCACAATTTAGTCATTGGCGAAACTACCGCCGAAGAGGTTAAGATACAGATAGGATCGGTTTTCCCGCTGAAAGAAGAGAAGACGATAGAGGTTAAAGGCAGAGACCAGGCCAAGGGCCTGCCCAAGACGATTCTTGTGACTTCGGAAGAGATAAGACAGGCCCTGATGGAGCCTGTACAGCTGATAGTGGACGTGATAAAGCAGGTGCTCGAAGCCACCCCGCCCGAACTTTCTTCGGACCTGGTGGACCGCGGCATGGTGCTCGCCGGCGGCGGTTCGCTGCTGCGCGGCTTCCCCGAGCTTATCAGGCAGGAAACAGAACTGCCGGTCCACAGGGCTGCCGATCCTTTGAGCTGTGTCGCCTTGGGTTGCGGGAAGTACCTTGAAGAGCTGGATAAGATCCAGCGCCCCGAATTCCTGAATTCCTACCGCAGCTGACCCCCCGCAAGGGGGGGCTGTCTTTCAGGCGGGTCCCGCGAGGGGACAGGCGATGAGCAGAGAGAAAGACGCAGCCAATTACGCTTTAGTATTCTTCGCCGTACTGTCGGTCCTCCTTCTGCTGTTTCCCGCCTCCAAATTGGCCCACACGGCCCGCATTACCGTAAGCTACAGTCTCTATCCTTCGCTCCATTACGGCGCGAAATACGACTATTTCGTGCGCAACGTCCCCGCCAACTTCGTGGACCTGCTCGAGACCGACCAGGACAACCGGGCGCTCAAGGAGAAGGTCCGCAACCTGGAGCTCAGGCTGCAGGAGGCCGCCGCGCTGGTGGCCGAGAACGAGCGCCTGGCCGGAGCCATGCGCGTCTCCCGCGCGCTGCCCTGGGCCGGCTCCTGGGCCCGCGTGGTGAACAAGACCCCTTCGGACTGGTACGGCTCCTTCTTCATAGACAAGGGGTCCGCGGACGGCATCTCCGTAAACGACACGGTGCTCGGCATGGAAGGCGGCAGGGCCGCGCTGGCCGGCCGCGTGTTCGAGGTGTACCCCAAATTTTCCAAAGTCCTGCTGCTGACCAACGGCGCCGCCTCCGCCGTCTGCTCCATAGCGCCGGGCGGCATGGAGGCGCTGGTGGAGGGCAAGGGGACCTGGCTGCTGCGGATGAGCTACGTGCCTGAGGAGTCGGCCCTCGCCGAGGGCGCCGAACTGGTCACCGCGCAGGGCGGCCTGCTCTTCCCCGCCGGGGTGCCGGTGGGCAAAGTGACCAAGGTCTATCCCCGCGAATCGTTCATGAATTTCATCACCGCCGACGTTTCGCCGCACGTGGACGTCAACACGCTCAAGGAAGTCTATATCGTCAAGCGCCGCCTGCCCCGCGAGTTCCTGGCGCCCTGGGAGGCCGCGCAATGAGCATCCTCGTCGAGGTCTTCCTGTACCTGGCCACCGGCGCGGCCTACTGGTGGTGGACGCAGAACTTTACGGTCTACGGGCTCGCCCCGAACCTGATCTTCGCGGCCGCGCTCAGCGCGGCCATCCTCGCCGGTCCGGTCAAAGCCATCGCGTGGGGCTTCTTCCTGGGGCTCTACGCCGACATGCTGGGCGTCAGCGCCTTCGGCGCCTACGCGCTGACCTACTCGCTGATGGCCTACTGCGTCTACGTGGTCAAGCGCCACTTCGACATGGACAGTTTCTTCTCGCAGCTGGTCGCGGCCGTTTCCCTCTCCTGGATCTGCATGTTGTTCTACATGGGATTGAGTCTGGTCTTCGCCCGGTTCAACCCGACGGGTCTTAAAATTTTCCTGGCGGAACCTTTCTTGAACGCGCTGGCCGTGCCGGTGGTGTTCCAGCTGTTCTACCAGGCCAAGCGGCGGACCGGCGCGCTATGATCGACCGCCAGACACCGCAGGAGCGGCTGGACCTCCTGGGGATCCTGGCCTGGACCGCGGCCGTGGTCTTCATCCTGCGCCTGGTGAACCTGCAGGTCATCGGCGGAGCTCATTACCTGGAGATCGCCGAGAAGAACCGCACGCAGATCATCGCCCAGGCAGCGCCCCGCGGCCGCATCTTTTCGGCCGACGAGACGGCCATCGCCACCAGCCGCCCCTCTTTCAGCCTCATCTATTTCCCCGGCCAGGTGAAGGCCGGCCCCGAGACCGACCGCATGGCCCGCGCGCTGGCCAAGCCGCTGGGCGCCGACTACGAGGAACTGCGCCGCACCATCTACAAGGCCGCCACCCGCGAGAAGCCGGTGCGCCTGGCCGAGAACCTGCCCCCCAAGATCATGCTGGCCCTGTCGGAGCTGAAGGCCGTCTACCCCGGCGTGGATATCATCGTGGAAGCGCGCCGCTACTACCCTTTCGGGGCCTACCTCAGCCATCTCGTCGGCTACATCGGCAAGATGGACGCCCGCGACTGGGCCGCCCGCGCGCGCGACAAGAACTACTCTATGGATTCCCGCCTGGGCAAGGCCGGCCTGGAGAAGATGTTCGAGCGTGAGCTCAAGGGCAAGGACGGCGGCATCTACCTCGAGGTGGATTCCCGCGGCAAGCTCAACCGCGTGCTGGAGAGCCGCAAGTGGGTGCCCGGCGCCGACATCTTCCTGACGATAGACTCCAAGGCCCAGGCCGCCGCCGAGCAGGGCCTGCAGAGATCCGCCACCGGCAAGGGCGCCGTGGTGGCGCTGGACCCGCGCACCGGCGCGGTGCTGGCCTTCGTGTCCATGCCCGACTACGACCCCAACATGTTCGTCATGTCCGGGTCGGAGAAAGAGGGCCTGGAAGCCGGCAAGATCCTGCCCGAGTTCAACGTGGCGCTGCAGGGCACCTACCCGCCCGGCTCCATCTACAAGATCATCACCTCCGCGGCCATCCTGGAAGGCGGCCGCGTTAGCCCCGACGAGAAGGTGCATTGCCCCGGCTTCTACGACGCCGGCAGCCGCGTCTTCAAGTGCTGGGACAAGAGGGGCCACGGCAACGTGGCTTTCATCGAGGGCCTGGCCAAGTCCTGCGACGTCTATTACTACGTCAACGGCCAGCGCGCCGGCCCCCTGGCGATCGAAAAATATTCCCGCGCCTTCCGGCTGGGCCTGCCCACCGGCATCGCGATGCCCGAAGAGCGCAGCGGCAACGTGTTCGGCCCCAGCGCGCGCGCCGCCAAGAAAAGTTACTGGTTCATCGGCGACACCCTGAACCTGGCCATCGGCCAGGGCGAGACGCTGATGACGCCCATGCAGGCCGCCGGCATGATAGCCGCCGTCGCCAACGGCGGGATCTTCCACCGGCCTTACTACGTGGACCGGATCGTGCGCAGCGACGGGCAGAGCCTGCTCAAGAACAAGCCCGAAGAGGTTTCGCGGGTGAAGCTGAAAGATTCCACCTGGGCGCTGATCCGCGCCGGCCTTGGCAGCGTGGTGGCCGAGGGCACCGGGCAGGCCGCCAAGCTCGCCGGCGTGGAGATCTACGGCAAGACCGGCACCGCGCAAAACCCGCACGGCAAGGACCACGCCTGGTTCGTGGCCTACGCTTCCATCGCCGGCCAGCCCTCCAAGGTGGCGGTAGCCGTGCTCGTGGAACACGGCGAGCACGGGGCCTCCGCGGCCGCTCCCATAGCCAGGTCCGTGATAGAGGCCGTGCTGCGCGCCGACCTCCCCAAGGCGCCGCCCGCTGCCGCGCCCGTGAACAAGTCCACCGCGGCCCCGGCGGGGGTGGCCGCATGATCTTCACGCCCGAGACCGGCCTCAAGAAGCACCGCGTGGACTGGGTGCTGTTCCTGTCGGCCCTGCTGCTGCTGGCCATCGGGACCATTGCCGTCTTTTCCTCCGTGGCCGTGCTGCCGCAGCAGGCGCGTATCATCCGCGTGCAGCTGACGGCAATCCCGCTGGCGCTGCTGGTCTTCGGCGCGGCCTGGAGCCTGAATTACCAGGTCTACCAGGACCAGTGGAAGTTCGTCTACGGCGCCCTGCTGCTCTTCCTCGCCGGGGTGCTGCTGTTCGGAGTGGTGGACAAGGGCGCCCGGTCATGGTACCGGCTGCCGTTCTTCTCCATCCAGCCGTCCGAGTTCGCCCGCGTGGGCCTGATCCTGGTGCTGGCCAATTTCCTGGACAAGCGCATGGGCAAGATCAAGGAGCTGCGCACCGTGGTCGGGGCCTTCGCGCTGTGCGTGCCGGTCTTCCTGCTGCTCATCAAGCAGCCGGACTTCTCGGCGATACTGATAACCTTCCCCGTGGCGCTGATCATGCTGTTCGCGGCCGGCGCCAGCGTGTTCCACCTCTCTATCATCGTCGGGTACGCCTTCATCTCGGGCCTGTTCCCGGTGCTGTGGAGCATCATCTCGCTGAACCCGGAACTGATGGATAATTCGATCGTCTACTATTTCTTCCATCTCTCCGATTCCCCGCTCTCCGCGGGCCTGTTCGTGGCGGCCGTGGTGTTCGGCTTCTGGCTGCTGTGGCGGCTCTCGGTGCAGCTCTACGCCAACGTCTCCGGCCTCTACTTCACCGGGGCGGCGATCGTGCTGATCCTGGGCTTCTTCTCCGGCGTGATGGTGAAGAACCAGATGAAAGATTACCAGCAGAAGCGGCTGGAGGTGTTCCTCTCGCCCGAGACCGACCCGCGCGGCGCCGGCTACAACCTGCTGCAGGCCCGCATCGCGATAGGCTCCGGCGGCATCCTGGGCCGGGGCATCTTCTCCGGCACGCAGTCGCGGCTCGGCTTCGTGCCCGAGCGGCACACCGATTTCATCCTCGCCGTGGTAGGCGAGGAGATGGGCTTCTGGGGCATGGCGCTGGTGACCGGGCTCTACGCGCTGCTGATGCGCCGCCTGATGCAGGGGGCGCGCCTCGCGCGCGACCGCTTCGGCTACCTGGTCAACTGCGGCATCTTCGGGATGTTCCTGGTCTATTTCTGCATCAATTTCGGCATGCTGCTGGGGCTGGCCCCGGTGGCCGGGGTGCCGCTGCCGCTGGTCTCTTACGGCGGCTCCAACCTGGTGGCCACGCTGATGGCGCTGGGCATAGCGGAGTCGGTTTACGCGCGCAGGTACGCGCTGGTCTGATATGAACGAAGGACCGAAATCGAGGATCAGGCTCAAGTTCGCGCGGCTCGCCGCCGCGAAGGACCTCAGCCATCTGGAGCAGATCAAGGTGTTGAGGGGCCGCGCTGCCGCCTGCGGCCTGAAGTTCTGGCCCGCCAAGGCGGGGACGCCCTCCTCGCCCAAGATGGCCTTCGGCCCCGCCGTCTCGGTGGGGCACGAGAGCCTGTGCGAGTACGCGGACCTCTACCTGGAAGAGTTCGTCAGGGAGGAGGCGGCCGCCGAGCGGCTGCGGCCCCTCGACGACGAGCGCTTCCGGCTGATCTCGGCGCGGCGCATACCGGTTTTCTTCCCGTCGATAGAGGCGGCGGTGAACGCGGCGGAGTTTTTTATGGAGGGGGAGTACCCCGCCTCCTTCGGGGCCCCGGCGGTGGACGCCTTTCTGGCGCTCAAGAGCCTGCCCTGGGAGAAGGTGAAGCCCTCCGGCGAGCGCAAAACGCTCGACGCCAGGGCGCCGGTGCTGTCGGCCTCTTACGACGGCGCGGCGGCGCTCCTGAAGGTGACGCTGCGGCTCGAGGCGGGCAGGAACGTGAAGCCCGAGACGGTGGCGGAATTGATGGCCGGCGCCAGGCCCGTGTTCAGGCGCATAGTCAGGAAAGAATTGTACTGGTTCGACTCCGGCGGTAAGCTGGAAGTATTCTGAGTTTAGGAGAGTAAAATGGCAAACGCAAAGGTTAAGAAGGAAATTTTCGCGAACACCTCTTTCGAGGAAACGCGCATAGCGATACTGGAGGAGGGCAGGCTCAGCGAGCTGTTCTGGGAGCGCCGCAGCTCCGGGAACATCGTGGGCAATATCTACAAGGCCCGAGTGGAGAACGTGCTGCCCGGCATTTCGAGCGCGTTCATGGATATCGGCCTCGACAAGAACGCCTATATCTACATCTCCGACGTGCTCGGCAACCAGAAGGACGGCATCGAGAAGCTGCTCAAGAAGGACCAGGAAGTGATGGTGCAGGTCACCAAGGACGCGATCGGCACGAAGGGCATGAAGGTGACGATGGACGTCTCCCTGCCCGGCCGCTACCTGGTGCTGACCCCGTTCCAGGACTTCGTCGGCGTGTCCAAGAGCATCGAGGACGACGCCGAGCGCAAGCGCCTCTCCGAGATCATGCGCAAGATCTCCGACTCCAAGATGCTCGGCACGAAGGGCTGCATAGTCCGCACCGAGGCCGAGGGCGCCACCGAGGAAGAGCTCAAACGCGAGGTGGAGTACCTGCTCAAGATGTGGGAGTCGATCCAGACCCGCTACGACACGTCCAGGCCGCCGGCCCTGCTGCACAAGGACATGGATATGACGATGCAGGTGGCCCGCGACATCCTCAGCGAGGACACCTCGATCTATATGCTCGACAACAAGGACGATTTTCACAATGTCCAGGAGCTGGCGCTCAAGATCTCGCCGGACCTCAAGGACCGCGTGAAGTTCTACGACAATAAGACCCCGATCTTCAAGGCCTTCAACATAGAGAAGGACATAGACGAACTGCGCCGCGTGAAGGTGCCGCTCCCCAACGGCGGCAGCATCATCATCCAGGAGGCGGAGTCCCTGTGCGCGATAGACGTCAACACCGGGCGCTTCACCGGCAACAAGTCGCAGGAGGAGACCGTAACCGCGACCAACATCGAGGCCGCGGCCGAGGTGGCCCGCCAGCTGCGCCTGCGCAACATCGGCGGCATCATCGTCATCGACTTCATCGACATGAAGAAGGCCTCCAACCGCCACAAGGTGGTGCAGGCCCTCGAGAGCGGCGTTTCCCGCGACCGCGCCAAGATCCGCATCCTGCCCATAACCCGGCTGGGCCTGGTAGAGATGACGCGCGAACGCAAGCGCGAGAGCACGGTCAGCCTGCTCACCGAGGAATGCCCCGAGTGCCACGGTTCCGGCCGCGTGCTCTCCAGCGAGAGCATCCGCATCAAGATCCAGCGCGAGATCCACAACATCACCATGGGCCGCCCCGGCGGCAACCTGCGCATCGTCACGCACCCGATACTCTGCGAGGTGCTGCGCAAGAAGCTGGCGATGATAGAGAAGAACGTGCACCGCAGCGTGAAGCTGGCGGCGGACCCGCAGCTCACCTGGGAAGACTACCGCATCATACTGGAATAGCGCGGCACGGGCCGCCGGCGGGGAAACCCGCGGCGGCCCGGCAGCGCGGCGGTGTGATACTATTTTTGGAGAAGCGACCATGTTAAAACTTTTATCCGGATTCCTGCTGTTCGCGGCGCTCTGCGCCCCGGCCCACGCCCGCGTGGACCAGGTCACCTACATGAAGAACGGGGTTTACTCCGGCAAGATCGGCACCTACGCGCTCAACGGCACGCCCTACCTGGACGCGAAGCAGGCCGCCAAGCTGATAGGCGGCAAGATCTACTGGTACCCGGTGTCCGGCAAACTGATGCTGCAGATAAAGGGCAAGACGGCGGTGTTCTTCCTCAGGACGGATTCCGTGCAGCTCAACGGCGTGAACGAGCAGTTCCCGGCCCCGATGATCGTGCGCGGCGGCAAGGCCTTCCTGGCGCTCGACTTTTTCGTCTCCCGGATTTTCTCGGACGCGTTCGGCTTTACCCTGCGGTACAACAAGTCCACCGGCGTGCTCGGTTCCCAGCGCGAGGTCAACATCACCTCGATGAACTTCTTCACGCACCCGGACAAGACCCGGATCGTGGTCTACATGGAGGCTCCGCTCGAGTGGCAGGCGGTGCAGAAGGAGAATAACCAGTACCGGCTCAATATTTTCGAAGGCGTGGCCGCGCGCGAGGAGAAGCTCGGCGTCGGCGACGGCGTGGTGCGGAGCGTGGACCTGATACAGGAGAACAGGACGGCGCGGTTGGTGATAGACCCCGACGAGAATTTCGGCAAGGTGGAAGTCTTCAGGCTGTCCGATCCCGACCGGCTGGTGATAGACGTGACCCGGGAAGCGGCGCCGGTGCCGCAGAGCATAAACGGAGACGGGCCCGCGTCCGGCCTGCCGCCCGCAGCCGCGCCGGCGGCCGGCGTGCCCGTGATCGCCCCGTCCGAGGCCCCGGCCGCTCCGCAGCAGACCTCGGCCGCGCCCGGCCTGCCCGACAAGACCGAGCTCGGCGCGGGTAAAAAGAAGATCGTGATAGACGCCGGCCACGGCGGCAAGGACCCCGGCGGCAAGAAACTTTTCGGCCTCAAGGAGAAGGAGATCAACCTGGCCGTGGCCAAGGAGCTCTACGAGCTGCTCAGGGGCGAGGATATCTTCGACGTGGTGATGACCCGCTCCACCGACGAGTTCGTGCCGCTGGCCGACCGCTCCATCATGGCCAACACCGCCAAGGCGGACATCTTCATCTCCATCCACGCCAACGCGGCGCGCGACCGCCGAGAGAAAGGCTTCGAGATCTTCTTCATGTCCGAGAAGGCCTCCGACCCCTGGGCCGCCGAAGTGGCCGATTTCGAGAACTCCGTCATCAGCCTCGAGGACGGGGCGGGGCAGCAGATGGACCCCGCGCTGATGCTGCTGCACTCGATGGCCCGCAACGAGTACCTCAACGAGGGCAGCAAGCTGGCCGGCCTGGTGCGCGGCGAGATGCAGAAGCGCACGCCGTTCGTGGACCGCGGCGTCAAGCAGGCCGCCTTCTACGTGCTGCGCGGCACCTACGCCCCCGGCATTTTGGTGGAGATCGGCTTTATGACCAATTCCTCGGACCAGAAGCACATGAACGACAAGAAGACCCGCGCCAAGGTGGCCAACGCGATCTACCGCGGCGTCATGCGCTTCGCCGAGATGAAGAGCTGGAAGTAGGTTATGCCCGACAGGAAAAGACCCATCGGCATCTTCGACTCCGGCCTGGGCGGCCTGACCGTCTTTAAAGAGCTGCGGAGTCTGCTGCCCGGAGAGCGCCTGATCTATTTCGGCGACACGGCGCGCGTGCCTTACGGCACCAAGTCGGCGGAGGCCGTCATCGCTTTCTCCAAGGAGATCGCGGCCTACCTGCTGGCCAAGCGCATCAAGCTGCTCATCGTGGCCTGCAACACCGCCTCGTCGCTGGCCCTCGAGGAGATACGCAGGGTTTCCCCGGTGCCGGTCCTGGGCGTGATAGAGCCCGGCGTGCGCGCCGCCCTGGCGGCCGTGCCGCGCGGCGGGCGCATACTCGTTACCGGCACCACGGCCACCGTCAACAGCCGCGCCTACGCGCGCGCGCTGGCCGCGGGGGGGGTAAAGGTGACGCAGCAGGCCTGCCCGCTGTTCGTGCCGCTGGTGGAAGAGGGCTGGTGCGCCAAGCCGGTGGCCGTTACGGTGGCCAGGGAATACTTGTCGCGCCACAAGGGCAAAGCCGACGCGCTGATACTGGGCTGCACGCATTACCCGCTGCTCAAGCGGATCATCGCCGGCGTGATGGGGCCGCGCACCCGCATAGTGGATTCGGCCCGGGCCGCCGCCCTGGCCGCCAGAGAAGAACTGGCCGCGCGCGGGCTGCTCAACCCGGGCCGGGCGGGGCGCAGCGAATTCGCGGTGAGCGACGCGCCGGAGCGCTTCTCGGCGCTCGCCTTAAGGCTGCTCGGGATCAGGACCGGCAGGGTTACGGTCAAGAGGTTCTAAGGAGGAAAGGGGTATGAAAAAGACTTTTATCTGCGTAGCGCTGACTGTCATGGCGGGGGCGCTCTTCGCCCAAACGCCGGCCGGCAAGGCCAAGCCCGAGCCGGCCAAGCCGGCCGCCGCCGCGCCGGTAGTCACGGCCCAGGCCGCGCCCAGGAAGACCGCGCCGGAGGCCCCGGCCCCGGCTAAAAAACCGGAGCCGACCAAGCCCGCCCCCAAGCCCGTCGAGGACCAGGAAGAGTCCGTGGTGATGATCGACGACAGGGCCGACTCGGATTACTCCCGTGTTCCCACCGCCGACGCCGACGAACAGCCCGCCGTGCCGGGCGGCATCCCGTCCTCCTACGGCCAGTGCAAAGGCGTGATGAACGACGGCGGGCGGACCATCCTCGTGTTCGAGAGCGCCGACGACGGCGCCATCTCCTTCGTGCAGGTCACGCTGGGCAAGACCGGCGCCGCCTGGAAACTGCTGGACCGGATCTACCGCAGCGCTGAATAAGTTGCCGCGGCCCTGTCCCGCCGCCCCCGGAATTGCTAAAATAAGGTTACGGGCCAGCGCTCTCCGCGCGGCCCGTAACGAGGCATATATGAAACGCAAGGATCTGGTTAGACATCTCATAAGCAAGGGCTGCGTGCTCAACCGCGAGGGCGGCAAGTACTCGGTCTTCCTCAACCCGGTTACCAACAAGGAAGTCCCGGTGACCCGGCATAACGAAATAGCGGATTTCACCGTGCGCAAGATCTGCAGGGACCTCGGAGTAGATCAGCCCTGATGAGCAAGAAGCTGGCGGCACTGCTGCTGCTGGCCGCCTGCGCCTGCGCGTCCGCCGGGCTCGACGTCATACAGGTCGGGCCCTGGTTCCCCGGGCGCGACTGGCGCGATGTGGAAGTCTTCACCTCGCGCGCCCAGACCACCCGGCCCTGGGGCGGCATCGGGATAATCCACAGTCCGCGGGTGAGCGCCGTTTCAGGCCAGGCCGAGCTGGAGCGCCTGAAGCGCCAGGCCCGCAAACAGGCCGCCGCGATGGGCGCCGACGCGCTCATCCTCACCGTCGATTCCGCCGCCTCCGGCCCCCGTATGGGGGTTTACGAGGAGCCGGAGCTGTACCTCAGCGGGCTGGCCATAAAATATGTCAACGCCGTCTCGACCCCAACCGCAAAATAGCGTTAAAATAGCGCTGGATCCCGCCGAGGCCCGGGTCTGGCGCGGCCGCGGCATAGTCATAGACCTGTTCCGCTTCTCCAACACCATCTGCGCGCTGCTCGAGAGCGGCCGCCGGGACGTCAGGGTGTACCCCAGCCCGGCGATGGCGCTGTCGGCCCGCCGGACGCTGCCCGGCTCCGACCTCTTCTCGGAGATAGCCCTCGGCGTGGAGCAGTACGACAACTCGCCCTATACCGCGCTGTACGGGTCGGACCCGGCCCGCCCGGCGCTGTCGGTCACCAATTCCGGTTCGCCGGCCGCCGCTTCGCTGCTGCTGGCCGACGAGATCCTGGTGGCCTGCTTCGCCAATTTCCCCGCGCTGGCCGCCTACTGCCGCGCCAACCCCAAGCCCACGCTGATCGTGCCCGCCTGCCTGTTCTACGATATGAAGCACGTCGAGGACATGATCTGCGCGCGCGCCCTGACGGAGGAGCTGGAGGGCCGCGACGCCTTCCCGGCCGCCCTCGACGAGATACACGCCAGCGGCCGCGTGCTGGACTTCCTGGCCTTCAGGCCGGAGACCGGCCGGCGCGACATGGAGCTGGTGCTGAAGAAGGGCTGGATGAAAGCCGTGCCCCGCATAAAATTCAAGGCCGGCGCCGGCCTGGTGGAGAACCTCGCATGAAAAAGAAAGCCGTGGTGCTGTTCTCGGGCGGACTGGATTCCACGACCGCGCTGTGTTGGGCGCTGGAGAAGGGCTACGAGTGCCTCGCGGTCTCTTTCGATTACGGCCAGCGGCACGACCGCGAGAATAAGAGCGCCCGCGCCATAGCGCGCAGGCTGGGCGTGCGGCTCTACGAGATAAAACTGGCTTTCCCCTGGTTCGCCTCCTGCTCGCTGGTCAATAAAAAAATGAAATTGCCCGACGTGAAGCTGGCGAAGATCGGCGCGAAGGGGGACATCCCGTCCACCTACGTGCCCGGCCGCAATCTGGTCTTCGCTTCCGTCGGCTTCTCGCTGGCGGACGCCGAGGGCGCCGACGCCATAGTGCTGGGCCCGAACGTGGTGGACTATTCCGGCTACCCGGACTGCCGCCCTGAATTCTACCGCGCGCTGCAGAAAGCCGCCGCCTACGGCACGCGCCGCGGCGCTAATGGCCGCCCCATAAAGATCCTCACGCCCCTGATCAGGCTCAGCAAGGCCGGCATAGCCCGCCTCGGCGTGAAGTTGAAAGCCCCGCTGGAACTGACCTGGAGCTGCTACAGCGGCGGCCGCAAGCCCTGCGGCGTCTGCGATTCCTGCAAGCTGCGCGCCAGGGGTTTCGCCGAAGCCGGCTTCGCCGACCCCGCCCTTTAAACCATGGAAAAGCTCACCGCCCCGGTGGCCGAGATCTTCTGCTCGCTGCAGGGCGAGGGCCTGTATCTCGGCCAGCGCCAGGTGTTCCTGCGCTTCGCCGGCTGCAACCTGGACTGCGCCTACTGCGACGAGCCGGCCGCGCTCGACGGCGCCGCCGGCCGCGCCCTGACGCCGGCCGCGGCGGCCCGCGCCGTGATAAAGCTGGCCCGCGCCGGCAAGGCCGGCGACGTGTCGCTGACCGGCGGCGAACCGCTCTTGCGCTGGCGCTTCATCCTGGCGCTGGCCCCGCTGCTGCGGCGGGCGGGCCTGCGGCTGCACCTCGAGACCAATGGTACGCTGCCCGCCGCCCTGGCGCGGGTGGCCGACCTGGTGGACGTGATAGCCATGGACATCAAGCTGCCGTCCTCCGCCGGGCGGGCGGGTTTGTGGGCCGAGCATAAGAAATTCCTGGCCGCGGCGCCGGAGAAAACTTTCATCAAGGTCGTGGTGACCGGTGAGACCAAGATGGCCGAGCTGGAGCGGGCGGCGCGGCTGGCGGCCTCCGTCAGCAGTGCCGTGCCGTTCTTCATACAGCCGGCCACGGCCGGGCCGGGCGGAGTTAAACCCCCGGCAAAAAAATTCGTAGCCGAGGCGCGGCGCTACGCGGCCGCCCGGCTGAAGCAAGTGGAGGTGCTGCCGCAGCAGCATCCCATTTGGGGCGTAAAGTAGGAGGAGCTATGTCTGACGGAACTTTTTTGGTGGAATGTCCCTGCTGCCAGGTGCGCATAGAGGTGGACCGGCGCACCGGCAAGGTGCTCAAGCACTGGGAGAAACCGAAGGTCAAGGAGGGGGGCGACCTGATGAGCGAGGCTCTCAAGAAGATACAGGACGACAAGAGCCGCCTGGACAGTTATTTTAACAACGCGGGCAGGTCCATGGAAGATAAAAAGAAGGAACTGGAAGAGAAATTCGCCGCCGAGAAGAAGCGCATTGAGGAATCCGGCGACACTTCCAAACCTATAAACCCGCTGGATTTGGACTAATCCTATGATATAAATATTTATATTATAAAAGCGTAGTATCTTTCGCGCGCGCGGGTACATAACGAGGTTAGCCCAAAGGGCCCAGATTTCTCTGGGCCCTTTTCTTTGCCTTCCGGGCCTTTACGGCCCTTACGAAATGCCGAACCGGGCCGTATACTATAACCATGACCCACAAAAAACTCGCCCTCGCAGCCCTGGTCTCTTGCGTGATACTCCCCGGTTTCGTATCGGCTCAGACCTCCAGGCAGTCGGCCATACTCGAGAATTACGGCGCTTCCGTTTCCGCCCTCGGCGTGAACGTGGACGGCCTGAAGGCTTCGCCGATACCCCAGCCTAACGCGCAGCCGGTAGCCGTGCCCCAGGAATTCTCCGGCGCCGAGCCGGTGTCCTACTCCGGCACCGCGGTCACCCTCTGGTACGCGCTGGGCGCGCAGATCACGGACAACGCGCCGTGGACCGGCACCCCCGCTTTTGAAGCCATCTCCGACCGCGTGATGGCGGCCGCCAAGTCCCGCGCCTATCCCTCCCGCCAGGCCGGCCAGCCCTCGCTGTTCACCGACCCCGGCTTCATCGCCGAGTACGAGCAGGCCACCGGTGCCCGCTTCACCTCCGGCAACTCGGCCCGCTTCCTGATCAACGGCCCCGCCTCTTTCGAAGTCAAAGACGCCCTGATCCGCAGCGCCAAGAAGAGCCTGCTGATCTCCAGCTGGGCCTTCTACGACGACACCACCGGCTACCAGGCCGCGCAGATGCTGGTCGCCAAGAAGCGCGAGGGCGTGGACGTGAAGGTCATGGTCGACAGCAAGGTCAACGTCGGCCACGGCAAGAAGGTCGTGGCGATGATGCAGAAGGCCGGCATCGAGGTGCTCAAGGTGCAGGAGTCCCGCTCCAACGACATCTGGCACGTGAAGGTGCTGATCGCCGACGACCAGTACGCGGTGGCCGGCGGTCAGAATTTCGGCGACGTCTACTCCCATAAGGGCGGCAGCATCCTGTGGCGCGACACCGACGTGGTCTTCTCCGGCCCGGCCGTGCTCGACGCCAAGCGGCTGCTGGCCGGCGAGTGGAACAGGTACGCCGCCAAGAAAGGCTTAAAGACCATAGACGCCCGCAATACCGCCGGCCTGCCCTACGAGGGCGGCAGCGCCCGCGTGGCCGTGGTGATGCAGAACCCGCCCCAGAGCTCCCCGATCCTGGTCAGCATCATAAAGGCCATGTACGCCGCCACCAGGAACATCAACATAGAGAACGCCTACTTCGTCTCCCTGCCCGTGGTGACCCAGGCCGTGCTCGACGCCCGCGCCCGCGGCGTGGAAGTGAACATCCTTACCAACTCCAAAGAGAGCATCGATCCCGAGGGCGTG
>MGTZ01000001.1:0-7223 GCA_001799715.1 Elusimicrobia bacterium GWB2_63_16 | reverse complement strand
TATAACGGCTGGCGCTCCCCCGGCGACACGCTGCACTCCAAGTTCATGACCGTGGACGGCGAGTTCGCCGACATCGGCTCCTATAACCTGCACCCCCGCGGCGAGCGCTACGACACCGAGGTCAACGTGAACATCCTCGACCGCGCTTCCGTGGCCCAGCTGGACGCGGCCTTCGCCAAGGACCTGCAGAAGTCCCGCAAGGTCAAGAGCGCGGCCGATCTGGACGGCAAGCCCAGCTTCATGGGCAGCGTGGCCAACAACTTCTTCTACGCGCAGCTCGGCACCCCCGCCGGCGTCCCGGCCGGCCTCAGCCTGCAGAAGTAAGCCCCGGGGGCCGGAGCGGAGCCGGGGCAAGCCGCCCCGGCTCCCGCTTTTTCCATAGGCAAACGCGCCTAAAAAACCTAAAATATAGGTATGCATAAGGACCTGCGGGAAGTCCTGCTGACAGCGGAGCAATTGGACGCCGGCGTCAAAGCGCTGGGCGCCCGTATTTCCGCCGATTACGCCGGCCGCACGGTCACGCTGGTGGGGGTGCTGAAGGGCTGCCTGCTGTTCATGTCCGACCTGGCCAAAAGCGTCACGCTGGACACGCGCATGGATTTCATGATGCTCTCGTCCTACTCCGGCCAGCATTCCACCGGCGTGGTGCGCATCCTGCTCGACCTCAAGGAGAGCATAGAGGACTGCGACGTCATCGTGGTGGAGGACATCGTGGACTCGGGCCTGACGATGGAGTACATGCTGCAGAACCTCAAGACCCGCCGGCCCCGCTCGGTGGAGATCTGCACGCTGCTCGACAAGCCCAGCCGGCGCCGCGCCCAGGTGCCGATAAAATATACAGGCTTCCAGATCCCGGACAAGTTCGTTGTCGGTTACGGGCTGGACTATAACGGGATCTACCGCAACCTGCCGTATATAGGCGTGCTCAGCGAAGCCGCCATAGAAGGAAACAAGACATGCCGCTGAAAAAGAATTTAAGGCAGTTACTTTTCTGGTTCCTCGCTTTCACGCTGTTCGTGGCCGTGTACCAGAGCATGAAGGGCGTGGAGCGCGAGCGCCAGATCCCCTACTCCGAATTCAAGGCCAAGCTGCGCGACAAGGCCATCACCAAGGTGTCCGTGCGCCAGGACCAGATCCGCGGCGAGCTCAAAGAGGGCGACAAGAAGGTGGTCTTCAAGACCGTGCCCATGGCCGACGCCAGGCTCATCGAGGACATGGAGGCCGCGGGCGTCACCGATTTCGCCGCCGAGGCCGACCGCGGCTGGATAGCCACGCTGCTGCTCAACCTGGGCTGGATAGCGATGTTCATCTTCCTGTGGTGGTTCCTGTTCTTCCGCCAGGCGCAGGCCGGCGGCAAGCAGGCGATGTCCTTCGGTAAGTCCAAGGCCAAGCAGCAGGACCTCAAGAAGCAGAAGGTGCTGTTCAAGGACGTGGCCGGCTGCGATGAGACCAAGGAAGAGCTCAAGGACATAGTCGATTACCTCAAGGACCCCAAGAAGTACCAGGTCCTGGGCGGCGAGCTGCCCAAGGGCGTGCTGTTGTACGGCCCTCCCGGCACCGGCAAGACGCTGCTGGCCCGCGCGGTGGCGGGCGAGGCGGGCGTGCCCTTCTTCACCTCCTCCGGCTCCGAGTTCGTGGAGATGTTCGTGGGCGTGGGCGCCAGCCGCGTGCGCGACCTCTTCGAGCGCGCCAAGAAATCGGCCCCGGCCATCATTTTCCTCGACGAGCTCGACGCCGTGGGGCGCAGCCGCTTCGCCGGCATCGGCGGCGGCCACGACGAGCGCGAGCAGACGCTGAACCAGATGCTCGTCGAACTGGACGGCTTCGAGTCCAAGGAGGGCATCATCCTCATCGGCGCCACCAACCGCCCCGACGTGCTGGATACCGCCCTGCTGCGCCCCGGCCGCTTCGACCGCCGCATCAACGTGCCGGTACCCGACATCAAGGGCCGCCTGGAGATCCTCGCCGTGCACGCCAAGAAGATCAAGCTGACAGAGAACACCGACCTGGGCGTGATAGCCCGCCACACCCCCGGCTTCACCGGCGCGGACCTGGCCAACATCGTCAACGAGGCCGCCATCGTGGCCGCCAAGAAGGGCCAGAAGTCCGTGGACCTCAAGGACCTCGAGGAAGCGATAGAGAAGAACATCGCCGGCCCGCAGCGCAAGTCCCGCATCATTTCCGAGAGCGAGAAGCGCGTGGTAGCCTACCACGAGGCCGGCCACACGCTGGTGGCCAAAGTCCTGCCCGGCTGCGACCCGGTGCACAAGGTCACCATCATCCCGCGCGGCCCGGCGCTGGGCTACACCCTGCAGATGCCGCTGGAGGACAAGTACCTGACCTCCAAGACCGAGATCCTCAACCGCCTCTGCGTGCTGCTGGGCGGCCGCGCCGCAGAGGAGATAGCCATCGGCGAGATCACCACCGGCGCCCACGACGACCTGGCCAAGGTGTCGGCCTACGCGCACAAGATGGTGCTCGAGTTCGGCATGAGCGAGAAGATCGGCCAGCTGTCGCTCAAGAAGGAAGATTCCGAAGTGTTCCTCGGCCGCGACATCGTGCGCCAGGCCGGCTACTCCAACGAGACCGCCCGCATAGTGGACGAGGAGATCAAGCGCATCGTCAGCGACGCCTACATGAAAGCCAAGGCCGCGCTGACCGGCAACCGCAGGGCGCTCGACGCCATCGCGGCCCGCCTGATAGAGAACGAGGTGGTGGACGCGCCGGAGATAGATTCTATTATCGCCGCGGCAAAGGCCGCGGTAAAAGCGGCCTGAGCCTGACGGGGGGACTTTGTACCTGCAATATTTGAAAAACCTGGCGGATATCGCGGCGGTATACTACATCGTATACCGCCTGATACTCCTGCTCAAGGGCACCCGCGCCATGCAGGTCATCTGGGGCGTCTTCATCCTGGCCGTCATCACGGCCGTGGCCAAGTACCTGCACCTCGAGGCCACCGTCTGGCTGATGCAGCAGTTCTGGCTGGCCGGTATGTTCCTCCTGATCGTCGTGTTCCAGCCCGAGATCCGCTTCGCCCTGGCCAACATCGGCTCCAACCCGCTGGGCCGGGTGATGGTGTCGGCCGAGTACCGCTTTATCGGCGAGATGATGGAGGCCGTGCGCACCGCGATGGGCGAGAAGATGGGCATGCTGATAGTGCTCGAGCAGGACATGGCCCTGCGCGACATCGTGGAGAGCGGCGTGCGCATCAACGGCGAGGTCTCCAAGGAGATGCTGCTGACCGTCTTCCACGACAACACCATGCTGCACGACGGCGCCGCCGTGATAGCCAATAACCGCCTGGTGGCCGCCGGCTGTATCCTGCCGCTCACCGAGCAGCAGGAGCTGTCCAAGATCCTCGGCATGCGCCACCGCGCCGCGCTGGGCCTCAGCGAGGCCGCCGACGCGATAATCGTCATCGTCTCCGAGGAGACCGGCACGCTCTCCGTGGCCCGCAACGGCAAGCTGCAGCAGCGCGTGGACCCCAAGGACCTCGAGGCCATGCTCTACCAGCTCTACCGCTCCAAGGCCGAGAAGACGCTGCTGCGCAAGTCGGCCCGGCCCGAGCCCGCGCCCGCCGGCGCGGCGCCGCAGCCCCAGACGCCGCCGCCCCAGGCCTGACCATGAATATCCCCGAACTTTTTACCCGCAACTGGCAGATAAAAGTGCTGTCCCTCATCATAGCGCTGCTGATCTGGTATTTCATTACCGGCGGCGCCTGACCTTTAGACTTTAGTCCTACCCGGCCTGGGCCCTAAAACGACCGTTTTAGGGCCTTTGGACTCTTATGCGTCTCCCGTATATCTCCCATAATATATATACAGGAGAAACTAATGTCCAAAACCTCGGTATTCTTCGCCTCCCTTCTCTCGGTACTTCCCTTCTCCGGCGCCGCCGCGCAAGAGCTGCGGCTGCCCGCGGCCCCGGCCTCCGTAGAGGTGCCCGCGGCCAGCCCCGCCGACTTGGACACCATCAGCCTGGTGATAGATTACGACGAAGCTTACTCGGCGCTTAAATTCTACTCGGACATAGTTTTCGTTTCCCCGCAGGGCAGCCCCCAGTACCTCGAGGCCGCCGCGGCCGGCCAGTACCTGCGCGCCAGGGTGGAAGCCATCGGTCGCGCCCTAGAGGCCGCGACGGGCAGGCCCTTTAGCGGCGCTACGAGGACGCGCGCCCAGGTCTCTTTCCGCATCTCCTCCGAGCTTAACGACGTTTTCGGCTTCCACGGCCCCGCCGCCGCCCGCGAGACCCGCAGCGTGCCCATCAAGGACGGCTACTGCAAGATCAACTACGTCAAGAACAACGTGCCCTTCCTGGTGCAGTCCGACTCGTTCCTGAAGAAGGGCGAGGTGATACTCACTTTCGACGACGGCCCCGGCCCGCTGACCGAGGAAGTCTCCGCCGCCATGAAGGAGGGCAACGCCCCTTCGGTGTTCTTCGTGCTGGGTTCCAAAATGGGCGCCGCCGGCAAGACCCGGGTGGCCAAAGCCGCCGCCGACGGCCACGAGATAGCAGTGCACGGCTACTGGCACGCCACCGAGAGCGGCAAGCCTTTTACCAATATGACCACCGGCCAGATCGTGGAGCAGCTCGGCGGCGTGAAATCCTCCATCACCGCCGCCGCCGGCCGCAAGCCCGTTTTCTTCCGCCCGCCCTACGGCATCATCACCCCCGACGCGCTCCTGGCGCTGGATTCCGAACTCAACCTCGTGCCGGTGGGTTGGACCATAGACACGCTGGACTGGTCCACCAAGAACCCGGACGAACTTTTCGAGAAGACCATAGCTCTGATAAAACAGCGCGGCAAAGGCATAGTGCTGATGCACGACATCCACGACCAGAGCCGCCTGGCCTCCAAGCGCCTCGTGCAGTGGCTCTCCGACAACGGCTATACGGTGGTTTCCCCCGAGAGGATGACCAAGGCCTACCGCGGCGAGTAACTCCCGAGGCGGCGGTTCAAAGAGCGGCGCTCAGCGCCGCTCTTTTCGGTTCGATGAAGGCCGATCAATAAGCTATATCCAACAGACCGTATCTTAAGAGAGTATTAATTTGACAGGGTCGAGAGGTTAATCATAACATTGGCTTTGTGGTTTGGGGCCAATACATGAAAAATATCGCCGGTATCTCCGCTGCTATATTTCTGCCGGTTATCTTTTTACACAATGTCTCATTTGCCGCCGACAAAAGAGCCAGCAAACTCTACGAACTTTATAATTCCACCTCAATTCCCGAGAACTACAAGCAGACGTTAAAACATTCCATAGATAGAAAAGAACGCGCGGAGCAATTTCGCGGCCGTGCCAAGCGAGCGGCCGGCAAGCGCGCCTTGTCCAGGCCGTCCGTTGTCAGGGCCGCCAGCGTTTCCGCGGTCCCCGCCGCTGCGGACCCCGGTTTCAGCCTGGGCGAAGTCTACTGTTTTCCCAACCCGGCCAAGAGAACCAATCCCACTTTTCATATAGAAACCGGCCTGGCCGACAAAGTAGAGTTGCGGCTATATAATACCGCCGGGGACATAGTCCACGAAAAGATACTGGCCGGCCAGCCGCAACTGATAGACGACGGCCAGGGGCCGCAGTATGCCTATGAATACCCCTGGAACGTAGGGAACGTCGGTAGCGGCGTCTACATCTTCAGTATGACGGCCAGACGGGGAGATAAAACCCTGAAGAAAACCGGGCGCTGCGCGGTGATCAAATGAAAAACAAGCGTCTGCTGGCCGCGGCCGTTCTTCTTGTAACCCCCGCTGTTGTTTTTGCCGGCGGGACTACCGCTTCTTTCCTCAAGCTCGGCTCGGGCGCGCGGGCAACCGGCCTTGGCGGTGCGTATACGGCCGTCTCCGGCGAAATAAATGCTATTTCCTATAACCCGGCTGGCCTCGCTAACCTCAAAAGAAGCGAAGCCGGGTTCACCCGCGCCGAACTGGTGGAAGGCGTCAGCTATAATTTCCTTGGTTATTCGCGGCCCGCGGCCATAGGCAACATCGGCCTTGGCGTAAACTATCTCGGTCAGACCGCCATCGAGGGCCGCGCCGCCAACCGCGAGGCCACCGGCTCCTTCCAGGCTTCCGACACTGCCATAAACCTGGCCTACGCGCGGCCGGTCACCTCCCGGTCCGGCGTGGGGCTCAACTTCAAATATATAACCAGCCGCATAGCCGGCGAGACAGCCAATGGCTGGGCTGTGGACGCGGGCTGCCAGTATAGAACTCCGGTGAAAGGCCTTGGCCTCGGGTTTGCGGTGCAGAATCTCGGGCCTAAGATGAAATTCCTGGATGAAGGCTCCGCCCTGCCGCTGACCGCCAGCGCCGGCGCAGGCTATATGCTCTTGGACAATGTACTGTTCTCGGTGGACCTAAGCAGGCAGGTGAACGAGAAGAAGACCGTTTTCAGTGTCGGTAGCGAATACGCCGTGGTCAACAGTCTTTTCTTGCGCGCCGGGTATCTGGCCAGTGCCGCCACAAGCGTCACCGGAATAGCTGATGCCGGCGGGTTCAAGGCCGGCTTCGGCCTGAAACTGAGGGGTTTCAGTCTCGACTACGCCGTGACGCCGTTCGGCGATATAGGCAAGGCGCACAGGCTAAGCCTGGGGGCCGGATTCTGACGATGAACAAGATTATCTTTTCCTGGCTTTTGCTTCTTTGCGGCGTTCTACCCGCTTTCGCCCAGGAACAGGCTCCCCCACTGGACCCCGCTTTCGGCATAAAGCCGTTCGCCATGGATGATTTGTGGATAATAGACGTTAAACAAACCACGGACGGCGGTTTCTACGTGGCCGGTGCCTGGGAAGGTATTGCCCGGCTTGACGCGGTCGGCAATAAACTATGGAGCGCGCCGTATACCGACACCGGCAATTACGTGGATATGCCAGGCAGCATAGCCGTGGACGACGCGGATAACGTGTATGCTGGGATCTACGAATACCCCGCCGGGAAAATAATAAAATATGACCCAGCAGGCAACCAGGTCAAAACATATGCGGTCGACGACGTAATCTTTGGTGTGGTATTCAATAAAGAGCTGAGCCGGCTATACGCGGTAACGGGCGGCGGCATAATTTTAATGCTCGACAGCGACCTGAATTTCATTTCCAGCGCAGCCTGCGGTGAGCCGGGCTCGGTAGTGTGGGCCGAAGGCGGCATAGGCCTGGATACGGCCGGCAACGTATATATAAGCGGCTGGTCCGCAATTGGTACAACCCGCAGGCTTATCGGGTTGAAATAT